>NZ_FNJP01000012.1:0-3236 GCF_900104165.1 Phyllobacterium sp. YR620
ATCCTGCAAACCTTAGGGCGCATTCAGCAACCGCCAGCGGCGCCCCGCCCTCGTTGTGCCGGTATATAGACCCCACCCAACAAAACTGTCAACACGCCTTTTTCAATTTCTCCAAACTTTTTCCAACCACCAACCAACGCTGTGGATAAGCGATCGCGGCTAATCGAAAAAGCCCAACGAAAACAGGCGCTGCCATGGCAGCGCCTGTGAAAACCAAAGCTGTCACAAAGATGCGACCGAGAAATCAAGCCAGCGTATAGGCTGTCTTTACTGTCGTATAAAACTCTGCCGCATACTTGCCCTGCTCGCGCGGGCCGTAGCTCGACCCCTTGCGCCCGCCAAACGGCACATGGAAGTCGACACCTGCGGTCGGCAGATTGACCATCACCATGCCGGCCTCGGCGTTGCGCTTGAAATGTGTTGCGTGCTTCAGGCTTGTCGTCGCTATGCCGGACGACAGGCCGAACGGCGTGTCATTGGCGGTATGTAGGGCCTCTTCGTAATCCTTGACGCGAATGACACTGGCGACGGGGCCAAAAATCTCTTCGCGCGAAATGCGCATCTGATTGGTGGCTTCGGTGAAAAGCGCAGGCTGCAGATAAAAGCCCGGGGCCTCGCGGTTGAGCCGTTCGCCGCCGAACGCCAGCTTTGCGCCTTCGCTCCTTCCAATCTCGATATAGTTCATGTCCTGATCGAGCTGGCCCTGGTCGACCACCGGGCCAATATGCGTGCCCGCCTTCAAGGCATCATCGATCACAAGCCCCTTCAAGCGTTCTGTCGCGGCGGCAACGAATTTGTCGTGGATGCCTTCGGTGACGATGATGCGCGACGAGGCCGTGCAGCGCTGCCCTGTCGAAAAGAAGGCGCTGTTGACGGCTGCCTCGACTGCAACGTTGAGGTCCGCGTCGTCGAGAATGACGAACGGATTCTTGCCGCCCATCTCCAGCTGGAACTTGCGCATATGCTCGATCGAAGCTGCGGCGACGCGCTTTCCGGTGCCGACGGATCCCGTGAAAGTGATGGCCTGGACATCGGCACTGTCGAGAATCGTCTGACCGACGACCGACCCCTTGCCCATGACGAGATTGAGAACGCCCTTGGGCAGGCCGGCGCGGTGCAGAATATCGACGATGGCCCAGGAGCAGCCGGGTACAAGATCGGCCGGCTTGAACACGACCGTGTTGCCATAGGCGAGCGCCGGCGCGATCTTCCACGCCGGAATGGCAATCGGGAAATTCCACGGCGTGATAATACCGACGACCCCGACGGGTTCGCGCGTAATCTCGACGCCGATGTTCGGCCTGGCGCTCGGAATCACTTCACCGGCAAGCCGCAGAACTTCGCCGGCAAAAAAATCGAAAATCTGGGCGGCGCGCAGCGTCTCGCCGATCCCTTCCGCGAGTGTCTTGCCCTCCTCCCGCGAGAGCAGGCGGCCGAGTTCGTCCTTGCGCGCCGTGATTTCATCGGCAGTCTTGCGCAGGATCGCATGACGCTCGAGAATGCCCGAACGCGACCAGGCGGGAAACGCTGCCTTTGCCGCCGCGATGGCCCGAACTGTATCTTCAGCGCTGGCGCGTGCGTACTCGCCAACAACATCATTGGTATTCGAGGGATTGACGTTGGCAACGGCATCGCTGCCGAACCACTCGCCGTTGATAAGGTTCTGGTGCAGGGTCATGTGATATATCTCTCTCCGTTTGGCCGAACCAATAGCATAGGAGCAGTCGCGTTCAACGTGAAATTGCGCCGCTTCTCTCGATTTGACCCGAATAGGTTTCGCCGCCATGGCCGTCTATGCGAACATCGCCGCCGATTCGAAGACTTGATATAGGAAGGCCTGGCGTTATTTTCAGGCGTCCGCGTGGAGGAACGAAAGAATGCCCTATCCGCTGTTCAATCTTGAAGGACGGCTTGCCCTTGTCACCGGTTCGAGCCAGGGCATTGGCTTCGCGCTTGCCAAGGGTCTCGCCGAGCACGGTGCGGCGGTCGTCATCAATGGGCGCGACAGGGTAAAGGTCGACGCCGCCGTCGGTAAACTCGCGGCCGCGGGGCTTAAGGCCTATGCCTCGACATTCGATGTAACCGATCTTGCCGCGGTAAAGGCCGGGGTCGATGCGATCGAAACGGATATTGGGCCGATCGATATTCTTGTCAACAATGCCGGCATGCAGTTTCGCGCACCGCTCGAGGATTTTCCCGAGGATAAATGGCAGCAATTGCTGCAGACCAATATCTCAAGCGTATTTTACGCCGGCCAATCTGTTGCCAGGCATATGATAAAGCGCGGCCGAGGCAAGATCATCAACATTGGTTCTGTCCAGAGCGAGCTCGCGCGCCCGTCGATCGCGCCCTATACGGCGACGAAGGGGGCGGTGCGGAACCTGACCCGCGGCATGTGCACCGACTGGGCGAAGCACGGTTTGCAGATCAACGCCATTGCGCCCGGCTACTTCAAGACTCCGCTCAATCAGGCGCTTATGGACAATGCGGATTTTTCGGCGTGGCTGGAAAAGCGTACGCCCGCGGGCCGATGGGGCGATGTCGATGAATTGGTAGGCGCGGCGGTGTTTCTTGCGGGTGACGCTTCTTCCTTCGTCAACGGCCAGGTCCTGCATGTCGATGGCGGGATAACGGCCTCGGTATGATTCGCGTTATCGTCATGGGTGTGAGCGGCTCCGGAAAATCCTCCGTTGGCGCCGGCATTGCCGACGCTCTCGGGCTGCCATTCCTTGAAGGCGATCGCCTGCACCCGGCAAACAATGTGGCAAAGATGGCGGCAGGCACGCCGTTGACAGATGACGACCGCTGGCCGTGGCTTGACCAGATCGGCGCGACGTTGGCAGCGGCCGAAGACGGTATCGTCGTTTCGTGCTCGGCATTGAAGAAAGTCTATCGCGACCGCTTGCGCAAGGCTGCTGCGGGGCCGCTGGCTTTCGTGTTCCTCGATGGCAGCGAGGACGTGTTGCATGAGCACATGGCCAAACGCACCGGGCATTTTATGCCGGTTACCATGCTCGCCAGTCAACTGGCGACGCTCGAGGCGCCGGTTGATGAGCCTCGCGTCCTGCGCCAGGACGTGGCGGAACCGATCAATGTCATCGTGCAGGCAAGTGTTGCCTGGCTGAAAGAACTGGACCTATAAACGCAGGAAAGCCCGGGGATGCCGGGCTTTTGTGTGGGTTGTTTTGTTGTGATGTTGGTTGCGGGGACAGGATTTGAACCTGTGACCTTCAGGT
>NZ_FNJP01000003.1:0-491686 GCF_900104165.1 Phyllobacterium sp. YR620
CGCTTCGTCTCACGTCATTTCTGCCATTAAATGTCGTGCCGGTGCATCGCCGAATTCCCTGAAGTCTAAAAGAAAGCTCCGGCGTGCCCTTCTTTTTTCGCGGAAATGCTCAATAAATTTTACTTTCCCTGCTGTAATTGTTGAATTTTAAGGCGGATTATATTTGCCTAGACGGGAAGTTATGCGTCAATTCAACCATAAAAATGTTCTTCCCATTGATATTTCTCGCAATTTACCTTTAATTATAGCACTCAGACATTCTGCAAAATCCAAGATGTATTTTGTTTTTTTAGTGTACTATTTCGCGGCCAAATGTTGGCGGAGGAGGAGGAACTCATGAAATTTAAAACTCTCGCCGGTTTACGCGCGCTTAGTGCCGCGCTCCTTGTCGGTTGCGCTTTCACGACCACCCATGCTTGGGCGCAGGACGCTAAACCCAATATTTTGATCATCTGGGGCGACGATATCGGGCAGTTCAACATCAGCGCCAACAACCAAGGCATAATGGGTTACCGGACGCCCAACATCGACAGCATTGGACAGCAGGGCGCGATTTTCACCGACTGGTATGGTCAGCAAAGCTGCACCGCTGGTCGCGCGGCCTTCTTGACCGGACAGTCGCCGATCCGCACGGGCCTGACAAAGGTCGGTTTGCCAGGCGCACCCGAGGGTTTGATGAAGGAAGATCCCACAATCGCCGAGCTGCTGAAGCCGATTGGTTACGCGACCGGACAGTTCGGAAAGAATCATGTCGGGGACCGCAATGACATGTTGCCGACGGTTCACGGTTTTGATGAGTGGTTCGGCAATCTCTATCACCTCAACGCGGAAGAGGAACCGGAGAACGTCGACTATCCCAAGAACCCGACCTTCAAAGCCCAGTTTGGTCCGCGCGGCGTACTGCATTGCTTCGCGACCGACACGGACGACCCGACCGTCGATCCTCGCTTCGGCAGGGTTGGAAAGCAGAAGTGCGAGGACACCGGCCCGCTTAGCAGACTGCGGATGGAGACCGTCGACGAGGAAGTCACCGCCGGTGCTATCAAATTCATGGACAAGGCGGTGAATACTGACAAGAAGCCATTCTTCGTCTGGTGGAACTCGTCCCGCATGCACGTATTCACCCACCTCAAGAAGGAGAGCCAGGGCAAGACCGGGCTTGGCACCTACGCCGACGGCATGGTCGAACACGATGGCCAGGTTGGCGAGCTGTTGGCGGAACTGAAGAAACTTGGCGTCGAGGACAACACGATTGTCATGTATTCGAGCGATAATGGTGCGGAGTTCTTCAACTGGCCCGACGGCGGTACGACCATGTTCCGCGGCGAGAAGAACACGCAATGGGAGGGTGGTTTCCGCGTTCCGACCTTCATCCGCTGGCCGGGTGTCATCAAGCCCGGAACCACGGTCAACAAGGTCGGTGCGCATGAGGATATGATCCCGACGCTGCTCGCGGCCGCAGGCGATTCAACCGTCAAAGAGGACTTACTCAACGGCCGGAAGATCGGCGACATGACCTATAAGGTCCACCTCGACGGCTATAACCTGTTACCTTCACTGAAAGATAATGAGAAGGACTGGCCACGTCACGAGTTCCTATACTGGACAGATGGAGGCAGTGTCGCAGCGCTGCGCTATGACGACTGGAAAATTTCGTTCCTCAGGCAGAACTCCGTCGGTATCAAGGTCTGGGAAACTCCATTCGAGGAGCTTCGCTGGCCGATGCTCACCAATTTGCGCATGGACCCCTTCGAGCGGGCGTCCGATGAATCGACCGGTCACCCACAGTGGGCCGCAGAGCGGATGTTTGCTTTGTCCCCCGCTGCGGCCTATGTCGCCCAATGGATTTCGAGCTTCCAGGAGTTCCCGCCGCGCCAGAAGCCTGGCAGCTTCAGCCTGGATCGCGTAATGGACGCGATGACCTCAGCCGGAAAGGGCAACAACTAACAATGTGCGTCCGACCGGGTCTTCGCGTCCGGTCTGACGGGCAGGGTTGCGCTATCGAATTCGCGCGGCCAGATCATCCCTGCAGGCTTCGCTGAATTCTGTCAGGAGATTCTTCATCGTACCATGTCGAGCATAGTCGCGCAGCTCGATGACCGTGCGGTTGGGCTCCAGGTAGGTATCAAGAATGAGGCTTTCGATCCGCACAGCGGCATCGATCACGGCACGGGTCGAAACCACGCGCATATGTCCAACCAGGGCGTAGAGCCGAACAACTTTGCTGACATCTTCGCCTTCAATCTGGTGGACGAGTGCATCTGCAAACTGAACCGCAGTTTCGTCGATAAAGTCGCGATACAGTGTTTCAAGCTTCTCCCTTTCTTCATGCCGTATCGCGTTGCGAAACTGCGTGTGCTGCGTGAACCAGGATGTCGACAGAGATGTCAGTCCACCGATCATCGCTCCTGCCAGGGCCGAGAATGCCGGAATGTAGGCTGGATTCATGTTGGCCTCCGTGTCGCCCACGTACTATTTCGCAGAATCGATTTGCTTGAGCTTGACTGCCGCGGTTCCGAACTGCCCCAATTGATAGACCGCTGCTCCGGCAGGCGAGAACGCAAACGACTCGAATGGTTCGGCGACCATTTGATCAAGATACTGTTGCGGAGCTGCTCCTGTTGAAACGTGTGGGTTGAAGCGCTCTCCCGAGGCCTTTGGAACGAACCCGGCAACGTATTCGATCAGGAGCGGATCGATCAACGGGTCATCGGGGGTGGTGAAGAACGCCGATGAATCCCCGTTGTCCATCGTGAATGGCGTGACGGCTTCGATCAGGTCTGCCTGCAGCTTGATCAATGCAGGGGTTTGCTTAATCACGATGCCAGCAACGCCCGTGTCGCCGCTTGGAATGTAGTAGTATTTGATCGCCTCGAGCTTCATTTCGCTCAGGTTGGATTTCGCCAGCACTGAGTTGGTCGCGGCATACACTTTGTCGAGATCGGACGTCCGTACGAAGCGCTGAATGAGCGTGATGTGGGGGGTGTGTGTCACATCGAGCGGAAAGCCCTTCGGGAAAACACTGAGCAGGCGTGCGTTATTGGCCTTAGCGTGTTGAAGCATCACCGCGTCTGGTTCCAGCAAGATGTCGATTGCCGTTGTTTCACTTGCCTGGAAGCCGAGAGCAAGCGCCGAACTTTCGGCCTTGCAGTCATGCGTTGGGGCCAGTCCCTTCGTTCGTATCGAGGCGACCTCCGCCCTTGCGGCCTCCATGTCTGCCCGAAACACCGGGTCTGCGTGTAGGCGGGCTACGGTGGCCGCCCCCATGAAGCGCCCCCAGACCACGTCGCTGTACCAATGATGGTTGACGACCATCCGGCTCTCGCCGAAAGCGCGGCCCCGCGCCAGAAGTTCGTCCGCACGATCGGGCATTATTTCCGAAAGGATGAGTGCTACGCCCCAACCGATCGCGGTGTGACCAGACGGATAAGAGGGGTCCTTTTCCAAGTCGGCCTGATACGTCGGCAGGCCGATGGGTTCATGGTTCTGTTGAAACGGCCTCTTGCGATGATAGTAGTTCTTGGCGGTGTAGGTCGACAGCCCGATGTCGCTGACCGATCGCCGCAGCAGGGTTGAGAGATACGGAGCGTTCTCTTCCGCGATTTGCGTGTTCGATGCGCAGGAGAAGTCGCTCATCAGGCTCGAAAACTTCAGATCGAAATCTCCTTCTGCCAAGGTGAACCTTGGCGTACCGCGCAAAGCGAACGTCCTCTGGGCGATGTCGTCGTCTTGGCGCTGCGCTGCAGAACTGGGTTCCGGCGGCCGGGGGATCAACACAAGGCTGTTGGGAAGAGCCTTCGGATCAAGATATCCCCGCAGCCAACCCATGCCGAGCTCTGGATGAAATTCAGGAACGGTCCCGAGTTCGGTCCCGCCGTATGAACTGGCCTCCTTCGATATCCCGCTGCTCACGAAGGGAATCGTTGCGACAATCGCGGCCATGGTTATCGCGCTTGCCACCCGGAGAAATGCCAGTTTCATTGACCCGTCCTCTTGGGGCTGGAAGCGACAGCAAGACGACGGCAATTTCGAGTACCTTGTCGGATCTTTCTATCGAGAGCCGGATTGCCGTACCTGGTGTCGTCATCACCATCTCCGGCAAGAAACACTGACTCTGGCGTGCCGTCGATCAAGATGGCTACGTGCTCGACCAGATCGTTCAGAACCGCCGCAATACCAAGGCTGCCAAACGCTTGCTTGTTCGTTTGCTGAAAAGCAGGGCGTAGCCGCCAAAGCGGATCATCCCCGACAAGCTGCGATCTTACGCCGCCGCAAAACGCCAGATCATGCCAACCCTCGAGCACCGTCCCCCACGGGATTAAACATCGAGCGGAGAATTCGCATCTGCCGCTGCGAAAACGGGAGCGGGTGATGCAAACATTTCGATCATCGGGAAGCCTTGAACCGTTCCTCTCAGCTTTCTCCGCGATCCGTAATCTCTTCGTGCCGCCTCGGACAAGACGCACCGCCCTTGCAATCCACCTCCATCGCATAAGCGGCACTTGCACACTGGAAATCCGTCACCGGTGTTGCCGCCTGAAGTCCGGCATCCACCAAGCTTTGTCTTCAAAGACTTAACCTGACATCACCGTTGGCTGACCTTCGGCTGGGTATTGGAAAGGAGATGACTGCGTTCCTGCCGTTGCGCGTCTGCTCGAACCGGAATGCGGAACCATGTATCGTTGCAATCCGGTTGATGATTTCCAGTCCAATGCCACGCACGTTTCCATCATCACGCTTGACGGGGGTCTCAGGCCACCGTGGAGGACCGCCATTATCATAAACGCCAACGGTGCCGTTTTCGTCGACTCTAACTGTGATCGATGTGCCCGCCTCGGTATGTTTGACGGCATTCTCGATCAAATTCCGCAACGCGTCCCGTATCAAGCTTCCAACGGCAGGTACGATCAGTTGACCGCGCTGTTCGAAAGCAATTGAATGACGCGTCTGATATACCCAAGGAGCAAGACTTTCGACCAGCTCTTCTGTGAGCTTGTTGATGTTTGTCGACAGAAATTGCTTGCGGTCTACTCCGTCCAGATTTCCCAATGCTGATAACTGCTGCACAAATTGCACCAGTTCGTCGAGGTCTTTTTCGGCCTTTCGCGCGCGCGGATGAACTATTTGCTCGAGTTCCAGCTTGATGACCGCCAAGGGGGTTCGGACTTCATGTGCTATGGCGGAAGTCAGCAGCTTTTGGGCTTGCATGAGATGGCGGACGCGGTCAAATGCTTCATTTACTGCCGCAGCCAGTTGCGCCACCTCAAGCGGCATCCCTACGGTGTCGAGTCGTGATTGAGGGTCGGCGGCGTCGATGGCTGCCGCTTCTCTTGCAGCCCCCCGCACCGGACGCAGCGCCGTGGTTATCGACAACAGTGTCGCGCCAAGTACGAAGATGACGAGAATGCCCATAGGCACAATCATATGATCGATCACTTCCTTCGACAGGACAGCATTCACTCGGGTGACAGGATCGCCGATGGTCGCGATTTCTACGACAAAGGGCTTTTGCGTGATTTCGACTGTTTCGCCGCCGGCAAGCGTGAGCGGTTTGCCGGGCTCGATAATTCGAAGCCAAAAATCTGGAGTTTTCAAATCGACTGGAAGAAAATGTTCAGCACATTGGTCCGTGCAGTTTGAAAACAGGATCCGTCCCGATCCGTCGCGAATTCGGGCAAAATATCCGGTTGTCTGGCTGCCATAACGATCAGACAGTTCTGGCGGGAGATCAAACGTTGGCGACGTACCACCCGTTCCGATACCTTTAGCAAGTTCAGATACCTCTTGTTCAACGAGCAGCCTGCCAAGTTCCTCGTCGTTCCAATAGTAATCGGCAAGGACGATCAGCAACTGCGCGAGCATTGCCAGGATTGCAAAAAGGACGATACGTCGGGCCACAATCTGCCCAAGAGGTTGGGATCGTCGCATCAAGGATTGCTTTCACGCAACATATATCCTACGCCTCTGATTGTTTCGACGACGAGTGCTGTGTCGAAGTATTCCAGCTTTTTCCTCAATCTGGATATCGCCAGTTCCACTGCGTTCGACGTGCGCTCGTCTCCGAATTCAGAAAATGCGCTTTCCAGTTTTCGTTTGGGAAGGACACGACCCGCATTGCGCATCAAATGTTCGAGCACTGCGCATTCCCGCGGGGCAAGGGATATTGGTTCGCTGCCGCAATTGACCAATGACGTTGCGAGGTTGAGTGTCAGCTTCCCGAATGCGAGCTCCGGCATCATCGACTGGGGAGGGCGACGCAGCAAGGCTCTCATCCGGGCTAGAAGTTCTCCATTGTTGAAAGGTTTGGCGAGATAATCGTCGGCACCGGCGTCGAGACCGACGATCCGCTCATCGATCGTACTTCTCGCTGTCAGTATTAAAACAGGGATTTGGTGTCCCAACCTTCGCAAGGATCCGAGCGTTTCGAGGCCGTCTTCATCGGGCAATCCGAGATCGAGCAGTACAATATCATACTCGGCTCCCGACATGGCATGGCGTGCGTCTTCACCGGTTGCAAATGCATCCACCTGCCAATTCGCATCTCGCAGAATCTCGCTGATCAGCTGGCACAGGCGCACGCTATCTTCTATCAGCAGGACCCGCATAGTGCCTCACCGTCGCTTTTTGCCCGTGACCATCGACCAAACCAGATTTTCCCTCAGCCGCCAGCTTTCAACGATAGCGGATACTGCGTGCAACAACGCCAGAACCATAATCATGTTGCCCGAGAGCGCATGCAAGGATTTGATGAGCTTGTTTCCCCAAAAAATATCTGTTCCCATCAGCCAGCCAGTCGAACAGCTAAAGGCAAGCAACCCCATGAGCGCAAGCATCATGACGGCTCCCAGCGGGGAATGGCCGATGTGACGGTTGGGGCGGCCCTGCTTTAATTCACCCAGATGCCCCACAATCTTGTTCGGGGTCGGGAAAAACTCCGAAAAACGCGCGTAGCGTGTTCCTACAACGCCCCAAACAAGACGGACAGTCAACACCGCCGCAATGACGTATCCCGTCACCCGATGCCAATACTTCCCCTCCTCAAGAATCCAAAGATTGAGGATGACACCGCACACAACAATCCAGTGGAAGAGCCGAACAACAGGATCCCATACCTTGATCGTGGCTCCTGTGGAGGGGCGTGCACCCTCCACGTCAACCGAGAAGTGGTACAACATGCGTCATCCGTCGATTTCGGATTTGACAATTTCGCCGGTCATCGGATTGAAATAGACCTCGGCTTTCTTGCCTTCCTTATTCCAACCATAAATCTCATAGCAGCTTCCCGTCGTTTCGAAGGTCTTCACTTTGTAGCCGAGATCGGCGATCTTTTTCTGAATGGCCGTCTCGGACATCCACTTGGTCTTTGGCTCCTTGGTGCATGCAGGGCTTGCCAAGGCAACGGCTGGAGTTAGCAGAAGGATTGAGAGTGCGGCGACAGTCTGAGTTTTCATAGGTCGTTTCCTTTTTCCCCGCGTCCGGGAGCGGCACGGTGAAACGTTCTTAGTTCGAACAAGCTGTCCGTTAGCTGTCGAGATAATAATTTCCGACCGCCGACAGTCCCAAATAGCTGATCTCGACTACGAGGATCGTTAATGGTAACGGGGCCGTTACGCTTTGACCTTGATCAATGCCCCTGCCGTCACGCGAAGTGAGAATGGAGCCTCGGCATTGGCCGTTTGCTCAAAGGATCACTACGATGAACGACATGGTTTTGCGCCAGAACATCCTCGACGAACTTGAATTCGAACCAAGCCTTAACGCTGCAAACATCGGTATCTCGGTCGAAAGTGGAGTCGTCACGCTGACGGGTCATGTGCCCACTTACATGGAAAAGAACACCGCGGCCGATGTCGTGTGTCGCGTCAAGGGAGTTCGCGGGATTGCGCAGGATATGGAAGTACGCCCAGTGGGTAGTCATCGTATGGCTGACGAGGAGATCGCCAAGCGTGCTTTGAATATTCTCAGTTGGAGCGCCGCTATCCCTGATGGGGCCGTTCAGGTTCAAGTCGATGATGGATGGGTGGTACTCACTGGCACAGTCGAATGGAACTATCAAAAAATTGCTGCGACGGAAGCGGTTCGAGGGCTGGCAGGTGTTTTCGACGTTGCCAACAATATTCAAGTCAGACCTCATGTGTCGTCATTCGACGTGAAGAAGCGGATTGAGGATGCGTTGAAGAGAAGTGCCCGGATTGAACCATCCGATATTCGAGTGGCAGTCGATGATTCTGGCAGGGTAGTTCTCGAAGGGCATGTGAAGGTTTGGGCGGAGCGTAGCGTCGCGGCGCGGGCAGCATGGTCGGCATCCGGCGTGCACGCGGTTGAGAATTTGCTCACCGTCGCCTAACCATTTGAGGCTCTGCGACCGGGACGACTCAGGGAAGAAGAAGGACGAGCGCTAGAAAGATCGCGCACCAAGGCCCGCAAATCTGAATCCCATTGCGCCAACGATGCCCCCGGCAAAGACAGCAACACCAGCGATAAATGCACCTTTAGTTTCGCTCGGTCCGCGCGTACCAAGGGTTTGGCAACGTCGTAGTGCGCCATATTCCAATAGAAAAGCTTCCCCAGTTCAATTCCCATATCTGTGGTAATCCCCGTAACGTGGGTCGTCCGAATGCAAGCGTTGGAGAGCTTGGTGATTTCGGCGTTTTGCAAGCCCATGATGAAGCGTAGGAGCACCACGGTCGCAGGGACAAACAGCCATCGGTCTGCGAGAGGTTGCTGCCCATAAAACCAAAGCAAAGCAGAAGAACGGCCTCGATCAAGATCGGAAAGGGCGTATTTGCTTTGCAGCGACTGTTGCCGCCCCAATTGGCGAGTATAGCCGAACGGCGCGCCTGCGACAAACGAGACAAATGCGACCTATCCGGCAAGTGCAAATTTGACACCCCCCAAAGCAAAGCTGTCGGCCATCGACGACACGATGACCGACATGTGCGAGGTGTACTGTTTTACTGCCAGAAAACCTCCGGCATTCGCCGCACCCGCGATAAACGTCAGAATATAGGCCGAGTGGCGGTCGGCAGGGGCGCTTCTTACCCATCCCGTCAGACTGCCAGATAGTTTCTCATGGTACCGTCGCAAGCATAATCAATCGACTACGCTGGTCTATTCAATCATTGCCCGAAGGGCGTTCCACTTTGTAATCTCGGCGCTTCGCAGGGTTGGAAGAGCGATAATTCCCTTGTCCTTCAACTTTGAAAATACCCGGGAAATAGTTTCGATAGTGAGACCAAGATAATCGCCTATGTCCATGCGTGACATAGGAAGCTCTACCTGTTCCAATCCACCTTGACGTTCGGCCAGATCGAGGAGGAAAGCAGCCACGCGCTCGGCGGCCGTCTGACGGCCGAGAACGAGCAAATGCTCTTGTGCACGCGTAAGACTGCGCAATGTCAACGAGAACAGTTCTTGGGAGATGTCGCCGAACTTCGAGCGCGGAAACAACCGGAGGCTTGTACCCGTTATCGCTTCTGCAAAGAAATGGTGGTTTGTATCGGCTTCGAGACCGAAGACTTCGCCGGATAAATAAAATGCGCTGATCTGCCTGCGACCGTCGGCGAGTAACCGATAGACACGGACAGCACCAAACTCAACCTGATAGATGTTTCCCGCCTTTTCCCCCTGGGCGTAAATCTCGGAGCCCGGAGCAAAGAACGAAATTTGTTGCAGATGGACGGAACCGAACGGTAATGGAACGATTGGACGATCGATGCCATCTGATCTGAGCTGAGCAGGAATTGTGGTGTAGGCTAGCATGTCGATCTCCCATTCAATATGATGGGACAACACTCGCTGATATCATCATGCTGCGAAATTCGTTTATGTACCTACGGGTTTCTACGCAGATTGATCTGCACCGCCAGCTATATCGGTCATTCTAATGGCCGTTATTAACGCATTGCCTAGGATGGGTTTTCGAAGCACCCTTACGCCGAGCATATCAGGCATGGGTCGAGAGCGGTCCACGAGCAGCAATACGGCCTTCTGGAATCGTCGGACCGCCGCCATCGCCAATGGGTCGTTCAAAAGTGCTTCCTCGTCCACTACGACGCAACTGCCCTGGGCGGTACTCGGCGAGACGAGGGCAGAGTTCACGTTGTCGAACGAGAGAACCGCAAAGCCTTCGACCTCGAGCGCAAATTCAAGCGACCGTCGCAATCCATAGTCCGGAACAACAACAAGTACCTGGATCGAACTGGACAATTTGCATTCCCTCTAAACATTACCGAACGGCGGTGGCCGGCGAAGATGGCCCAAATACCTGATCGTGTTTTGGAGGATGTGCATTGCGTTAGGTCAAATCGGCGCCGACCGTATTCTTAGTTAATCGATGTCGAGCTTCACACTGAGCGCCATTCGTACAAGCTCCGGCAAGCTCCTCGCGTTCATCTTTGCCATTACGTTTGCACGATGAACCTCAACCGTGCGTGGACTGATATTCAGATCATAGGCGATGGTTTTGTTGGGGAGTCCTGCCACCACTCCTGAGAGGACTTGCCGTTCGCGGTCGGTCAACTCCTCCAGCCGGGTCCGGATGGTCGAAGCATCATCCGATTCATCCGCCGTTTCAGTTAGTTGTGCTGCCGCCCGTTTTACCGCTTCAATCAAGACTTCGTCTTCAAACGGCTTTTCTATGAAGTCCAAGGCCCCGGCCTTCATGGCCTCCACGGCCATCGGCACGTCTCCATGCCCCGTTATAACGATAGAGGGAATACGAAGGTCGGCAAATTTCAAGTTGCGCAACAATTCCACGCCGTTCATGTCTGGCATGCGCAAATCTGTAACCAGGCAGCCATTGCGGATTGTTGGTGCGGTAGCAAGAAATCCCGTTGCTGACTCGTGCACGCGGACGGTGAAGCCGGACATCGTCAGCACGAACGCGAGAGACTTTCTGACGGCCTCTTCATCGTCCACAACGTGGACAGTGTAGTCGTCAATCGCCATTTGGGTGCCTATCCTCAATTGCCGGAAGCGTGAAGCGGAATGTGGTACCCCCGCTCTCATTCTTCCTTGCTGTTATCCCGCCACCATGTGCCTCGACAATTCGCTTGGAGATCGAAAGACCAACTCCCATGCCGTCGGGCTTTGTGGTCATAAAGGGCTTGAACAGCTGCGCGGCGATATCGTCAGGTATGCCGGCTCCAGTATCAGCAACCTCGACCACGACCCACCCGTTCTCGTCCAAATTCGTTTGCACAAGCAGGTCACGTTTGTCACTGTCCTGCATCGCTTCCATCGCATTGCGCATCAGGTTGATCAAGACCTGTTGGATTTGCACGCCGTCGACCATGACGAACTTGGCGTCCGGACCAAACTCGAACACGGACCTGATACCGCGTTCACGCGACCCCACGAGCGCCAGAGCGCCAGCTTCCTCGACCAGCTTGCGTATGTCTTGTTGCATCTTGTCGGTCTCGCCGCGTGTTACAAATTCCCTTAGATGCCTGATAATTTGGCCCGCACGCAGGGCTTGCCTCGATGTCTCTTCCAAAGCCTCGCGCATTTTCAACGCGAGGGCATCATCCATGTCGCGCAGCAGTCGTGTGCATCCTTGGGCATAGTTTGCTATGGCAGACAGCGGCTGGTTGAGTTCATGGGCCAGCGTCGAAGCCATTTCCCCCAGTTCGTTAAGTCGCGCCAGCCGTGCCAGCTCGCCCTGAATTTCATGCAGCCGAGCTGCGGATTCTTCGCGCTCGGTCAAATCCCGAATGAATCCGGTGAAGAAGACTTTATCTCCGGTCTTTATCTCTCCGACTGCAAGTTTCATCGGAAACGTCGAACCATCCTTGCGTTTGCCCACGACGACGCGATCGATGCCGATGATGCGCTTTTCGCCCGTTTTCAAATACCTACTTATGTAACCGTCGTGCTCCCGTTGGTAAGGCTCTGGCATCAAGATCCGGACATTCCGGCCGACGACCTCGGCCTCGGTGTAGCCGAACTGCCGAACGGCTGCCGCGTTGAATGACCTGATTGTTCCATCCTTTTCGATGACGACCGTTGCATCGAGTACTGTGTCCAGAATCGACCGGAGGTGCGCTTCGCGTGCGTCGAGGTCGCTGACTATGTTATCAGTTACTTGTCTCGCATGGTGAAGCAGCCCGCCCATCCATGCAATTACTAGGCCGACGACAATCAAAATGCTAAACGCAACCACGTTTTGCGTCTGGTCAAACTGGGCACCGCCTAGATAGAACCCGGATAGCAAAGAAAGAAAGACCGCGGCTATGCCAGGCCCGATCCCCCCGGCGATAGAGGCGACGAGGATCGACGGAATGAACAGAATGAAAACCGCGCGGTCCTGAAGAAGGTCCTGCATTGCCAATCGGAGTAACAATGCAGCCAAGACTGCTGCGGCCGCGAGGACATAACCTTTCCTCCCCTCAAACCGGGAGGAGAGAGCGGCTTGGAGGAACCTTCCCCGGACGCCGGGTATGTCACGTGCGGGCATGGCTGTGTCGCGGTTCCAGATGTAGTTCGTTTTCAAGATTGTCGACCAACACACAGCAATATAAATTCAAAGGTTTCAATCACAAATAGTACCCGTGAGCGAGGCAAGGGCCGTCTATCCAGAATGACTTAGTGTGTAAACCACGCGCTATGCTGTTGGCCTCAGCCTGGCGAGAAAAGGCAGCGCCAGGCGAGTTGCGGAAAGCGCTTAGCGTAAGAAGCAGCGTTTCTTGGCAGAATTTGAGTCTACCGCGGATATCGAGCAGACGTCGCGTTGTAACAAACGCCTCGTGTCATTGGAAATCACCGAAAGAGCCAATTCCGCAATGGCGATGCCGGCTGTCCAAGCGTTGACACGGGCCGTGAAAATTCCTGCGAATGCGAGAACCCACGGAGACCTACGAGCCAGACTCTGATGGTGATCTGAGCTCACTTTTGCCACAAGCGATCATTAATTGCCGTGTGGACGCTGACCGTAAACACTGCGGTACCGCTTAATATGAAATTCCATGAGATCTAGTTTAGTTTGCTGCTTGTACTGCAAGTCCTAACCAGGGACAAAAGGGGAGACAATCAGCCACAAAACCAACGATTGCCAAACAGCAATCTTGCCAGCGGAGTCTACTCTTTTTGGATTCTCCTACGAGTGCAGCTTATTGCGATCACATTAGCGATGGTGAAATTCATCACACTGCGTTGGATCAAATTCAAACTAGATCCACTGACACATCGAAGGGTCAGTTAGGGCCACTGCCCGATCCCCCGGCACCAGTCATTTGAGTGGGTTGGCGGCTGTAAACTACTAGCAACTTAGGCGGATTTCCGAATTAGCTCGCCGTGGACTCTTTAGCACGCAGCCAAATGCGGATTGATGCAAGTTTAGAATTGCATTGGGGAAGCACCTTTGCCGGCGGCCCAAACAGACTTCACGCCACAATGCACTACCGTGGTTTCTCGTCGCTACTGGGAAGGCATGTCGTCGTCATATAAGATACGCTCGGATGCCCCGTCCAAGTCCTCGTACTGCCCATTTTTTAGGGACCAGAGAAATAGAATCAGTCCAACCATACCAAGCACCAGCGATATGGGAATCAAGTAAAAGAAGTCGCTCATTTTGCCACTCCCCTCGACCGCAACTTGAAGCCCAAAGGCTTTGTCTTTCCCTGCATCGGCTCACCTTTAAGCCTCAAGGCGTTGGCCACAACCACTATGGACGACAGGGACATGGCAATCGCCGCGACAAAGGGAGTTGCGTGACCGAGAATTGCGACAGGCAGCGCCACGACGTTGTAGCCGATGGCGATAACGAAGTTCTGCCTGATCAATTTGGCTGCATCCCGTGCGATGCGATAAGCAACAAACACGGTTTCAAGGCTGTCTTGAAGAAAAACAAAGTCGGCATTGTTGCGACCAACGTCGGCGGCGGTTGCGGGGGCCATAGATATATGCGCTGCCATGAGAGCGGGCGCATCATTTAAGCCGTCACCGACCATCAGGACCTTCCGGCCCTGCTTTGCCAGCATTTGTATGCGTTCAAGCTTCCCGCTCGGCAGGATGCCCGCCGTGTAATTCGAAATGCCCAGCTGATCAGCAATTTCACGCACCGCGGGTTCGCTGTCCCCGGATATTATCTCCATAACAATTCCGGCGTGACGTAATTTCTCGACGAGGGAATGCGCGCCTGGCCGGATTCTGTCAGTGAAAACGAACGATGCGAGCTTTCGCCCATCGCAAGAAAACACCGTCTCGGCCGGAATTTGCCCGCCATCTTCGTTGCGCCCGCATGCCGCTCGCCCGAGCCGATAGACCTTGCCTTGAGAAATGCCTTCCAGCCCGAGGCCGGGAAATTCCTGTACTTGGTCAAAGTGAAATCTGGGATGGCTCTTTACGTGTGGCGCGGCCGCGTGAAGCGCCTGTGCGCTCGGATGGCGCGAGTGGGAAGCAAGCTCCGCAGCTGCGGAGAGCGCCCAACCGTCAATCTCGCCGATGTTCGTGACGCGCATCTGCCCCAGCGTCAGCGTGCCCGTCTTGTCGAAAACGACAGTGTCGATTTCATTGAGGCGTTCCATTGCCGACCCGTCCTTCACCATGACCCTGCTTTCGAAAAGCCGGCGTGCGGCCATCACCTGGACCATCGGCACAGCAAGACCGAGCGCGCAGGGGCAGGTAATGATCAAAACAGCAATGGCGACTGTCGCGGCCTGATGCACATCCCCTTGAAAAATCATCCAGCTCACGAAGCTGAGGAGCGACGTCAAGTGGACCGCCGGCGCGTAAAGACGGGAGGCACGGTCGGCAATACGCTGATAAACAGACTTGCCGGATTCGGCGGCTTCCATCAGCCCTATCATTTCGGCGAGAAATGAATCTTCGGCAACAGCTGTGGCAACAACTACCAGCGATCCGGTGATATTCAATGTTCCGGCGTGCAGGGCTGCACCCGATTCAACTTGGCGTGGCGCGCTTTCGCCAGTGACGAGAGAGAAGTCTATCTCGGAGATACCGCGCTCAACTTCGCAATCGGCAGGAACGCGCTCGCCGGCGGCGATCAACAGACGCGTGCCCGGCCGAATCTCTTTCAACGGGAGATATTCATATTCACCGTCGGCTCCGATCGTCAGCGCACCCCGAGGCGACAGTTGTGCGAGCCCCTTCACAGCCGTGCGCGTCCGCTCGCGCATGACGTAATCCAGCGTACGCCCGATCAATAGGAAAAACACCAAAGACGTTGCGGCGTCAAAATAGGCGTGTTCGTATCCGTGATAGGTGTCGTAGACGCTGAGGGCGAAGGCTGCGGAGATGCCGATGGAAATCGGCACTTCCATATTGGTTTGTCCGTGCCGGAGCGCGCGCCAGGCGGATTGAAAGAACACCCGTCCGGAATAGATGAGCGCGGGCAGGGCTATGCTGGCACAAATCCAATGAAGGATGTTTCGCGTGGAACCTTCTGCGCCAGCCCAGACGGAGACTGACAAGGACATGATGTTCATGGAGGCAAATGCAGCAACCGCCAGCGCCCTGAGCATCCTTGGAAGCTCGCCGTCAGGCGTGGCAGTGGGATCGAAAACATGCCCATCATAGCCGAGCCGCTTAAGCTCGCCAATCGCATCGGGAGGCGTCTCATGGTCCAGCCAGCGCAGCACCAAACGTTTGTTCGACAGATTGACCCGCACGTTCTGCACGCCGTCAAGCTTTGCCAGTCCCCGCTCGATCTTATTGATGCAGCCGCCGCAGTGGATCGAAGGGACAGAGATTTCCGTCTGCAGGATGCCGTCGCCAATGCTCCGGCTTGCCAGTCTGAATTCTTCGGCCGATGGGGTTGAAGGGCGAAAGGCATCGGCCGATACAATTGTGGTTGCGGGCGTACAGCAGGTCATATCGCTAATCCGGGTCACGCATCGTTACGTATGCATGCCAAGTCGCATGACCGAGCAATGGGAAAATAATGACGAAGCCGATCATTCCTGAAACCAAGGCGATCATGGTGAGGCTCAGCACAGTTGCGCCCCACAGCAGCATGACTGGCAAATTGTTCCAGACGATCGACATGCTCGTTCCCATGGCAGTAAACGCGTCGAATTTCTTGTCCAGCACCATGGGGATGGAGAAGACGCTGATGGCAAAGGCGAACGCGGCGAAAATGCCGCCGATTACCACGCCGACCGCCAGCATCGCCACACCTATCGGCGTGCCGAACAGCATGGGGACGATATGGTCAATGCCGGGAAAGGCTCGCCAGCCAAAGAACAGCGCGTAAAGGAGCACGGCGGCGCGCATCCACAGCAGCATCAGTCCCAACAGGACGGCTCCGACGAACAGGACGTGCTGGCTGGTGCCGCGCTCAGGAACAAGCATCGAGGCCAGCGTGACGGGCGACCCCTTGGACAGACGTCGGCTTTTGACGTAAAGGCCCGTGGCAAGTGCTGGGCCAACCACCAGGAAGCCCGCTAGTGCGGGAAAGAGCGCAAAGTCCAGCCTGTAAAAGAGAATTCCGGCGGCGATTGCAAGCGAAATGATTGCGACGCCAGCGCCATAGACAAGGCTGGGGAACGGGACCGTCCACAGATCATGCCAGCCTTGCGCAAACCAGGCGAACGCTTCGCTCGGTGAAAGATGCCTGTTGCGGTCGACGGCCTTTGGAAGAGGCGGAACGGTTACGGGAATATTCATTGGAAGGCTCTCCCTGTGTCGCTTGGCTGTGCGGACTTTACTCAACATGCTGAATCCGCCGCGCGGTACGTGCCGTCTTGCCGACCTTTGACCTTCAGGTGGTCGACGCAGTCAGGGCGCGACTGAAACGCAACGTAGACGAGGTGAATGTTCGCCAGGATGACCACACTCAATCCCAAAGCAATTACGAGAAATATCCAGCGCTTTGGCCGTGCGATGATGATGCTCATGACGCACCTCCCGCCGTCGTCTCGGCTCGGTTTTTCCTTAAATCGAGAAGATAAAGCGTGATGATCTTGATCTGCGCAGGCGTGAGACGTGCACCCCAGCTCGGCATGTGGCCCTGGCGACCGGAAAAGATGGTTTGGTAGATGTCGCCGCGGCTTCCTCCATAGATCCAATAGTGGTCGGTAAGGTTGGGAGCACCGCTCTCGACCAAGCCTTTGGCGTCTTTGCCGTGGCAGGCGATACAATTGGTGGCGAAGAGGTCTTGTCCCTTCGCAATATCTTCATTGTTTTTGTCGGTGACCATAGCGGGGTCGGAAAGCGACGTCACAAAGCCTGCCAGCAGCGAAACCTGTTCCTGCGTCAACATCCCATCGCGGCCAAAGGCAAGCATTTGGGAAACCCGTGTGTTGGGATGGGCACCATTGATGCCGACTGTCACAGTCTGCAACACTGTTTGGGGATCGTCGCCCCATAACATTGGTGACTCTGCGATGTTGGGGAAGCCCTTATTGCCCATTGCGTTCGCCCCATGGCAGGCCGCACAGTTGTCGCCGAACAGCGTGCGCCCGGCCTCGCGGACAGTACGCATTAGGTCGGCGTCGGACTGGATCTGTGCGAGATCTTCCTTCTCGATCCGGGTCATCCAGTTCGCGCGTTCGGAAGTGGCCTCTTCGATCGATTTGGCGACCGCCTGCTTCTGGTCAACGCCGAGCAAGCCTTTGAAATACCCGGTCCCATACGGCCAACTCGGCATCAGAAGGGTCCAGCCCAGCGCGAAGACGCCCATGGTGATGAGGAAAAAGTACACAGGTCTCGGAACTGGCGTGTTTAGTTCCTTGATGCCGTTCCATTCATGCCCGGTCGTTTGATGGCCAGTGAATGGATCACGTTCGCCTACAGACATGGCTTATCCTCTTCGTCGGATATCACCGCTTTCGCGGCATGTTCAAAAGGCCTCTTGTTCGACGGCCAGTAGGTGTAGACCAGCACACCGATCGACATGGCGATCAGGTAGAACAGTCCAAATGATTTGGAAAAACCCGTCAGCATTTCATGATCGATGGTCATTTCATTCCACCTCGTTTTGCGGCGTGGTATGGGCGGCGTCTGTCAGGTGTCCGAGCATCTGAAGGTAGGCCACCAGCGCATCCATTTCGGTGACGGAGCCCCGATTGCCGTCAAACAGGCTTACATCCGTCTTCTCGCCATATCGCTCCGTCACTGCCGCGGCCAAATCTGTGTCTGGATTGGCTTGGCCGATGGCATCGTTCGGCGCGTTGGCGATCATCTCATCGGTGTAGGGCAAGCCCACCGCCCGCAATGCAGAGAGGTGTTCGCCAAGGTCACCCGTCTCCAACTGGTTGCGTAGCAGCCAGCGATAGGCAGGCATGTTGGACTCCGGAACCACGTCACGCGGGTTGTTAAGGTGTGCAGTCATCCAATCGTTTGAATATTTTCCCCCGACGCGGGCGAGATCTGGCCCCGTTCGCTTCGAGCCCCACAGCATGGGATGATCATATTTCGACTCTACCGCCAGTGAATACGGACCATATCTCTCCACCTCGTCGCGCAACGTGCGGATCATCTGGGAATGGCAGGCATAACAACCTTCCCGGATGTAGATGTTGCGGCCGGCAATCTCGAGTGGCGTGTAGACCCGCATGTCCGGCGCTTTTTCGACGGTCTCGTCGATCGTGAACAGCGGAGCGATTTCGATGAAGCCGCCGATGCTGGCGACGACAATTATGGCGAGGACAAATCCGATCGCACTGCGTTCAAGCCGATAATGAAAATTGAACATTTTCTATTCTCCGGCTTGGGCGATTGGTGCGGCAGGCTCAAGGCCCAAGGGAATGTCCGAGGCAGATTCCGATGCGACAGGTACAGGCGATCGGATTGTCATGACGATGTTGTAGAGAGCGATCACCGCGCCAGCGAGGAACAGCAGACCACCGAATGCGCGCGCGATGTAGTAGGGGTGCATGGCGACAAGCGAGTCGACAAAAGAATAGCTTAAGGTGCCGGTGTCGTTGTAGGTCCGCCACATGAGACCTTGGATCACGCCGGAATTCCACATCGCGAAGACATAGACAACCGTTCCGGACAGGGCGAGCCAAAAGTGCCATTCAACTAGCTTCGCCGAATACAGTGCGGGGCGCTTCCAAAGCCAAGGCGTGAGCGCATAAAGCGAGCCGTAGGTGATCATGGCGACCCAACCAAGCGCGCCGGCATGAACGTGGCCGATGGTCCAATCGGTGTAGTGGGAGAGGGAATTGACGGCGCGAATTGCCATAAAGGAGCCTTCGAATGTCGCCAGGCCGTAGAAGATTGCTGCCAGCATCATGAAACGAAGGACCGCATCGTCACGCACCTTGTGCCAGGCTCCGTTGAGCGTCAGCAGCGCATTTCCGGCAGAGGCCCAGGACGGAACGAGCAGGACCACCGAGAACGCCATTCCAAGGCTTTGAACCCAGTGGGGGAGGGCCGTGTAGTGGAGGTGGTGCGAACCCGCCCACATATACATGAAGGTGATGCCCCAGAAGCTGATGATCGAAGTTCTGTAAGAATAGATCGGACGGCCCGCCCGCTTAGGGAGGTAGTAGTACATCATCCCAAGGAAACCCGCCGTCAGGAAAAAGGCCACGGCGTTGTGGCCGTACCACCACTGCGTCATGGCATCCTGCACGCCGGAGAACAACGAATAGCTTTTGGCGTGTCCGAAGGAGATGGGAACGGCCAGATTGTTGATGATGTGCAGGAGGGCGACGACCAGGATGAAGGCCATGTAGTACCAATTGGCCACGTAGATATGCGGTTCCTTGCGGCGCAGAAGCGTGCGAATGTAGATCGAGAAATAAACGACCCAGACCACGACCAGCCAGATGTCGGCATACCATTCCGGCTCGGCATATTCCTTCGACTGGGTGATGCCCATGAGATAGCCGCTCGCGGCCAGCACGCAGAAAAGGTTATAGCCCAATAGCACGAACCATGGACTGAACTGATCCGGCAGGCGCGCGCGGGTTGTCCTTTGAAGAACATGAAATGACGTGGCGATGAGGGCGTTGCCGCCGAAACCGAAAATCACGCCACTGGTATGGACCGGGCGCAGACGGCCGAAGCTTGCCCAAGCGGCGTCAATAGTCAGTTCCGGCCAGGCCAGAAGGGCCGCAATCCATACGCCGACAAGCATACCGATCACCCCCCAGACCAACGTCAGGATGATGCCGACCTTGCTGGGTTCGTCATAATACTCAAACAGGCGCGCCGGGGACGGCTCAGGGGCGTCATAGGCGCGCAGTAGCGCCACGGCACCTGCTATTGCGCTGACTGCGATCACCCAGCCGTGCGTCCCGATAAGATCATCGCGCCCGGCAGCGGCCATCGCCACGCCAATACAAAGAAGGATGAGGAACGTAAACGCTGCAAGAGCACGCTCATTCCCAGTCAATTGTGAAATCACTTCGATTGCCCCGCGATAATGAAAGCCGGCGCATTGATTGGCTTGGCTGTGATCAGTCCAATCCGCGTGCGTCCAATGTAGAATCCGTTGCGAGCAACCTAGCGTGCCGCCACATCTCTTCTTTGATCCATGTCAAATATGCCCGGACTAATTGTTGTCGGCCCCTGGGGGATTATGCGAAGGAAATGGTGCGATAGCCTGCTCCGGCCTGTGCTCAACTGATGTGTGCTCTTGCCGCGTCTCGCGTGGAAGAAACGTGTGTGCCAGAGAAGAACCAATGCTTGGTGGCTTCGGAAGCAATCAGATACAGCGTGGTGATGGCAAGAAGGCCCGCCATTATCGGCAGCGGCAACGGCACAAAGTTGAACCAAGCCGCGTACGGCAATATAGGTGTCGCGACAGCTATCAAGAAAGTGCCCGCCGTCAGCCAGACGAGGAGAGCGCTGGGCCGACTTTGCCAAAAGGCCTTTCTGGTGCGAACGACGAGAACGATCGCGAGCTCGGTGATAAGGGACTCGATGAACCAGGCAGTCTGGAACGTCTGCGCTGTCGCGTGGGCAACAAAAATTAGAAAGCCGAATGTCAAGAAATCAAAAAAGCTGCTGACGAGGCCAAAGGTCAGCATGAAGCGCCGGACAAAGGCGATGTCCCAATGTCTTGGCATCCTAGTCTGATCCTCATCGACATTGTCGGTCGAGATCGCCAGCGAAGGCACGTCCGATAGGAAATTGTTCAGAAGTATCTGTTTCGCAAGCAAGGGCAAAAAAGGTAAAAACAGGGAGGCTAGCGCCATGCTCACCATGTTGCCGAAATTGGCGCTGGTTGTAATCGAAATGTATTTCATCGTGTTGGCGAAGGTCTTCCTGCCATCATCGACGCCACGTCCCAGTACACCAAGATCGCGTTCAAGCAGAATGATGTCGGCCGCCTCGCGTGCAACATCGACTGCACTGTTGACGGAAATGCCGACGTCGGCAGCGTGCAGGGCAGGTGCATCGTTGATCCCATCGCCGAGATATCCGACGACGTGGCCCCGGCTTTGCAGGGCCTCGACAATCCGCTCTTTCTGATTGGGGTCGATTTCGACGAAGAGGTCTGTTTGTGAGGCGACTGCAAAAAGGGCATTCTTGGTCATCCGCGCCAGTTGCTGACCTGTGATGACGTTCTTCCTGGCAAGACCGATCGACTTGGCGAGATGCGCAGCCACGTAGCGGTTGTCTCCGGTGATGACCTTAATGGAAATGCCTCTTCGGGTCAGCGAAGCAAGCGTTGCGGCCATGCCCTGCTTCGGCGGATCGAGGAAAAGCAGAAAGCCCGCAAAACAAAGATCTTTCTCGTCTTGACGCGTGAACGCCCGATCCGAACCGAGCCGGCGGATTGCGAGGCCAAGTACGCGATAGCCTTGACCGCTCCACGTCTTGAATCTCGCCTCAATGTCTGCACGAATGCTGGTGTCGATCGGTCGGCAACCCTTTCTAGCCAGAACAGATGTGCAAACCTCCAAGACATTTTGGACGGCACCTTTGCAGATGATCAAATTCTCGCTGGTGTCCAACTCCCGGACCATAACGGACAACCGCTTTCGTATGAAGTCGTAAGGGATCTCGTCGACCTTGGCATAATGCGTGAGACAGTCCGTTGCGTCTTCGGCGTTGACGATAGACTCATCGAGAGGGTTTTTTAGTCCTGTCTGGAGCGTTGCATTCAGCCGGGCCCAGACTGCGACCTGCTGCGATGTTTTTCCCTCCACATCGAGACACCCGTCAAGATGTATGACGCCTTCCGTGAGAGTACCCGTCTTGTCAGTGCAAAGCAGATCCATGCTTCCGAGGTTCTCGATTGCATCGAGCCTCCGGACCACCACGCCGGCCTTGGCCATCGCACGTGCGCCTCGCGCCAATGTGACGCTTATGATTGCCGGCAGAAGTTCGGGTGTCAGGCCGACAGCCAGCGCCAGCGAGAAGAGCAGGGAATCGATCAGCGGGCGATGCAAAAGGAGGTTCGCAAAAAGGACCAGGATGACGATCGCCAGCATGATCTCAGTCATGAGATAACCGAAGCAACGGATGCCTCTTGCGAATTCGGTTTCCGGAATTCGCCGCTCAATGACAGCGGCGATGCTCGCGAACTCGGTTCGACTTCCCGTCTTGACGACGAGAACGGTCGCAGTCCCGCTGCGAACCGACGTTCCCGTAAAGACGCTGTTGCTGCGGGCCGCAAGGCCTGCTCCCACGTCTGATATGCCCGGCGATTTCACTACCGGAAAAGTTTCGCCGGTGAGCGCCGACTCGCTGACGTTAAAGTCGCGCGCTTCTAGAATGATGCTGTCTGCCGGAATAAGGCTTCCGGCCGAAAGATGGACGACATCTCCCGGTACGATGTCGCTCGCTGAGACACTGATTTCTGCCCCGTCGCGCATGACTGCGGCCTTGCGAGCGATTACCTTTCTTAGGGCCTCCACTGCTTTCGAGGCACCATATTCCTGCGTAAAGCTCAGCAGGCAACTCGCCAGGACGATGGCGGTGATAATGATTGCCTCATGCCCTTCACCAACGACGGCCGACGCGCCGGCGGCAAAGACAAGGATAAGCACGAGAGGGCTGCGAAACTGACGCGCCAGTGTGGCAATTGCGGTCGTTCCAGAGGCTTCGGTGAAAGAATTGGGCCCGACCGCGGCTCGCCTTTTCCTTGCTTCTATTGAGGAAAGTCCCTCTAATGTCGTTGCGAGTTCACTCATCAACTGGCCTGCAGGGCGAGACCAATATGCATCGCCGAGGGGCGTATCCTTGATGATTGTAGATTCTCGTGCCGATCGGAATAGCATTCGGGTGCACAGCTTTCACGTTCAAAGAGGGAATTCCGTTCCCATCGTCGGAGCTCTTACCGATAGTCTTCCCGCGGACGGCGGCATTGATCCGTATCAAGTTTGCCCAAGGACCAACGTTCTTTGATGCCGATCAAAGATGATAATGCTTTAGTGTGCATGATCCTACGCAAGCCGTAAGGAACATGAACATGTCCATTCGAAACCTGGAACACGCCTTTCGCCCAAAATCCGTCGCGCTGATCGGTGCGTCGGACAGAGCGGGATCGGTTGGTCGCATCGTCATGCGCAACATTGTGAGCGGAGGATTCGAAGGTGAGATCTGGCGAGTCAATCCAAAGCACCAAATCGTCGATGGCCGGACCTGTTATACTAAAGTGGAAGACATTCCGGGCGTCCCGGATTTGGCAGTGATCGTCACGCCGCCACAGTCGGTTCCCGGCCTTATCCGCGATCTGGGGGATAAAGGGACCCGCGCGGCCGTCGTCATTACTGCCGGCCTCAACGAGGCGAACGGACTGAGGCTGGAAATGCTCGATGCTGCGAAGCCCTACCTTTTACGCATAATCGGACCCAACACAGTTGGTCTGCTGCTGCCGCCAGTTAAACTAAATGCCAGTTTCGCTCACATGAATGCGCAGCCCGGCAAGATTGCGCTGCTATCGCAGTCGGGTGCGATTGCAACGTCGCTTATCGATTGGGCTGCCGACAATCAGATCGGCTTTTCTCAAATCGTTTCGCTTGGAGACATGGCGGATGTTGACGTCGCAGATTGCCTCGACTTGCTGGCGGGAGATGCCGGCACAAAGGCGATCGTTATGTACCTGGAATCGATTCCGCATCCACGCAAATTCATGTCCGCCGCCCGGGCTGCTGCCCGCCTCAAACCCATCATTGCAATCAAGCCGGGACGTCATAGCGAGGCCGCAAAGGCTGCCGCAACGCACACAGGTGCCTTATCGGGTGCCGACCGGGTGGTCGACGCGGCGTTGCGCCGGGCCGGAGTATTGAGCGTTGGCGGTCTGGCGGAATTGTTCGATGCGACGGAAACCCTTTCAAAGTTTGCGGTGCTGGACCGGGTGCGGGTGGGTATCGTCACCAATGGCGGCGGTGCCGGCGTTCTTGCGGTCGATCAGCTCATGGACAACAAGGGCGAGCTGGCAGAGCTTTCTGCGACCACCCTGGAGCGTCTTGATCATTGTCTGCCGCACAATTGGTCACATGCCAATCCGGTGGACATCGTCGGGGACGCGCCGCCGGAACGGTTCAGGGCTGCGGTGGAAGTTGTTGCCGCCGATCCCGGGACCGATGGTATCCTGGTGCTCAATTGTCCGACGGGACTGGCGTCGCCGATTTCAGCCGCCACCGCTGTTGCTTCGTTAGCAAGTTCCGGAATGATTGCCGGCAAACCCGTTTTTGCCTGCTGGCTCGGTGAGCGCGTGGCCCGGGAAGGTCGCCGTGTGCTCGTCGACGCCGGGATCGCAAGCTACGAAACGCCGGCGGCAGCCGCCAATGCGATATCCTATCTTTCCGACTGGTCACACGCACAACACGCGCTTATGCGTGTTCCCGACAGTCGGCCCGACGATAAGCGTTTTGATCGGGAGGCCGTTTACCGTCTCTTTCAACGAGCAGCGGCCGAAGGCCGCCGCATGCTGACTGAACCGGAAGCTAAGGCGGCAATTGCAGCGTACGGAATTCCAGTTCCCCGGACCCTTGTGGCGCGGACAGTTGATGAGGCGGAGCACGCCGCCGGCGAATTGCTGTCAGCAGGCGGCAAAGTTGTGGTGAAGTTGCTTTCCAAGTCGCTCACCCACAAATCAGATGTCGGCGGCGTTGTGCTGGACATTACAACGCCGAGAGCGGCGCGTGAGGCGGCGGTCGCAATCGGCGCGCGCGTCAAGGCCCTAAGGCCCGATGCAGACGGGGACGGTTTTGCAGTACAGGCGATGGTCATGCGCAAACACGCGCAGGAATTGATCCTGGGTATGAGCCACGATCCTGCTTTCGGCCCGGTCATCTTATTCGGAGCCGGCGGCACGGGGGTGGAACTTGTTGATGATACAGCCGTCAGCCTACCACCGCTCGATGACGTTTTGGCAGGCGATCTGATCGACAGAACACGTATCGGCCGTCTGTTGGCTGGATTTCGCGACCGCCCCGCCGCCGACAGGGCGAGCATAATCAACGCTCTCTGTGACGTGTCGCAAATGATCGTCGACTTTCCATGCCTTATTTCGATGGACATCAATCCGCTTCTTGCCGACGCTGACGGTGTCGTTGCACTTGATGCCCGTATGGAAATTGATCCCGATGGGTTGAAGCGATCCGGTCCCAATCCCGGCCTCGCCATCCGGCCTTATCCGTCGAATTGGGCGAGAGACGTGACGCTTGAGGGAACAACGTACCACTTGAGGCCAATCCGACCGGACGATGTGAGTTTGTATCCGCCTTTCCTGTCGAAGGTGTCGCCGCATGATCTCCGCCTGCGCTTTCTGTCTATCCGCCAGACGTTTTCCGATGACGCCCTGCGCCGGCTCTCGCAGCTTGACTATGACCGCGACATGGCTTTCGTGGCTTTGAACAAACATAGCGGGGAACTGGCCGGGATAGCGCGGCTTTCCACCGATCCGGATCACGAAATCGCGGAATATGCAGTCTTTGTCAGAACGGACTTGCAAGGGCAGGGCCTTGGTTGGGAATTGCTCGGTCAATTGATCGATTTCGCCAGAGCGGACGGGGTGAAACGGATTGAAGGGCTCATCCTCAACGAGAATAAAAAGATGCTAACATTGTGCCGAGAATTCGGATTTTCCCTCGCACACCATCCGTCAGATCAAAGTCTCATCCTGGCAACGCTCAATTTGCAGCCCGCCTGATGACACGGCCGACGTTCAGCTCGACAAGAAACGACTGAAACCGTCTTCTGCGAGAACGGAACGGGTGACGCCGCCAAAGACCAATTCCCGTATTCTGCTGTGGCCGTAGGCGCCTGAGACGACCAGCTCAGCGCCCAATTGCTTGGCGAAACGAAGAAGGCTTTCGCTCTCATGCGCGTCCTTGATAATCTCGCTTTGTGCCGTCACGCCATGCCGGCGAAGGAATGCGCTAACGTCGTCAATGCTTTCGCGTGTCAGCATGTCAGCGGCACTGTCGACGGTCACGACCACCACTTCGTTCGCCTGGCACAGCAACGGAAGGGCATCAACGACAGCGCGCCGCGCCTCGCGCGTGTCCTTCCATGCAATCAGGGCGGTATTGGTAAGAATGTGCTTTGCTCCCTTTGCGGTCACTAGGACGGGCCGCCCAGCCTGCAGTACCAATTTTCCCAAATTGATGAAGCGCTCGGGGTGGCCGAGGGTCAGGTCGTCTTCGCACCCAGTGATGATCAGGTCAGCCACCCTCGACATTTCAACAATGAGCCGGGTTGGATTGGCGACACCATCACGCCATTCGCGTGAGACGTTGGTTCCTGCATGGCTCTCAAACTCCCGGCGCAAATTTTTCATACGCAGTTCGATTTCTTCGCGCTCGTGAGCCATGTCGCCGTCGGTTACCATACCTTCGGGCCATGCTATCGGAGTGGTCGGGGTCGCAGCAGCAAAGCCGATCAGGTGCGAGTTGAATCGAGCAGCAAGATTAATCGCGTAGTCCATGAGCGCCGCAACCGGGCCGTCTATATTGAAATTGACTAGTATTGTTCTGTAGGACATCGCTGTCACCTTTCAAACTTATGGCTCCTCTTGTCGCGCCGGATGACCTATGGCTTTTCCACCAGGGTGATCCGGTAGGGACGCATGGCTTCGCCGTTGCTGATGGCGATATATTCGCCTTGGACAAAACGTTCGTCACTCAGATGAAAGGCAAGCTCGTCGTCGGACATGCCTTGCGGGTAATCGAAATACCATTGACCGCCGGGCTTCCTTCGCAGCCTGCCAATCAAGTCCTCGCCCTTGGGGCGAAAGCGGCGGACACGGCACAGGCTCTGGTTTTCTTTCCATTCCGCGGGGTCAAGCTTTCCATTCTCGTCGAGAGGCACCAGTAAGTCATAACCCTCGTGGTTATCCCCCTCGGGGTGACCTTTCTCACGTGCGAGCACCAGCCGCACATGGCGGAATTTGGAAGTCAGTTCTGTCACTTTGACCATCGTAAATCTCCTTGTTGGTGTGAAATCTATCGAAGAAATTTTTGGCGCGCTTTGATCCAGCGCAAGGAGGCCTGCAATACGCCGGCCTAGGCTTAAGACTTGGACATATGGTTCCTCAAACAAGGATAGCTGCCATGTCGTGCAGGAGCGTCTTTAGCGTGATCGGGATAGATCAGTGTGACCGCGACATTTTAAATGCCATCCACCTTTGCCGGGAACTGGACGCACATTTGAGCGTCCAGATTGTATCGCTTGTCCCTACGCCGATGGGCGGTTATGGGGTCGTGGTGTCCGCAGCGTGGTTGCTGGAGCGCGAGGCAGATATTGCCGCGATGAAGAAGCGGGAAAAGCAAATCATATCGCTTGTCCAAACTGCAGGCCTCAAGGCCGACGTCGACAGTTACTATTGTGAAAAGGATTGGGCGGACGAAATCATCGGACAAAGGGCACGCTTTTCGGACCTGACCATTATCGGCCCGGATTTACTGCATCAGCCTGCACTGAAAACACCTGCACTAAGCGGCGCTCTGTTCCATTCCGGACGGCCGACTTTGGTGGTGCCGACGGGCGCACGGGCCACCCTGCATCCGCACAAGGTCATGCTTGCCTGGGACGGGCGGATCGAGGCGGTGCGGGCAGCGCGTGAAGCCATCGATGTCATGGCGGCGGCCGTCGATGTCCATGTCGCGATCGTCGATGACGATTCAGATGATGTGTTCGATAGCCCACGGGCCAACATTACCGCCTATTTGGCCAGACATGGCATCAAGGTAAAAGTTGACCGGTTGCGCACATGCGGCAGGACGGTGGCGGACCTTTTGAGACAGCATGCCAGCGAAATCTCTGCCGGCATGATCGTCATGGGCGCATACGGACACTCGCGCCTGCGTGAGCGGCTTTTTGGGGGCGTAACCAGGACCATGATCGAAACATCGCCAATCCCCATTTTTATGATGCGCTGACCGTTTCTTACCAATTACCAGGTGACGAGATGAACATGCCGCAACCCCGCTCAGCGATATCTTCGAGCCCAATGCATGCTGGGCTGACCAGTGTCGAGGCCAAGCGTCAACTAGAAAAATATGGCCCCAACACTATGCTGGAATACGCCAGTAGGTCGGTTTTCACGATCGCGAGAGAAATTCTGAGCGAACCGATGTTGTTGCTCCTCGTTGTGGCGGCAACACTTTATCTTTTGATTGGCGATTTTGCCGAAGGTCTCCTGCTCGCTGGCTTTGCTATCCTGACTATCGGGCTTGTATTCTATCAGTATCAGCGAAGCGAGAATGCGCTTGCCGCCCTGCGGAAGCTGGGTGCGCCCTCTGCGCGTGTCGTTCGTGACGGCAAGGAGTGTACCATTTCGGCGCGTGAGGTCGTTCCGGGAGACCTCATGGTTCTCGATGAAGGTGAACGTGTTCCGGCGGACGGAACTTTGGTCAGCAACGCCGGGTTGGTTGTCGATGAATCGCTACTGACGGGAGAGAGTGTTCCCGTCCGCAAGCGCGCAGGCGACGACGGTCAGTTGGCTGCCGTGCCTGGAGGCGACGATCAACCATTCGTCTATTCCGGAACCCTTGTCGTCAAGGGTCATGGGGTGGCGACTGTGTCTGACACCGGACCACGAACCCGTGCGGGACGCATCGGCGTCTCGTTAGCGTCGATCGTCGTCGAACGAACCCGACTCCAGACATCAGTGAACCGGATCGTCCGGCTTTTCGGCGGTCTGGCTGCGATCGTATGCTCCGCTTTGGTCATCTTCTACGGTGTCTACCGAGAAGACTGGCTGCAGGGCGTCCTCTCCGGCATCGCTCTTGCCATGGGGATGTTGCCGGAAGAATTTCCGGTCGTCTTGACCATTTTCCTGGCCATCGGTGCATGGCGGCTTGCCCGGATTAAGGTTTTGGCCCGCCGGCCCGCCGTCATCGAAACACTCGGAGCCGCCACCGTTCTTTGCGTGGACAAGACCGGGACACTCACCGAAAACCGCATGCGCGTCCGATTGCTCGACACATTGACCGACCAACTCGAAGTCGAAACTGACTTGCGTGAGATACCGCAAGCCTTCCGTCCGATCTTGGATGCAGCTTGGCTCGCGACACGGCATGCGTCTATCGATCCGATGGATCAGGCGGTGATAGGACTGGCGTCGCGGGCCGGAGAGTATCAAACGATCAATTGGCCGATGGTTCGCGAGTATGGCCTCAAGCCTGAACTGCTGGCAATGTCCATCGCATGGAAGGATGACGCCGGGCATTTTGCGGTTGCCTGCAAGGGCGCACCGGAGGCCATCATTGATCTCTGCCATCTCACTGATGAAAAGGCAGCGAGCATCATGAAACATGTTCAGGCCATGGCCGAAAAAGGCTTGCGTGTCCTTGGCGTTGGCATCGGGACGACCATGCGGAGTGAATTGCCTGAATCACAGCACGATTTCGACTTCACATTTACCGGGCTGGTCGGCTTCGAGGATCCTTTGCGGACAACTGTGCCTGCCGCAGTGAGGGAAGCGTTCCGCGCGGGAATCTCTGTCAAAATGATCACGGGTGATTATCCAGCGACGGCATTGTCGATCGCTTCTGCTGCAGGGATTGACACCAACGACGGCGCGGTCACTGGCGATGAACTCGAACGTGCCGACGATCCTGAAATGCAGCGGCTGGTTTCTCGCGCAAATGTCTTTGCCCGCATCATGCCCGAACAAAAGCTGCGGATTGTTGAAGCGCTCAAACGCCAGGGGGAGATCGTCGCCATGACAGGCGACGGCGTCAATGATGCGCCGGCCCTCAAGGCAGCGCATATCGGCATTGCCATGGGAAGGCGTGGCACCGATGTCGCCCGCGAAGCGGCGGGAATAGTCCTCCTCGACGAAGATTTCGGGAGCATAGTCAGCGCAGTCAAGATGGGCCGGCGCATCTTCGACAATTTGCGCAAAGTGATGATTTACATTTCCGCGATCCATGTCCCGATCGCTGGGTTGGCACTAGTACCGCTGATTGCCGGTATGCCACCGCTTTTCTTTCCGGCGCACGTGGTGGTGATCGAGATGATCATCGACCCGATGTGCTCGATTGTATTCGAACGCACACCAGCTGAGCGAGATATTATGATACGGCCGCCGCGGTCGGTCGAAGATGTGCTTGCAGGCATTCCTCAGATTATCTTCGGCCTTGTCCAGGGGAGTGTGCTGCTCATTGTTTGCCTTGCGCTCTACCAGGGAGTGTTGTTGCAGGACGCATCGGTCGAAGCGGCGCGAACTGCGGCCTTCATTGCCATAACGGCGGGGAACTTGTCGCTCGCCCTGGTAAACAGCAGCCGCGAGGCCGTGCTTATGCACATGGTTATACGCGGTCGAATGACATTCTGGATCGCCGCGACGATCGCAGTGTCGGTTGTTTCGATTTGCATTGTCCAACCCAACCTGGCCGAACTATTCGGATTCACCAGGCTCGAGATTGGACAAGCTGCGCTCGCTGCAGGTGCCGGAGTGAGTGGGGTGCTGCTGTTCGACTTGTTGAAGCTTCTGCCCGCGGTCCGACGAATCATGGGCTAGGCGCAAGACTGGATGCTGCAGCATTGCGGCCGATGGAGTGAAAAAGGCTTTTTGTTCTGAAAATTTACCGGTTGCCTCTAAACCACGACACCACTGTTGGCCAAAGCGCCAATGCTCCCATCAAGACGGTGATCAGGGCCAGCATCACAAACATCTGCAGGACTCCGAAGTTTACAGCATCGCGTGCCACGAACCATCCGGTGATGACCCCGGCGATGATCAACAGCACGCGGAACGAGCCAGCCAAACACCGCTGTTACTCGCCCGCCAAATCGCGTTCTTTGATGAGAGCTTGCGAGAAGTCATCGACAAAGCGCTTGACCTCGGTCCAATTAGTCAGCTCGTAATCGTGTTTTGTGTCAATCGGTGCCGCCTCGGCCGATGCGATGCGCTTGAGCATCCAGCGCTTGAAAAAGTCATACTCCGTATACTTGAGTGCTCCGGCACAGTGTAGGACAAACCGGGGCTTCCACCCTGTCTCATCTGAAAGCCTGACTGGATAATTCCTCGCCTCCGTCTTTTCCTCCTCATCGGCACTTGCAATGGAGAGCGATACGGAAATGAAGGCTGACGGCATGGCGTTGAGAACCGTATTCCAGTCGTGGACATAATGGACAAATGGCGACGGATAACGACCTATATGAACAGGCGCGCACAGGATCGCGCCGTCGCTTGTGCCCGGATCGGCAAATCCGACCTGGTTTGCGTCGGTCAGCATGACCATGTGGCCTAGCGTCTCCAGATGGCTGGCAACCGCTTCGGCGATCTTTCTCGTCTGGCCCTCAATCGTGGAATAAAGCACCAAGAAATTCATGGCGTGGCCTCCTGCATTAATCATCCGAAATTTATTTTCCGGGTATGGCAAGCCTCAGTGATATGCGAGCCTCCCGCATTGATGCGCATCAATGCTGAACGTCCTTAGCGCATTTGATCCAGCGCAATGCGGGACCATGGTTTTGGGGTTACTTGTCCGTCAGCAACTTTTCGACCATATCCCTGGAGAAGTAACATGAACTTCAAAACCCTGTTGAGTGTTGTTGATGTCAGGCAGAACGACGATGATCTGAAAACCGCAATCGACCTGTGCTCGGAGATTGATGCGCAGCTGTCCGTTCTGGTAATTGCAATAGCATCGCTTCCACCACTTGGTGACTATCCGATCGGTACCGCAGATGTCTGGGTGAAGGAGCGTCACGAGGATCTTGGGTCCCTCCGCAAAAGGGTCGACGCAGTGGAAACACTGGTGAAGAACGCCAATATTTCAGCAACTGTGATCGACGAGTATCCGGAAGCTGCCAGGGTCAGCCACGTGGTCGGCAGACACGCGCGATACGCGGATGTAACGATTATTGGCTCCGGCCTGCTCCGCAATGACTTGCTGAAAACAACTGTCGTTGACGGCGCTCTGTTTGAATCGGGCAGACCGATTCTCATTATTCCGCACGGCAGCAAGCCCACTCTGCGTCCCAAATGTGTGCTTCTGGCATGGGACTCCGGCGTGGAATGCACGCGGGCAGCCAGGGAGGCCCTCGACGTCATGGCTTCGGCTGAAGAGGTCCACGTGACTATGGTCGATCCCGACACCAGTTCGATCGCCAATGGTCCCGAACCGGGTGCTGACATCGCCGCCTATCTCGCACATCACTCAATCAAGGTTGATGTGGACCGTCTTCCGAGCGGCGGCAAGTCAATCGCAGATGTTCTCAAGCAACATGCAACGGACATCTCTGCCGAGCTCATCGTTATGGGCGGTTACGGTCATTCGCGCACACGCGAGTGGATCTTTGGCGGTGTGACCCGATCCATGATTGACGATCCAAATCTGCCCATCCTGATGTCACGCTGAGGAAGGAACCTCAACAGCGCGCAACTTAGGAGGAAATCACGATGCATATTACTGAGATGAATGAATTTGAGATCATGCACGTTGTTGAGAATGCCTTTATTGGACGGCTCGCCTGTGTGCATGATGGCCAGCCCTACATCGTTCCGCTGAATTTTGCCCATCATTTTGGCGCGCTTTACGCGTTCACGACATTCGGGCGCAAGGTTGAATGGATGCGGAGCAATCCAAAGGTTTGCGTCGAATTTGACAAGGTCTCGGCAACGAACGATTGGCAGAGCGTGATCATTATGGGGCACTACGAAGAATTGGGTAGTGACCCCGACACCATTGATGCCCGGAATCAAGCTCATGCGCTGCTTAGCAAAAGAGCAGAATGGTGGGAACCGGCCTATGTGAAAACGGTAATCAGAGATCATGTGCGGGGGCTGCAGCCGGTCTATTTCCGTATCCTGATTACTGAAAAGACAGGTCACAAGGCTGTTAAATCATAGCCGCATTATCAAGACAGCCAAATGGCGGCGTCCCTATCAATTGAAACCGTTGAAGGTCAATTGGCTTTTGTGCCTGCCTGCGATGTCATAAAACGGTCGTGGACCTGCATGCCGACAAGCATGCAGACGACGAAGACCGTTGGTTTCGCCAATCCTACAGATAACAACGCCACGGCTGGACCCGGGCATAATCCTCCAAGTCCCCAACCAACCCCGAAGATGGCCGACCCAAGGATGAGCGGCGCATCGATCCTCGTCTTCGTCGGTATATGGTAACTCGGTTCGAAGACGGGGTGGCTGGATATCCGCTTAATCTGGACTCCGAGTGCCGTCACGGCGACCGCACCCCCAAGGACGAAAGCGAGGCTTGGGTCCCATGCGCCAAAAACATCAAGAAAACCTTGCACACGTTGCGGATTCAGCATTCCGGACAAGGACAGTCCAAAGCCGAAGACCGATCCCGAGACCAAGGCTACAGCTAGTTGTGGGTATGAATGTTTCATAGCCCGGCAATCCTCAGGATCGTTACCGCAACAATGCCCGTTGCCAGGAAAGTGACAACCGCCGCGATCGAGCGGCGTGAAAATCGGGCTAGGCCCAAAACACCGTGGCCGCTGGTGCAGCCCGATCCCATCCGTGTCCCGAACCCAACCAGAAATCCCGCGCAAATGATCAGCGGCCACGATGACGTGATCGTCACGACGGGCCAGCGGCCGAACAAACCATGGAACAGGACAGGGCCCACCATCAGTCCCACGACAAAGGCCGCGTTTAGACCTGTGTTGAAGCCGAGCGCCAACCGCCCGACAATTCCGCTGATGCCGGCAACACGGCCGTTGAACAGGAGGAACATTGTCGCGGACAACCCGATCAACAAACCACCGATCAAGGCATGCCAATAAATGTCCATTTCGATTCTCGATCCTTGGCGGAGGCCCTGGGTTCCGGTAGTGCCGCGTTGCTATGCATGGCGACGGTTTGGCGGCACCCGCGCGAACACTATCAACTCTTCCTAATGAACTTTTTCAAGTAGCTCGCGACGTCGACCTGAACTCTGGCATCAAGCTTCAGAGCCGCCTGGTCAGCAATTCTGTTCATCGCGGCAAGCACTTCCAGTTTTCCCCATCCTGCGTCGAAAGCGTCACTGAGCAGTTCCATCAGACGCAATTGAATTGCCAGTTCGCAATCTTCGGCACGCTTGGGGTCGTTCAATGCGCGGCGTGGTCTCGCGATCATCACAAGGCCTTTCATCCCGGAGGCTTCGCTTTCGCGGCTTCTCGTGTTGACGCAGCAAGCAGAAAATCTTCGTGATAGGCTAGCGCGGTCGGCGAGTTTGCACTTTGATTTCGATCAATGAAGCCGCAGCTCATAGTCCGAACTAAGTCCGTAATGGGCTGGCCTGATGTAGCCGTCACGGTTCGATCTGTGCGTGGTGCGTCAAGTTTGACCTATGTCAATGAAAGCCCGGTGATAGCATGAGACCCTTGGAAACCTGATCGCATTTGGCTTCAGGCTCGATCGAAGGATCAGATATGTCGTATCAATCCCAGTCATCCGCATCCGTCTTCAACTCGGTTCCCTTTGCCCACACCAACCGGGCATTCGCGGTGGCAGCCGTACATTTGCAGGCTCACGCTTTCAAAGCCTTGATCCGCGTACAGATCGAATCTCTTGCGTTCGTCAAACGTCGTTGCGAGCAGGACTTGAAGTTGATCGACGATCTGATCACTTCCGAGAAATATCAGAACACATTTGGGGTGTACGGTGAATTTTGCCGCGACGCTGTCTCCGAATACGCAGCCGAAACGCGCAAACTAATGTCCACGGGGTCCCGGATTGTTTCCGATTCGGCCAAATTTGCGAACGGCGAAGTCGACAGGATTTTCGAGGATGTGGCCGCTCGGACGATCGGACCTTGAGCCGTGTGCAATCAGCCTTTGGGGACACCGCACCTCCAATCAGGACTGTTGAATGAACCCTTCGCATCGCACAGGAGGTCGAAATGTCCGACAATGTCGTAGTTCCGAAGCAGCTGTCCCGCCGCGAAATGGAACAGATCGATTTGTACTGGCGGGCGGCCAACTATCTGACGGTTGGGCAGATCTACCTTCTTGACAATCCGCTGCTTAGAAAGCCGCTGAAGCTTGAGCATGTGAAGCCACGGCTGCTTGGCCATTGGGGAACCTCCCCGGGCTTGAGCTTCGTCTACGCTCACCTGAACCGGATCATCCGGCAGCAGGACGCGAACATAATTTACATATGCGGGCCGGGACACGGTGGCCCCGCAATGGTTGCAAACGCTTATCTTGAAGGCAGCTACACCTCCCGCTACCCGGACGTTACCCGCAACGAAAAAGGCATGCACAAGCTTTTCCGGCAGTTTTCATTTCCCGGGGGAATCCCGAGCCACGCCGCCCCCGACGTTCCTGGGTCCATCAACGAGGGCGGCGAGCTAGGGTATTCATTGTCTCATGCCTTCGGCGCCGCTTTCGACAACCCCGATCTCATCGTCGCGTGTGTCGTAGGTGATGGGGAGGCCGAGACCGGACCGCTCGCCGCGGCCTGGCATTCCAACAAGTTCTTGAACCCGCAGCGCGACGGCGCCGTTCTGCCCATTCTGCATCTCAACGGATACAAGATCGCCAATCCAACGATACTGGCGCGAATTCCGCACGAAGAGCTGCACTCCATCTTCGTCGGTTATGGCTACCATCCGCTTTTCGTGGAGGGAGAAGACCCGGCGCAGATGCATGAACTGATGGCGGCTGCACTGGACGAGGCGATGGAGAGAATCCGATCTATCCAGGCCACCTCACGCCAGGACTACGATGCACACGCAAGCCGCCCGGTTTGGCCGATGATTATTCTGCGCAGCCCGAAGGGGTGGACGGGTCCGAAGGAGGTCGACGGTTTGAAGACCGAGGGATTCTGGCGTTCGCATCAGGTTCCGCTTTCCGGGCTTGCCGATAACCCGGAACATCTGAAACTTCTTGAGGAATGGTTGCTGAGCTATCGGCCAGAAGAACTCTTCGACGCTAGAGGATCTCCCATCGCGGCGATCGTCGAAGCCACCCCTGAAGGCCGCCGGCGCATGGGTTGCAACCCACATGCCAACGGCGGCGTGCTGCTTAAGTCGCTCGAAATGCCGGATCTCGAAACCCATGCGGTGTCCTTGTCGGAGCCAGGCGCTGTGAAGGCGGAGGGCACCAAAGTGATGGGCGCATTCTTGCGTGACGTGATGCAGGCGAACGTCACATCAAGAAACTTCCGGATTGTGGGGCCCGACGAAACCGCGTCGAACCGCCTTCAGAACGTGTTCGAAGTTACAGACCGCACCTGGATGGCTACGGTATTGCGGGAGGACGCCAACCTTGGTCCAAACGGAAGGGTGATGGAAATTCTGTCCGAGCACACCTGTCAGGGGTGGCTCGAGGGGTATCTTCTTACCGGCAGGCACGGATTCTTTTCGTGTTACGAGGCGTTTATCCACATCGTCGACTCCATGTTCAACCAGCATGCGAAATGGTTGGACGCGGCCCGGGATATTCCCTGGCGTAGCCCCATTTCTTCTCTCAACTACCTGCTCACCAGCCATGTCTGGCACCAGGAGCACAACGGCTTCAGTCATCAGGATCCGGGTTTCATCGACGTCGCGCTCAACAAGAAAGCCGATGTTGTGCGGGTTTATCTTCCGCCCGACGCCAACACCCTGCTTTGCATAACCGATCACGTGTTACGCACGTGGGACAGGATCAACATCATCGTCGCGGGGAAACCGCCTATGTGGCAGTGGCTGTCGCTGAAGGAGGCTCGCGTCCACTGCAAGGCAGGCCTGGGGAGATGGCATTGGGCTTCGAACGAGGGCGGGCTTGAGCCTGACGTGGTGATGGCGTGCGCGGGTGACGTGCCGACGCTCGAAACGCTTGCGGCCGTCAGCATCTTGCGGGAGTTCATGCCGGACCTTCGCGTCCGGGTGGTCAATGTTGTCGACCTCATGGCGCTGCAGCCAAAGGAACGTCATCCGCATGGGCTCGCCGACGAGGAATTCGATGCAATGTTCACAAAGGACAGGCCTGTCATCTTCTCCTATCACGGCTATCCATGGACGATTCACCGCCTGACCTACCGCAGGGCTAATCACGATAACTTTCACGTCCGCGGTTACAACGAAGAGGGCACGACGACCACTCCCTTCGATATGACTGTGCTTAATGGTCTCGACAGGTTCAGCCTCGTTATTAGTGTGCTCGACAGGATTCCGGGTACTGATCCAGCGACAACTCCACTCAGGCAGCGAATGCAAGCCAAGTTGCTTGAGCACACTGAATATATTCGAACGTATGGTCAGGACATGCCGGAAATCTTGAACTGGAAATGGGACGCATCGGCTGATCGCGACAAAGGGCAAATGCATAAATGACCGACACGATCCTCGTTCTGAATGCGGGATCTTCCAGCCTGAAGTTCGCGGTCTTCGAACAATTGGACGCGTTGCAACCACTCTTGCGCGGCAACATTTCCTCGTTAGACACGAGGCCGCGGATGGCAGTCTGGGAAGGCGAGGGTGGCCGTACAGTCAAGACCGCTTTGAACAGGGATGCAATAAATATCAAAGCTGCGATGGAGCTGGTCATGGCGGACCTTGCCGAGCGAGCTCTCCTTCGTGGCGTGACTGGCGTTGGACACCGCATCGTCCACGGAGGCCAACAATTCAAGGGACCTGCCTTGCTTGATGAGTCGACGATGAAGCAACTGCGGGCCCTTGTTCCCTTTGCACCGATGCACCAGCCCCGCAACATCGAAATCATCGACGCCGCGCGCGCCGCATTGCCGTCCGCAACGCAGTTTGGTTGCTTCGACACGGCCTTCCATCATAGCCGGCCGCATCTGGCGAAACTTTATGGTCTGCCCCTTGCGCTGACTCGGTCGGGGATCATGTCATATGGGTTTCACGGAATTTCCTACGCCTACATCGCATCGCAGCTGAAATCCAGATTCGGCAAGAAGGCCGGTGGCCGGGCCATCGTGGCACATCTTGGCAGTGGGGCCAGTCTCTGCGCCATGAATGAAGGAGTCAGTGTGGCGACGACGATGGGCTTTTCGCCCCTCGATGGCCTGGTGATGAGCACACGCTGCGGTTCCATCGATCCCGGCATCATCATCCATCTGATTCAAGATCGTGGAATGAAGATTGAACACGTCTCGCGCTTGCTCGAAAGCGAGTCAGGCATGCTCGGTGTTTCGGGTATTTCTGGAGACATGCAGGCACTTATCGAGTCTGGCGATGCATCCGCACAGGAGGCCGTAGACCTGTTCGTGTATCGTGCCGCTCGCGAGCTCGGAGCCATGGCTTCCACCTTGCAAGGACTGGATACCCTGGTGTTCTGTGCCGGCATTGGAGAGCACTCTCCGTTTATCCGCGAGAAAATCGGAGCGGCCGTGCAATGGCTGGGCGTTAAGATCGATACGGATCGAAATTGGCGCGGTGACGAAAATATTAGCAGTTCCCAATCCGAAGTTGACGTTCTCATCATCCCAACGGATGAGGAGAGAGCCGTGGCGGAGCAATTTAACCAAGCGAAGTCCCGCGCGATCTGATGAGAGAGTTTAGGCTCGCTGCTTCTTTATCATTTCGAATTGCGGTAGCTCTGTGATGGCAGAGACCACCCTTGGCATCGCGCGGAATGGCCGACGCCCGGCGGAATCTTCGCCTGGGGTGCTTCGATTTGCCGGTGGCAATATGAAGTGCCATTATCTCTGGCGTCGTCGTGGTAGTGTTTGCAGGATGGGCGCTTGCACCCAAACGGCTCAATTGTTTATCCGTGTTTATGCAGCAGGGGCGAGCGATGGATGAACTCATCCTTCGATTGGGTTTGGCACTTGCGATCGGAATACTGGTTGGCCTCGAAAGGGGCTGGCGGGAGAGGGACGCTCCGGGCGGCAGCCGAACCGCTGGAATTCGAACGTTTGGCATTGCAGGTCTGCTCGGAGGTTTATTGGCCGCGTTGGCTCGCAGCTTTGATGCAGCTTCGATCTATTTCGTAGGCCTCATCGTCTTTTCTGCAACCTTTGCTTTGTTCGCTTATCGGGAAACCGAGAGGGATAAGATTTTTTCGGTGACCAGTACCGTCGCGGCGATGTCTGTTTTCGCATTGGGAGGACTGGCGGTCGCCGGCGATTTTCGGGCAGCAGCTGCTGGAGGAGCAGCCATTGCATGTATCCTGGCAAGCCGGGAAGTCCTGCATGGACTACTTAAGCGATTGTCGGGGAACGAGGTCAGGTCAACGCTGACGCTTGCAGCCATGACTGCAATTGGACTACCGCTGCTCCCTAACCATCCCATCGATCCGTGGGGAGGGTTCAACCCATTCGAGATATGGCTCTTGACCGTGCTGAGCGGGGCGATTTCCTACGCCGGCTACATCGCGGTCCGGGATCTTTGGTCCTAAAGGGATTATTCTGGCGAGTTTGCTTGGCGCGGTTGTCTCATCAATGGCGGTCACCGCTGCCCTCGGACGGCGGGTTGGAGCCGGAGAACCCGTTTCCCTGCTGGCGGGCGGTGCGAGTTTTGCTGGTATGATTTCGATCGTTCGCGTTGGCCTGCTGACAATAGTGATCAAGCCTGAACTCATCACCATGATCCTTGTACCATTGTTCGTGGCTGCCATCGTTTTTGGTATAAGTGGTGGGGTCTTATCGTTTCGCGCGCAACCTACTGTCTCAGAGCATCAACCTCGAAATCCCTTTGACCTTGTATCACTTTTGATTTTTGCGGCAGTTTTCGCGCTGATCTCGACTCTGAGCGCAGCGCTCGTGCAGCGCTTCGGTATTGGGAGCATTCTGTTAACGTCGGCCCTGGCAGGTATTGCAGATGTGGACATTGCGGTTTTGAGCGTGCTGCGACTAAGTATAGATCCGAACAATCAAGTGGCAATTCGCAATGCTATTTTGATTGCGCTGGCCACCAACGGCGGTGCGCGTGTGATCCTGGCGGCAGTTACTGGTGGTCTGAAATATGCATTTCCTCTGATAGGGATCACCTTGCTGGCACTTGGCCTCAGCGCGGCATCGTTATTGATCTATTATTGACGACCCGGGTAGTCATGAACGCCTTTGGGTTCGCCTCTGGTTCATTTTTCCTGGATCGTATCGAGGTATCTAATGATCCTTGAGACTTCGTTCGGCCTAACCTGAAATTCCGGCATATCAGGATGGCCAGTGGATATACCTTCGGCCAATGACTCCTCAAGATTTATCAGCGGATAGCGCTTTGAAAGGGTACGGAATACGGGAGCGTCGGGATGCCTGCTTTTGCCACTCCGTCCGACTGCATGACAGCCGGAACAGTTTTTCTCCACGAAGGACTTGCCGCTTCCCACTGAGGACCGTTCGTTTGTCGCGCTTGCTGGCATTAAGCCCAACACCAGGAAAACAACGAAGGAGATGATCCGTACAGTACAATTGCTATTTCGGGGAAATTTTGGCCAAATCCGCCTCCCACCATGCCGAGTAAGGAGCAGCCGTTTGATCGTCGGCATGGCCTAACACCCCACGCATGTTCGTGCAGGCAAAGAAACATGATTACATGCGGTCGCAATCTCATCGAGGACCAGCTGGACAATGGTATCAACCGATTGGCCAGCGTCAATGTGCCGCCAACGGACAGTACCGATATCCCTGGCCTCCTGCATGTCCAGCACTTCAACAGTTGCATCTGACGCGCTGTTGCTTCGCGTCTCTATTCGTGACGCCAGTGTCGAATGATCCGCATTGAGCCAGATCCCCACGAACGGGACTCCAAGGGCCTTCCCGACGCGTTCGATCAAAACGCGACTGCGGGGCCTGTCAAAAACAGCATCGACAATGACAGACCCCCGGCAAGTCAGTGCGGCTGCTGCCTTATCGCATAGGGTATTGTAAACGACGTGAGAAATTTCCGGTCGATAAGCCTCAGTTGGAAGTTTTTCAGTTGCTCTAACACCGAACTTAGCCTTGCGGATGCGGTCGGTTTCAAAAATTCGCGCGCCCGGTGCGCATCCGACATGTGCGGCCAGCGCCTCTGCGATCGTAGATTTGCCCGATCCGCTCAATCCGCCGATGGCGATCAGGATGGGTGACGGCGGCCCAAGCAAATGAACCGCGAGGTTGAAATACGCCAGTGCCTCTTGACGGAGGCTGGTGGACTTATTTGCGTCCAATTCCACCTGGCTCGCGGTGACGTGGGCGCGAACAGCGGCACGCAACGCCATGAAAAAAGGAAGAACTGCAATGCCCTCGGCGTCACCTGTTAAGTACAGATATCGGTTCATGACCAGATTGGCGTTGTCGCGCAGGTCGCGATGCCAAAGGTCCATCAACAGGAATGCCAGGTCATAGAGCACGTCGACAGTCGCAAGCTGGTCGTTGAATTCGATGCAATCGAAAAGCCTAGGTCCATTCTCGGTAAGATAGATATTGCGCAGATGAAGATCGCCGTGGCAGCGCCGGATCATCCCCGCAGTTTCACGGCGGTCCAGCTGTCTGCGATGCGCGTCCAGTGCTGTCCGGAACGCATCGCTGAATGCCTCGACTTCGGGCTGGGAAAACACGTGACTGGTTGCAAAACCACGCTCGTTGATGTCAAGCACGGCCTCGATATTGGACGAACCGCTGTTGGCGTGGACAGGATCAATCGCCTGATGGAATTTCGCGATCTCTCGAGCGGTCGTGTCCATCAGCGTCGGCGTAAGCTGACCCGCTTCAGCCATTTTGTCGAACAGATGTTCTTGAGAGAACCGCTGCATTTCAACGACAGCATCGATCGTTTCATTCGTGGCATCAAAACACAGCTTTCCATTAGCACCACGGGTAATTCGACTAACGCCGAGATAGAGTTCGGGTGCTGTCTTGCTGTTAAGCTCGACCTCTTTCAGACAATAGGTGAGCCGCAATGCCGGCGTGGAGAAATCGGCGTAGGGAAATTTGACGGCACGCTTAAGTTTGAATGCTCTGTCCGCGACGAGGAAGACAAGAGATATGTGCGTTTCCATCACCTCGACCGTGCCGTCCACGCCGTAACTTTCGGCACGTCGCAAAAACTCAATTGTCTCGCTTTGATCATGGCACATTTTGTTGGCTTTCCAGCAATTGCACTTGTGCACGAGCGCATCAAGCTAACGCATTCAATGTCCAGAATTGTGCGCAACCCTATCACGCCGACACTAGCGTGAGTTGATCTGGATCAAGGCATTCGTGTGTAAATTGGATAGTCTATCCATTGAAATGTCCCGAAACTTCGCTCTCGCGCAGAGCAGCATCCAGGAGAAAGCTGATGTCCTTCAAAACGATCATGTGCGTTGTCGGAATGAAGGTGGGTGACAATGATCTCAAATCAGCCATTGATCTGTGTGCAGAAAACAATGCGCACCTTTCTGTACTTGTCATCTCACTCGCTTCGCCACCTCCCATCGGTGACTACGCATCCACAATCTCGGATGCCTGGCTCGAAGAGCGACAACAAGACATTCAGCAGCTGGAGAAAAGAACGGCCAAGATGAAGACGCTCGTGAATGAAGCCGGGATTTCCGCCTCGATCAGCAGTGAATATGCCGAGTTTGTCTGGGCAGCCGGTGAGATCGGTCGCCATGCCCGTTATACTGATCTGATTTTTATCGGCCCCGAGGTCCTGAAGTCCGAAGAGCTCAAATCCAAGGTTTTGGAAGGCGCGTTGTTCGAGTCCGGAAGGCCCATTCTAATTGCGCCTCCCGGAACGACGCTGACGCTAACACCGAAGCATGTGCTCCTGGCGTGGGATTCGGGCGTGGAATCTGCCCGCGCGGCCCGGGAGGCGCTGGATATGCTCATCAAGGCCGAGGACGTTCACGTCACGCTCGTCGATCCGGACACCAGCTCGATCATGAACGGACCGGAACCCGGAGCCGATGTTGGTACTTATTTGGCGCACCACGGGGTGAACGTAATCGTGGACAGGTTGCCGAGCGGTGGCAATCAGGTCGCGGATGTTCTCAATCAGCACGCCGTCGACATCGCAGCCGATCTCATTGTGATGGGCGGGTATGGCCACTCCCGTCTGCGTGAACGCGTGTTCGGCGGCGTGACAAAATCCATGATCGATGCTCCGAAATTTCCCGTTCTCATGGCGCGTTGATATGATCCTCATCGATTTCGAGGCGCCGCACATGAACACCTGATCGTTGACAGGAGTCGCCTTTGCGACTCCTCAAAAAAGGGAAGGACATCAACCATGAGCGATTTCACTTTGAGGCAAAACGTCATTGACGAACTTGAGTTCGAACCCAGCATCGACGGTACCCACATCGGTGTGACCGCCGAAAATGGAGTGATCACACTTTCCGGACATGTCGATACGTATGTCGAGAAGCACAAGATCGCCGACGTGGTTTGCAGGGTGAAAGGAGTTCGCGGAATCGCCCAGGAAATCGAGGTTCGCCCGCGTGGACAACATCGGACGGCGGACGATGAAATCGCCAAGAGAGCGCTGAGCCTTATTCAATGGAACACAGTTATTCCCGAAGGAACCGTTTTAGTCAAAGTCGAAAATGGGTGGGTTACGCTTACGGGCAAGGTGGAGTGGAATTATCAGAAGATTGCCGCCGCAGAAGCCGTTCGCGGTCTAAATGGTGTAATCGACGTATACAACCACATCGAAGTTCAACCACGGGCAACACCCCACGATGTCAAGAAGCGGATCGAGGATGCGCTGAAAAGGGCGGCGGAGGTTGAAGCGAAAAGCATCGTTGTTGATGTTGACGACTTTGGGAAGGTGAAACTCGAGGGAAGTGTGAGGGCATGGTCGGAACGCAAGGCCGTCGAGCGGGCCGCCTGGTCTGCCCCGGGAGTCAAAATGGTGGACGACCGCATCGTCGTTGTATGATAATTTGTTGGAATATATGCTTCAGCATGATCACTAGTAATGGTTTTCCATAACTGGGATCCGCCACGATCAAATACACGCTAGGTTATCGTATCAGACGGAAACCAACTACCGAACGGTGTACGGTCGGAGCTAAGCGGCAGCGCTGTCGGCCCTAATATTCAGGAAGCTGCCAAATCGCATTGGCAAGAACAGTGGCTATGCCAAGCAATCCCGCGAGCATTACCGATCCGCCCGGACCTTTCGCTTCTCGCTAATGTCCGGACGATACCGCTCACTGGCTTTCTTGCCTACGGGTCTACTGTTGCCAGTGCAGCTGCGATCTCAGCGGCACGTGCTTTGCGTTCCTGTTTGTCCTGGTCGTCCCGTGCCTTCGCTTGGGCCTTAGCGTAGGTTGTTTCTGCTTGCAGCAAGAATTTTTCCACCTCGCTTAAATTGGAGACCCGAGGTCCGCATAAAGTGGCCAGCTATTGCCCTTTTTTTTTCAACAACTGACATGACGGGTGAAACCTGTTCGGTGCCTTTGGTTACCCGAATTTTTGGCGATAGGGGGACAGGGGGCTCTAGGGGAATTTCAGCCGCTCCATGGAAAATGTCATGTGGCGCATTCTTGAAAGCCCATTCTGACAGTTTCCACACGACTAAGAAAACTATCCCCTAGAACCCCTATCCCCCTAATTTGAGGCCTGTTTGATAGCTTCGATTGCCCAGGTTCCGCCGTTGGAATCGTCCGTTTTGATAAGGACGATTGCTCTTCCACCGATCCATCGGTCCTTAAATCGGCGCAAGAAGCCGGTAAATTTCGTAGAGTTGAAGCCGCCGCCCCTGTCGGCGTACGGACTCAAGGCGGATCGGAGGACGGGATCCTCCCCAAACTTGAGGCGAATTTGCTTCACCGTGAATGGCTCGCGGGGCAATGCATCCATCACTTCGCGAAGCGCCACAATCTCGGGGTCTTCATTGCGCATCTGGTCGGTGTTTCCGCGAGGGTCACCCATACCAAGCCAAATAAGCGCGCCACGTACGAGATCAGACCAAACCTTGAAACTGCCCATAGGCGACGGAGTGTCGGGCCTGCCAGCAACGATATAGGCGCGCACGATTGTCAAAGCAGCGGCGACAAGCTCGGCTCGGTCACGTTTCGCGACTTCCACCGGGTCGAAGTCGAAAGCCCGTTCGTCTGGTCGGTCGCAGTTCGCGTCGAGATTGATGATAACCGTTCGTCGGTTCAAATCGCCATAGAGACTAAGCCCGTTACCGGTAGCGCAAATTAGCGCGGTGGATTCGATCTTTAGGTTTTCACTTTTCCCCAAAACGCGGACTTGAACTGACGGCTGTGTCAACATCTGGCACAACTGGTCGCTTCGAAGCGTGCTGGTCAGATTGTCGATGTTCAGTATAGCGTCACCCGCGATTGCGGCGGCACCGATCCGCTTCTCTAGTTCTGCTTCGTCATGGGTTGGCGTGACAACCGACGCTGCTTTACCCGTCGCCAGGACGGCGGCGATATCTACGAGAAGGCTTTTCCCGGATCCCGCCGACGGGGCGCGAACCGCAGACATTGGAGCCGTGGGCAACGCAGCGCGAATTACCGCTGTTATAAGTAGCCCTAGCGCCGCTGAGCGATCACTGTTTGCGACAAATGGAAAGTCGGCTATTGGCTCGGAGAGCTTTTCCACGGCGTTCCGAGCGTCCTGTTTGGTAGGCATTTCAGGGACGGGAAGCCATGCACGAGATGATTTCAGTAGGAGTCCGCTCGCTTTATCATATCCGTGGTCGAGAAGTACGGTCCCGTCGGGACGCAGGCAGGGACATTGAATTACAGCCCGAAGGTGCGGGATCGCTCCCCATCCCTCGCCGCGTCTAGAAATAATCATCTGGGCGACATCACGGGGGCAATCTATTGCCACGTCGTCTTGTGTTCGCCCATCCCATTTCGTGAAATTCGCGAAACGACCAAGCCGATCAATCAATACATCAGCATCAACGGGCTGGATAATTGTCGCGCCGTCAGACCGCTGAACGTCACTATCAGACCTGCTGAGAGACGCCAACGTTTCCGTTGGGGGCAGATATTCGATGACTCGGACCAATGAGCTTCCGCGCGCATAGATCTCAACGGCAGGACTAGCCAGCACCTCAATGGCGGCATCCACGGCTTCATGGATTTTACCTTTAACCACTCGGATCAGTGGTTTTTCCGCTACTGGCGGTCCGAAGCTATAGTGCCCGTCACCGGGATCCGAGAATGGCAATTCTTCAATCGGCGGCGCGTTGATCTCATCGACAACTGGCGGGTCGATGGCGTCGGCAATAGTCTTCCGCACCGCTTCGATACCTGAGATCCGGTAGAGGTCATCAAAGTCAGTGGCGTCAACCTCTTTATCGGGGAACGTCGGGACCGCGACAATAGCGTTGACGGCCTCGGCGGCGGCCGTCGCAAACGTTAGGCCGGGATTATCCACGGGCTTCGTCGTGAACCGATCGTTATCGGCAATAAGGATCAGTTGCTTATCAGGAAATTTCTTTCTGATATTGATCGCTACCGATTTTAGGTTACCAGCATCGAAGGCGACATAGCAGAGATCGCCGGTTGCCTCATGGACGCGGGCGCATGTCGCGTAGCCCTCGCCGATGAAAACGTTGCCGCCGTTGGAGCGTCCAATAGAATGATAGTTTCCATCTTTCGCGGTTCCTTTTACGAAGCGTTTGACGCCGTCGGGCTGGATAAGTTGGGCCCCGACAAGAACGGGCTTTTCGGCCGTCGGCTTAAAAATTGGGACGACGAGGTTACCGGCACGCGCCGTTTTTGGTTCGCCATCGACCTTGTATTTGAAGTCTTCGAACAACTGTTTGAGGCCGGGGAAGATCGGCAAACCCTTTTTGGCGATATAGGGGTGATCGGGAACCGGCTTCTTCGCCGCCGTGTAAAGCCGTGCCGACACCTCGGCGGCTTCCGCATTCAATGCCTTCTGTTCCGCTTCCCGTTCCCGCTTGTTCCGCTCGATGCGGTCCGCGATAACTTTCCGCTCCTCCTTCGAAAGCTGTTTCAGAACCTTCGTAACCGTCCAGGTGTCTTGAACGCCTAGTTTAAGGTCGCCGAAGGCACCCGACGCCGGATGGTCGGCGTGAAGTACATACCAGATATGCCGCTTGTTGCGTTGCCCGATGGCATCGGCGCGGTGCACTTTACCGTCGGCGATCGGATGGCCGCCCTTATTACTTCCGGTATCCATATTGACGCCCGCGGCCCGCATCGCGTCGAGAAAGCTGTTTACGATATCGTCGGGTGATTTTAGCCCACGACCTTGACTTTTGTCGCTTGGAAAACTATCCATAAGTCACGCATTTCTAATATAAAACCTCCCCTGACTTGCCGGTTTTGGGAGGTTTTTATATTTTTGGTGTTGCCCTGATTTCGAATGGTGCGAGCGGATTCACGCTGCGCGACTGCCACGGCGATTGCACACTTGCGGTTCAGCCGGGCACACCTGAAGGTTGGCGATATAGGCGTCAAAGTCGGATTTCAAAATCACGGTCTTGCCGCCGAACTTTCGGAACACCAGTTCTCCGCGCTCGCGCATTTTGTAAATCATTGCCGTGGTTGATCCAGTGATCATGGCAATTTCGGCTACCGAGTAGAAAAGTTTGGTAAATTGGTCTGTCGTTTGCATGTCGCAATCTCCGTGGGAAAAATAATCGCGACAACTAAATGCAAACCCTTTTTACGTTTGGCAACAGCACAATTCCGCAAGTTTAAAAAAATTATAAACCGGATTAAACCGCTGAAATTACTAAATATTGCCAATTGTCGCCAAATGTTGCTGCGGCATGGCAGGCGCTCTGCTTATGCGCGCCTCTTGTTGAAAAAAGTTTGTCAGTGGGGTTCAGTGGTCAAGAACTGCGCCCAAGCGTTCATCATCTCGCGACGTTTTTCGAGTGCGTCCGACCGTCGATAGGCTTGCTCCGCAGCATTCCCAATAATGTGCGCCAAGGCATGTTCGGCAAGCTCGCGAGGGAAATGGGTGGCATCACCACACCAGTCTCGAAAAGACGAACGAAAGCCGTGTGCAGTAAAATGTCCCGCGTTCAAAGCGCGCATTCTCATCGTCAACGCCATTGTGGAAAGCGGTCGCCCCTTCTTGGCTCCGGGAAAGACAAACGCTGAGTGTCGATCGGCATCCCCTGGTGCAATCTTAGCCATTTCTGCAAGGATGCTAAGTGCAGTATCTGAAAGCGGGACCGAATGCTCGCGCCCCGCCTTCATGCGCCCCGCCGGAATGGTCCAAATCTTTTTCGCCAAATCAAATTCTGACCAGATCGCACCAATGATCTCCCCAGAGCGGCTCGCACAAGAAATGAGGAAGGCAAGCGCAAGCTGCGACGAACTTTCAAATCCGCGCGCCTTTTGGAAAAATGCGGGAACTTCGCGCCATGGCATCGCAGCATGGTGGCCCCGCTGCAATTTGGTTCGCTTCCCGAGGACATGCTCAAGATTTCCGCGCCAGAGCGCAGGGTTCACCGTCCAACGCGATTTATCGGGATCACGCGCTTTTGCCGCATCCCATACACGTTCAATGCGACCGCGAATACGACTGGCGGTTTCCTGCTTGGGGCGCCAGATCGGGGAAAGCACGCCCAATATGTCTTCAGTCGTGAGTTCGTTCGTCGGCGTGTGACGGATGGATGCACAATAAGTATCGCCAAGCGTCATCTTCCATTGATCGCGATGTTTCTTATTCCGAAATTCGCCTTCGATACTTTCGATTAGCCGGTCGGCAGCTTCTCCAAATGATGGGACGGGTTTTGCTTTAGCCTCTAGCTCGACTGCCTTCGCGTCTGCAGCTTTTTTTGCTAGCGGGTCGATCCCCTGGGAAATCGATTTCCGGGCGTCGGCGGCGAGATCGCGTGCGCGTTTCAAAGTAATTTCGCGCGCGGAACCGAGGCCCATTTCGCGCTGTTTACCCTGCCATTTGTAATAAAAGACCCATCGACGGCCGCCGTTAGCGGAAATGCTGAGATATAGCCCGCCGCCGTCCGAATGCCTGCCTACGGCAGTCAACGCCTCCGAACCACGTGCTGACAACTTGTGAATTGCGCGCGCCATAAAAGTCTCCGCCGAACTGTATCTGCCCTAGCTTCTGCCCTACCATATGTCATTGATTGATACGAATGAAATTTGAGAGAAACCGAAGGCAGAAAGATTAACTCATTGAAAATTCGCAAAATTTTGACGAAAAAGCGAGGCGCGTTGAGAGCAGTATATGAAATTTGGGCGGACTTCTTCTCCGCCATTGTTTTGAAACTGTTAGATAATTTTACTGGCTTCCAGCGGTGGCTGTGGCTTGTGAAATGGCCTGTACGCGTATTCACGGAACATACCGTGAACTGCGCCTGCAATCTCAAAAAATCCCCCCGCCGTCACTTACATATCTGCCAATTCGAAAATGCTCAGCGTATCGGTCGTGCTCGAAATCGAAAAAACGAACACGCTGGGTCTTCAGTGAAGTTAAAACTCTAGGAGCGCGGCTCGGGATAAATTCCAGCCTCGAACGTAGGGAGGGATTTCGAGACGCCTGATTATAAAAGCGATCCACGTAGGGAACATTTGTGTCCCGATGATCTTCCCACTGTCTGAGCAGTGGCGGACGGATAACACGCGCCACTCAGCGACATGGTTGAGGGAACGAAACTTCGGCGTTACAGCTATGTAACCTGTTTTGAAACGCCCACACGCTCACTATCAAGATGGAAGAGGCATGCTATGAGCATCCGCCGCGACGTTCTGATTGGTCTTGGTTCTTTACTGGCGTGCTCGACATGCTTGCGACCTGTTCTGCATGCAGCCAGCGCTCAGGACTTGCCGACTATGCCGCCGCGCAATCCCTGGCTTGCCGAGAGCGTCTATCCGACCTCGCATTTCAATCCCGGCGCGACGGATTCGGTGCTGTTCGCCGGTCCCGTGCATGGTCGCAAGCTTAAGACCGAAGAGGTCAAGACCGTCCCGACGGTCATTACCTCCAACCCCACGCTCAAGAAGGTGGGCGATCAGACGATCGCTTTTGCCAGTGGAGCGGTGGGCGTTCAGAAGCTTCGCCTGACGGGGAAGATGATGGAGGCCGGCAATTTCGTGCCGTATCCCGGCTTCGAGGCGGATGCGAAATTGGCATCCAACGAAAGCATCCGCGCTGTCCTCGACAAGCTTGATGCAGCGTCTCGCGCTCGCGACGAAAGCCAGATTGTCGCCGCGCTTGCTACAATGGGCTCCATGGGCCTCAACATTCAGACTGGCATCAACGGGGTCTACAACCTCTTTGACAAGGATGGCTATCACTACTGCGTTTTTGGCGGGACCAAAGTGCTCAAGTCATTCGATGACAATGATCCCGAGGCAGACGTCCGCATCGTAGCCTCCAAAAATCTGGTGGAGGATTTGCCGGCCGACATCGCCAAATCCGTGTCGCGGATCATAGGGCTGGCCATGACCTATGATGGCTATCTTGCTGCGGCTGCCCCCGGCGCAGCGCTGATCCTCGATCGCGATCTCAATGTGAAGTCCTATGTAGGATTTGGTGACGAAGCAGTCGACAACTCCATCTGCATCGATGACAAGGGCGGGGTCTATGTCGTCACCAGCAAGCGCATGCTGCGTCTCGCCTGGACAGGTGAGAAGCTATCAACCGACACCGCAGACGGTGCATGGGAGTCGCCTTACGAGTCGATGGACCCCAAAAAAGCCATGGCGCTTGGCGCAATCTCGCGCGGGTCGGGCACGACGCCGACGCTGATGGGGTTTGGTGACGATCCCGACAAACTCATCGTTATTGCCGATGCCGCGGAGGCCGGGACCAATCTGGTCGCGTTCTGGCGCGACGCGATCCCGGATGGCTTTCAGCAGAAACCCGGCACTCTGTCCCGACGAATTGCCGACCAGATCAAGATCGACATATCCAGCCTTACAATCGAACCTTCCCCCAACGTGCTGGGTTACGGGGTTGCCGTCATCAATGGCAGCTACCCGGAACCGTTTCCGGAGCCCGGGCCACCCAACCAGTTCACCGCCGGGGTTACGCGCAAAGCCCCGCTTGGCGTTCAGAAATTCACCTGGGACCCGAAAGAGAAGAAGTTCGAAAAAGCGTGGGTCAATATGGAGGTCGACAACACCGATATTATGGTGCCCGTCGTCTCGGCGGCCACCAACCTCATCTACTGCGCGACCAAAATCAGCGGGAATTATGCCTATGTCGGGCTGGACTGGACGACTAGCGAGACGAAGCAGACGTGGCTCTTTCCCGACGACAGCCGAAAGTGGAATGCGCTGGGCGGCATCACGACGATCCTCGAGGATGGTGATCTTCTGATTGGCGGCGCATTTGCCATCAAGAGGATGATCGATGCACCTTAGTTTTGGATAAGACAACGGGACGGTACAACCGAACAGGGCCGGTCGTAATATCACGATCTCCACGGACTGGTGTGCCGCGATTCCGAATTGTCAGTTTATGTGTTGCGAGAAAGGATGGTGCGTTGGATTGTCATTTATAGAGCTTTCGCAAGTTCAGTGACCATCCCTCTTTTTTGCCTTGAGCATTAGCGTCCATCCCCAATCTCTTTTCTCCATGAAGTCACGGAGCCCATGACCAAGCAATGGTGCGGTAAGCCGATTTACTTTGTTGGATGTCAGCAGTCTTCTGAAGTGTTTGTGAGCGATTGGCGTAATCGAGAACAATGATTCTATTTCAAAATGCTTGCTTGCCAGCGAAGCCAATTCCGTGCGGTCCACCCACTTCCTGAGCTGGCCGGGTTGCTGGGTCGGCACCCTGCAGTAATTTTGCAGAACGGGACGATTTTGCGTCGCAAGGAAGAGGTGCCCGCCGGGCTTGAGCAGTTCCGAGAGACGCGCGAAGAATTTGTTCTGGTCAGCAACGTGAGATAGCACTTCCAGGCTGACCAGCACGTCGAAAGACATGGGTGCAAAATCGAGTTTGGCGAAGTCGCCGGCCACGAACTTTATTTGGGGCCAGCGCGTTCGTGATGCCGATAAAACCTCGTCGGAAATGTCCGTTCCGGTGACATTGCCAAACTTTGCCAGCGTTGGGCAGAACCAGCCGTTACCGCAGCCAACTTCGAGGATGTTGAGATCGCGTCGTCCCAACTCGACAAGCCATTCCTCGATAACCTGGGATTGCCGACGGGAAATTTCTCCTACATCGTGCTGACGATTTTCGGAGTTCCACTTATTCCAAAACGTGCGTTGTAGTTCGTCGCTCTGTTCCATAAACGAAGGATTGCAAGCTCTCTATGGTGGCGCAATGTAATACAAGGAGGTAACTCCATGTATTGATACACGGCCTTTTCGTTTCATCTAAATGCATTACACCCAACTGGTTTGCGACCGCTGGAGGGTGAGGAGTACCCACGCTTTCCCGATGGGCACCGATGTACCGGAGTGAAGCACAGCCGGGCTGGAGATCGAGGGAGCGCGACTTTGAGCCCGTACTAATACTTGATGCTTATTTGCTTGATTGGCTTGCGAGGTTATTCACAAAAGGTAGGTAAGCCCGACAGCCAAGGCTACGCCGACGAAAAACAACGCCCCGTACATCAAGGATGTTCGGAACTTGGGAGCTGGTCGTTTCTCGTTATATTCGTCATAGGCTTTCATAACCCATTTAACGTGTCTCAGCTTCGATCGTTCCGGGTCGAGCAGATTATCCCTTTCGACAGCCAGACTACTGGACAAGAAGCCGAATTCGCAGCGTAACATCATGCGCGTTGGGGACGACAAGATCGTTGAGTGTCTGGAAACGTTAAGGGACTGGCGGCGATGCCGCCGCTCCGCGAGAATCTTACTAAGCCCGGAAACAGCATCCAGCGCCGGTCTCCTCGTCGGAAAATAGTCGGAAGCGGCGAAGGAGGAGGGGATAAAGGTTCTCGTTCAACCCGGGAGCATCTGCGAAATAACGACCGCGACTGAAACCGCAAACGCGAAAATGAGAAGATGACGCCACATCGGGGTGGTGTAGTGCGAATAGATTTCGTCTTCTTCGTCTTCGAACATTTCCGGCCTTTCTCCCATTTCAGCCGTCCCTATCAGTGCAATGTGAAGCCTGGATGTCAAGTTAATGCATTAATCTGAAGCCGCTCGATCGTTGAGGAATGACGGTCGACTAGTCCCTCCCGCCTTATAATTAACGCGGTGCCGGCGCAGAATGTTCCCGTGCATGGTGCAATCCGTCAAAACCCCTATATTGGCTTGCACCTCAGATTCGGGAAACTTCATGCCACACGATTTTCAAGCTGATATTGATGCCATTGCTCGCATCGATGCAGTTCCAACCATACTCGATGTCGTCTGCCGGACGACAGGCATGGGATTCGCGGCTGTCGCACGGGTGACCGAAGATCGCTGGATCGCCTGTCAGGTGCTCGACAATATTGCGTTTGGCTTGAAGCCCGGGGGCGAACTTGAGGTCAAGACCACGATCTGCGATGAAATTCGCGGCAGTGGCCAAGCCGTCGTTATTGACGAAGTGTCGCAGGATTTGGTTTATTCGACCCACCACACGCCGCAGATTTATGGCTTTCAAAGCTACATCTCGATGCCGATAACACTGCCGGACGGCACTTTTTTCGGCACGCTTTGCGCCATCGATCCCGCGCCGGCGCGTTTGAAGAATCCGCAAGTGGTCGGCATGTTCAAGCTCTTCGCCGATTTGATTGCTTTTCATCTCGACGCCAATGACCGCCTTGCCAAAACCGAGGCTGCCCTGGTCGACGAACGGACGATCTCGGAATTTCGCGAACAATTTGTCGCCGTGCTCGGTCACGACCTGCGCAATCCTGTTGCCTCGATCGATTCGGGCACGCGCCTGCTTCTGCGTACGCCACTCGACGAAAAGGCGGAAGCCATCGTCAAGTTGATCCGCGGCAGCGTTGTGCGCATGTCTGGCCTCATCGATAACGTTATGGACCTGGCGCGGGCACGACTCGGCAGCGGCGTCATGGTCGAGATCAAGCGCGATGCCGAATTGAAGCCCACGCTGACCCAGGTCGTCGATGAACTCGGGTCGGTCCGCCCCGATCGCGTCATCGAGACCAGCTTCGAATTCGATGATCCGATCCGCTCCGACCCGCTGCGTGTCGGCCAGCTTCTGTCAAATCTTCTTGGTAACGCCTTGGCCCACGGTTCCGAAGACGGGGCGATTCTCGTGGATGCCCGAACCACCGATGACGCATTTGAACTGTCGGTTACCAATCGCGGCGAGCCTATACCTGCGGAATCGGTCGACCAGCTGTTTCTGCCCTTCTTCCGCCATGGCGCCAAGACCGGCCAGCAGGGGCTTGGCCTCGGACTCTACATCGCGTCCGAAATCGCCAAGCTGCATGGCGGCGTCATCGAGGTCGATTCGAACGACGGGAAAACGCGCTTCACGTTCCGCATGCCGCTCGAAGCGTAGGGCCGGCAGCGAGGCGATGCTAAGTAACAGGGCAGGGTTAAGGTGAGGACGCCTTGCCCTCCCGCTTCCGGGGGGGCGTCGCAAAGCAGCGACGCCGAGGGGCTCCGTGCGCCCGCGCCTCATTCGAAATACGCCGGTATCCGGGCTTGAGTGAAGTTTGCTGGCGCCGCGTCACGGTTTTGCTCAACCGGTCAGCGGCGCCTGATTCCGCTCAATGGTGCTCCAATACGGCAGAGGCTCAATGGTGCTCCAACACAGCAACGCAGGAATCAAGATCATTGGTGGCGAGGTGGGCGTAGCGCATGGTCATCTGCAGGGTCTGATGTCCAAGCCACATCTGCACGCGCCGGATGTCGATGCCGCCGCGAACCAGCCTCGAAGCGCAGGTATGGCGCAATATGTGCGGGACGACCTGATCGTCGCGACCGAGTCCGACCTCGGCTTTTGCCTCATTCCAGATTGCCCGAAATCGCACCTGGCTGTGCATGGAGAACGGACCCTTCAGGCGCCCGCGCGCGATCAGCGTCGCTTCGCGAGCGCGGGAGGTGAGGGGAACGGTCCGGCTGCGCCCGGATTTTGTCAGCCAGAAAGTCGAGCGGCTATCCTGCAGATCGTTCCATGAAAGGCCGATCGCCTCGCCGAGACGGCACCCGGTATCGACCAGAAACACGCTGAGGCGGTAACTGTCTTCGCAACGTGCCCGAATTGCCGAAAACAGGCGCTGTTCTTCTTCGAATTCGAGGAACCGAATCCGTCCTTGCCGCTCTTTCTGGCGGCGAAACTCCGGCAGATTGTAGATATCGCCCATCTTGCACGCTTTCCGCAGCAATTTGCTCAAGGCCGCCATCTTGCGATTGATGGTGGCATTGCTGTTTCCGCGTTCGCGCAAGGTTCCAATGACGAAATCGAGCATTTCCTGGCTGAATACGCTGAATCGCTCGCCGCCCACAATCTCGGCGATCTCGCCGAGAAATGATCGGACATTGACCTTATGCGATCCTTCATCCCAGAGAATGCCGATATATTGCGCGGTCAATTCCGCGAGCGTGTGATCCCTAACCAGTCGTCGCGTCTGGTGAGCGCTTGAGGAGTAGTGCAGATCATATTCGAACTGGACCGAAAAACGGGCGTCCTGCTGCGTGTCCAAGGGGGCGACTAGCATAATGATTGCGCTCTGAAACAATTTAGAAGCATCGGAAAAATATGCGGCAAGTTGTAGCCGCCAATCCGAAAAACGCAATCCCGGAACGTCTGCCCATTTAGGCTAATAGACTTCCGTATGATAAAGCGACAGGCTTTATCAGTTCTCAACCCAACGGGCTGCAGTTCGAGCATTTCCACGTCTCCTCGGTCCGCGACCGATCAGAAATCCTTTCTCTGAAAATTGCTGTGCGCCGAAGAATGCGAACGCTGAAAATTGCTGTTGCTTAGAATTGCTGGTTCAATTGGAAAAATCCGACGCCGAAAAAACCGGCGTCGGAAGTAGTCAGGTCAGACGATTAGAAATTGCGCTGGAAGCGGATAATGCCCTGTACCGCGTCCTCTTTCTCAACGAAGTAGCTATCGTCAAAGTGTGTGTAGTTGACTTCTGGCGTAATCTTGAAGCCCGGCACGAGTTCGTAGCCGACGTTCAGGGCAGCAGCGATGCGACCCTCGTCTTCGTAGCCAACCTGAGCGTTGATGGTCGCCTTGTCGGTTGCCTTCACTGCTACACCACCCCAAACGGCATAGTCGCCATTCCACGTACCGTAGTAGTTACGCTCCCCTACGATGTTTCCATCGTCATCATAATGAGAATCGCCCCAGCCGGACTGATAGCCACCCATCACCCAGGCAGCGATCGTGTCGTTGACTTTGACGTCCAGGCGGACTTTCCCAGCGAACTCTTCAACAATTGAATCGTAGCCGCCAACGGCAGAGATGGCACCCCAGCCCTGGGCAAACTTCACGCCTGCAACGATATGCGGAACATAATCGTCGATAACGTATGAGCTGGTTGTAACTTTACCAGTGTCAAAGTCTTCCGAGACGTAGCCGCCGCCGCCCTGTTCAAGGCCAACCATAGCCGAGAAGCCGTTGCCGCCAGCGAACGTGTAGCTCATCTGATTGGTGACATACGGACCTTCGGCAATGACGTCGTCCGAGATGATGTCGCCGAGATAGCCGGTCCATGACGTGAACTGGGAATCGACCGCACCAACCCGGAAACCGCCAAGTTCGATATACGCCTGGTTCAAGTCAACCGTCTGTGCATCGGCGCCGTTCTTGAAGTTGAAGCGGGTTTCGACGAATGACTTCAAAGTACCGAGTTCGGTTTCGCTACGGGCGTCGAAGCGAAGGTCGGCGCGCGCCTTCTTTTCCCAGGTGCCACGCTCTGTACCGGTATATGGATCATCGCCGCCCTTGGCGTCGTAACGGACATAACCGCTGATCTTCAGGCAGGTTTCGGTTCCCGGAATGTAGAAGAAGCCTGCGCCGTAAGCGTCGCAAACGCGAACGTATTCGACGGGCTCTGGTTCGGCGACGACGATTGCATCGGCAGCACGTGCGCCGGTTACTGCGACGAGAGCCGCAGCGGAGCCGAGAAGAAGGCTCTTGATGTTCATTTCTGACCTCCAGTCAAGATTCGCTGGAGATCCGTGGAAAACGGTCGTTAGTGGCCGACTGTATTCGAAAACAGATTGACGATGAGAACGCCGGCAATGATGAGGAAAAGACCAATGATTGCAGGCATATCGAGGGCCTGGCGGTACCAGAACCAACCGACAGCTGCGATGAGAACGATGCCCGCGCCGGACCAGATCGCATAAACAATGCCAACCGGAATCGTCTTGATCGGAATCGACAGCAGGTAAAAGGCGAGGCTGTAGCCGACGACGCACACGAGCGAGGGCCACAGCCGCGTAAATCCGTCCGCCTGTTTCAGTGCGGATGTGGCGACCACTTCACAGACTATGGCAACAACGAGGTAGAGATATGTCATGTCAAATCACCATTGCGGAAGGAGCGGGCGGATTGCCGATTCGAATCGAGGAACGCCAAGAAAACCACCGGTTCATGGGCGATTCTCAAGCCAGGTAACGTCCCAATACCGGCATTCAAGGGCAAGATTTCATTAAAAAACCAGTTACCTCTATTAAGGAGTGGTAAAGATATTGGAGGGTGCGCGGCGATTTCGTGGCATTTGTGCAACAGCGATCTTGCATAGACGCTTTGGAACCCTTCCGGCGAGACTTTCATGGTTGAAACGCCAGCGCTGGCGAGTATGGTCAGTCGGGAGGAAGGGCGTTCATCGCATTTCTTCTTGGACTTAGGGGATGGGGACAGGTTGTCCTTCAGCCAAATTGGAATGCCCAGACCCATTTTTAACTTTGACTGGAGGTCAGAAATGAACATTAAGAGCCTTCTACTCGGCTCCGCTGCGGCCCTCGTCGCAGTAACCGGCGCGCGTGCTGCTGATGCAGTCGTTGTTGCCGAACCAGAGCCCGTCGAATACGTTCGCGTTTGCGACGCTTACGGCGCAGGCTTCTTCTACATTCCGGGGACCGAGACCTGCTTGAAGATCAGCGGTTATCTGCGTTACGACGCTGCTGGTGGCGACGATCCGTACAATGGTTCGAACGTTGGCGCCAACGACAACGAAACCTGGTACAAGCGCACCCGCGCTGAAGTCCGTTTCGACGCACGTTCGGAAACTGAACTCGGCACTCTGCGTTCCTACGCTCAGACCCGTTTCCAGTTCACCAACGGCAGTGACAACGGTGCTTCGCTTCCGCAGGCATTCATCGAACTCGGTGGTTTCCGCATCGGTGTCGCCGACGAAATCTTCGGTTCGTGGACCGGTTATGCTGGCAACATCATCAACGACGATGTGATCAACTACCAGTCGGGCACGACCAACCAGGTTAGCTACACCTTCGCAGGCGGCAACGGCTTCTCGGCCATCATCGCTGCTGAACAGGGCCAGAACGACTTCGGCAACTTCGGCTTTGACTACGTCATCGACGACTACATGCCGCACGTTCTTGCTGGTGCGAAGTGGGAGCAGGGCTGGGGCGGCATCTCCGGTGTTGTTGGTTATGACTCGGTTGTCGAAGACGTTGCTGTAAAGCTGCGTTTGGACCTCAAAGTCACCGACACCATCTCGCTCTTCGCAATGGGCGGTTATCAGTCTGACTACAGCGCACCGGACTTCGACACGACGACTGGCGTTGTAACCGGCGGCAACCAGAACTGGTTCGGCACCTGGGAAGGCGATTGGGCTGCTTGGGCAGGCTTCTCGGCTAAGCTCTCCGACAAGGCAACTCTTAACGGCCAGGGCGCATACGAAGAAGAAGGCACCTACGCTTTCGCTCTTAACGTAGCCTACGAACTGGTTCCTGGCTTCACGATCACGCCGGAAATCAACTACACCAAGTTCGACGGCGTTCGTAAGGACGTTGCTGAGTTCGACAACGGTAACGACGACGCATTCGGCGGTATCATCCGCTTCCAGCGTAACTTCTAATCCTTTACTGGATTGGTTGATAAAGACCCGGCGGCGCGAGCTGCCGGGTTTTCTTTGTTCATGGGCCGGTCGTCGTGTTGAAATGGCCATGAACATGGGGCAAGACATAGCTCCAGCCCATCGAGACTGAGAGAAAGCCTTAGGAATATGCGTACCATCAGGAGCTGGTTCTGGCCCGGTGTCATCACCGTCGCACTTCTGACGGTTCTTGCCGGCTGGTTCCTCACTGATCCAATCGACCAGCAACTCACGGATGCGGCCAATGCTGCGCTGAGCGCTGATAATTCCTGGGCGAGCGCCGATATTGACGGCCGCGATTTAACCTTGAAGGGTGTGGCGCCGTCCGAAGAGGCTCTTGATGCCGCTCTTGGGATCGCCGCAAGCACGCCCGGCGTAAGAACCATAGATAATCAGGCGACGCTTTTGCCCCTGGCCGAACCGTTTTCCTTCGTCATCACCAAATCCGACGACGGCATATTGCTGTCAGGGAACGTCCCCTTCGGCGATTCGCGCGCGCGAATTCTCGCGTCCGCCGAAAACGCCATGCCGGGCATTGAAATCCTCGACGAATTGGCCGTTGCGCGCGGCGCGCCGGAAGGTTTTCTCGATCTTGTCGACTTCGCATTGAGTCAGGCGGCGAAACTGACCAACGGAGAGGTGGAAATCTCGGGCAAGACCTATAGTATCAGCGGCACCGCGGCCAATGCCGCCGATTACGATGCAATCAACGCCGCCTTGCGCGCTCCCATTCCCGGTAGTGGCAAGCCGGGCGAGATCAAGCTGGAGGCCGCGGTCAATACCAGCGGAGGTTAGAAACATGTGGTTCATGATCGGTCAGCTCTGGCTCTTCCTGTTGATTGCTGCTCTTGTCGGGTTCTATGTCGGTTGGTCTACATACGACCGGGGCCAATGATGCGATCCAGGGGATAGACAATGGGTGTATTTCTTCTCCAGTCATTGTTTCTCATTGCTGCGGCTTTTGTCATCGGCGCGATTTTAGGCAATTTTTTCAAGCGGATGTCACCGAAACGCGAATCGGCTTCTGAAGTATCCACACGCGCTGCCGATGCGCGCCTGGCAGCAAGCCCCATTCTTCCCGCGAATGACGATGTGAGGCAGTCGGCCCGGGAGGCTGCCGCAATGATACCGCCAGCGGAACCCGTGCCGCCGGCGGAAGTCCCCGCGAGCGGCAAGCCGGCGCGCAAGACAGCCGCAAAGCGGGTGGCTGCGAAGACGGCTGTCGAACGCAGGTCCAATCCGCGGCAGGACGACAGCCACCGGCCCGTTATGCTCAAGGCGGCGCGGCGCGGAAAACCCGACAAACTCACCGATATCGACGGCATTGGCACGGCCATACAATCGCGGCTTTTCGATATGGGGCTGTTTCATTTCGACCAGATTGCTGGCTGGTCGATTGAGGAGGCCGCGTGGGTGGGCGAGGAAATAGGATTTCCCGGCCGCGTGCAGAGGGAAGGGTGGATCAGACAGGCTGCGGCAAGGGTAAAGATGCCTGCGGCAGATCAACTGGCGAAGCCGAAACCAACAGCGCGGCGCAAGGCTGGAACGACCAAGCCCTCATAGACTTTTCAGGCAAGGGCGGCGGTTTCGCGAAGGTCGATTCCTGCGGCAAAGGCCGCGATCAGTTCAGGCAAACGTCCGGTTTCGAGCAAAGGCGCATGGCCTTGACCCGCAACATTGATGACCTGCATCGCGGGATGCCGGCGCGACATTTCCAGCACTGTTTCAGGTGTCAGCAGGCTGCTGTTTTCGCCGCGAATAACCAGGAGCGCCAGCTTCTCAAAAAGGTCGAACTGCTGCCAAAGGTCGGGCAGCTTCTTGTCGAAATCAATATTCGCCATGGTTTTCAGGAGGTTGAGATCGTAGTCCGGGCGAATGGTTCCGCGCTGCCTGCGATAGATCGCGCGCGCGAAGCGCCTCCAGTCCGCTTCGGTCAGCGCCGGAAAGGCTGTTCCGTGCAGACTGCGCTGGCGCTCGATCGCTTCCGGCCAGGTGCGTGGATTGCGCGACTTGCGCAGATATTGAGTGATCTGGCGCAAGCCTTCAGGGGCAATTTCTGGCCCGATATCATTGAGAATGACACCGGCCAGCAACGTCGGCGCTACCGATGCCAGAATGTGGGTGATCAATCCTCCACGCGAGGTTCCGAGAAAGATTGCACGGTCAATGCCGAGCGAACCAAGACCTGCAATAACGTCATTGGCTTCGACGCCAATATTGTAGTGGGACCAGTCGCGATCATATGCGGACAGTCCGCGACCGCGATAGTCGAATGTTATGACCTGGCGCGGCGTGTCGGGATGCTGCGACAGAAGTGCTGCGACTTCGTGAAAGTCGCGGCTGTTGCGGGTGAGGCCGGCAAGGCACACGAGCGGCACCGCCCCGGCGCACTCCAATCCATAAACCCGGCCATGGAGCTTCAGTCCATCGGGTGCATCGTAGCTGATCTCGCGATAGGCCTCGACCAAATTCAACCCCGCCGTCCGGCCGTGAGATCGCTCTCTATCTGCGCCTTGCCCGTCAACCGCGCCTTGTAGACTTCATAGTTCTCCATGACCCGCTGCACGTAATTGCGAGTTTCGGTATAGGGAATGCGCTCGATCCAGTCGACGACTTCATCCACCGGCTTGCCACGCGGATCGCCATACCGCGCCACCCACTCGCTGGCGCGGCTCGGGCCGGCATTGTAGCCGGCAAAGGTAAGCACGTACGAACCATCGAACTTGGCGATCTGCTCGCCCAGGAATTTGGCGCCGAGCGTTGCATTATAGGCAGCATCCCCGGTCAAACGGTCCTTGGAGTATGTCATGCCGGCGCGCTGGGCGACGCCCTTTGCGGTGCCCGGCAGCAATTGCAGCAGGCCGCGCGCGCCCGCGCTCGATACTGCAGTCGGGTTGAACTCGCTTTCCTGGCGGGCGATTGCATAGGCGAGGGCGGCACCGGAACCCGAAATATTGGCATTGCCCGGGATGGCGCCGACCGGATGCGACAGTGCACCGACGTCGATGCCGCGTTGCGCCGCGGTCTTGCCGACGCGCAGCGCCACGTAATGGTTGCCCTTGCGTTCGGCCATCACGGCGAGGAGAGCCAATTCGCCGGGGCTGTCGAGCTCCTGTGCCAGGCTGGAATAAAGAATTGCCGCCCGGGAATCATAGCCGGTGTCCTCTAGCCTCTGTATAGCTCGCACGGCTTCGCGCTGGGCAAATCGTGAACGTTCTGCATCAGACGGCTTGGGATAGGGGAGTTGCAGCCCGGATTGCCCCAGCTTTGCTGCTGCAAGCTGCCCGTAAAATGTTGTGCCGTAGCGCGATGCGCGTGCGTAATAATCGCGTGCGCTGCCTGCTGCGCCCGCTTCCGCGGCACGGCCCAGCCAGTAATAGGCGCGCGATGCAGACATCGGACGCGAGGAAATCTCGGCGATGCGCGTGAAATGGCGCTGTGCCGTGTTGGGATCGTTGAGGCCGCGCAATGCGTACCAGCCGGCGTGGAACTCCGCTTCGGCGGCAACCGAAGGTGTTTCGGCGCTGTGCATTGCCGCCACGCGATAGGCGCGCTTGACGTCGCCCTGATCGAGAAGCTCGCGTGAAAGAACGCGCCGTTCCGTCCACCAGGCATCGGGGTCTACCAGCGCTGCGGCATCGCGCGGCGCGGTCGCCATTACATCGGCTGCCTCACGGAATTTTTCCTGGCGGCGCAGATATTGCGCCTTGGCGAAGATATAGGCCGCATTTGACGCCCATGCGCCATGAACGGCGGCAAGCTTCTGGCCCGCATCCGGTGATTTTTGCAGGACGGCTGCGAATGCCTGGAACAAGGATTCTGCGTTGGCCAGCTTGGCGACACGCCCGGCCGACTTTACCTTGCCCTCGTAAAGCATCGTCAGCATGCGCGTCAGATGGTCGTCGCGGGAAATGACCTGCGAAAACTCCTTGAGGATCATTGTCTCCTGCGTGTCCTCGAGCTTCTTGGTCCGCCAGAACGCGCCGAGGATTTGCCGCGCGCGCGGAGCATTGCCGCTCGCCACATAGGCGCGGGCGAGGATAACGACGCCCTCTGTCGTCTGCGGTGCAGTATTGCCAAAGGCGTTGATGACGATCGAAGGCGCGGGATTTTCCTTATAGAGCGCCCGCTCCGAATTGTTGCGGAAGGTCGCCATGCCGGGCCAGCCGGGCAGTTCCTGCGCGGCATGGGCGATCTCCGAACTCGGGATTCCAGGTGCGTTGGAAAGACCGATCGCCCAGGTGAGGATATGGCGGTCGAGCGCGTCAACGGGCAGGCCGTTGCGAATGCCGAGCGCACGCTGGGCGTCGCCGGCGGAGAGCGCGTCAAGCCCGCTCTTGAGACTGCCGGCAATCGCTGAGGGCTTCGCTGGTTGGGTGATGCCGGCGGTGGTGACCGGATCGGGCCGGGCCAGTACCTGCGTTGTCGGGCTCACGCGCGTTTGCGTCGACGCGAACGGCTTCAATCCGGGAACCGGGACGCCTGCCGAAGGTACGGGTGTTTGGGCATGGGAAGCCGTCGCCACCAACGCAAGCGTGGACGCGAGAAGAACGTGACGCAAAACAGAAGTTCTCAGCATACAACTACCAGTTTTTTTGGAGCGGATCAGAGGGTCCCCCGGATCCGTGGAGACAATGAAGACGATAATAGTGGCGGACGTATGAAAGCACTCTTAACAAAGGGTTATCCGAGCCCGTTGCATTAAACCTATTGCAACTCATGCTAGCGGAGATATGCATCAACTTGATGTGTTTCATCAGGCAAATGAACTTGCTCAAGACGATCTGCGCGATTATGGTGCGCCACCTTTAGCCCCCGCGTGGACGGGGGCGACCAACTGCCATCCCGGAGTTTCGCAATGCTGAAAGGCTCAATCACCGCTCTCGTAACGCCCTTCCTCGAGGATGGTTCGTTCGACGAGAAAGCCTTTCGCAGCTTCGTTTCCTGGCAGATCGCCGAGGGCACCAATGGCCTCGTCCCGGTTGGCACGACCGGTGAATCGCCGACGCTGTCGCACAGCGAACATAAGCGCGTGGTCGAGGTCTGCATCGAGGAAGCCGCGGGCAAGGTGCCGGTGATCGCCGGCGCCGGCTCCAACAACACCCGCGAAGCCATTGAACTCGCAGAGTTTTCGCAGAAGGCGGGGGCAGACGCCATTCTTGTGGTGACGCCCTATTACAACAAGCCGAACCAGCGCGGGCTTTACGCACATTACAAGGCGATTGCCGAGGCTGTAACGCTGCCGATCATCATCTATAACATTCCGGGCCGCTCGATCATCGACATGACGCCGGAGACGATGGGTCAGCTCGCACACGACTTCAAGAACATCAAGGGTGTGAAGGATGCGACCGGCAAGATCGAGCGCGTTTCCGAGCAACGCCTGACCTGCGGCAAGGAATTCATCCAGCTTTCCGGCGAGGATGCGACCGCGCTCGGCTTCAACGCGCATGGTGGCGTCGGCTGCATCTCGGTGACGTCCAATGTCGCGCCGCGCCTCTGTGCCGAATTCCAGGCGGCGACACTTGCCGGCGACTACGGCAAGGCAGTCGAATTGCAGGACCGGCTCCTGCCGCTGCACAAGGCTCTGTTCCTAGAGCCAAATCCGTCCGGCCCGAAATATGCGCTCGCCAAGCTCGGCAAGATCAAGAACGCATTGCGCTCGCCGCTCGTCGCCGTCGAGGCTGCAACCGCCGAGCGGATCGACAGGGCCATGCAGCATGCCGGTTTGATCAACTGACAAATCAGTTGAAACGCACTATATAGCCTGCATGAACAAGCCGAAATCTGCGTCAAAACCCACGACGGCTCGCAAGATCATTGCCGAGAACCGTAAAGCGCGCTTCAACTTCGAGATTCTCGACACGCTCGAGGCTGGCCTCGTGCTTGCGGGTACGGAGGTCAAGTCGCTGCGCCGTAACCAGTCGAACATTGCCGAAAGCTATGCCAGCTTCGAGAACGGCGAGTTCTGGCTGATCAACAGCTATATTCCGGAGTATCTCGAGGCCAACCGCTTCAACCATGAGCCGCGCCGTCACCGCAAGCTGCTGATAAACAAGCGGGAAATGTCGCGGCTGGCGCAGTCTGTCGACCGCGAGGGCATGACGGTCGTTCCCCTGAAGCTCTATTTCAATGACCGCGGCCGGGCGAAGCTCGAGATCGCCGTCGCGCGCGGCAAGAAACTGCACGACAAGCGCGAGACCGAGAAACAGCGCGACTGGAACCGCGAGAAGTCCCGGCTCCTGCGCGATCGCGGCTGATACCTGCATGAGCGGTCGAAGATGGATCCTCGGGACAAGGGCCCGAGGATGACGGCGGGGTGCGTGCAGCGATCGAAGTCCTGAGAGGCATCGGCGGCGGGCTACAGCGACGGAGAGGGTTGTGCCGTTTGCCGGGGTAACGGAGACGTTGGAGCGTCGGGCGAAGCCTCACGACGGGCAAGTCTCCGCCCGGCGCAGGTGGGTGGAGACATCCTCCGTCCCCCGCGGCCGTCATCCTCGGGCTCGTCCCGAGGATCCAACTTCCTTACGGGCACCGCAATGAAGTCCGGGGCAACTGATCCCTAGACCCATTAACGTGCGGCGCGCCAAATCTAAACCGGCCTGTTGTGCGGCTGGAATAGCCGTCCGCGTTCGGCGATAAGCACAAACACCAATCCGATCAGCGACAGGACGAAGAAGCCGGCGACAAGCGGCAGCGTCGTGCCGTTAAAGGCCTGGCCGATCACTGCTCCGACAACGCCGCCGCCGGCCGTACTCATGAAGCCGAGGACCGACGAGGCTGTACCCGCCACGTGCCCGAGCGGTTCCATCGCCAGCGCGTTGAAATTCGAGCCGATCCAGCCGAACTGGAACATCGCCAGTGCGAATAGCAGCAGGTAAATCGGGAACGGCGTCGGATTTGGCCCAAGGATCGTCAACAGCAGCCAGAATCCATTGACGGCAAGGAACGAGAGGAGAGCGCCATGGGACAGGCGCCGCATGCCGAACCGGCCGACAAGGCGCGAATTCAGGAACGACGAAACGGCCATGGTCACGGCGACCGCTGAAAACGCGACCGGGAACCACACGCCAAGATCATAGATGCCGACATAGATCTGCTGGGCCGAATTGATGAAGCCGAACAGCGCGCCGAAGATGAATGAATTTGCCAGCGTGTAGCAAAGCGCGACGCGATTGGTGAGCACGATCCTGAAGCCTTGCAACACCGACTTCAGGGTAAAGGGGCGAACATCGGCCGGATCGAGCGTTTCCGGCAGGCGCAGGTAGACCCAGACCAGAACGGCGCTCGCGATCGCAGCCATGAAGATGAAGATGAGGTGCCAGTTGCCGAACAGCATGACTGTCTGGCCGGTTCCCGGCGCGATGACCGGGACGATCATGAACACCATCATGATGAGCGACATGACCTCCGCCATGCTGCGGCCGCCATAAACGTCGCGCACGATCGAAATGGTAATGACGCGCGTTGCTGCCGAACCAATGCCCTGCAGCAAACGGAACAATAGAAGCGACGTGAAAGTCGGCACGAATACGCAGGCGAGCGCCGAGCCGATATAGACGACGAGGCCGACGAACATCGGAACGCGGCGGCCGAAGCGGTCGGAGATCGGGCCATAGAACAATTGCGAAACGGCAAAACCCATCAGATAGGCCGAGATGACATATTGCCGATGGTTTTCGCTGGCAACGCCGAGGCTCGCGCCGATCTGCTGCAGGCCGGGAAGCATGATGTCTATGGCAAGCGCATTGATCGCCATCAGCATCGCCATCATCGCGATGAATTCCGCTTTCCCCATTCCCCTCAGGCGGGCGGCGGAAGTGGTCGTCGAACTGTCCATGATCAAACCTGCAAATATCAACAAAGACAAAGGCGTCGGAGCGGCCGACGCCTTTCGAAACAAGGTACCGGGCAATCCCGGAACCGATTGGAACTATTGCGTAATCAGGCGGCCTTGGTGGCGACGCCCTTTTCGCTGAGGAGGTTTTGCAACTCGCCTGCCTGGAACATTTCGCGGATGATGTCGCAACCGCCGACAAATTCACCCTTCACATAAAGCTGCGGAATGGTCGGCCAGTTGGAATAGTCCTTGATGCCTTGGCGCAGTTCGTTGGATGAAAGAACGTTCACACCCTTATAGTCGACGCCGATATAGTCGAGAATCTGCACGACCTGGCCGGAAAAGCCGCATTGCGGAAAGCCGGGCGTGCCCTTCATGAAGAGAACGACGTCGTTGCTCTTGACCTCACTGTCGATGAATTCATTGATACCGCTCATTTCGGCAACCTTTCACCCCAAGATGTGACGAATCGTCATTTCATGGTTCAATTGTTTTCGTTGTTTACAGATAGCGCTTCAATTTAGTCAAAACAAGGCTGGTGAGGGTGTCATATCGTATCATCATCGCTGCCGGCGTGCTTCTTGCCGCAATCGCGGCGGGATTATTTGCCCAACTTGGGCAATTGCGGCCGGCGACCGGAGCGTCAGGAGGTACTATGGTTTCGCTTCCTTTTGACCGCAAGGACCTGCCGGCCCCTTGCCGCACTGTCGACTTCGAGGGCAGCGGCAACATCGTCTGCGAAGTTGATCTGCGCTCCTACGAGGTCCAGCTTGGCCTCGATGGTGCGGATGGCAAGCCCTATGGCTCGCTCGCATCATTCATGGCGGGACAACCGGCCGCGGCGAAGCTCGTTCTCTCAATGAATGCCGGGATGTACGAGCCCGACATGAGGCCGGTTGGCCTTTACGTCGAGGAGGGGAAAGCGATTGCGCCTCTCAACACTGGAGAGGCTCCAGGCAATTTCTACATGAAACCCAACGGCGTGTTCTTCGTCGCAAAAGATGGCACGGCCGGCGTTGTTTCGACCGAAGCCTACGGGAAAGCAGCCCCTGATGTTCGCATTGCCACGCAATCAGGGCCCATGCTCGTCATCGACGGGAAGGTGCACCCGCGCTTCGAACCCAACGGCACGTCGCGCTATGTCCGCAATGGCGTCGGTGTCCGCGATCCGAATACGATCGTACTGGCTATTTCCACGGAACCGGTCAGTCTCGGCCGCTTCGCGCGCCTTTTCAGGGATGAGCTTGGCTGCGCCAACGCTCTGTTCTTCGACGGGATGATTTCTGCCCTGTCAAACGACCGGAAGGTGTTGCTTGGAGGAACCGATCCGGTGGGACCGATACTGGCAGTGTACGAAAAGTCTTAGTCCGGGGCGCTCGTCTGCAGGGCGAGGGCGTGCAGTACGCCCCCCATATTGCCCTTCAATGCGTCGTAAACCATCTGGTGCTGCTGCACGCGCGACTTGCCGCGAAAACTTTCCGCGACAACCTCGGCAGCATAGTGATCGCCGTCACCCGCGAGATCGCGGATCGTCACTTTTGCATCCGGAATGGCGTCTCGAATCATTTTCTCGATGTCGCGTGCATCCATTGCCATGCTGTTCTCTCCTCAAGCGGCCTGATTCTTATCGTCCACGTGACCGCTCATATAGTCAGGGAACCACGATTCGTGTGCTTGTGTCAGGTCTGACACAGATATGGAGAGCAGACCGCCGATCGTCAATGCGTTGCCGCCAACTGTCCCAAGCTTGCGGAACGGGAGACCGGAACCCTCGGCGTTGAGCGTGATCATGTTTGCCGCATCCGGGGCCACTGCAACGACGTAACGGGACTGATCTTCGCCGAACAGCAATGCATGCGGCGCGCCATCGCCGATCTCGACCGTCGCACCCTTGCCGGAGGCCATGCACATTTCGGCCAATGCAATGGCGAGACCGCCGTCCGACAGATCGTGGCAAGCGGTTAACTGGCCGTTGCGGATCGCCGAGCGGACAAAATTACCGTTGCGCTTTTCGACGCCGAGATCGACTGCTGGCGCCGGACCGTCGGCGCGGCCGTGCAGATCACGCAGGTAAATCGATTGTCCGAGATGCGTGCCGTCGACGCCCAGCAGGATCAGCACGTCGCCGTCCTTCATGCCGCCGACCTTGGTGGTCTTCGTCCAATCTGGAATGAGCCCGACACCGGCGATGGTCGGCGTCGGCAGGATCCCCTGGCCGTTGGTTTCATTATAGAGCGAGACATTGCCCGAAACGATCGGGAAGGAGAGGGCCCGGCAGGCCTCGCCGATGCCACCGATCGCCTTGACCAACTGGCCCATGATCTCCGGCCGCTCCGGATTGCCGAAATTGAGGTTGTCGGTAGCGGCCAAAGGTTCGGCACCGACAGCGGTGAGATTGCGCCAGCATTCGGCCACCGCCTGCTTGCCGCCCTCGTAAGGATCGGCCTCCACATAGCGGGGCGTCACGTCGGAAGAAAAAGCGAGCGCCTTGGTTCTGTTGCCGTCGACACGAACGACGCCGGCATCGCCGCCGGGAACCTGCAGGGAATTGCCCTGAATCAGCGTATCATATTGCTCGTAGACCCAGCGCCGCGACGAAAGATCGGGCGAGCCGACCAACTGCAGCAGCGCTGCGCCATAGTCTGCGACTTCCGGCACATTGGCGGCTGGCAGCGGTGCATGCTTGCCGGGTTCCATCCACGGGCGGTCATATTCCGGCGCCTGGTCGCCGAGGTCCTTGATCGGAAGGTTGGCGACTTCATGTCCGCCATGCAGGACACGGAAGCGCAGATCGTCCGTTGTGTAACCGACTATTGCAAAGTCGAGGCCCCATTTGCGGAAGATCGCTTCGGCTTCCTCTTCCTTTTCCGGGCGCAGCACCATGAGCATGCGCTCCTGGCTTTCGGAGAGCATCATCTCATAGGCGGACATGCGCTCTTCGCGCACGGGAACGCTGTCGAGATTGAGCTCGATGCCGAGATCGCCCTTGGCGCCCATTTCAACAGCCGAGCACGTCAGACCGGCAGCGCCCATATCCTGGATGGCGATCACAGCGCCGGAGGCCATGAGTTCAAGCGATGCTTCGAGAAGGCACTTTTCCGTAAATGGATCGCCCACCTGAACGGTCGGGCGCTTTTCGTCGATAGATTCATCGAATTCCGCCGAGGCCATGGTCGCGCCGCCGACGCCGTCGCGGCCCGTCTTGGCGCCGAGATAGACGACGGGCAGGCCGACGCCCTCGGCCTTCGAATAGAAAATCGCGTCGGTCCTGGCGAGGCCGGCCGCAAAGGCGTTGACGAGAATATTGCCATTATAGCGCGCGTCGAAATTGACCTCGCCGCCGACGGTCGGAACGCCGAACGAATTGCCGTAGCCGCCGACACCCTCGACGACGCCGGAAACGAGGTGGCGGGTCTTCGGATGGGCCGGGTCGCCGAAGCGCAGCGCATTCATCGCCGCGATCGGGCGGGCGCCCATGGTGAACACGTCGCGCAATATGCCGCCGACGCCGGTCGCAGCGCCCTGGTAGGGCTCGATATAGGAGGGGTGATTGTGGCTTTCCATCTTGAAGACGACGCATTCGCCGTCGCCGATATCGACCACGCCAGCGTTTTCGCCAGGACCCTGGATGACCTGCGGTCCGGTGGTCGGCAGGGTGCGCAGCCACTTCTTGGAAGACTTGTACGAGCAGTGCTCGTTCCACATGGCGGAAAAGATGCCGAGCTCCGTAAATGTCGGCTCGCGTCCGATCAGATCGAGAATACGCTGGTATTCATCCGGCTTCAGCCCGTGCGAAGCAACGAGTTCCGGTGTAATCGGGCGGGTATCGGGATTTGTCATGGGTTCTGGAGCATCCTTGGCGAGGGGGCGGCTTTCGGCCACTCTTTAACCTATGTAGTGCGGTCGCGCGACAGGAAAATAGCCCAAATCGACAAGGCCCCGGCATGCCCGAGACGACCTGCACTTGTTCGGGAGATGGGCCGCGCGTAACGTCATGTCGGATCATTTCATGGGGAGACAGGCATGACGTGCAGGCTTCAGGACAAGGTGGCGATCATATCCGGCGGCGCCACGGGAATGGGCGGAGCGGCGTCGAAGCTCTTCGCCGCCGAGGGCGCAAAAGTGGCCATCGTCGACCGCAACGAGGCGGCAGCTGCTGCAACCGTTGCCGAGATCAGTGCGGCGGGCGGCGAGGCCGCCTACTTCGTTGCCGATGTCTCGGATGAGGCTGAGGTGAACAGGGCCGTTGAAGCGACGTTCGAGCGCTTCGGCCCGATTACCGTATTGTTCAATCACGCCGGCACGATCGTCATCAAGCCGTTCCTTGAAACGACGCTCGAGGAATGGGATTGGCTGCATGCGGTCAACGTGCGTTCGATGTATCTGATGACGAGGGCGGTAATCCCTCACATGCTCGAGGCCCGCGGCGGCTCGATCGTCTGCACCTCGTCGATCTCGGCGGTTGCCGCAACGCCGATGGAAGTGCTCTACGATACGACCAAGGGCGCGTGCCACATGTTCGCTCGCGCGATCGCCGTCGAGTTTCGCGACCGCAACATCCGCTGCAATGCGGTTTGCCCCGGCTTCATCCGCACCCCGCACGGCTTGCGCGAGGTGGATGAATTGCAAAAGCGCGGCGTCGATGTATCGGACGCGGCCATGCAGGCGGCGCAGGGCCGGATCGGCGAGCCGGAGGAGGTGGCGCGCGCGGCGCTGTTTCTTGCCAGCGACGAATCCTCCTTCATCACCGGTACGCATCTCTTCGTCGACAATGGATTTACAGCGATCTAGTCGACTGTGCTAAGCTTGCTGTGGGCACCTAAACAGCCGACTCTAGGGAGACGGACGATGACGGCTTACCTGATTGCTGACGTGAAGGTGACGGACGATAAATGGATACCGAAATACGCGGCGGCGGTGCATGACATAGCGCACAAGCACGGCGGCAAGTATTTGTCGCGCAGCGGCAATATTACATTGCTGGAGGGAAAGCCGCTCGACACGACGTTGATTGCGATCATCGAGTTTCCTTCGACCGAAGCGGCCGAAGCCTTCGCCAGCGATCCGGAATATGCGCCTTATGCGAGTGCGCGGCAGTCAGGCAGCGAGAGCCGCTTCCGCATCATCGACGATACGGATCTTGCCGGGAGCATCCCCTATCTGCCGAAGGGATGATTCTCGAATCAGGCTAGGCAGCGATGGCGTCGAGGTGTTTTCGCACCTCGGCGAACACGCTCTTGAACATGGCTTCGGTCAGGCGGCCGGTGTTGGTGTTGTAGCGCGAGCAGTGATAGCTCGAGAAAATTTGGACATTGCCAATCTGGGCTCTGCCGCCATGGCTGAATGGATGGGCGGATACCGGCTGCTTAAGGGCACGAATTGTCGATTGGTGCGCGATGGTGCCGAGCGTCACTATGGCGCGCAGACCGGCAAATTGTTCGATGGTCGGTGTCAGGAAGCGGCGGCAATTGCTGATCTCGCCGCCGACGGGCTTGTTCTCCGGCGGAACGCATCGCACCGCATTGGTGATGGCCGTATCGATCAGTTGCACTCCATCATCCGGCCGCGCCGCAAAGGTGCCGCGGGAAAAACCGAACTCGCTTAGCGTACCATAAAGAAGGTCACCGGCGTAATCGCCCGTGAAGGGCCGGCCCGTACGATTGGCGCCGCGCAGGCCAGGCGCCAGGCCGATGATAAGCAGACGAACGGATTGAGCACCACCGGCCGGCAGGAACGTCGGAACGGGCGCGTTGTGCCACCCCGGTTCCTTGTCCCGCCAAGCGGCGATGAAATCATGCAGACGCGTGCAAATAGGGCAGTCCGGAGAAGGCTCCGGACCCGTCAATTCTGCGATCAATAATCGACCTGTTCTTCTTCGACGCGGCGTGGTGTCCGTTCGGAAGGCTCGCGACCGATTTCTGCACGCAGCGACACGAGGTCGATGAAGTGATCGGCCTGGCGGCGCAGTTCGTCGGAGATCATCGGCGGCTGCGTCGAGAGCGTCGATACGACGCTGACCTTGCGGCCCTTGCGCTGCAGCGCTTCGACGAGCGAGCGGAAGTCGCCATCGCCGGAGAAGATGACGAAATGGTCTACTGTGTCCGTCAGTTGCATGGCATCGACGGCAAGTTCGATGTCCATGTTGCCCTTGATCTTGCGGCGGCCCGCAGAGTCGGTGAATTCCTTCGCCGGCTTCGTTACAACCTTATATCCATTGTAGTCGAGCCAATCGATCAGCGGACGGATCGAAGAATACTCCTGATCCTCAACCAGTGCAGTGTAGTAATACGCACGAAGCAGGTAGCCGCGCTTGTGGAAAGCAGCGAGCAGCTTGCGATAATCTATATCGAAGCCGAGTACCTTGGAAGCCGCGTAGAGATTTGCACCGTCAATGAACAAGACGATCTTTTCTCGTGGATCAAACATAATAACGTTCCATTTCAAAAATCTAAGCTTAACTTCAAATCAGCTTGCTTATAATAGAGCCCGATCTGAACTTAATACGAAAGTAGGATATTTAGTACGTCGGGTCGAGGCAAAAGCCAATAGGTTCGTTGATATTTTGTCGAGGTTTCCGCCGATATGCGGTGACTGGCCCGCACCGCGAAGCTGTAAATTGCGCGAAAGCGTCAATATGCATCGGTGGCTTTTGCTTGTTTTTTGCGTTCATCCGCGTTATGTGCGGAGCAATCCGCTAATTCAGAGAAAAATGAAAGGGGCAGTTTATGGCCCGTGTCACTGTTGAAGATTGCGTTGACAAGGTTGAGAACCGGTTCGAACTCGTTCTCCTCGCCAGTCACCGCGCGCGCCTGATTTCCCAGGGCGCAGCGATCACGATCGATCGCGACAATGATAAGAATCCCGTGGTAGCCCTGCGTGAAATCGCCGATGAGACCCTTTCGCCGGGCGATCTGAAGGAAGATCTGATCCATTCCCTGCAGAAGCATGTCGAAGTGGACGAGCCCGAAGCTGTTGCCGTACCGCAGGTGACTGCCGGCGACAATGTGGCAGCCGATGTCGATGCCGACAGCGAAGCCGAAGACAATGTATCCTTCGACTCCATGTCGGAAGAGGAACTGCTTGCCGGAATCGAGGGTCTCGTGGCCCCGGAAAAGAGCGACGACTACTAAGTCAAATGTCGCGCTCCGGCGCGGCAGCGGCCGGCAAGGCTTTTGATGCGTCGCAGCTTTCTGCGGCGCATTATTTTTGCGGCTCCCGTGGTGCAATCACCATATAGTCGCCATAACAATTTCGTGTTCGGCCAATTCTGTGTGTGAGGTCTTCGTCCATGATGCGTCAGTATGAGCTTGTCGAGCGTGTCCAGCGTTACAAGCCTGACGTCAATGAAGCGCTTCTGAACAAGGCTTATGTCTACGCCATGCAGAAGCACGGCCACCAGAAGCGCGCGTCGGGCGACCCCTATTTTTCGCATCCCCTGGAAGTCGCGGCAATTCTCACCGACATGCATCTCGACGAGGCGACAATCGCCATCGCCCTGTTGCACGACACGATCGAAGATACGTCCGCGACCCGCCAGGAGATCGACACGCTGTTCGGTCCGGATATAGGCAAGCTCGTTGAAGGACTGACCAAGCTCAAGAAACTCGATCTTGTCTCGAAAAAGGCGGTGCAGGCGGAGAACCTGCGCAAGCTTCTCCTTGCGATCTCCGACGACGTGCGCGTCCTCCTCGTCAAGCTCGCCGATCGCCTGCACAATATGCGCACGCTGCATCACGTGCCCGAAGACAAGCGGCTGCGCATTTCCGAGGAGACGATGGATATCTATGCGCCGCTCGCCGGTCGCATGGGCATGCAGGATATGCGCGAGGAGCTGGAGCAGCTCGCCTTCCGCTACATCAATCCCGAGGCCTTCAACGCCGTCACCAACCGGCTCGCGGAACTTATGGAGAAGAACCGCGCGACGTTGAAACAGATCGAGACCGACCTCTCCAACCTCTTTGCCAAGCATGGCATCAAGGCCAGCGTCAAAAGCCGCCAGAAGAAGGCGTGGTCTGTGTTTCGCAAGATGGAAAGCAAGGGCCTGTCATTCGAGCAACTGTCGGATATCTTCGGCTTTCGCGTCGTCGTCGATACCGTCGCCGATTGCTACAACGCGCTTGGCATTATCCACACCACCTGGTCGATGGTGCCTGGCCGCTTCAAGGATTACATCTCGACCCCGAAGCAGAACGACTACCGCTCGATCCATACCACCATCGTCGGGCCATCGCGCCAGCGTGTCGAACTGCAGATACGCACCCGCGAGATGAACGACATCGCCGAATACGGCGTTGCCGCGCACTCGATCTACAAGGATCGCGGCAGCGCCCAGAACCCGCATGTGATTTCGACCGAGACAAACGCCTATGCCTGGCTGCGCCAGACCATCGAGGCGCTTGCCGAGGGTGACAATCCTGAAGAATTTCTCGAACACACCAAGCTCGAGCTTTTCCAGGATCAGGTCTTCTGCTTCACGCCGAAGGGCCGGCTGATTGCCTTGCCGCGCGGCGCGACCCCCATCGACTTTGCCTATGCGGTCCACACCAATATCGGTGACAGTTGCGTCGGGGCGAAGGTGAACGGTCGCATCATGCCGCTCATGACCGAACTCCACAATGGCGACGAAGTGGAGATCATACGCTCCAAGGCGCAGACGCCGCCGGCCGCCTGGGAATCGATCGTCGTTACCGGCAAGGCGCGGGCAGCCATCCGCCGCGCCACGCGGATCGCCGTCCGTAAACAATATTCCGGCCTCGGCACGCAGATCCTTGAGCGCGCCTTCGAGCGGGCAGGGAAGGTCTATTCGCGCGACGAACTGAAGAAGGGGCTGCAACGCCTCGCGCGCAAGGAACTCGACGATGTGCTTGCCGCCGTCGGCCGCGGCGAACTGCCGTCGTCCGATGTGATGAAGGCGGTCTATCCCGAATATCAGGACTCCAAACCGAAACCCGCTGCCGAACGCGAGGAGGGCTGGGTCAATTTCCGCAATACGTCCGGTATGATCTTCAAAATGCCGGAAGGCGCGGAAGCCGAGGGCATGACACCTGGCGGTCCCAATGCATTGCCGATCCGCGGCGCGAGCCCGGACATGCCGGTACACTTCTCGCCGGAAGGTGCAGTGCCGGGCGACCGGATCGTCGGCATCCTGCAGCCTGGCGCGGGCATGACCATCTACCCGATCCAGTCTTCGGCGCTGATGGCCTATGACGATCAGCCGGAACGCTGGATAGACGTCCGTTGGGACATCGACGATAACAGCCGCGACCGTTTTCCGGCCCGTATCAGCATATCGGCCATCAATGCACCCGGCTCGCTCGCCGAGATCGCGCAGATCATCGCCGAGAACGAAACCAATATTCACAATCTCTCGATGGTTCGCACCGCGCCCGACTTTACCCAGATGATCGTCGATCTCGAAGTGTGGAACCTCAAGCATTTGAACCGGATATTGTCGAAACTTAAAGAGAGCAAATGTGTCAGCGATGCGCAGCGCGTCAATGGCTAGCCAGAATTGATTGAGGGAAAGATGAACACGAGCGAAGTTCTGGATGTATTCCGTGATGCGGGCGCGATACTCGAAGGTCATTTCATTTTGACGTCGGGCTTGCGTAGTCCGATCTTCCTGCAGAAGGCGCGGGTTTTCATGCATGCGGACAAGACCGAGCGCGTCTGTAGTGCCCTCGCCGAGAAGATCAAGGCGGCAGGGCTTGGCCAAATTGACTATGTGGTCGGGCCGGCCATCGGTGGTATCATCCCGGCCTACGAAACCTCCCGCCATCTCGGTGTTCCGGCGATCTGGGTCGAGCGCGAAAACGGCATATTCAAGCTGCGCCGGTTCGACATAGCCAAAGGCGCGCGGGTGGTTATCGTGGAGGACATTGTAACGACAGGGCTTTCGATCCGCGAGACGGTGACGTGCCTGAAGGAGCTCGGTGCAGACGTGTTGGCGGCCGCCTGCATTATCGACCGTTCCGCCGGCAAGAGCGATGTCGGCGTGCCGCTGGTTGCTTTGGCCGAGTATGAAGTGCCAGCCTATCCCGCGGATAAACTTCCGCCGGAACTTGCCGCAATTCCGCCCGTTAAACCGGGTAGTCGCAACATCTGATCCCTTATTTGGCAGAGGCGACGACGCGGCTTATTGCCGGCGGCGCGGCATATCGAGGATATTGAACCAGAATGCTTTTCAAGAGGCGCAACAAACCTGATTTTCGCGAGCGGCTGCGCCTGGCGCTATGGCCGCGTCGTTCGGTCGGGCGGTCGCTGCGCTATTTCGGCAAGCGGGTGCTTCGGCTTCGGGCGACCCCGCACGCGATCGCGTCCGGCTTTGCTTGCGGCATCTTCGCCGCTTTCATCCCCATTCTCGGCGTGCACATTGCGGTCGCACTCGCCATTGCCTGGCTGATCGGCGGCAATGTTGCTGCAGCCGTCATCGGAACGACGCTCGGAAATCCGCTGGTCCTGCCCTTCATCTGGGCGGCGACGCTGGAGGTAGGCCGGTTCGTCATGACCGGTTCGCTGCAAGGCGAGCCCATGCCACAACATCTCGGCCATATGCTGAGGCATCTCGATATTTCGGTACTGTGGGGTCCGGTGATCGAGCCGATGCTGATCGGCGCGGTACCGCTCGGGCTCCTTGCGGCCGTAATCGTCTATTTTCCCGTGCGCTGGGCCGTCGCCGGCTTTCAGCATCGCCGCAGGCACCTCCATCGGCACCATCACCGGGTTCCTGAGCCAACATGATCATCGGCATCGGCAGCGATCTGATCGATATTACCCGCGTTGAAAAAACGCTGGAGCGCCATGGGGAGCGTTTTATATCCCGGGTTTTCACGCCGATCGAGCGGGCAAAATCTGAACGGCGTAAACAGCGCGCCGCATCCTATGCGAAGCGGTTTGCGGCGAAGGAAGCCTGCGCCAAGGCCCTCGGTACGGGCCTGGCGCAAGGCGTGTTCTGGCGCGACATGGGCGTCGTCAACCTGCCGAGCGGCGCGCCAACGATGCATCTGACCAATGGCGCCGCCAAACGGCTTGAGGCGATCGTTCCAAAAGGCCACACCGCGCGCGTTCATCTCACGATCACCGACGACTTTCCGCTTGCACAAGCATTCGTGATTATTGAAGCGTTGAAAATCGAAGAATAGCCTTATTCAAAAGCCATTGGCTGCATTGCCCCGTGCGCTTCGAGCGGCTAAGAGGGGTCACATTGAGTTTACGGAGATACGACGAGCGTGAGTGACAAAGCTGTTGTGAAGAAATCTGGTGGTCTTGGCGAGACGATCAGCGTCATCGTGCAGGCGTTGCTGCTCGCACTTGTCATCCGGACGTTGCTGTTCCAACCGTTCAACATTCCGTCCGGCTCGATGCGCCCGACGCTGCTTGAAGGCGACTATCTCTTCGTTTCGAAATTCTCCTACGGCTATTCCAAATATTCGATTCCGTTTGCTCCGGACCTGTTTTCCGGCCGCATCTGGAGCGGCGAGCCGAAGCGCGGCGATATCGCTGTCTTCCGCAAGCCGAACGATACCTCGCTCGATTTCATCAAACGCGTAATCGGCCTTCCTGGCGACAGGATTCAGGTGCGCCAGGGCGTGCTCTATATCAATGATGTTGCCGTTCCGCGCGAGAAGGTCGGCCAGATCGACAATCCGGACGTCACCGAGGTCAATCGCCCGGTCGACGTCTACCGCGAGACCCTGCCAAATGGCATCACCTATGACACGCTCGACCTGACGCCGAACGGCATCGGTGATGACACGCGCGAATTCGTCGTCCCCGCCGGTCACTACTTCATGATGGGCGACAACCGCGACAATTCGAGCGATAGCCGCTTCGATGTTGGCTACGTGCCGCTCGAAAACTTCATCGGCCGCGCCAATATCATTTTCTTCTCGATTGCCGGGAAGGCGAGCCCGCTCGAAATCTGGCGCTGGCCGTCGGAACTCCGCTTCGATCGCCTGTTGCACAGCGTAAACAGCGCGCCAAACACCGTGAAAACCAATTGATGAGCCGATGAACCTGTCCGCCGACGCCGTTCGCAGACTGGAAGAAAAAACGAGGCACACTTTTCGCGATCTCGGCCGGCTTGAGCGTGCGCTGACCCATGCAAGCGCTCGACCCTCGGCCGGTTCCGATTATGAGCGTCTCGAATTCCTCGGTGATCGCGTGCTCGGGCTGGTCATCGCCGAGCTTCTGTTTCGCGCCTATCCGACGGCGAGCGAGGGTGAGCTTTCGCTGCGCCTGAACTCGCTCGTCAATGCCGATACCTGCGCGGCCGTCGCCGATGAGATCGGTCTCCACGAGTTCATTCGGACGGGCTCGGACGTGAAGGGACTGGCAGACAAGCGCTTGAAGAGCCTGCGCGCTGACGTCGTCGAATCGCTGATTGCCACAATTTATCTGGACGGCGGTCTTGAAGCAGCGCAACCTTTCATCGAACGCTACTGGAACGCGCGCTCGCGTGAAATCAATTCGGCCCAGCGCGACCCGAAGACTGAATTGCAAGAATGGGCGCATCAGCAGGATGGCGCGCAGCCGATTTACAGCGTCGTTGACCGGACAGGGCCCGATCATGACCCCCTGTTCACCGTTAAGGTTGACGTAAAGGGCTTTGCGTCCGCCACGGGCACCGGCCGCTCGAAACGTATCGCCGAGCAGAACGCTGCCGTGGAACTACTCTATCGCGAAGGTGTCCGTCAGAAGACGCAGGAAGAAGAAGAGAAATGACCGAACAACAACAGGAAACCGGCGTACCGACGCGTTCAGGATTCGTAGCGCTTATCGGCGCGCCGAATGCCGGTAAATCGACGCTGGTCAACCAGCTGGTCGGCAGCAAGGTATCGATCGTCACCCACAAGGTGCAGACGACGCGGGCGCTTGTGCGCGGCATCGTCATTCACGGGCCGACTCAGATGGTGCTCGTCGATACGCCCGGCATCTTCAAGCCGAAGCGGCGGCTCGACCGCGCCATGGTCACGACCGCCTGGGGCGGCGCCAAGGACGCGGATTTGATCCTCGTTCTCATCGACGCCGAACTTGGCATCAATGAAGAGGCCGAGGCGATCCTCGACAGCCTCCACGAAAAGAAGCGCAAGGTCATCCTGGCTCTCAACAAGGTCGACAGGATCGAACCGCCGAAGCTGCTCGAACTCGCACAGGCGGCCAATGACAAGGTAAAGTTCGACAAGACCTTCATGATCTCGGCGCTGAAAGGCTATGGCTGTAAGGACCTCGTGCAGTATCTCGCCGACAATCTCCCCGAGGGACCCTGGTATTATCCGGAAGACCAGATCTCCGACATGCCGATGCGCATGCTCGCTGCTGAAATCACCCGCGAAAAGCTCTACCTGCGCCTTCACAACGAACTTCCCTATTCCTCGACCATCGAAACCGAAAGCTGGGAGGAGAAGCCGGACGGCTCCGTCCGTATCAGCCAGGTGATCTATGTCGAGCGCGACAGCCAGAAGAAGATCGTTCTCGGCCACAAGGGCGAGGCGATCAAGTCGATCGGCCAAGCGGCGCGCAAGGAGTTGATGGAGATCCTCGAGCAGAAGGTTCATCTCTTCCTCTTCGTCAAGGTGCGCGACAATTGGGGGAACGACCCCGAGCGCTACCGCGAAATGGGCCTTGAATTCCCGCACTGATAGCGCGACCATCTTCAGATGGAATGGCATGATGAAGGGATAATCCTCGGGACGAGGCGGCATGGCGAAACCAGCGCCATCCTCGAACTGATGACGTGTGACCATGGCCGGCACCTCGGCCTGGTGCGCGGCGGTCGTTCCCGGCGCATGCAGCCGATGCTTCAGGCAGGCAACCGCGTCGACGTGATCTGGCGCGCGCGCATGGACGAGCACCTCGGCATGATGCAGGTCGAGCCGGTGGCATTCGCGGCAGCGCGGCTGATCGAACAGCCGGTCGCGCTCTATGGCCTCCAGCTTGCAGCTGCCCATTTGCGCCTTCTGCCCGAGCGGGATCCGCATCAGAACCTCTTTGAAATTCTCAATGTCATTGTCGAGCATTGCGACAATTCGCTGATCGCCGGTGAGCTTCTCCTCCGCTTCGAACTGACGATGCTCGAAGAACTTGGCTTCGGCCTCGACTTGAAGTCCTGCGCCGCTACGGGTGGCCACGAGAACCTTGCCTATGTCTCGCCGAAATCGGGACGGGCGGTGTCGCGCGATGCCGGCGCACCGTGGGCTGAAAAGCTTCTCGAAATGCCGCCCTTCATGTCGAGCCCCACGGTGCGCGCCGCGTCGCTGAGCGAAGTCATCAGCGCCTTTCGCTTGACCGGCTACTTTTTCAACCGCCATATCTGGGAGCCGCGGGCGCAGCGATCGCCGGAAGCCCGCGACGGTTTTCTCGCTGCGCTCGGGCGTTCATTGTCAAATGCAACCGGGGCCACAGCGCCGGTGCAGGAAAGGTCGATCCTTCCATGAGCTATGACGACGTGTCTCCGGTCGAGTTCCCAGGCGGTGTCGGCCTGCTTCCGCTCGCCGACCTCGCCACACGCGGCGGCCTCGACATCCTGCAGGCGATGTTGCGCGGCGACTATCCCGCGCCGCCCATGGCCCAGACGCTGTCCTTTACCTTGCATGAAGTTGAACAGGACCGCGTCGTCTTCAAGGGCTTGCCGCGGCCCGAGCATCGCAATCCGCTGGGCGGAATCCATGGCGGCTGGGTTGCGACGCTGATGGACTCGGCTCTTGCCTGCTGCATCATGACCACTCTCAAGCCGGGCGAAGCCTATACGACTGCAGAATTCAAGGTGAACCTCGTGCGGCCGTTGACCGCCGATATGGGCCTCGTTCTTTGCGAGGGGAGGCTCATTCATCGTGGCCGCACGCTTGCAACATCCGAGGCGTTCCTCAGGGACAAGAACGGCAAGCTGCTCGCGCACGGCACCGAAACTTGCGCGATTTTTCCGCTCGAGAGTTTCGTGCGCAGCAAGTAGAGCCCCATGTTCAAAACAGGCAGTCCGATTGTGCCGATGCCGCAAATGCGCGGCAAGTAAGTCACACTTTCCATAAATTTTGTTGAAAACCCTTTGTTTTTCGCTTCTGTCGCGACTTGAGTGTTTGTCGCACGTTGACGGCTGAAATTTTGCATTGATAAACATTGATATTGGGCAGAATACAAAAGTTCTGTTGGGTGAACGCAGTCCGCGCGACTGCCGGGGAGGAAAACATGGATAGTTTCTTGGCGGGCCTCAAGGCCGCTGTCGACGCAATGGGACCGACGGTCCTCTTGCCGATCGTAATCTTTATCATTGCGCTGGTGCTCGGCGCGAAGCCGGGGAGGGCGTTTCGCGCCGCTGTCACCATCGGCGTCGCCTTCATCGGCATCAATCTCGTTCTTGGCCTGATGCTGACGTCGATTGGCGATGTCGCGAAGGCCATCGTTACCAATACGGGCATTCAGCGCGATATCGTCGATGTCGGTTGGCCGTCAGCCGCGGCGATCGCTTTCGGCTCCTCTGTCGGCCTTTGGGTGATCCCGATCGCCATCGTCATCAACATCATTCTTCTGGTGACGCGCCTGACCCGTACGCTCAACGTCGACGTGTGGAATTTCTGGCACTTTGCCTTCATCGGCTCGCTGGCCGTTGCGGCGACCGACAGCCTTGCCTATGGCCTCGTCGTTGCCGCGCTCATGGTTGCGCTTTGCCTGCTCTTTGCTGATTGGTCGGCGCGGGCAGTACAGCAGTTCTACGGCATTCCGGGCATTTCGGTGCCGCATCTCGCCTCGGCGCAGATCCTGCCGATCGCGATCGTTATCAACTGGATCATCGATCGTATTCCGGGCATCAACCGCATCGAACTCAATACCGAGACCTTCGAGCGCCGTTTCGGCGTGTTCGGCGAGCCGGTCATTCTCGGCCTAATCATCGGTCTCGTCCTCGGCGCCATCGCCTATTACAATGCCGGCGATTTCGGCACGGCGCTGACGAAGATCCTGCAGACAGGCATGACGCTCGCCGCCGTGATGCTGCTTCTGCCGCGCATGGTCAAGATTCTGATGGAAGGCCTGCTGCCGGTTTCCGACGCCGCACAGGAGTTCGTGCGCAAGCGCACCGGCGACCGCGAACTTCTCGTCGGCCTCGACTCGGCGATCCTCATCGGTCATCCGGCGGCAATCTCGTCGTCACTTATCCTGGTGCCGATCGCGATCATCCTGTCGGTGATCTTGCCGGGCAACCGCGTCATTCTCTTCGCCGACCTTGCGGTCATTCCGTTCATCGTTGCCATGACGGCGCCGCTCCTCAAGGGCAATGTGTTCCGCATGGTCATCGTCGGCACGATAACGCTTGCTGTTGGCTTCTATGTTGCGAACGCGCTTGCACCGCTATTCACGGCCGCTGCCCAATCGTCGGGCTTCCAGATGCCGGCCAATGCGGTGCAGATTACCAGCGTGGTCGACGGCTTCCTGTGGATACCCTATGTCGTCATCGCGTTGATCCAGAACCTCGGCGTCATTGGTCTCGTCGTGCTTGCGGCCATCATCGCCGCCGCATTCTGGGCCTATCGCCGCAACACGGCCGCATGGGAACGCGCCGCTGGTGCCGACGACGCTGTGGACCAGAACGCCTGAACGAGTGGAGTGAATGAATGGCTGAGGCCTTGTTGAACACGCTTGATCCCGGGGCAATCGTCCTCGGGGTCAATGCATCGAACGACGAAGAGGTAATCCGCATTCTCGCGGCCCGCCTCGAAGGGCTCGGATATGTGAAGCCGAGTTACGCCGATGCCGTCGTGGCGCGCGAAGCCGCGCTGCCGACGGGACTGCCGCTCGGCGGCGCAAACAATGTTGCGGTGCCCCATACCGATCCGCACCATGTCATCAAGCCCGGCCTTGCGCTTGCAACGCTTGCCGAGCCGGTGCTGTTCTCGAACATGGAGGACCCCGACGAGAAGCTTCCGGTCAGCGTCGTTTTCGTCATGGCGCTCAACGACAAAGACAAGCAGGTGGAAATGCTGCAGGAGATAGCCGGAACAATCCAGTCGCCGGAAATCATCGCTGCGCTCATCGCCGCAAAATCCGCGGAAGACGTGCTGGGACTTCTCGGCTAGGTTTGATATTTCAAGGAGGAAAAAGAACAGATGGCCAAGCAAAAGACAGTGCTATTTGCCTGCGGAACCGGCATTGCCACCTCGACCGTCGTCGCACATGCGGTCGAAGAGGCGCTCAAGGATCGCGGCATCCGCATCAACACCCGCCAATGCAAGGCGACGGAAGTGGCCGGACAGATCGACGACGTCGATCTCGTCGTATCGACCACCCAGTTGCCGAAGGACCTCGGCAAGCCGGTCATCACGACGCTGGCGTTCCTGACCGGGATCGGCAAGGCCGATGCCCTCGACAAGATCGAAGCCGCTCTGCGCGACTGAGCGGAAAAGGTTTTTCAAACGAAATAGCGCGGCATCAGGCTTCTATCGCTTGCCGCGCGGCACTTGCCAAAAAGGCGGCGCGCGTCAATCCGCGCGCCCTTGCTGTTTCATCGATCGCGCGCAGCAAGCCGCGTTCGAAAGTGACATTGGCCCGCACCACGCCGGTATCGTTGTCGATGAGCGGCACAGAGATGAGAAAAGCGCCATTCGCAAGTTCCTCGCGAATGCTTTCCCTCGCCATGATTTCGGCGTGACCTGAAGGAGCGGGAAGCTCCATGTCTTCCGCGTAAAGTCGCAGCGCGTCGACTGCGTTTGGCACGATATTGTCAACATCGTCCGAGGCCGAGTAGACGCCGGCTATATCCGGAAACTGGATGCCGTATGCACTATCGTCGTCGTGTTGGACGAGGGCAAAATAGTGGCGCATGGATATTGCTCCTTGTCTTGTCATCAAATCCATCCTGCGTCCTTTGCGATGGAACGTGCCGTTCCAAGCGGCAGGTCCTTTTTGGGATGCGGGATGATGAGGGTAATTTCGCCTTTGCGAAATTTGTGGTGGGAGCCGCGAACCGAGACGAGTTCAAACCCTTCGTCCTTGAGACGTTTGATGATCTTTTTGCTATCGCGTTCCACACGCAAACCCCAACAATGCGCATCTATATACGCATTATTGCGCAAGTTCGTCAAGTTTGGTGCGCATCGAAATGCGCACTACCAGAACAGTTACTCCGCCGGCTGCAGCGCCGGGCGAACGGCGGGCGTTTCCTCGATCGGCCAGTGCACGATGGCCGCAAAAATGCCGAGCGCCACGCCGAGCCACCAGACGGGATTATAGCTGCCGAAATGATCGTAGAGGTAGCCGCCGAGCCATACGCCGAGGAATGAGCCGATCTGGTGTGACAGGAACACGATGCCGCCGAGCATTCCAAGGTGCTTTGTTCCGAACATGATTGCGACGAGCGAATTCGTCGGAGCCACTGTCGAAAGCCACATGAGGCCCATCAGGATCGAGAAGATGATCACCGACGTGCCGGTCTGCGGCAGGAGCAGGAAGGCCGTGACGAGCGCCGAACGACCGAGGTAGAGGAAGGAAAGGAACTTCGGCTTCGAATAGCGCTGGCTGATGATGCCGGATGCGAGCGAGCCGATGATGTTGAAGAAACCGATCAGGGCGAGGGCAAGGACGGCGTATTTCGCATCGATGCCGATATCGCCGATATAGGCCGGGAAATGCGCGGTGATGAACGCGACCTGAAATCCGCAGACAAAGAAGCCGGTCGTCAGGAGGATATAACTCTTGTGCCCGAATGCCTCGCGCAATGCTTCGCCGATCGATTGCTTGTAATGGCTTTCGCTGACCCTGCCGCTCGAGGAATTGCCCCGCAGCGGAATGGCAAGGACCGGGATGATCAGCATGGCAAGGCCGAGATAGACGAGCGCGTCAGACCAGCCAAAGCTCTCGATCAGCCCCTGGCTGATCGGCGCGAAGACAAACATGCCTGCCGAACCCGCCGCAGTCCCGATGCCGAATACCAGCGTACGGTTGGCCGGCGTGACATTGCGGGCAAAGGCCGAAAGGATGATGCCGAAGGAACCGGCCGCGACGCCAAGCCCGACCAGCACACCGCCGCCGAGATAAAGGAGGCCGGGTGACGTCGCCCAGGCCATGACGAGAAGACCGCTGCAATAAAGAAGCGCTGAAAGAAGCAGGACACGCCACGTTCCGAATTTGTCGGCGATTGCGCCAAAGATCGGTTGGCCGGCGCCCCAGAACAGGTTCTGCAGCGCCATCGCCATGCCGAAGGTTGTGCGGTCCCAGCCTTTTTCGGAAAGAAGCGGCAACTGGAAGAAGCCCATTGCCGAACGCGGGCCGAAGGTAAGGAGGGCGATCAGGCAGCCGGCAATGATGATGAGCCAGGGCACGCCCTGCTGCTTGGCGGTCGATGCTTGGGCTTCGGACATGGTATGCGCTCCTTTGAGAGCGCTGAGCATTAGCGCTTTCTTCCATGCAATCAATTGAATTGAGTTGATTGTTGCTTAAATGAGTTTGATGGGTTGGGCGTCCCTGCCTCGGTAAAATTAAGCAAAATGAGAGATTTGGCATATGCAACCTTCGCTAGCGCTTTTGTCGATAAGCCTGCTTTTTCTCGCCGGATGCGCAAGTTCGGGTGATGTCAGCCCGCTGGTGTTCTGCGATCGTCCGACTGATTTTAACGCGAGGATTTTTACCGACTGCACGCCGCGCCTCGGCGGGGACAGTCCGTTCAAACGCGATCAGCAGTATCGCTACTACAACGATAACTACCGCCATCGCTGATGATTGCTTCGACGGAAAGAGAGTGCCTTTTCTTTCGAACACCGCTTGAAGCCAGCAAAATAATCTCCTATGTAACTGCCCACGGCCTTGCCGTTTTTCTTTTGCCCATAAATATGCTCAATTTGAGTATAAATGGGAGGCGTGTTCAGGAGGAAATGGAATATGACCAACCCCGCCCGCATTTCGGCAGAGCGTTCCACGGTGAGGACCGCAGCGGACCGCTTCGGCATCGTCGATATGCCCGATCTGTCATATACGCCCGAGGTCGCGGCCGAGACTGAACACCTCTACCAGCGCGTCTCGCACCACATTCCACGGCTCGAATGGCCGGTCTACGCGCCCTATGTGGCTGCGATCAACCGGCTGAAGAAGCAGCGCAATGCCGTCATTCTAGCGCACAACTACCAGACGCCGGAAATATTCCACTGCGTTGCCGATATCGTCGGCGACTCGCTCCAGCTTGCCAAGGAAGCGACCAAGGTCGATGCGGAGATCATCGTCCAATGCGGCGTGCATTTCATGGCCGAGACCTCGAAGCTGCTCAATCCGCAAAAGACTGTGTTGATCCCGGATATGAAGGCCGGCTGCTCCCTTGCCGAATCGATTACCGGCGCCGACGTGCGCCTGCTGCGCGAGACCTATCCTGGCGTTCCGATCGTCACCTACGTCAACACCTCGGCCGAAGTGAAGGCCGAGAGCGATATCTGCTGCACCTCGGCCAATGCGGTTGAGGTGGTGGAGAGCTTCGGCGTCGACCGCGTCTTGTGCATTCCCGACGAGTTTCTCGCCCAGAACGTTGCCGCGCAAACCAAGGTGAAGATCTTGACCTGGAAAGGTCACTGCGAAGTGCACGAGCGTTTCACGGCCGAGGAATTGCTGGCCTATAAGGCCGCTGATCCGGACATCCAGATCATCGCCCATCCGGAATGCCCGCCGGAGGTCGTTGCCGTCGCCGACTTTACCGGTTCGACCAGCGGAATGATCGGTTATGTGAAGGACAATCGTCCTGCCAAGGTGTTGCTTGTCACCGAATGCTCGATGGCATCGAACATCGAGTCCGAAGTTCCCGGCGTGAAATTCATCAAGCCGTGCAATCTTTGCCCGCACATGAAACGCATCACGCTGCCCAAGATATTGGAAAGCCTCGTCTATATGCGCGACGAAATTCACGTGGATCCGCTCGTCGCCGAGCGCGCGCGGCTTGCGGTCGAGCGCATGGTGAACCTCAGGCACTAATCGGAGGCTGGCCCGATGTCCAATCAAATGGAACACGTAATTATCATCGGTGGTGGTCTTGCAGGGCTGTTCTGCGCCCTGAAACTTGCTCCACGGCCTGTCACGGTGCTCGCCGCCGCTCCTATCGGGCGCGGAGCCTCGTCCGCGTGGGCGCAGGCCGGTATCGCAGCCGCTGTCTCGGAAGGTGACACCATTGAGAAGCATGTTTCCGATACTGTCGCCGCAGGCGATGGCATCGTTGACGAGACCATCGCCCTGCTGATGGCAAGCGAGGCCGCGGCGCGGGTGCACGATCTTCTGGGCTATGGCGTTCCTTTCGACCGCGACCTCGAAGGCCGGCTCCAGGTATCGCGTGAGGCGGCCCATTCGGAAAGCCGCATCGTCCGCGTGCGCGGCGACATGGCCGGCCGCGCTATCATGCAGGCGCTGGTCAAGACGGTTGAAACGACGACTTCGATCCGGGTGATGGAAGGTTACGTTGTCGAGGACATCGTTACCGCGCACGGTTCGGTAAAAGGCGTGATCGCCCGCAGCGAGGCCGGTCGCGGACCCCAGGTGCGGCTCGCGTCTTCCAACGTGGTCATTGCGACCGGCGGCATCGGTCATCTTTATGCGGTCACGACCAATCCGCCCGAGGCACGGGGCGAGGGCATAGGCATGGCCGCTCGCGCCGGTGCGATGATGGCGGATATGGAATTCGTCCAGTTTCACCCGACGGCGATCAACGTCGACAAGGACCCGGCGCCGCTCGCGACGGAGGCCCTCCGGGGCCACGGTGCGACATTGATCAACGACGCCGGCGAACGCTTCATGCTGAAGATCGATGCCGATGCCGAGCTTGCGCCGCGCGACGTGGTCGCGCGCGGCATCTATGCCGAAGTTATGAGCGGGCGGGGTGCCTGGCTCGATTGCACCGAGGCTGTCGGCGCCTCATTCGCCGAAGAGTTTCCGACCGTCTACAAATACTGCCGCGATGCCGGGATCGACCCGGTCGTCCAGCCCATCCCGGTTGTGCCCGCCGCGCATTATTTCATGGGTGGCATCCTGACTGATGCTGATGGCCGCACCTCGATCGACGGCCTGTGGGCCTGCGGCGAGTGCACGTCCACCGGCGCCCATGGCGCAAACCGCCTTGCATCCAACTCCTTGCTCGAAGCTGTTGTATTTTCAGCGAGAATCGCTGCGAGGATCGGCAATGAAGGCGAGGCTTTCGCCGGCGACTGGTCGAAGGGATCGGTCGATCGCGATGACCTGATCGCAGAGGCGGATACGCCGGCAATGACGCGTTTGCGCAAAACGATGAGTGCGAGCTTCGGCGTCATTCGCAACCGGACGGACATGCTGGAAGGTCTGAAAACAATCCTCGAACTTGAGACCGCCAATCGCGACGCGGCATTCCGCAATGTGCTTGCAACGGCCAAACTGGTCGCGGTCAGCGCCTTGCGCCGCGAGGAGAGCCGTGGCGGCCACTTCCGCACGGATTTCCCCGAGGCGCGTCCGGAGTGGCAGCACCGCACCTTCCTGACCTTGGCAGATGCCGACGGCTCAGTCGAAGACATGCGTGAGGTCGCGTGATGGCGCGCCGGCCCCCTGGTACTGCGTTTCCGCCTTCGCTCCCGCAGCTCCTGATCGAGGAGGCCGTACGCGGCGCCTTGCGCGAGGACCTCGGGCGTGCCGGTGATATAACGACCAACGCCACACTTTCCGAGGAAGCCACTGCGACCGCCGTGCTCTCAAGCCGCGAGGCTGGCACCCTGTGCGGCATGGGCTTTGCACGGATGGCGTTCGCGCTGATAGACCCGCGGCTCGAATTCGAGGCGTTCGCGAAAGATGGCGAGACCATTTCGCCCGGCCAGGACATTGCGCGGGTCTCGGGCAATGCACGCGCCATTCTTTCGTCCGAGCGCGTCGCCCTCAACTACCTGATGCACCTCAGCGGAATCGCGACCTATACCGCCAAATTCGTCGATCTCATCAAGGACACGGGGGCGCGCGTCTGCGATACGCGCAAGACCATCCCCGGCATGCGCGCCTTTGCCAAATACGCCGTGAAGTGCGGCGGCGGCGCCAATCACCGGTTCGGGCTCGACGACGCAATTCTCATCAAGGACAATCACGTCGCCGTTGCCGGCGGGGTGACGAGGGCGATAAAGGCCGCCCGCGCCTATGCCGGTCACCTTGTGAAAATCGAGGTCGAAGTCGATGGTCTGGAGCAGTTCGAAGAGGCGCTGGCAGCCGGGGCCGATGTGATTCTGCTTGATAATATGGGCCCGGAACTCCTTGAAAAGGCGGTTGGAATCAATTCGGGCCGCGCGGTCCTCGAAGCGTCCGGCGGGATAAGCTTCGATACAATTAAAGCTGTTGCGCAAACAGGCGTGGACTATATTTCGACATCAAAAATCACTATGGCTGCGCCAACGCTCGATATCGGACTGGACATTGAAATCGCATGAAAGTCATCGCTACGGTTGCGGAGCTGCGCGCGACGCTCAAGGCTGAACGCCAGAAGGGCAAGGCGATCGGCCTCGTCCCGACCATGGGCTATCTGCATATCGGTCATATGGAATTGGTCCAACGTGCCAAGAGTGCGACCGACGTCACGGTCGTTTCCATATTCGTCAACCCGACGCAATTCGGCCCCAACGAAGACCTGTCGACTTACCCGCGCGATATGGACGGCGACCTTGCCAAGCTGAAGGCCGAAGATGTCGATTATGTCTTTACGCCGGAAGTCGCGGAAATCTATCGGCCTGGCGCGCACACGATCGTCGACAATCTGGTGCTTTCGCGCATCCTCATCGGCAAGATTCGCCCCGGCCATTTCCGCGGTGTGACTACCGTCGTCACCAAGCTCTTCAATATTGTCCAGCCGGACAAGGCGTTCTTCGGCGAGAAGGACTACCAGCAGCTGACGATCATTCGCCGCATGGTGGATGATCTGAACATGCCGATCGATATTATAGGTGTCCCGACGGTTCGCGAAGCGGATGGATTGGCTTGCTCGTCGCGCAATGCCATGCTTACGGCAACGGATCGCAAGGCAGCGGTCATTCTGTCAAGGTCGCTGGCCAAGGCGGAGGAAATGGTTGCGCAGGGCCAGCGCTCGGTTCCCGCTATCCGCAATGCGGTGCGCGGCATCCTTGAAGCGGAAAAACGCGGTACGATCGAGTCCGTCGATATCCGCGACGCCAAGACGCTCGATCCCGTTTCAGGCAAGTTCCGGCAGCCCGTGGTCATTCTGCTCATCGTGCGCTTCGGCAAGGTCCGCCTGATCGACCAGCGTGTCATCGGCTGACGTAGCAGGGAGGAGACCCTATGAGCCAGGAAATCGTAACGCGCCGGATCACTGCACCTGAGATTCTCGGTCGTAAGGGCGGCGAGCCGATTGTCGCGCTGACGGCCTATCACGCCAACACCGCGCGGATCGTCGACAATCATGCCGACATTCTCCTCGTCGGCGATAGTCTCGGCATGGTGCTCTACGCCATGGATTCGACGCTTGGCGTTCCGCTCGATCTGATGATTGCCCACGGCCGCGCAGTGGTCCGCGGGTCGAAGCACGGGCTCGTCGTTGTCGACATGCCATTTGGCTCCTACGAGGAAAGTCCGGCAGTCGCATTTCGCAATGCCGCGCGGATCATGGCGGAGACCGGCTGCGGTGCGGTCAAGCTCGAGGGCGGCGTGCGCATGGCCGATACGATCCGTTTTCTCACCGAGCGCGGCATCCCGGTCATGGCGCATGTCGGCCTGACCCCGCAATCGATCAACACGCTTGGCGGTTTCAAGACGCAAGGCCGGGACACGGCGCTATGGCCCCTCATCAAGGCGGATGCACAAGCCGTCGCCTCGGCGGGAGCATTCGCGGTTGTGCTCGAAGGCATCGTTGAACCGCTTGCGGCGGAAATTTCGCGCGAAAGCAGCATTCCCACCATCGGCATCGGCGGGTCACGGGAGTGCGACGGCCAGATCCTCGTCCTTGAGGACATGCTCGGATATAATCCGAAGCCGCCACGTTTCGTGAAGGTCTATGGGGCGGTCGGAAATGCCATCGACGCGGCAGTCAAATCCTATGCGGACGATGTTCGCTCGCGGACATTCCCCGGCGACGAGAACGTGTACCCGTTGAAGTAGCTAAGCGGCGCGGATGATCGGAATGTTGCTGACGTCGACGTCGCGCTCAGCGTGCCAGGCATCGTAACTTGCCTGCATGCGCAGCCAAATCTCTGCGCCATTGCCGAAGCCCTTGCCAAGTCGTGCGGCGACCTCGGGGGATACTGGCTTACGCTCACCGATAATGTCATAGAGGTGCTGCCGCGAAATCCCAAGAAGCTTTGCGATCTCCGTCTTGTTCTTGCCGGTCGCAGGAATGATATCATTCAGTGCGGCACCCGGATGGGACGGACATCTGTTGGGGTCGCGGATGGCTTTATGCATGGTCTTTCCTAGTGATATTGCTCGAAATCGACTGCTTGCGCATCGCCATCCTTAAATTCAAAGGTGATGCACCACGGTCCATTCACATGAATGGTGTAGCGCTTGGGATTAAACCTGCGCAATGCGTGGAAGTTGTAGCCTTGGTAAATTCAGTTCCTCTGCCATCACTGCTTTATCCAGAGTATCGAGTCGCACAAGAATGCGCTTGTGCATCCGGGGTTCTATCGTTGACTTGCCCGTTCGCCACAGGGTCGCCAACGCCTTGCTCTTAAACGTCCTGATCGTGTAAGCGATCTGCTTACATTCCACAAGGCCAGTCAATTCGACGATAGTCGGAAATCCAATCTATTTCTGTGGCTTTCCCTGCGTATCGGCTCCCTCCCAATAGTCCATTTTGGCCGCGCGGTCATAGCCTTCACCCATGAGGCGCACGCCGACGCGTCCCGTCTCGGGGTAAAAGATCACGTCGTTCGGGTTCTTCTCGCCGATGATGATGAAGCGGCAGGGCGCATCGCTGTGGTTGAAGAAGGAATGTCCTGCCTTCTGGCCGGCTGGAAAGCAGATATGGTCGCCGCTCTTCATGCGATAGGTCTTATCGCCAAGCCGCAGTGTCATCTCGCCCGCAAGCACGAACGCCTGCTCTTCTTCGAGCATATGATAGTGGTTGAGGCTCGACTCCATTCCGGGCGCCAGCTCTTCGAGCGCCACGCCCACATGGGTTGCGCCGCCATGACCGGAAAGGTAGCGGAAGCGCGTTCCGTAGCGGCTGCCTTCCGACCATTCCTCCCACGGAACGTCTTCTGCCGCAAAGGGCTCGGAAATGCCGTCGGCATTGATCGATACAGGTTTCGTGCTCATGGGTTCCTCCCTAGGTCCGCCCGCCGACCCTGAGGCCCGCGACGCTGCGCTCTTCGAGCACATTATGCCGGAAGCGATAGAGAGCTGCGGGCCGCCCGCGCGGTTGCGATTGCTCGGCGCCAGTGGGCTCCACCAGTTCCGTGGTCTCAACCAGGCGACGAAAGTTCTGCTTGTGCAGGTGGCGGCCGGAAATCGCCTCCACCGTCTCCTGCAGGGCGGTCAATGTGAAGGTGGACGGCATGAGCTCAAAGACGACGGGCCGGTACTTCAGCTTGGCGCGCAGCCGGGCAATCGCGGTAGCAAGGATGCGCCGGTGATCGAAGCTCATCGAAACGCCGAGCTGGCGCGACAGAGCCGTATCGTTGGTCCGCCCGTCGCGCACGGCTTCCTCGATAAGGCCAGCCTCATACAGCAATTCGTACCGCTCAAGCACGCGCTCTTCGTCCCAAGCGATGCCATCCTCCCCGAACGCGAGCCGCAAGCGGCTGAGACGCGCAGGAACACCGCCACTTTCCGCCCAGCTGCGCAGGGCAGGACGAACCGTCTCGTCGATCAATGCTGGCTTGCCGCCGCGCCAATCCTCCCAGGGAAGAAACGAATACCAGCTGCGCCAGCGCGCGCCTGATTTGCGCAGGGACTCCTTATTGTCATCGGTGATGCGGGTGAGGGCAAGGTAGCCTACCGAAACGATGTGAAGATCGCGATCTTCAGCAGTCTTGTGCCGGCCACGATCACCGAACGTATAGAGTTGTTCGACATAACCAAGCCGTAAGGGGGTCTGCTCGGCGACCCATTCGCGCAGGCCCGCTTCAAAGGTGCGGTGCTCCAGCGGATTGAACGGACCGAATGGCAGCTCATCGCGTTCGATGTCGTCACTGGAAGCTGTGGTAAGGATCAACGGGTCGTTGTTGGCCACAGCCGCAATGGCTGCGCTCAAATTGATCTCGACCGCGTTGGGTGTACCCGTCATACGGAAATGCTCAGGGGCAGGATGAACGGCGTACCCTCGAACGCCTCTTCGCCTCGCCCGATCGCCTTGACCGCATCGACCATGCGGCCTCTTCGCCCGAGCATGTCGTCGGCAAGGGCTATGAGGCGGCTGTTGGGCGTGGCCGATGGCGCGTTGCGGCGCAGTGCCTGCGCCAGGTCCGCTTCGTCAAGCTCCGGATTGAGGGCGAGCGCCGTGATATAGGCGGCCGCGGTCGAGCGCGATATGCCGGCATAGCAATGGATGAGCAGCGGCGCCTGCCGGTCCCAGCGCCGACCGAAGATCAGAAGCTGGTGGATATGGTCTACCGCCGGCAAGGTCATGCCTTCGGCGGGCTCGATGATGTCGTTGAAGCCCAGGAAAAGGTGCCGTGCCTCGGCGATTTCGGCAGGCCGCATTACCGGCGTGCCGGTGTTGATGAGCGTGATCATGTCGCGAGCGCCGAAGCGGATTGCGGATTCGGCGATGCGGGATAGGGGAGAAACGACGATGTGCGGCATGGAGCTAACCTTGGTCTTGTGAACGTCGCCCGTCAAGTTCGGCAAAACGTTGTAAAAAAGCGTCTTGAACATCCTGTGTCGGCAGCGCCGTTACATCGATGCCATGCGGGCTGATACCGCGCGGGCGGCCGAAGAATTGCACGGCTTCCTTTTCGGCGAATCCGGCAAGTCGGGTCGCTTCGAAATAGGCGGCCACCGCATCGGCGCGCTTGATCAACAGGCGCAGGTTCTGGTGGATGACCGGAGCAAGCGCGAAGCGGACATGAATGGCGTGCTGCAGGCGCAATTCCACGCTCTTGTAATCGCCGCCGACCACCGCCTTGAACGGCGAAATCATGTCACCGATCACATATTCGGGCGCATCGTGCAGCAGCGCGATCAGCCGCTGTTCGGTTGTCGCCTCCGGTACGATCCTGCCGAAAATCTCTTCGACGAGCAGCGAATGTTGCGCAACGGAAAAGGCGTGATCGCCGACCGTCTGCCCGTTCCAGCGTGCAACACGGGCGAGCCCTTGGGCGATGTCGACGATCTCGATGTCGAGCGGCGATGGATCGAGCAGGTCGAGCCTGCGGCCGGACAGCATGCGCTGCCAGGCCCTGAGTTCCGTTCGCTTGTCCGTCTGCGGCTTCGCCGGCATCAACAATTCCCGATCACGCTTCCTGCGTCGTCACCGGAAATGTAAAGCGGTGTTCGGGGGGAATGGCAAGGTGAACCGCGACATCTCCTGCCATAATGGGCATGCCGCTATCCATCGCATCCTTGACCCGGTCGATGCGGACAAGGGCGAGACCGTCTTTCGCAACGACTGTGCCGAGGGTACCAATCTCGCGGCCGCCCGCAGTTAGGGGTGTTCCCTGCGCCGGCAGGTCAGCGGTGGCCGCTGCAATCAATATCCGCCGGCGCGCCGTGCCGCGGTGCTGCATCCTTGATACGACCTCCTGGCCGACGAAACAGCCCTTCTTGAACGAAACGCCTCCAGTCTGGTCGAAGTTGACGTCATGGGGAAATGCTTCGCCGAGCGCATAGTCGTCCGGTGCTTCGGCAACGCCGTATGCGATGCGGAGCGCATTCCAGGCGTCAACGTCCGAGCCAGCATCGGCAGGTTCGCCGTACCGGCGCCTGACGCTCAGCCTTTCGGGAAACCGGCGGTCGGTCAGGATTGAATCAGTTTCAGAGGCACTTGAATCGTCATTCCAGGAAACCGTGACAAGCGACTCTATATCCATGGCAAATTGAACCTTGGCGCGAAGCCGGTAGAGTGTGAGGCGCTTCACGAGATCGTCTATAGATGAAGCATTGAGATCAAGGCGCAGCCCGGCCCCGTTGCGCGAAACAAGGAATTCAAACAGGATTTTTCCCTGCGGCGTCAGCAGGGCGCCCGGCTTCAATTCACCTTTGCCGAGCGTATCGAGATCGGTCGTGATAATGTTCTGGAGAAAATCTTCGGCGTCGTCGCCCTTGACGTCGAGGAGCGCGCGTCCACTTAAACTTGCCGATGGCATAGCATTGTCCTTGCCTTTATCGTCCCTGTTACCTAATTCGCTCTAGGCAGGTTCGCAAGGCTGGATGGGAAAGCAAATGGTGCAGATGTTCGACACGATTTACCGCAGCGGTTTTGTCGTCAATCAGGATGGGGTCGGCCTGCGGGATATCGGCGTCAGCAATGGCCGTATCGCCGCGATCGGTAATCTCGGCCACGCCTCGGCAGGCGAGCTCGTCGATGCGACCGGGCTGCACATCCTGCCCGGCGTCGTCGACAGCCAGGTGCACTTCCGCGAACCAGGCCTTGAGCACAAGGAGGATCTGGAAAGCGGTTCGCGCTCCGCTGTCCTTGGCGGCGTCACGGCCGTCTTCGAAATGCCGAACACCAAGCCCCTGACGACATCGGCCGAAACGCTTGAAGACAAGATCAGGCGCGGCCGACACCGCATGCATTGCGACTTCGCCTTCTGGGTGGGGGGCACGCGCGACAATGCCGATCAGGTGGCCGAACTGGAGCGTCTTCCCGGCGCTGCGGGCATCAAGGTTTTCATGGGCTCGTCCACCGGCGACCTTCTGGTCGAGGATGACGAAGGCGTCCGGTCGATCCTCAGGAACACGCGCCGCCGCGCCGCCTTCCATTCGGAGGACGAGTTTCGGCTGCGGGAACGCGAGGGCATGCGCATTGCCGGCGATCCCGCGTCCCATCCCGTTTGGCGTGACGAAATCGCAGCGCTCAAATGCACCGAACGGCTGGTGCGCATCGCCAGGGAAACCCGGGCGCGCATCCATGTCCTGCATATATCGACGGCCGAGGAAATCGAATTCCTCAAGGATCACAAGGATGTGGCAAGCTGCGAGGCGACGCCGCATCATTTGACGCTCGAGGCGAGCCAGTATGCGACGCTCGGCACGCTGCTGCAGATGAATCCGCCGGTCCGCGATACCCGGCACCGCGATGGCGTTTGGTCAGGCATCACGCAGGGTATCGTCGACGTTCTCGGCTCCGACCATGCGCCGCATACGCTTGAGGAAAAGTCGAAACCCTATCCGGCGTCCCCGTCGGGCATGACGGGCGTTCAGACACTCGTACCTATCATGCTCGACCATGTGAACGAGGGGCGCATGTCGATCGAGCGCTTCGTTGACTTGACCTCGCACGGTCCGAACCGGCTGTTCGGCATGGCGCGCAAAGGCCGCATCGCCGTCGGATATGACGCGGATCTGACGATCGTCGACATGAAGCGGCGCGAGACGATCACCAATGCGAACGTCGGCTCCAAGGCGGGCTGGACGCCCTATGACGGCAAGATCGTCACCGGCTGGCCGGTCGGAACAGTCGTTCGCGGCCAAAGGGTGATGTGGGAGGGCGAGATCGTCACGCCATCCACAGGTGAACCTGTGCTTTTCGGTGAGGCGCTGCCTCGGTAACGAGCGTTGCATTGTGCTGAGGCTCCATTCTTCTCCGTCATCCTCGGGCCCAACCCGAGGATCTATTCTGTACCACTGTGCAGGTGGGTCCTCGTGGGTCCCGGAACAAGTGCCCCGCGGACGACGGCGGTAAGGGTTGGCGCAAAACGCACCACCTCCAGCCTTCAAGCACTCCCGCCCGGAATTGCCTGCGCAAACTGCAGGTGGCGCAGTTTCTCCGGATTGCGGACAATATAGATCGCCTTGATCTTCCCGTCCTCGATTTCGAGCGCCGTGGTTTGCGGCAGTCCGTCGAATTCCGTGGTCACAAAGCCGGGAAGGCCGTCGATCAGGCCCTCATACAATAGCGGCGAGAACCGATAGCCGGCGGTCCGCCCGATGCCGTCGAAGAAGCGTCCGACCTTTGCCCGCGAATAGATTGGATTGATCGTGGATGTGCGGTTGCCGCCGCCATCGGCATACATGACGACGTCATCGGCGAGAAGCGCCTGCAGTGCCTGCATGTCGCCGCTGCGCGATGCATTGTAGAAGGCTTGGGCGATATTCTTGCCCTGTTCGTCGGAAACGGGAAAGCGCGGCTTTGCTTGCTGAACATGGGTGCGGGCCCGGCTCGCCAGCTGGCGGCAGCTTGCCGGATCGCGGCCTATCGCCTGCGCCACCTCATTGAAATCCTGGCCGAAAACATCGTGCAGCAGGAACGCCGCCCGTTCCAGCGGCGACAGCCGCTCCAGCGCCATCATCAGCGTCAGCGTTATATCGGCATCCGTCTCCTCTTCGCTCGGATCAAATATCGGTTCAGGCAGCCAGCTTCCCACATAGGTCTCCCGTCTAACACGTGCAGATTTGAGGTGGTCGAGGCAAAGCCTCGTGACGATGCGAACCAGGAAGGCTTCCTCGCTCCTTACCTCCGAGCGATCGGCCTGGTGCCAGCGAATGAAACCTTCCTGGACAATATCCTCCGCCTCCGCGACCGATCCGAGCATGCGATAGGCAATGCGGATCAGTCGCGGTCTGAGGCGATTGAATATACTTGACGTGGCTTCAGGCTGCTGCGGCACTATCTTTCGACACCGGATGCACCGACCGGAATCCGATGGCGAGCCGGTTCCAACCGTTGATGGTAACAATGAGCATGCTCAGTTTGACGATCTCCTCTTCGCTGAACTGCGTCTTCAATTCCTCATAGACATTATCCGGTGCGTGCGTCTTGGCAATCAGCGTCAATGCTTCAGTCCAGGCGAGGGCGGCGCGTTCGCGCTCGCTATAAAGCGGCGACTCGCGCCAGGCGTCGAGCAGATAGAGGCGCTGTTCGGTCTCGCCGCGCTTGCGCGCATCCTTCGAATGCATGTCGAGGCAGAAGGCGCAGCCATTGACCTGCGAGGCACGCATCTTGACGAGTTCGATAAGGCTCATCTCGAGCCCGCTGGAAACGGCGCTCTTCTCCATCTCGATCATGGGCTTTATTGCGTCGTGGTTGTAGGGGTTCAGTCTCGGTTTCATCATTGGTCTCCTTGTGCGGCATTGCGTTGCCTGAAAACAAGACGAGACAGCATTTTCTAATGTGACATCGCTCCAAGATTATTTTTGGGACAGGCTGCGTTTGTTGAGCGGAGATCCATTCTTGACGCCCCGCATTGGGTCGGACTAACCTCAATCTGCTGCTGTAGGGCGCGTCGGCTCAATGGTCGGAGGGGCATCGCCCGCCTACGATAACGTCAACGTAGCGCGCCGACGCTGGCGATCAGGTCATTGTCATTGTTGCAACCGGCGAGATGTATAAGGTGGAGGACCGAGGTGGCCGTCAAGCGCCCGAGAATCAGCGTACGGCGCGCTTCAATCCGTGCTGGATCAACCGGTGGATCAGTTCCGGATAGGGTATTCCGGTCGCGCCAAGTACCTTGGGATACATGCTGATATTGGTAAATCCCGGTATCGTATTGACTTCGTTGATCACGGCGCTGCCATCGGCGCGAAGGAAGAAATCAACGCGCGCCATGCCCTCGCATCCAAGCGCACGAAAAGCTTGTTCTGCCATATCCTGTAGAGCCTGGGCCTCGTCGGGGCTGATGCGGGCAGGCACGGTAAGGTCCGCTCCATCCGCATCGAGGTATTTTGCTTCGTAGGTATAGAAGTCGTGCGTGTTGGACGGAGCAATTTCGCCCGGCACCGAAACAATCAAGGTGCCATCTGCCGCTTCGAGCACGCCGAGTTCGATCTCCCGGCCTTCAATGAACTCTTCGATGAGGACATGGTCGTCGAATTGCAATGCCGATCCAACCGCCACATGCAGCTCCTCGGCTGTCCTCGCCTTGCTGACGCCGACCGATGAACCCTGCCGGGCCGGCTTGACGAAGACGGGCCACGAAAGCGTTTGGGAAAAGGCGTCGAGATCAATGTCCGAGGAGCGCTTTACCATGATGCCAGATGCAACGGGCAGGCCGTCATGGGCCAGCAGGCACTTCGCCTGATATTTGTCCATGGCAGCGGCGGATCCAAAAATACCGCTTCCGACATAGGGAATGTTGGCGACTTCCGCCAGGCCCTGCACGGAGCCGTCTTCGCCAAAGGGTCCGTGAAGAACCGGCAGCAGCACGTCTATAGGCGTGATCTCATAGGCCGGGCCGGATATGGGAAGAGCAAGCGCGCGGCCCCGGCCACCCGGAAGCAAAGTAATTTTCGTACCATCGCCCGGTACGGATTGCGGAAAGCCGCCGTCGACGAGCAGCCACTCGCCCTGCCGGGTCACCGCAACGAGAACTGTTTCGTAAACCTCCGGGTCAATCGCCTCGAAGACATTTCTCGCGGACATGACGGAGACATCGTGTTCGGAAGATCTGCCACCAAAGAGAATTGCGACGCGCGTTCTGGACATGGTGGAGTTCTCCCGAAAGATCGGCGATGGGGATTCAAGTGGAGCGCCTGGCGCGCCGGCTCAGTCACCAGTGACGAAGAAGCGCCAGCGTCCCTTCGGCGTGATGCCAAGGCGGTAGAAGACATAAGTGCCGAATTGCTTCATCTCGTCATAATCGCCCGCGGTGACGATCTGAAAGAGTTCGACCTTCTGCTTGGCGTCGAGCTTGTCGAGCGGATAGGCGAAAAAGTAGGGCCAGACATAAAGCTCGTCCGGCGTGCCGGCATCGAGGTGGACGTAACCGGATTCAAGCACATCGACGAGGATTGCAAGAATTTCCATGCCTTCAGGATCGCCCGCCAACGACTTCAGATAGGCAAGGGGATCGCCCTCGATCTCGGTGAGCGAGAGCATGGTGACGTCGTCGCCGGAGCCGATCAAAGGACGCAGCGCCTCGATATTGCCGGACTTGGCCGCCGTCAGGATGAGTTCGTGCATCTTGCGCACCGGAAACGGCAGCTTGCTGAGATCGTATTCGACCTGCGCGGCCGCCGCGCCTTCCTTGGCATTCGGCATGGCGATGCTGCTGTCGGGGACGACGGCGCCGTCATTGGCGGCGGGTGTGTCCGCATCCCCGTCGCTCGGGGCCGCCGGTTGGTCGGTCGCAGCGGGCGGCGTCTCGCCTGCCGGCTTCTGCGTTGCGTCGGGCTTGGCAGGCTCTGCAGGCTTAGGAAGCTCTTCCTTCTTCAGTTCGCTCAAGGCAAGCTGGACGGGTTTGCCGCTGGCGGCCGCAGCAGGAAGGCTGAACGCACAGGACGCGGCCACGATGACAATTGCGCGGGCAATCGCGGGCGCGGAAAAGTGCTTCTCAAGCATGCTGGATCACCCGGGCGTTACTGGAGAACGCGATTCGTTGAAAATTCACCTGCAGAAATACGTTCACGCAACACTTCAAGCAACGCAAGAGCGGAGGCTTCGCCATTGTCGCGGATCAGTTCGATCAGCGCGGTTGCGAATGCTGCCTCGGCCATAATTTCAGGTTCGATACCCTCGAGCGTGCCATCTGCCCAGACTTCATTCTGATATTCGATCGCAACCAGTTTTTTTTCTTCTGCAACCAACCTATCGAGGTCCGTCGATGTCATGTTCATGTCATACCGTCCTTGGCCGAAGCCAATTCTTAAACTACCGCTAAACTCTATCATATGTTTTGTTTAAAATGCGGCCCATTGGCTTCAACAGTTAAAGCACAGTTAATTTCCATAGCCCGATACGATCTCGGATGAAAGCCTCATTCCTTCGGCCTGGTAGCGGTCAATCGCCGCAATCGCCTGGCTGGTGCAGGTAGAGTAAGTCTCGTTGAACGTGCGGTAGCCGCGGTTGAAGCTGGCGATGAGACGCGCCCGCCGTGCCGGGTCGGGGTTTTCCGCCAGAAGCAGCGTATCCATGCGATCGCGCCACTGGCTGCTCTTCTCGCCACACAGATTGCGCAGCGAATGGATCGATCCCATTACCTCGGCGAGGCGCAGCAGCTTGGCCTCGTAGAGCGGATCGACAGCATATGCCGGGACAGCGCTGGCGAGTGTCGCAAGAAACGCTGTGATCAATGCTGCTCGCCGCACGAAATTCCCCAAGCCTGTTCGCCCTTCGCGACATGTTGCCCGAAAGCAAGGCGCCTTCAAGGCGTTGATCGGCGATACCCTCAACTTTCGAAGGAACGCGCCAGGAAGTGCACGACCTCGAGTACGCTTTCGGTCACGTCAAATGCGGCCATTTCGTCGGCGCGCAGCCAATGCACGGCCGCAGCATCGTCGGCGGCGACGGCGTCTCCCGTTGCGTCATGCGCGAGGAATACAGCGAGGCGGAACGCCTTGGGCGACGGAAACTCAGGTGTCGAATAATCGAAGGTATAAGTGGTCAGATAAGTGACCTCTTGCGCGATGATGCCGGTCTCTTCGAAGAGCTCGCGCATTGCAGCTGCCTGCGGCGTCTCGCCGTCCTCGCGCCTTCCACCGGGAAAGGCGAGCCAGCCTTTCGAGGGCTCGCGGCCGCGCTCGACAAGCAGGAATGCCTTGTCGCGGATACAGACCGCGGAAACGCCATCGACGGTTGCGGAGAGGGGAATTTGATCCATATCTCAGGGGTAAGCGGCATCAACGCATTTGACAAGGTCGCCTTGACGGGCAACCGCAAATCGGGAAGATCGCCGCGGTCACTAAGGGCTCGTTATAAATGTGCGGACGTTTTTCCCTCCTCGGAACACCGGAAGAGATCGAAGCCTGGTTCGATCTTATGGAGCTTGAGGATTTCCCGCCCCGCTACAATATTGCGCCGACCCAACCGATCCTCATGGTCGTCAGCGGGGAAACGCCGCCGCCCGGCAGCAACCGGCCCAACCGGCGTGCGCTCCTTGTACGATGGGGGTTCATTCCGGGATGGGTCAAGGACACGGCAAATTATCCGCTGATGATCAACGCCCGCGCCGAGACTGCGATCGACAAGGCATCGTTCAAGGCGGCGATGCGCCATCGCCGCGCGCTGATCCCGGCCTCGGGCTTCTATGAGTGGCGCCGCAACGGCGACCGGAAGGCGCAGGCCTATTGGGTGCGCCCGCGCGATGGCGGCGTTGTCGCCTTTGCCGGACTTTACGAGCCCTGGGCGAATGCCGAGGGGTCGGAGATGGATACCGGCGCGGTGCTCACCACGGAGGCGAGCGATAACCTGCGTTTCATCCACGACCGCATGCCCGTCGTCATCGAGCAGAAGGATTTCTCGCGCTGGCTCGATTGCAAGTCGCAGGAGCCGCGCCATGTCGCCGACCTCCTGAAACCGGCACGCGAGGACCTTTTCGAGGCGATACCGGTCTCCGACAAGGTCAACAAGTTCGAAAACACCGGACCGGAAATCCAGGAGCGGGTCGAAGAGACACCGCCCGAGGAACGCAAGAAACCGCAGCGTTCAAAGCCGCCGCAATCCGACGCACAGATGAAACTTTTCTAGGCCTCACGCGCCAACTTCAGGACACAGACGATATGCTTTCAGCCGCTCTTTCCGGTTTTCTCCTTGGCGCGTCGCTCATAATCGCGATCGGCGCGCAAAACGCCTATATCCTGCGGCAGGGCCTGCTGCGCGAACATGTCTTCATCCTGAGCTTCATTTGCGCGCTGTCGGACGCCTTGCTGATCGCGGCTGGCGTTGCCGGCCTCGGCACGCTGATCGCACAGTCTCCGAAACTGATTTCCTTCGTGACGCTGGGCGGAGCGGTGTTTCTCTTCTGGTACGCATCGGTCGCCTTTCGGCGTGCGTTTCATCCGGAAGGCTTGCGGGCGGCGGGTTCTGGCGGAAGCTCGCTCAAGGCAGCCGTCGGCACCGTGCTCGCGCTGACATTCCTCAATCCGCACGTCTATCTCGATACAGTCGTTCTATTGGGCGGGCTCTCGGCTCGCTTCGAGGGCGTCAACCGCGCGGCCTATGGCGTCGGCGCGGCGCTCGCTTCGTTCATCTGGTTCTTCAGCCTCGGCTATGGGGCGAGGCTGCTGCAACCGGTCTTCGCCAAGCCTGCGGCCTGGCGCGTCCTTGATATCCTGATCGGCCTTGTCATGGCCGGCATTGCAACGAGCCTGTTAGTCCGTTTCCTGCACAATTGAGGCAAGCTTCAGCTGCGGACGCTTGCGCACGGTGCTCAGCACCGCGGCAAGGATCGCGGCGGGGCCGATGGCATTATATTTGGCAACGAGATTCTCGGCGCGGACGCTTTCGCGCGGCTTTGCCGTCTGCTGGATGGTGTTCATGGGCTGGTCCTATCCCCTTTTTCGGATAAGTCAGGATTCCCGGTCAAATGAGCCGGAAAAAAGGCACTTTCCGGGAGGATTTTGGGCTATTCGGTTAAGATGGATTAACCACGAGGAAGCAGGCAAAAATGCAACACCCGCGTTTCGCGGCGATACGCTTGACGATCGGCGCGCAGTCGATCATAAATGCGGCCATGAAAACGTTGCCCGTAACCATCATTATTACCTGTCGGATCATTATCAGCTAGCACTGCGCTGGCCCGGCCGTTTTCGTCTCAAAATTCAGCAAAAGATGTGAAACGCACCGGTCGCCAGACCAGTGGAATGATATGCGTTTGATGTTGAAACCCGAGATTTGAGCAGACCGCCATGCCGCAGCAACTGAGCCTCTACAACACGCTCACCCGCACGAAGGAAGTGTTCGTGCCGATCGATCCGAACAATGTGCGCATGTATGTCTGCGGACCCACTGTCTATGACTATGCCCACATCGGCAACGCCCGACCGGTGATCGTCTTCGACGTTTTGTTTCGCTTGCTGCGCCACGTCTACGGCGAAAACCACGTTACCTATGTGCGCAATATCACCGACGTCGACGACAAGATCAATGCGCGTGCCGCCCGTGACTTTCCGGCGCTTCCGCTCAATGAGGCGATCCGCAAGGTGACGGAGACGACGAACCGCCAGTTCCAGGCTGATGTGGCGGCGCTTGGCAACCTGCAGCCAACGGCCCAGCCGCGGGCGACGGAATACATCGCGGAAATGGTGGCAATGATCGACCGTCTCGTCGAGCGCGGCATCGCCTATGTCGCCGATGGCCATGTCCTGTTCTCACCGGCGGCGATGAACGCCGCCAGGGGGCCGCGCTACGGCATGCTTGCGCGCCGCTCCGCCGACGATATGCTCGCCGGTGCCCGCGTCGATGTCGCCTCCTACAAGCGCGACGAGATGGATTTCGTCCTGTGGAAACCGTCAAGGGAGGGTGAGCCAGGCTGGCCCTCACCGGCTGGGATCGAAGGCCTTGGCCGTCCCGGCTGGCATATCGAATGCTCGGCCATGTCCATGGCGAAACTGCTCGAGCCGTTTGGCGGCGGGCTGCAGTGCGACGATCCGCAGAAGAACATTTTCGACATCCATGCCGGCGGCATCGACCTCGTTTTCCCGCACCACGAGAACGAGATCGCACAGTCGTGCTGCGCGCTCGGCATCGACCGCATGGCCAATGTGTGGATGCATAACGGCTTCCTGCAGGTCGAGGGCCAGAAGATGGCAAAGAGCCTCGGCAACTTCGTGACGATCAACGAGCTTCTCGCAACCGAAACGTTCGGCGGGCGCAAGTGGCCGGGCAACGTGCTGCGCCTCGCCATGCTGATGACCAACTACCGCGAGCCGATCGATTTCAGCGTCAGCCGGCTCGAGGAGGCGGAGAACATTCTTGCCAAGGCGCGCGAATATGTAGGCAATGCCGAACCCGGTGCGATCCCCGACGAGGTGATTGCCCTGCTTGCGGATGATCTCGCCACGCCGAGCGTGATCAACTGGCTGTCTTCGGCGCGGCGCTCGCGCGCGGTCGAGCCTGGCGACTACCGGACAGCGTTCGCGCTTCTCGGCTTCGACTTGCAGGCCGAGACGGTGTCGTCAGAGCTTGCGGACGAAATCGAGTCGAAGATCGCCGACCGGCTCGCTCTGCTTGCTGCAAAGAGCTTCGCCGAGGCCGATCGCATCCGCGCCGAACTGCTGGACCAGGGCATACAGCTCAAGGACGGCAAGGATCCTGAAACGGGCGAGCGGGTTACGACCTGGGAGGTGAGGCGGTGATGGATGCGCGTGGATCGCACCCCCCTCTGTCCTGCCGGACATCTCCCCCACAAGGGGGGAGACCAGCCTTTACAGAGGTTGAGGTCAATCTCCGGGGTTTGCATTTGAGCGACACGTTCGATGAGCACCCCCCTCTGTCCTGCCGGACATCTCCCCCACAAGGGGGGAGACCAGCCTTTACAGAGGTTGAGGCCAATCTCCGGGGTTTGCATTTGAGCGACACGTTCGATGACAATTCAGTCTCCCCCCTTGTGGGGGAGATGTCCGGCAGGACAGAGGGGGGTGACTAACCATGCCATCCCACACGCCAATTCCGGTGAAAATCCGCCAATATGCGAAGTCCATGCGGCGGGCGCAAACCGAGCCGGAATTGAAACTTTGGAATTGCCTCCGTGCTCACCGACTGATGGGCTTGTCGTTCAAGCGGCAGGTTCCAATCGGCGGTTACATCGTTGATTTCGCCTGTGCTGCGGCTCGCATCGTTGTTGAACTCGACGGGTCTCAACACGGTGAAGATCACAGTCAGCAGTATGACGGCGCAAGGACCGAACGCCTGAACCGCGACGGGTGGACGGTTTTGCGGTTCTGGAATGACGATGTGCTTCAAGATATCGATGGCGTCTGTCAGCATATCGTGAGCACCGTTTCCGCAGGGAGCCCCGCCCATGAGCCTTGACAACAAGCCCATATACACCGGCGGGTGCCAGTGCGGAGCGGTTCGGTTTCGCGTCGAGGGCAAGGTGGACGACACCTCCATCTGCCATTGCCGCATGTGCCAGAAGGCGTTCGGCAATTTCTATGCGCCGCTTGCATCGGTGCGCGGCGCCCATTTCCAGTGGACGCGCGGCGAACCCAAGCGCTACCAGTCGTCCAATCACGTCAAGCGCGGTTTTTGTGCCGAGTGCGGCACGCCGCTGACCTATGAGGCGCCCGATGGCCTCGCGCTGGCGATCGGTGCTTTCGATCATCCGGAGGAACTTGCGCCTGTTCTGCAATGGGGTCTTGAGGGCAAGTTGCCCTATGTCGACGATCTCGGCGCGCTGCCGGGTTATACGTCGGATGGCGATCCTGAATCGGCTGAATTTCTTAAAACAATGATATCCTATCAGCATCCCGACCATGACACGGATCAATGGCCGCAGGCCGGGGACGGGGAAACGAGCAAGTGACCAAGGAACGCATCTACCTCTTCGACACCACTTTGCGCGACGGCCAGCAGACGCCAGGCATCGATTTTTCGGTCGAGGACAAGAAGGTCATCGCCGCCTTGCTCGATGATTTCGGCTTCGATTACGTCGAAGGCGGCTATCCCGGCGCCAATCCCACCGACACGGCGTTCTTCAGCGAGACGCGAACAAAGCGCGCCAAGTTCGCGGCTTTCGGCATGACCAAGCGGGCAGGGGTCTCCACCTCCAACGATCCCGGCGTCACGGCGCTGATCCGTTCCGCCGCCGACACGGTCTGCTTCGTCGGCAAGAGCTGGGACTATCACGTGCGCGTGGCGCTCGGCTGCACCAATGAGGAAAACCTTGAAAGCATTGCCGCCTCGGTCACGGCCGCTGTAGAAGCCGGCAAGGAAGCCATTGTCGATTGCGAGCACTTCTTTGACGGCTACAAGGCCAACCCGGCCTATGCGCTCGCTTGCGCGCAAACCGCCTATGAGGCCGGCGCGCGCTGGGTCGTTCTGTGCGATACCAATGGCGGTACGCAGCCGGCGGAAGTGGCGACGATCGTACGCGAAGTGGCGAAGTCGATCCCCGGCGATCATCTCGGCATTCATGCCCATAACGACACCGAGCAGGCGGTCGCCAACTCGCTGGCTGCGATCGATGCCGGCGTGCGCCACGTGCAAGGCACGCTCAACGGTATCGGCGAGCGTTGCGGCAATGCCAATCTGGTCACGATCATCCCGACGCTAATGCTGAAGCCTGCCTGGGCGGACCGCTTCGAGACCGGCATCAGCATGGAGAAGCTGCAGGGGCTGTCGCGGCTCTCGCGCAGCTTCGACGAATTGCTTAACCGTGCGCCCAACCCGCAGGGCGCATTCGTCGGGACGTCGGCTTTCGCGACCAAGGCCGGCATCCACGCTTCGGCCCTGATCAAGGAGCCGGCGACTTACGAACATGTCCCGCCGGAGACCGTCGGCAACCGCCGCAAGGTGATGGTCTCCGACCAGGGCGGCAAGTCCAACTTCATCAATGAGTTGGAGCGCCGCGGCATCAGCGTGGCAAAGTCCGATCCTCGGCTCGACACGCTCATTGCCCTCGTCAAGGAACATGAGGCGGAAGGCTATGCCTATGAGGGCGCCGATGCGAGCTTCGAACTCTTGGCCCGGCGCACGCTCGGCACGGTCCCGGAATTCTTCAAGGTCGACTCGTTTCGATGCATGGTCGAACGCCGCTTCGATGCCAACGGCAATATAAAGACGGTCTCGGAAGCGGTGGTGAAGGTCGACATCGACGGGGAGACCCGCATGTCCGTCGCCGAGGGCCATGGTCCGGTCAATGCACTCGATCTTGCGCTACGCAAGGATATGGGCCGTTACCAGAATGAGATCGATGATCTGGTGCTCGCCGATTTCAAGGTTCGTATCCTCAATGGCGGCACGGAAGCGATCACGCGCGTTCTGATCGAGTCGACGGATTCGAGCAATGCGCGCTGGTGGACGGTAGGTGTATCCGACAACATCATCGACGCCTCGTTTCAGGCGCTGATGGATTCCATAGTCTACAAGCTGATGAAAAACCGCGATCTCGCTGGCAAGATCGCCGCGGAATAGCTGGAATTCGCTCATAATTTGTTCGAATTGCCGTAAAAAACATCAACTGTCTTGATGTATCGATCAGCCGAATTCAATGGACGCGCCGGGAAGCGAGGACTAGGAGTCGGCGCATCATGACTGAACAGATAGCTTCCAATCGCGCCGTGACCGCTGGCCTTGTCACAACCGAAGGTCCAGGCGGCATGTCCGACGGGAAGAAGGGTTTCATCTTTGCGCTCTCAGCCTATCTGCTCTGGGGCGTCCTTCCGTTCTACCTGAAGTCGGTTGCCCATATGCCGGCGCTGGAAGTGGTGGCGCATCGCATCATCTGGTCGGTACCCATCGCCGCCCTGCTGCTGTGGTGGCTCGGATTGTTCGGCGATCTGAAGGTCGCGCTGACGACGCCCCGAATGCTTTTCATGGCGATGCTGACGGCCTCGCTCATCACGCTCAACTGGGGAACCTATGTTTGGGCGATCGGCAGCGGGCATGCCATCGACACCGCACTCGGCTACTACATCAACCCGCTTGTGAATGTCGTGCTCGGCGGCATTTTCCTTGGCGAGCGCCTGTCGAAGCCGCAGGCCGTGGCAGTCGGGCTCGCCGCCTGCGCGGTGCTTCTTTTGACGGTCTATTCCGGCGGCTTGCCCTGGATCTCGCTGGTGCTAGCCTTCAGCTTTGGCTTTTACGGCTTCTTCCGCAAGACGTTGCCGATCGGCCCAACGCAGGGTTTTATGCTTGAAGTCCTGCTTTTGTCGGTGCCTTCGCTCGCCTTCATCGCCTGGACCGTCTCGCAGGGCACCAGCCACTTCTTCAATGGCAGCGCCCACGACGTCGGCCTTCTGCTCTTCGCCGGTCCGGCAACGGCGGTGCCGCTCATCCTTTATGCATTCGGCGCCAAGCTGCTGCGCTATACGACGATCGGACTGATGCAGTACATCGCACCGACGATCGTCTTCCTCAGCGCCATCTTCGTCTTCGGCGAGCCTTTCTCGCATATCCAGTTCCTCGCCTTTGCGCTGATCTGGACGGCGCTTGCCATCTATACGTGGTCGATGTTGCAGCAAGCCCGCAAGGTGAAGGCGGCTTAACACCTGTTCCCGCCGATCCTGCGCACAATCAGATAAACCGCCGCGGAAATCGCGAGCGCGATGAAAGCGATGATCCAAAAACCGTGCGCGCTTTCTGCAAGCGGTAGCCCACCGGTATTCATCCCGAAAAGCCCGCTGATGACCGTGCTCGGCAAAAGAACAGCGGTCATCACCGACAAAACGTACAGGAACTGGTTCGACTGGTCGGTGAGCTTGGCCATCAGTTCGTCCTGCAGCAACCGCGCGCGCTGCTGCAACTGGTCGCCCTCCGCATGCAGGGTTTCGGCTCGCCGCGACAGGGCCTCGATGAGATCGTCCAACTCCTCAGGCAGGGCCCTGCGGTCGGCATGGTCTATATGTCGAAACAGGCTGATCGCCGCTGTCAGGTAGCGGTGGAAGACCACGATCTGCCGCCGCACCGGCACCAGGCGCTCCCGTTCGCCCTGCCAGTTCTCGCCGACAATGTGATCCTCGATCGAATCGAGCGTTTCCGAAAGCTTGGCAATTTCCGCCTTGAGCAGTTCAAGGAAACGCCGGAAAACAGCATTGAACAGGGTGAGCGGCGAGGGAAGCCGGATTTTGCCCCGACCTATCGCCTGGCGTATGTCGTCGACCGACTGCAGCGGATGGCGCCGCGCGCTGATGAAGACCCCATCATTGAAGGCGAAGCGGAAATAGCCGAGTTCGCGCGGATCGCCATAGTGCTCATGCTGGAGATCGGGCAATTCGCCGTATAGCCAGCCATCGTCGAAATTGATCTGGCATTGGTCGCCGGAGGCAAGCAGAACCTCGCGTACCGCTTCGGGCAGGGTGGCGTCGGTTTCGAGGCTGCGTCGTGCTCTTGCATCGGCCAGCGCATAGCTTTTCCAGGTCCATACGGCAGGATTGGAGGCGCCAGGATGCAGGATAAGCGCGCCATCCGCACCGAATGCGTGGCTTATGACAAAGTCATCGCTGGCAAGTTGTTTGCTGTTGGGATCCAAGGCCTTCGTGTCCACCTATCGATCCCTTTTCCGTAGCTACATCCGTTCGATGATCGACCCATCGCCTTCCCGGTCGCCTCGCGCAGCGGCGTTGAGGATCGCCGGCACGATCTCATCCGGGTTTTCTACCACAAGCGGATTGACCAAATGTGACGTATGCACGAACCCTTCGGCCTTCATGTGGTCGATGAGCGCAAGCATCGGATTCCAGAAGCCGTTGACATTGGCAAAGACCATCGGCTTGCGATGCCGCCCGAGTTGGGCCCAGGTCATTATCTCGACGATCTCCTCGACCGTGCCGATGCCCCCGGGCAGCGTAACGAAGGCGTCGGAGCGCTCGAACATCTTGTGTTTGCGCTCGTGCATGTCTTCCGTGACAATCAGCTCGGAAAGCTGGCCAAGCGCGTGTTCGGTGGCTTCCTTGTTCATCAGGAACTTCGGGATGATGCCGGTTACCCGACCGCCCGCGGACATGACGCCGTCCGCAACCGCGCCCATGATGCCTTTCGTGCCGCCGCCATAGACGAGTTCAAGCCCGTGTGCGGCAATCGACTTGCCGAGCAGCCGGCCGCTTTGCTTGTAGATCGGATCGCGGCCCGGCGAGGACCCGCAATAGACACATATGGATCGAATCTTGCTCATGCGACGAGTGGTGCCTCCTGCACCGCCAAACGTCAAGGCGGTAGTAATGCGACAAAAGTTTGCTACCCCAGATTTGTTCTTGATAAGTCTAAAGACTAGTCCTGAATCTAAAGGGTTTTCTTGTAGCAACGGCGAAAAGGCGCTAGACCAAAAAGAGAACAATAGGAATGGGGAACGATGTTCGAGAATAAAATTGCGGTTTTGGGGCTCGGTACTGTCGTTGCCGCTGGGCTCGTCGCCGCTGTCGTGGCGTTGCTGCCAGGTGAGCCGACTTCTGACAAACCCGTAGCGCTTGCGACCAGTCCTGCACAGACACAGCAGCCCGCCGCTGCACCAACACCGGCCCCGCAACAAGAGGCCAAGGTAGAGAGCCCGGCGTCGCTTCCTGCGGCCACTGCGCCCGCTGCCCAGCCGCAAGGCGAAGCGACGATAACTTCGAGCGGACCCACCTTCGACATTCTCCGCGTCGAACCCTCCGGATCGATCGTTGTTGCCGGCAAGGCGGCAAAGAACGCTACAGTCGATCTTTTGTCTGGATCGCAGATCGTCGGCACCGGCAAGGCGACAGATACCGGCGACTTCGTCATCGCCCTCGATACGCCATTGAAACCCGGCGACTATCAGCTTGTGCTGCGCTCGACACTGCCCGATGGCAGCGCGCTGACATCGCTTGAGACCGCCATTGTCTCCATACCCGAAAACAAGTCCGGACAGGTGCTGGCGCTCGTCGAGCAATCTGGCCAACCGAGCCGCATGATCACGACTCCGCAAGCTACGGCACCGGCTGCACCGGCTGAAGCGCAGACGGCAATGGCGACCGCCGCCTCGCCTGCCGGCGACAAGCCCGCCGCGCCCGCCGAGAGGGCTCTCGTTGCCGTCGAGGCTGTCGAGATCGAGGGCAACAAGATTTTCATCGCCGGCACCTCGGAGCCAGGCTCGACAGTCAAGCTCTATGCCAATGACGATCCGCTCGGAACGACGAAGACGGCGCCAAACGGCCGCTTCCTGCTGCAGACGGTGCAGGAGCTTGCTGTCGGCGATTACATTATTCGCGCCGAAATGATGGGCCGGGATGGCATGACCATAATCGCGCGTGCGGCGGTGCCGTTCAAACGCGAGGCAGGTGAGCGCGTCGCAGCCATTGCCGATGCCACGCCCGGCGACAGCGCAACCGGCGCCGTTCCGCAAGGCACGGATCCGGCAGCGCAGAACAGCGAAGCGCCGCTCAAGAATGTCGACGGCTCGGTCATTATTCGCCGGGGCGACAATCTCTGGCGGATTTCCCGCCGCACCTATGGCGCGGGCGTTCGCTACACGACGATCTACCTTGCCAACAAGGAACAGATCCGCAATCCGAACAAGATCTTCCCCGGTCAGGTCTTCACCTTGCCGGATCAGGAAAAATCGGCCGTCGAGTGACATGATTGCGCTATTCCGGCACCTCAAGCCGGAATAGCGTTTTTACTTTTCGGCTTGCTTTGGAAATTTATATCGTTTATCGCCGATGGACGATGAATTGTACCAATCCGTTTGAACGCTCTTTGTCGGACGCGGAAACCGCCCGGATCCTTGCCGCGCTTGCTCATCCGGCGCGCTTGCGCATCGTCCGGCAGCTCGCCTGTCTCGACCGCTCCTGTTGCAAGGATATCGTCGCGCATCTTGACCTTGCGCAGTCGACGGTCTCGCAGCATCTGAAAATTCTCGTCGAAGCCGGCCTTGTCCGCTATCAGCCCTCAGGCCAGAGCTCGCACTACAGTATTAATCCGGATGCATTCGTCACCGTTGCCGCGTTTGTTAGCGACATGGCGAGCCTTTGCTGTTCCGATGAAGGGATGGTTCGGGGCCGTGCCTCGCTGCACCCCGCGATCCACAAGGATTAAAAGTGGCCAACAAGACCGTTTCCGCCGACTCTGGAAAGACACTCCAGACCATACGCAATCTCTGGCCCTACATGTGGCCGATGGAGCGCCCGGACCTGCGCATGCGCGTGATCTGGGCCACGGTCTATCTCGTCATTTCCAAGGTCGTTCTGATCCTTGTTCCGTATTTCTTCAAATGGGCGACCAATGCCTTAAATGGCAAGTTCGAGCCCTCGGACCTCGTGCCGGCGCTGTTCGTTGGCCCGCTTATGCTGGTCGCAGCCTATAATCTGGCGCGTATCGTTCAGGCAGGCCTCAATCAGTTGCGCGACGCGCTGTTTGCCAGCGTCGGCCAGTACGCCGTGCGAAAACTTGCTTATAAGACCTTCGTGCATATGCATGATTTGTCGTTGCGCTTCCACGTCGAACGGCGCACGGGCGGCCTTTCACGCATCATCGAGCGCGGGACCAAGGGCATCGAAACGATTGTCCGGTTCACGATCCTGAACACGGCGCCGACGATCCTCGAATTCCTCATGACGGCCGTGATCTTCGCCGTCACCTATGGTTTCTCCTATGTCGCCGTGGTCGTTGCCACGGTCTGGCTCTATACGTGGTTTACCGTCCGTGCCAGCGATTGGCGCATCGGCATACGCCGCGACATGAACGCTTCCGATACGGACGCCAACTCCAAGGCGATCGACTCGCTGCTCAATTTCGAGACGGTCAAATATTTCGGCAACGAGGCCATGGAGGCCAAGCGCTTCGACGGAGCGATGGCGCGCTATGAAGTGTCGGCGACCCGCATCTGGACCTCGCTCGGCTGGCTCAACTTCGGTCAGGCCGTCATCTTCGGCGTCGGCATGGCGGTGATGATGATCATGTCGGGCAGGGAGGTTCTCGCCGGCACGCAGACGCTGGGTGACTTCGTCTTCATCAATGCCATGCTGATGCAGCTGTCGATCCCGCTCAATTTCATCGGCTTCATCTATCGTGAGGTGCGCCAGGGCCTGACCGACATCGAGCAGATGTTCGATCTTCTGGATGTGGAGCAGGAAGTCCAGGACAGCCCGGACGCGCGGCCGCTTGACATTGAGCGCGGGTCCGTCCGCTTTGACAATGTTCACTTTGCCTATGACCCGAAGCGACCTATCCTGAAGGGCGTCAGTTTCGAGGTGCCAGCCGGCAAGACGATTGCCATTGTCGGGCCTTCCGGTGCGGGCAAGTCGACCCTGTCCCGGCTGCTATTCCGCTTTTACGATATCCAGAGCGGCTCGATCAGCGTTGACGGGCAGGATATTCGCGACGTTACGCAGGAGAGCCTCCGCGCCGCGATCGGCATGGTGCCGCAGGATACGGTGCTGTTCAATGACACCATTGCCTATAATATCCGTTATGGCCGGATCGCCGCGAGCGATGAGGAAATGCGCAACGCCGCTGAACTTGCTCAGATCGGCCCGTTCATCCAGACATTGCCGGACGGCTACGAGTCGATGGTCGGCGAGCGTGGGTTGAAGCTTTCCGGGGGCGAAAAACAGCGTGTCGCCATTGCACGGACAATCCTGAAGGCTCCGCCCATTCTCATCCTCGACGAAGCAACGTCAGCGCTTGATAGCGCCACGGAACATGAAATCCAGTCGGCGCTCGATATTGTCAGCCGCAACCGCACAACCCTGGTCATTGCCCATCGTCTTTCGACTGTCATCGGCGCTGATGAAATCATCGTTCTCAAGGATGGCGTGATTGCCGAGCGTGGCACGCACCTGACGCTGCTTGCCCGCGGCGGCCTCTATGCTTCCATGTGGAATCGCCAGCGCGAAGCCACCGAGGCCGAGGAGCGGCTGCGCCGTGTGCGCGAGGAAGACGACCTTGGCGTGGTCCTGCGCGGCGAGCCGGCAGCATAGCGGTTTCAGTGAACTGGCGAGCGAAGCGTTTGCCCCGGCCTCCAATCTCCGATAAGTAACGCGCGAAACGCATTGGCGCGCCTTGGGTTCGCGTGTGCGTTACCGGGACCAGCAGGAAGCAACGAATGAGCCTTGTCGATACCATCCGCAATACATTTGTGCCGATTCATCGGGAGGGATATCCGTTTATCGCCGGTTTTGCCGGTGCGACGATCATTCTCGGCTATTTCTGGGAGCCGTTGTTCTGGATCGGCTTCGTGCTGACGGCCTGGTGTATCTATTTCTATCGTGACCCGCAGCGCGTGACGCCTATCGACGACAAGCTGGTCATAAGCTCGGCGGATGGAATTGTTTCAGCGGTGGGCCCAGCCGTGCCCCCACGCGAACTCGGCCTCGGCACCGGCGAGATGACGCGCATTTCCGTGTTCATGAACGTTTTCTCTTGTCACATCAATCGCGCACCGGTGCGCGGACGCATCAAGACGATCGTTCACAAGCCGGGCAAGTTTTTGAATGCCGAGCTCGACAAGGCGAGCGCCGAGAACGAGCGCAACAGCCTCCTGATCGAAAGCCCGAATGGCGAGGTCGCCGTGGTGCAGATCGCCGGGCTGGTTGCGCGCCGCATCGTGTGCTGGGCTGACGAGAACAACGCGCTGTCGATCGGCGAGCGTTTCGGGCTCATCCGCTTCGGCTCACGGGTGGATGTCTATCTTCCCCAGGGCTTTACCCCCCGCGTCGCAATTGGCCAGATGGCGGTTGGCGGCGAGACCGTCATCGCCGAATTCGGCGGGGCGGCGAGCGCGCCGCTGGTGCGGATCAGCTGAGGTTGCGGCATGAACGACATCGAATCCGATCCGCTGTTTGACGACAAGCCTCGGGCACACGAACCGCGGGGCAGGCGAATTCCGCTGCGCTATCTCGTCCCGAATGTGATCACTGTGCTCGCCATCTGTGCCGGGCTGACGGGCATAAGGCTCGCCTTCGAGAATCGCTTCGAACTCGCCGTTGCCATGGTGCTGCTTGCCGCCTTTCTCGACGGCATTGACGGACGTATCGCCCGCATGATGAAGGGCTCGAGCAATTTCGGCGCCCAGATGGATTCGCTCGCCGATATCGTCAATTTCGGCGTTGCGCCGGCCCTCGTGCTTTATGCCTATATGCTCGATCAGGCGCGGTCTTTCGGCTGGATCGCGGCGCTGCTCTACTGCATCGCCTGCTGCCTGCGCCTTGCCCGTTTCAACGTCATGCTCGACGCCGTCGGCCAGCCGGCCTGGCAAAAGAACTTCTTTACGGGCGTTCCAGCACCCGCCGGCGCGCTTCTGGTAATGCTGCCGGTCTATCTCGGCTTTCTCGGACTTGCCCCGACGCGGGCTCTCGCCTTCGGGGCGGCCGCCTACACGGTGATTGTCGCCAGCCTGATGATCAGCCGTCTGCCGGTCTATAGCGGCAAGGCGGCGGGTACAAAGCTGCGCTCCGACTGGGTCATGCCGATTTTCCTGTTCATCGTCGTCTACGTTGCGTTCCTGATGAGCTACACATGGCAAACGCTGACACTGACGACGATCGCCTTCTTCATCAGCCTGCCTTTCAGCACACGCGCCTGGAAGCGCTTCGAAGCGGCGGATGCGCTCAGCGCCGCTACCGCTTCTCCAAACAACGACGCCGAAGCCGCATCGTCGTGAGGCTCGGGTTTATGGTCGTTACTCGGGCTTGGGTTTCATGAATTGCTTGCGGAAAAATGCGAGGATTTCCGCGTTGAAATCCTTGTGAAACGCAACGCGGTCGAAATTCGATGCGTCGGCGCAGATTTCGGGTTCGGAGTCGGCAACAAGTTTTGCCAGTTCCGGGCCGCACGGCGGCAGGAACGAAAAGTGCCCTGAATTGGCAACGAAATGAAATTCCGGCTTGCGTGGGAGGTTGGCGGCAATCGTCGCGGCATCCTTGACCGAAAGTCCATCGCCGCCGCGTTCTGATCCCCAGAGCTGCACAGGAATTGTCACGTCTTTCAAACCTGCGCGGGTGAACAGGCTGCCGCCTGCTGGATCGACGACCACAGCAGCCTTTATACGGGGATCGGATGTGAGGGGGCCTATCGCACTGGCGCGGATTTGTTCGCAGAAGCGATTGCCGGGATAGGTAGGGCAATTTGTTAGCAGCAGGTTCCAGTCAGGTCGTCCGCCGAGCAGCGCTAGGCCGGTAAAGCCGCCTCTGGAATATCCGAAGAACCCGATGCGGCCCGCATCAAGCCTCGACGCATCCTGCCAGGAGCCGAGCATTAAGGTTACGAGCCTTGTCGTATCCGCCGGGCGCTGCGTCATTGAAGCGATGTCGCCGGGGTCTCGGGAATCCGAGAGACCGGCATCCCGAGGATGGTTGATAGCGGCGACGACAAAACCTGCATCGGCAAGCTTGTCTGCGAGGACGTGAAAATTGCCGAACCAGCCGCCGACGCCGTGCGAAATGATAATCAGCGGCAACTTTTCGCCCGTCACGGGACAATCTTGGGCGACATTGAGCGTATCGAAGCGAAATTTCACCGCACCTGGTATCTTTGTGCACGGATACCAGACGGCGCCTTGCAATTCTGGTCCGCTTCTATTTGAGGGCACGGTCAGCGTTTGAAACCCTGCTGCATCAGCAAGTTCCGGCGAGCCAAAAATTGCGAGCGCGGGGATGGCCGCACGCATGGCGATTGTCGAAAAGAGTGCGATAAATGAGGCGAGAATATCCAGCATGCTTCCGGGCTCCACATGTTAGAGTTGGTCGAGCCTTGATCGCAGTGTAATTCCCGTATGATAACGACCTCAATTGCGTTTCAGGTCGTCCGCAATCGCGATGGAGGACATATTGCCGGTGCCGAATTCACGGATTGAGTGCAGATGATATTTGTCCCGTTGCCGTATGTCGTTGCCTTGCTGCTTGCTATCCTGCTGATCCAGATGGTGAGGCGAAGCGATGGGAATAAGCCAAACCTGTTCTTTGCGGCCTTGATCGCAGTCTACGCCCTGCAATCACTGGTGATAGGAACGCGCTGGGGATACGACATCGTCGCACTCCTGCCTGTGCAGGCGATACTGGCTGCAATTATCCCGGCTCTTGCATGGCTCAGTTTCGAAGGCTTGCGCGACGGGCGCTCGCCGCGCAATCGGCCGCTGCTTTTATTGCATGCCCTGCCGGCGTTGATGATTTTGGCATTCGTGGCGTTCTGGCCGATGCCGATTTCGCTCGCCCTTATCGTGATATTTCTCGGCTATGGCAGCGCGCTGACATGGCTGGCCTGGCTCGGGCCGAATGCGCTTGGTTCTTCGAGGCTTGACGGTGTCGGAAACGCCTATAGGGCGCTTCAAATCACAGCGTTCGCGATCCTTGGCTCCGGTTTCATCGATGTCATCATCAGCCTTGATTTCGCCGAAACAGGCGGAACCCATTCCGGCGGTATCGTGGCCATAGGCAATGTCCTTGCCCTGCTGATTCTTGGAACCTCGGCGACCGTTGCAGGAACTAGCCAACCCGCATCTGAAGACGATGGAAGCGGCAATGAAATACCGTCTCCGGTGCCGAGCGCGGAGGATGCCCGTATCGCTGCGTCGCTTGACGAATTGATGCAAACGCGGAGCCTGCACCGGGACGTCGATCTTAACCTCAACCGGCTTGCGCGAAAAATGGGCCTCTCCACCCGTCAGGTGTCGGGCGCGGTTAACCGCGTCAAGGCAATGAGCGTCTCGCAATATGTCAATGATTTTCGCGTGAAGGAGGCGTGCCGCCTGCTCGCAAATACGGACGATCCGATAACCCGCATCATTTTCGATGCAGGTTTTTAGACAAAGTCCAACTTCAATCGCGAATTCCTGCGCGTTACCGGCATGAGCCCCAAGGCGTGGCGTGCACTGCAATGGGAACTGAACGCCAGACCGACCAAGCGGATACGACTCGTTGTCTAGCCTCCACGGCCGTCATCCGTTGCACCGCCGCGTTTCTACCGCCGTTATACGCTCCCACCGCCATCATCGAGGATCCCGGCGGAGAGGAGGGGCGATGTGAAATCAATGCCTTCCGGCAGAACGATTCAAAGGTCGCCAAGACCGCAATCATGGCTTCTCGCAAGAGCCGTGCTCCGAGCCAACAGAAAATGGCAACAACACCAGCCGACGAATACGGAGACTCTAGCTCGGATCGTTGTAGCTCAGAAGCTTGCCTTCGCGCACGTCATAGAGCTTGCCGGTGACATCGAGTGCCGGGTCAAGCATAAGCGCGATCTGGGCGGCAACGTCGCCCGGCGTCGGCAAGGTTTCCGGATCTTCGCCGGGCATTGCCTGGGCGCGCATTGCCGTGCGTGTTGCGCCCGGATTGACCGAGTTGATACGAAGGCGCGTCTGGCGAGTCTCCTCGGCCCAACTGCGCGCCATCACCTCGACGGCGGCCTTGGAAGCGGCATAGGGACCCCAATAGGCTCTCGCCGTGTGGGCGACCCCTGAGGAAAGGAACAGCGCACGGCCGGCATCCGAGAGTTTCAGGAGCGGATCAGTGGTGCGGATCAGGCGCCATACGCTCGACACGTTGATCGCCATCAGCTTGTCGAAGACCTTTGCCTCTACGTGGCCGATCGGCGATATTGTGCCGAGGAAACCGGCGTTCGCCACCATGATGTCGAGTTTCCCCCAACGCTCGTGGATCGAGCCGCCCAGCCGGTCGATGGCTGGCATGTCGGTCAGGTCGAGCGGCACAAGCGTCGCGCTACCGCCCACGCTCTTGATTTCGTCGTCGAGATCCTCGAGCCCTCCGACTGTCCGGGCGACGGCGATGACATGGGCGCCGCGTGCGGCAAGGTCCTTCGCCAGAAAATAGCCGATGCCGCGGGATGCGCCAGTGACAAGCGCAAGCTTGCCGTCCAGCCGGAAACTGCCGTCAGAAATCATTGTGTCGTGAACTCAACCGTTATTTGCGAGAAGCGAGAGCTTGTGGACGTTGCTCGGACCATCCTTGTCGAGAAGGCGGGTCGGATAGTCGCCAGTAAAATAGTGATCGGTGAACAGCGGCGCACGGGAATCGCGCGGCTGGCCGCTGACGGCTTTGTAGAGACCGTCAATCGACAGGAACGCCAGCGAATCCGCGCCGATGTAACGGCACATGGCGTCGAGATCGGCGTATTGGTTGGCGAGGAGCTTGTCGGCGTCCGGCGTATCGATGCCATAGAAATCCGGGTGGAAGATCATCGGGCTCGCGACGCGTATATGAACTTCGCTCGCCCCGGCATCGCGGATCATCTGCACGATCTTGACCGACGTTGTCCCGCGCACGATCGAGTCGTCGATGAGAACGACGCGCTTGCCTTCGATGACGGCACGGTTGGCCGAATGCTTCAGCTTCACGCCGAAAGCGCGGATCGACTGCGTCGGCTCAATGAAGGTGCGTCCGACATAGTGGTTGCGGATGATGCCGAGCTCGAACGGGATACCGCTGGCTTGGGCAAAGCCGATCGCGGCGGGTGTGCCGCCATCTGGAACCGGTACGACAACGTCGGCCTCAAGCGGCGCTTCCTTGGCAAGGTTGATGCCCATGTTCTTGCGCGCGGTGTAGACGTTGCGGCCGCCGACGACGGAGTCAGGACGGGCGAAATACACATATTCGAACAGGCAGAGCCGCTCCTGCTTCGGAGCCTGGGGCTTGAAGGCGTCGATGCTGATCGAGCCGTCCGGCTGGATCTCGCAAACGACGACTTCACCGTTCTCCACGTCGCGGATGAACTTCGCGCCAATGATGTCGAGCGCGCAGGTCTCGGATGCGAAGATCGGCTTGCCGTCGAGTTCGCCCATGACGAGCGGGCGGATGCCGATCGGATCACGCGCGGCAATCAGCTTGGTGCGGGTGAGGGCAAGCATCGCATAGCCGCCTTCCATCTGGCGGATCGCGTCGATAAAGCGATCGCTGGACGAGGCATGGCGTGAGCGCGCGATAAGGTGGAGGACGACCTCCGTATCGGAATTCGACTGGCAGATCGCACCGTCGGCGATCAACTGGCGGCGCAGGGTCAGTCCATTGGTGAAATTGCCGTTATGGGCGATGGCGATGCCACCGACTTCAAGCTCGGCGAGGAGCGGCTGCACGTTGCGCAGAACCGTGTCGCCCGTCGTCGAATAGCGCACATGGCCGATGGCCCTGTCCCCCGGCAACTGGGCAAGCGTGGCGGGGTTGGTGTAGTGATCGCCGACAAGGCCCATGCGCCGCTCCGAGCAGAACTGGCGTCCGTCGTAGGAAACGATACCGGCAGCTTCCTGCCCGCGGTGCTGCAGCGCATGCAATCCGAGCGCCGTCAGCGTGGCCGCATCGGTGTGCCCCAAAATGCCAAACACACCGCACTCTTCATGCAGTGTGTCGTCATCGAGGGACATCAATTGGGTATCGTCACGAGAAATGTCGGTCATTACCGCCAGCCTTTCGCCGCAGATTCAATTGAGCCTAATTCATATTATGCCATAGGAGGCAATCGACTAACAGGGCAGGACCCGCGTCCACGTGTCAATCGAAGCCCCTATATGGTGTATAAGTGCCAAGACTCCAAGTCACTGGTTTGTCGCACCACCTTCCGGCGGGATATCTTCCTTCGGTTCCGGCGCAGTCGTCGCGTCGGGCGATGCTTCCGGCGCGGTCGTGCCGGGTTTCAGCCGCTTCAGGATGGTCGATTCGGGATCTTCCGGCAGAAGGCCGACAAGTTTCGCGCCAAGCTGGTCGATCATCGGCTTCGATTTGGCGTTTCCAACCCAGGCTGGCTGGTTTTCCGGCACGAGCCAGTTGAAGAACAGCATGGCGACGACAACGAGAAGTATGCCGCGCGCTGCGCCAAACAGGAAGCCGAGCGTGCGGTCGAGCGCGCCGATGCGGCTGTCGATGATGAAATCGGCAATCTTCATGGTTATAATGGACACGACGATCAGCGTGACGACGAAGACAAGGCCCGCCGCTGCAATCTGCACGATGGTGTCGTTGCTGATGTACGGGGTGAGGAAGGGAACAACAGGCTTGTAAAAGAGATAGGCGGCCGCTGCCGCCGCTGCCCAGGAAACAACCGACAGCACTTCACGCGAAAATCCGCGCACCATGGCGAGGACCGCCGATACGAGGGTGATGCCCAATAGAATTCCGTCAAGCAACGTAATCGGCATTTACTTTCATCCCCATGTCACTGCCCGATGGCCCCATCCGGTCAGTCTGCGCGTTGTTTCTTGCCTGGTCCCGAAGCCGCGATCCGGGCCACAAGGTCCGGCAACGAAGCCGTTTCGGTCAGAGCGGCATTGCCGTTCTTGGCAACATCGTTGCTTCCCTTGGGAAGAACCGCCTGCTTGAAGCCAAGCTTATCTGCTTCTTTCAGTCTCTGTACAGCATGTGCAACCGGGCGCACGGCGCCCGATAGGCTGACTTCGCCGAAATAGACGCAATCGGCCGGAAGGGCAATACCGGCGATAGAGGAAACCAGCGCAGAGGCGACGGCGAGATCAGCGGCCGGTTCAGTAATGCGATAACCGCCGGCGACGTTCAGATAAACGTCATGCTGGCCGAACCGAACGCCGCAATGGGCTTCGAGCACGGCGAGAATCATCGACAGGCGGTTGCCGTCCCATCCGACTACCGCGCGCCGCGGTGTTCCGAGCGTCGACGGCGCAACCAGCGCCTGAATCTCGACGAGGATCGGGCGCGTGCCCTCCATGCCTGCAAATACCGCTGCGCCCGGGGATTTTTCGTTGCGCTCGCCGAGGAAAAGCTCGGATGGGTTCGCAACTTCGCGCAAGCCGCGGTCGGACATTTCGAAGACGCCGATCTCGTCAGTGGGTCCGAAGCGGTTCTTCACCGTGCGCAGGATGCGGTAGTGATGGCCACCTTCGCCCTCGAAATAGAGCACGGCATCGACCATATGCTCGACGACGCGCGGACCGGCAATCTGGCCTTCCTTGGTGACATGGCCGACGAGAACGACGGCGGCGCCAGTCTGCTTGGCATAGCGGATCATCGCCTGTGCGCCGGCGCGTACCTGCGTCACCGTGCCGGGCGCGGAATCGGCCGCGTCCGTCCAAAGGGTCTGGATCGAGTCGATAATGATGAGGTCGGGGCGCTTCGAATCGGCGATAGTCGCCAGAATGTCCTCGACATTGGTCTCGGCCGCTAGCTGCACATCGGTGTCCGCAGCGCCGAGGCGCTGTGCGCGCAACCTGATCTGCGCCACCGCCTCTTCACCCGAGACGTAGACGACGCGGTTGCCACGCCGCGCCAGCGCTGCTGCCGCCTGCGTCAGCAATGTGGACTTGCCGATACCTGGATCGCCGCCGACGAGAATGGCGGAACCGCGTACGAATCCACCGCCAGTCACACGGTCGAGTTCGCCGATCCCGGAGCGGATACGCGGCGCATCCTCGATCTCGCCAGAGAGGCTGGTGAGGGCGACGGCTCGCCCCTTGCGGGCCGAAAGGCGTCCCGGGCCGCTCCCGATCCCGCCGGAGGTGCCTTCCTCGACCAGCGTGTTCCACTCACCGCATTCGTCGCACTTCCCCGCCCAGCGTGAATGTACAGCGCCGCAGTTCTGGCAGATGAATTGAACCCGGGCCTTGGCCATCAGCTACGCTTTCCCGAATAAAGATAGCGGCGGTGATAGCGATTGCCGAGGCTGGTGAGCATCTCATAGCCAATGGTGCCGGCGGCGCGCGCGGCCTCATCCAGCGCAATGTTGGCGCCGATCAGTTCGATAAGGTCCCCGGGCTTTACGGCGTCTGACGGAAGATCCGTCACATCGAATGAGGTAAGGTCCATGGTGACGCGGCCGATCACGGGCACTCTCTGACCAGCGATGAACCCTTCGCCGCCCTTGGTGACAGCGCCGCGCAACGGCACGCCGCTTCCCGAGGCCGAGCGGAGGTAGCCATCGGCGTAGCCGACCGAACAGATCGCAATCCGCGTATCGCGCTCGAGCGTCGCGGTGGCGCCGTAACCGACCGTCTCGCCCTTGCGGCCGTTACGGATTTGTACGATGCGCGCCTCCACCGTCACCACGGGACGCATCGGATTGGCAACGCCGGAGAGCGGCTCGCCGCCATACATGGCAACGCCTGGGCGACTCAAATCGAAGCCCGTATGCAAGGTATGAAAGACGCCGGGCGAGTTGGCGATACTTGACTGAATGCCTTTGAAAGCGGCTCGAAGCTTTTGAAATGATTCAAATTGCTTGGCCGTCAAGGCGTGGGCTGTGTCGTCGGCCGCCGCGAGATGGGTAATCAGGAGCACCGGGGCGGGTGCGCCGGGCCTTGCGGCATATGCCAGCGCCTCGTCAACCGTTAGCCCGAGGCGGTTCATGCCGGTATCTACATTCAAGGCGAATGGCAGCGGCTCGGGACGACCAGAATTTGCGCGCTCCCAAAGCTCGATTTCGTGGGGCGATCCGAGAACCGGGATGAGGTCCGATTGCTCATAGGCGGGAAATGCGCCCTCGAAAAATCCGTTGAGGACGAACACGCGCGCATCCGGGGCAACAGCTTTGACCCGCAAACCTTCTTCTGCAAGCGCAACGAAGAAGCTGCGGCAGCCAGCCTGCCAAAGGGCGGGCACGACATGCACGATCCCGAGCCCATAAGCGTCGGCCTTGACCACGGCCGACGTTTCGGCTGGCTTCGATTTCTCCGCGAGAAGCTGCCAGTTGGCAATGAGGGCATCTAGGTCGATGGTCAGACGCCCGCCAGCCAGCCGCGGGTCGGCGCCGGTCGTGGTCACATTGGTCTTGTTGTTCAAATCATCACTCGAATCGTTCGGGAAGATGCGAATCCTCGGCAAGATCGGTGAAGCGCGTGAACTCTGACTGGAAGGCAAGCCTCACGGTTCCTGTCGGGCCGTGGCGCTGCTTGGCGATGATGACTTCCGCCTTGCCTGAAGCCTCGTTGAGATCGGCCTGCCACTTGAAATGCTCTTCCGTCCCTACTTTCGGCTCCTTGTTCTTGATATAGTATTCATCGCGATAAACGAAAAGAACGACGTCGGCGTCCTGCTCGATCGAGCCGGATTCGCGCAAGTCCGAGAGCTGCGGGTGTTTGTCTTCACGGCTTTCCACCTGGCGGGAAAGCTGGGAGAGGGCGATGATCGGCGTGTTCAGTTCCTTGCCAAGCGCCTTCAGGCCGGTTGTTATCTCGGTGATTTCCTGAACACGGTTTTCCGAGGCGCGCTTGGAAGACCCCTGCATCAGCTGAATATAGTCGATGACGAGAACGTCGAGCCCGCGCTGCCGTTTGAGCCGCCGTGCCCTTGCGGCAAGCTGGGCGATCGAGATACCGCCGGTCTGGTCGATATAAAGGGGCACGCGCTGCATATGCTGCGAGCAGGCGACCAGCTTCTCGAAATCGGCTTCGCTTATTTCGCCTCGGCGGATTTTCGAGGAGCTGATCTCCGATTGCTCGGAAATGATACGCGTCGCCAGCTGTTCCGACGACATTTCGAGCGAAAAGAAGCCGACGACGCCGCCATTCTTGGCCTTGAAGCTGCCATCCGCCTGCTGTTCCGGCTCATAGGCCGCGGCGATGTTGAACGCGATGTTGGTGGCAAGCGAGGTCTTACCCATGCCGGGACGCCCGGCGAGTACGATAAGGTCGGAAGGCTGCAGCCCGCCCATGCGCGCATCGAGTGCGCGTATCCCGGTGGAGATGCCGGAGAGGTGGCCGTCGCGCATGAAGGCGGCATTGGCCATGTCGACCGCGGACTTCACCGCGTCGGTGAAGGTCTGGAACCCGCCATCGTACCGGCCGGTTTCGGCAAGCTCGAACAGCCGCCGCTCAGCGTCCTCGATCTGGCCTTGCGGTGCGACATCGACGGGAGCGTCATAGGCGATATTGACCATGTCCTCGCCGATGGTGATCAGCGCGCGGCGGGTCGCAAGATCGTAGATGGCGCGGCCGTAATCCTCGGCATTGATGATTGTCACCGCTTCGGCCGCGAGACGGGCGAGATATTGCATGACCGTCATGTCGCCGACCTTCTCGTCGGCTGGCACGAATGTTTTCAGCGTCACCGGATTCGCCATCTTGCCCATCCGGATCATGTCGGATGAGATCTCGAAAATCTTGCGGTGCAAAGGTTCGTTGAAATGGGTCGGCTTCAGGAAATCGGAAACGCGGTAGAACGCATCATTGTTGACCAGGATGGCACCCAGAAGGGCCTGCTCCGCCTCGATATTATTGGGAGCCTCCCTGTAGAAGGCGTCGCGGGCCTCATTGATCTTGCGTACCGTTGCTTCAGCCATTTCGCCTTTTCCTGTTATCCCTTCACTATGGCCACCGGGCATTTGACCGCGCAATGCGGGGTCGAAACATACATTTCAATCCACAACAAAAGCAGACTCGGATTGTTTGAAGCTTGACTCAGAGAGGCAGATTCGGGGCGCGATTCGCCCTCCTGAATCTACACCCGGCGTAGGAAATTGTGCAAATTGCAGGCGGCAATAAGCTGTGCGAACGCTGGCCGCTCCGCACAGCTAAAGTGAGACCAGCGCTGATTCTTTCGTGGGGAACGGATCCTCGGGACGGACCGGATAACGGCAGCATGGGCCCGAGGGTGATCTTGGGCATACCGGGCGCAAGATGACGGCGAAGGGGAAGAGGGGCGGCCTAGCGCCCCGCTACCGACTCCTTCGTATTGACCTGGCTGTTGGCGGAACTGCGCTCGCATTCGAGACGCCTCAGCCGCTTTTCTGCCTCGAATATATAGTCGCGGGTCAGCGGCACGGCCTCCTGCTGGTGCGCCAGCTGGATCTGGAACACGACGAGGTTCTGCCAGCGGAAAGCAGCTTCCGAGGCGGCGAGATAGAATTCCCACATCCGGCAGAAGCGTTCGTCATAGATCGCCTTGGCCTGTTCGCGATTTTCCATGAAGCGCTCGCGCCAGATACGCAGCGTCTCGGCGTAGTGGAGACGCAATATCTCGATATCGGTGACGACAAGGCCTGCCTTCTCGATATGCGGGACGACTTCCGACAGGGCCGGGATATAGCCTCCTGGGAAGATGTATTTCTGGATGAACGCATTCGTGTAGGACGGACCGTCCGAACGGCCGATGGAATGCAGGAGGAACACGCCATCCTTTTTCAGAAGCCGGGCCGTGTGCTGGAAATACTCGGCGAAATGGCCAACGCCCACGTGCTCGAACATGCCGACGGAAACGATGCGGTCGAAACCGTCCTCCAGCGTGCGATAGTCGCGCAGATCAAAGCGTGCGCGTGCCGAGAGGCCTTCATCGAAGGCGCGCTTGTTGGCAACGCCATGCTGCTCCTGCGAAAGCGTAACGCCGGTAACGTCTGCTTCGAGATATTTGGCAAGGTAAAGCCCGAGGCCACCCCAGCCGCAGCCGATATCGAGCACCTTCTGGCCCTTCCTGGCGAGAAGCTTTGCGGAAATATGGCGCTTTTTCGCAAGCTGCGCCTCTTCGAGCGTCGCGTCAGGGCGCTCGAAATAGGCGCAGGAGTACTGCATGTCGCTGTCGAGGAAGAGACGATAAAGGTCTCCCGAAAGGTCGTAGTGCCGCTGCACATTGTTCGATGCGCGGGTCAGCGTGTTCATTTGGTGCAGTCTGCGTGTGGCGCGGCGGATGCCTTCGATTGCCAGCATCCAGGGTTCCCGGGCAACCGTTGCCCCGGTATTCTCGAATATGATCTTGAGGACATCGTAGATATTGCCGTCAAGAACGTCGATTTCGCCGTTCATATAGGCTTCGGCAAAGTGCAGCGACGGGTCGAACGCGATTTTCCGCTCTGCGGCGGCGCTGTTGATGCGAAAGGCGATCGGTTCGCCCGTTCCATCGCCAAACGTCCGGGATTTGCCCGAGGCGTCCGTTATTACAAGGGTACCAGTGTGGATCAGCCGTGATAGTGCAGCCTTTAGAATGGCATTCATGAACAATCTCCATCATTGACGATAGAGCTCGGCCATCAGAGCAAAGGATGTCCAAAAGGTATGTCTTCTTGGGCGGAAACCCGGCGTTCCGGGCAGATTCGGAATAAATTCTGCAGGCTTTGGCTCGACCGATGCGATCGGTCTAGCCGGACCCTTTGACCGTATCCCGAATTTCCTCCGGCAGAATGGTGCCATTTGGATATCCTTTGCTCTAGAAGACTCAACCTTGAGTCTAGGTCGGGCATGGGTAGGACAAGTAAATCTACTCAATTTTTTCATTCTGAAAAGCAAAAAAACACCCGGCATCTCTGCCGGGTGTTTTGTGCGACTCAAGTAAAGCAGTTACCTCATGGTAACCGAAGTACTATCAGGCGTTTTCTTCGCCTTCTTCGTCCTCGTCGAAGAATTCGTCCGAAAGCGGAGCTTCTTCAATTCCGTAGATCGCCTGAGCCGAGGTAAGGTCTTCGCCCTTTACCTGACGCTCGGCTTCGTCGGCCGTGCGGGCGATGTTGATCGTGACCGATGCCTCAACTTCCGGATGCAGGGCGAGAACGACCTTGTGGAGGCCGATCGTCTTGATAGGCAGGTTGAGTTCAACCTGGTTGCGGTTGAGAGAGAAGCCTTCGGCCGTGATCAGGTCGGCGATATCGCGCGTCGATACCGAACCGTAAAGCTGACCGGTCTCGCCGGCCGAGCGGATGGCGACGAAGGTCTTGCCGTTGAGCTTGTCGGCAATTGCCTGGGCTTCGGACTTGCGCTCGAGGTTGCGGGCTTCGAGCTGGGCGCGCTGGCCCTCGAACTTCTTCTTGTTGGCTTCGTTTGCACGAAGAGCCTTGCCCTGCGGCAGGAGGAAGTTGCGGGCAAAGCCGTCCTTTACCTTGACGGTGTCGCCCATCTGGCCGAGGCGGCTGATACGTTCGAGAAGAATGACTTCCATTTTGAGTTTCCTTTCAAGTTCAATTGTCGTTGTTGGGTGTTGTATTCGCAGCCTTCGAAACCGGAGCGCTGCGCGATGTGTCGAACAGACCGGCGAGAAGGAAGAAGAAAAGCACGAAGACGAAGAGCATCACGGCGAAGTAGGCGAACCATAGCGCCACAGGACGCCACGCGGCTCCGCGTGTCCGTGCGTGAAGCATGGCAAAGCCGGCCATGATGAAGCAGGCACCAAGGGCGCCGGCAAAGGCGGTTGCGGCATAGCCGATACCGCCCGGAAGGAAGCACGCGGCACAGGCAACTGCAAAGACGGCGAGCGCCGGGCGGGGCATGCGCAGGGCGCGCGGCCAGTCATCCCTCGGACGGCGCAGTTTGCCCGACGCTGCGGTGAGTCGCAGGGCAAGGTAGAGATTGGCGACGATGATCATCACCCAGACGGCGGGCTGCATGGCCGGCAGGACGCGCACGACGAACAGCGCCATGTCCTGAACGGCTTCCGCATTGGCGGCAAGTTCTGGATTGCTCGCGGCAAGCTGCTGTCCAAGCGACGCGGCAAGCTGCGCGGCAAAATCATCGCCGAAGCCGATCATCACGCCGATGGCGATGAAACTTGCGCCGACGATCAGCGCGAGGCGAAGCAGCATGTCGGCGATCGGGTACCAGACATAGGTATCTTTAGGGCCGCCGATCTCCTCGGCAGGACGTGCAAGGCCAATGAAGTAGGAAGCTGCCGCGGCGGGGAGCGCCGTGATAAGCACGACGACGATGGCCGCGGTCGGTGCGGCAAGCACCGAAACGGCAACGGCCATCGAGAGGGCGGCAATGAAGCCCGCGCCGGTGCCCCAGCCGAGGGCGGCAACGAAAATCGGAAGCGGGGAAAAGAGCAGGAGCGCCATGGCGAGCGTCGACTGCGTGATGACGCCGACCGAGAGCAGCGCGGCTGCGAGCCCCGCCATTACTCCAACGCCAATATCTTTTGCAGTCAGTTTCATTTCGCTCGCTGTCCTGCTTCTTGAGCAGTTAGAGGCGGTTCTTCGACCAGAGCCTCAACTTGGGTTTTTTGTTCGCCAGGCCCGCGCCCATCGCGGATGGCAAGGAAGGCGGCGGCTGGGCTGCCGCCTTCGGTCTTGTCTTATTTCACAACGTAGGGCAGGAGGCCGAGGAAACGTGCGCGCTTGATCGCCTGGGCGAGTTCGCGCTGCTTCTTCTGGCTGACAGCCGTGATACGGGAAGGAACGATCTTGCCACGCTCGGAAATGTAACGCGACAGGAGCTTAATGTCCTTGTAGTCGATCTTCGGCGCATTCGCACCCGAGAACGGGCAGGTCTTGCGGCGGCGATGGAACGGACGGCGGGTCGGGATCTGATTGATATCAACCATTATTCTGCTCCTTCACCGGCTTCGTTGTCACGCGGACGACGCGGACGGCGCGGACGATCGTCGTCGCGGCCACCGAATTTGTTGTCGTCACGATCACGGCGATCGTCGCGACGTGCGAGCATGGCCGACTGGCCTTCCTCGTGTTCGTCGACGCGGATCGTCATGAAGCGCAGGACGTCTTCATTGATGCGCTGCTGGCGCTCGAGTTCTGCAACAGCCGCTGCCGGAGCAGTGATGTTGAGAAGCGAGTAATACGCCTTGCGGTTCTTGTTGATACGATAGGTGAGGGCACGCAGTCCCCAGCTTTCGATACGCCCGACTGATCCGCCATTGGTCTCGATGATGCCCTTGTACTGTTCTACAAGCGCATCGACCTGCTGCTGCGAAATGTCCTGTCGGGCAAGGAACACATGTTCATAAAGAGCCATTGTCTTTGCCTTTCTTCGTTAGTATTGCCCGGTATCAACGGTAAACCTCTGCGAATCTCTCTGCCGGAAGACCGGGGAAGAAAGGACGCTGATGGAGACGATCGAGAGCGGAGACACGGGAGGCTGAAGCTTTACGCTTCGACGGATGCTTGATCCGGCCCTCCGTTCAGCCCCCAGCTGACGCCGAGCAATGAACGGGCGGCTTATACGGGCAAAAGGTCAAAGAAGCAACCCGCCCGCCCGAGAATATTCGATGCAGCGGGATCGGACGATTGAAAGCCGATTGAGGCCTTAGATTTCGCGCGAGCTTGCCCAAATACAGCCGTCGCAGTCAATATAACAATTGGTTCAATACTGTGGGCTTGCCGGCCGCTGCAGCATCAAAGCTTGACTTCGCGCTTGCCGATAGGCACATCGCGCGTCAGATTGACAAGCGAGCGAACGATTGGAGGCCCTTCCATGTCCATAGCATTCACCTTCCCGGGACAGGGAAGCCAGGCCGTCGGCATGGGCAAGGCGCTGGCGGACAACTTCGCGGAAGCCAAGGCAGTGTTCGACGAGGTGGATGAAGCCCTTGGCGAGAAGCTATCGGCAATCATCTGGGAAGGCCCGGAAGAGACCCTCACCCTGACAGCCAATGCCCAGCCGGCGCTGATGGCGGTTTCCATTGCCGTCCTGCGCGTCCTTGAGGCAAAGGGTGTTTCGCTGAAGGACAAGGTCGCCTGCGTTGCCGGGCATTCGCTCGGCGAATATTCGGCACTTTGCGCGGCCGGCACTTTCTCGCTCGCCGACACGGCCCGGCTTCTGCGTATTCGCGGCAATGCCATGCAGAAGGCCGTTCCCGCCGGCGAGGGCGCTATGGCAGCCATCATCGGGCTGGAGCACGCCGATGTCGAAGCCGTTTGCAAGGAGGCGTCTGCCGGGGGACCGGTACAGATCGCCAACGACAATGGCGGCGGCCAGCTGGTGATTTCCGGGGCGAAGGCCCCCGTCGAGGTGGCGGCGGCGCTGGCAACGGCGAAGGGCGCAAAACGCGCTATCATGCTGCCCGTATCCGCGCCCTTCCATTCGGCACTGATGGCGCCGGCGGCGGAGGCCATGCGCGAAGCGCTCGCCGCTGTGCGCATGCAGGATCCGATCGTGCCGCTCATTGCCAATGTGCGCGCAGCGCCTGTCACATCCGCCGATGAAATCGCCCGGCTGCTGGTCGAGCAGGTCACCGGCCAGGTGCGCTGGCGCGAAACCGTCGAGTGGTTCGGCGCAAATGGCGTGACGACGCTCTATGAGATCGGTGCCGGCAAAGTACTGTCCGGACTTGCCCGCCGTATCAACAAGGACATTTCCGGGGTCGCCATCGGTACGCCGGAAGACATCGATGCGGCAGTCGCCGCGCTCAACGCCTGAGACAAGAGGGACATACCATGTTTGATCTGACCGGCCGCAAGGCGCTCGTGACGGGCGCGACAGGGGGCATTGGCGAGGCGATCGCGCGGATGCTGCACGCACAGGGCGCCACAGTCGGCCTGCATGGCACCCGAGTCGAGAAACTGGAATCCCTGGCCAGCGAATTCAGCGACCGCGTCAAGATTTTCCCGGCCAACCTTTCGAGCCGCGAAGAGGTCAAGGCGCTCGGCGAGAAGGCGGAAGCCGACCTCGAAGGGGTCGACATCCTCGTCAATAATGCCGGGATCACCAAGGACGGTCTTTTCGTTCGCATGAGCGATGCCGATTGGGACAGCGTGCTCGAGGTCAATCTGACGGCAGTCTTCCGGCTGACACGCGAGCTGACGCATCCGATGATGCGCCGCCGCTATGGCCGCATCATCAACATCACTTCCGTCGTCGGCGTGACCGGCAATCCGGGCCAGACCAACTATGTTGCGTCAAAAGCCGGCCTTATCGGCTTTACGAAGTCGCTGGCGCAAGAGATTGCCAGCCGCAACGTGACGGTCAATTGCGTCGCGCCCGGTTTCATCGAATCGGCCATGACCGACAAGCTCAACGACAAGCAGAAGGAAAGCATCATGGCCGCCATCCCGATGCGCCGCATGGGCACCGGTGCCGAGGTTGCTTCGTCGGTTGCGTACCTTGCCAGCAGCGAGGCCGCATACGTCACCGGCCAGACCATTCACGTCAACGGCGGCATGGCAATGATTTGAGCCTGTTAGTGCAGGTATCGGTGGGTATTGGGCCCAATCCCATTTATGAGATTGAGGCGACGAATAAAGCGTGATAAGTCGCGCACCAGTTTGGGCAGTCAAACCGATTTGATGTCCTTTCAAATTCCGCAAGGAAAGAGCCGCATGGGTGGGTGTTTTGGCTGCCGAACAGGGTAAAACAACCATCTTATTGCTTGATTAGAGTCATCCGTGCCGCTAACCAAGGCATAGGAAAAAACAAACAGGTTGAGGTTCCACATGAGTGATACTGCAGAACGCGTCAAGAAAATCGTCATTGAACATCTGGGCGTTGATGCCGAGAAAGTCACCGATGGTGCGAGCTTCATCGACGATCTGGGCGCCGACAGCCTTGATACTGTCGAGCTCGTGATGGCCTTTGAAGAAGAATTCGGCGTCGAAATTCCCGATGATGCTGCTGAGACGATTCTGACAGTCGGCGATGCGGTCAAGTTCATCGACAAGGCACAGGCCTGATTTCGTTCGGCTCGCCACCGCGTGGATGGTGATGTAAGGTGTTCTGCCTTCCTCGTTCATGCGTGGAGCCGGAAATAATCATGTTGCATATGACATTGAAGGATCGGCCATGAGGCGCGTTGTCATAACCGGCCTTGGGCTGGTGTCTCCTCTCGCATCCGGTGTTGAAGCCACCTGGTCTCGTTTGCTCGCAGGCCAAAGTGGTGCCCGGCGCGTCACGGAATTCGAAGTTGATGATCTGCCCTGCAAGATCGCTTGCCGCATTCCGGTAGGCGACGGCACCGACGGGACGTTCAATCCGGATGAATGGATGGAGCCCAAGGAGCAGCGCAAGGTCGATCCATTCATCATCTACGCCGTGGCGGCCGCCGACCAGGCGCTTGCCGATGCCAAATGGGCGCCGGAGAGCGATGAAGACCAGATTCGCACCGGCGTGCTGATCGGATCGGGCATTGGCGGTCTCGAGGGTATCGTCGAGGCTGGTTATACGCTCCGGGACAGAGGTCCCCGGCGCATTTCGCCATTTTTCATTCCGGGCCGCCTGATCAATCTCGCCTCCGGGCACGTTTCGATCAAGCACAAGCTGCGCGGGCCGAACCATTCGGTCGTTACCGCCTGTTCGACCGGCGCGCATGCGATCGGCGATGCCTCGCGTCTGATTGCCTTTGGCGATGCCGACGTGATGGTTGCCGGCGGTACGGAATCACCGGTCAGCCGCATTTCGCTTGCCGGCTTTGCTGCATGCAAGGCGCTGTCTACAGCGCGCAACGATGATCCGACGGCTGCTTCGCGGCCCTATGACGAGGACCGCGATGGCTTCGTCATGGGCGAGGGCGCTGGTGTTGTCGTCCTTGAAGAGCTCGAACATGCCCTGGCACGCGGTGCAAAGATTTACGCTGAAGTGATCGGCTACGGTCTTTCTGGCGATGCCTATCACATCACCGCCCCGTCCGAGGACGGCGAAGGTGCGCAGCGCTGCATGGAAATGGCGCTGAAGCGCGCTGGAATAACGCCCGACGATATCGATTACATCAACTCGCACGGTACCTCGACGATGGCCGACACCATCGAACTCGGTGCGGTCGAGCGCGTTGTCGGCGATGCTGCATCGAAAATTTCGATGTCTTCGACGAAGTCGTCGATCGGCCACCTTCTCGGCGCGGCAGGTTCCACCGAGGCTGTGTTCTGCGTCCTCGCCATTCGTGACAATATCGCGCCTGCCACCATCAATCTCGACAATCCGTCGAAGGAAACCAAGATCGATCTCGTCCCGCACAAGCCGCGCGAACGCAAGATCGATATCGCCCTGTCCAATTCCTTCGGTTTCGGCGGCACGAACGCTTCGCTCGTATTGCGGCGTTATCAACAGTGATGCAAGCATGGCGGGAGCGCTCATTCGCGCTTTCGCCATATTCGCAATCGATTCTACCGGCTCTAGAGCAGAGGATATCCGAGGTGCTTGAGTGAGCTCAGATCAACAGTCTGGAGACGCGAACGCCGGCAGTGCGCCGGCGCGCAAACCGATCGTGCCGCAATCGGCGTCGGAAGCTTTGCGTCCTGAGCCGGGTACGCCCCCGCCTGCGCCGAAGAAGCGTTCGCGGCGCGCCCGCAGCCAGATCGTCGTTTTCGCGAATTTTCTGTTCTCGCTGGTTGTGCTGGTGGTGTTGGCCGCCGCCGCTGCGGTGTACTTCGGCAAAATCGCCTTCAACGAGGCGGGGCCTACCGAAGTTACAACCAATTACGTGGTGAAGAGCGGTACAGGTTTTGCCGAGATTGCCGACGGGCTTGAGCGCCGGGGCATCATTTCCGATGCCCGCGTGTTTAAATATGCAGTGCGCGCCTACGGCTTTCAGAACGATATGAAGGCCGGCGAATATGAGATCAAGGCCGGGGCGTCGATGCACGAGATCATGGATCTCCTGCGCAGCGGCAAGTCCGTGCTTCATTCGCTGACAATTCCCGAAGGACTGACGGTCGAGCAGATTTTCGAGCGCATTCAGGAGGACGATGTTCTCACTGGTGATCTGCCCGCAGTTTTGCCGGCGGAAGGTTCGCTCTTTGCCAATACGATGCGCTTCTCACGCGGCACGACGCGCGAGGAACTCGTCAAGAAGATGCAGGCCGACCAGAAGAAGCTTGTCGACGACATCTGGGAGCGTCGCGACCCCAGCGTTCCGCTGAAGACCATCGATGAATTCGTCACGCTTGCCTCAATCGTCGAGAAAGAGACCGGCAAGGCGGATGAGCGCCCGCGCGTCGCCGCTGTCTTCATCAACCGCCTCAACAAGAAAATGCGGCTCCAGTCTGATCCGACGATCCTCTACGGTTTGTTCGGCGGCAAGGGCAAGCCGACGGATCGGCCTATCCTGAAATCGGACCTCGAAAAGCCGACACCCTATAACACCTATACGGTGAACGGGCTGCCGCCTGGGCCGATTGCCAATCCCGGGCGCGATGCGCTGGAGGCCGTTGCCCATCCATCGCAGACCAACGAGCTTTATTTCGTTGCCGACGGGACCGGCGGTCATGTGTTTGCTGCGACGCTTGAAGAACATAATGATAATGTGAAGCGCTGGCGCGAGGTCGAGAAGAATCGCCTGGATGAGGCGGCCAAGGCGGCGACAGGCGACAAGAACGCCGCACCGGACGTCGATAGCGGCAACTAAACGGACGAGCCCGCATTGAAGCCGGGCTCGAGGGGGCACAATGTCACTGCAAAGCATGACGGGGTTTGCCCGGCACCTTCGCAATATGGCCGGCGCACAGATTTCCTGGGAGATCAAATCGGTCAATGGCAAGGGTCTCGACGTGCGGTTTCGACTGCCGTCAGGGCTTGAAGCAATCGAACAGAAGGCGCGCAATTTCGTCGCGCAGCATTTCAAGCGTGGCAACTTCCAGGCGACGCTGACCGTGGATCGCACAGCCAATATCGGTCGCGCCATCGTCAACGAGCCGCTCCTCAAAGAGTTGGCTTCCATCGCGGCACATCTTCGCGAGGAGTACGGCCTCGCGCCGTCGACGCCGGAGGGCCTGATGGCATTGCGCGGCGTGCTGGACGTGCCGCAGGAGGTGGTCTTGCCGGGCGACCAGAGCGAACTCGAACACGCGGTCCTGGCTGTGCTTGATGAAACGCTCATCGAACTCGCGCATAATCGTCAGGCCGAAGGCAAGGCGCTCGGCGAGATATTGCGGGTGCAGATCACGACGATCGAGATGCTTGTGCAGCAGGCGCGGCTTGATCCGAGCCGCTCGCCAGAAGCCATTCGTGCCCGTCTCGCCGCTCAGGTCGCCCTTCTTCTTGATGCGGCGCCTGCTCTCGATGAGGCGCGCCTGCACATGGAAGCGGCTTTCCTCGCCACCAAGGCGGATATCCAAGAGGAACTCGACCGGCTGGAGATGCATGTGGCATCGGCGCGCGCGCTTCTGAAAGAAGGCAATGGCATTGGCCGCAAGCTCGATTTCCTTACGCAGGAATTCAATCGCGAGTCCAATACGCTCTGTTCAAAGGCCAATGCGGCATCGATCACGACAATTGGGCTTGACCTGAAGGCCGTTGTGGATCAATTGCGCGAGCAAATTCAGAATCTGGAGTAATCATGTTCAACAGCATCAAGCGACGCGGTCTCATGCTGGTCCTGTCGTCCCCGTCCGGCGCAGGAAAATCAACGCTCGCCCGGTTGTTGCTCAATGATACCGGATTGAAGCTCTCGCTTTCGATCAGCGTGACAACGCGCCCGCGCCGCGCCAGCGAAATCGAAGGCGTGCACTACCACTTCATCTCGGTTCGTGAATTTGAACGTCTGCGCGACAGCGACGCGCTGATCGAATGGGCCGAAGTGCATGGCAATTTTTACGGAACGCCGCGTGAGGCCGCTGAAAATGCTCTCGCCGATGGTCAGGACATGCTTTTCGACATCGACTGGCAGGGCGCCTTGCAGCTTCAGGAAAAGATGAAGGGCGACATTGTCAGTATCTTCATCCTGCCGCCCTCGATGGCACACCTGAAGCAGCGCCTGCATCGACGCGCCGAGGACACCGAGGAAGTCATCGACATGCGCCTGCGCAATGCGCGCAACGAAATCGAGCGCTGGCGTTCGTATGACTATGTCGTGGTCAACGAGGATCTCGACGAAGCATTTCACCAGGTACAGTCGATCGTCACGGCCGAACGGCTGCGGCGTGACCGCTGCCCGGGCCTCTTCGATTTTGTCAGCGGCCTGCTGGAAGAAAAGCTCTAAAGAGCGTTTGCAAGCGCAACGAATTCTTCGATCGAGAGCGTTTCCGCGCGCCGGGTCGGGTCGATCCCGACCTTCTGCAGCAATGCCTCGCCGCCAAGCGGCTTGATGCTCTGCCGCAGCATTTTTCGTCGCTGGCCGAACGCTGCCTGGGTCACACGCCCGAGTGTCGCCGCATCGCACGCGAGTGGCGACTGGCGCGGGACGAGGTGGACAACCGATGAAGTCACCTTCGGCGGCGGAGTAAACGCCTGCGGCGGCACATCGAAGGTGATTTTTGCCTCGGTCCGCCAGCCTGCGAGAACGCCGAGCCTCCCATAGGCGTCGGAGCCCGGCCTCGCGACAATCCGTTCGGCCACTTCACGCTGGAACATCAGCGTCAGCGATGCGTAGAACGGCGGCCAAGGCTCGCTGAGGAGCCAGCCTATCAACAATTGCGTGCCGACATTGTAAGGCAGGTTGGCAACGATCTTGACCTCGCTGCCATTGGCCAACTGCGTGAAGTCGACTTCCAGCGCATCGCCGGGAATGACCTTGAGCGCACCCGGATAGTGGTCGGCTATTTCCTGAAGGGCAGCGAGGCAGCGTTCATCGCGCTCGATGGCGATGACGTTGGCGCCTTGTGCGAGCAGGGCGCGCGTCAATCCTCCAGGACCAGGCCCGACCTCGATGACGGTGCGTCCCGCGAGATCACCCGCTTGCCGCGCAATCTTCGCTGTCAGATTGAGATCAAACAGAAAGTTCTGCCCGAGCGATTTCTTCGCCATCAGGCCATGCCGTTCGATGACCTCTCGCAGCGGCGGCAGGCTGTCGATACTCATGCGGCAGGGCGCTTCAATTGGGCGCGCTTGGCGTGAAGCTCGCCGGCCAGCCGAAGCGCGGCGATGAGGCTGTCGGGCTTGGCTTTTCCCGTGCCGGCTATGTCGAATGCGGTGCCGTGGTCCGGCGAGGTACGGACAAATGGTAAGCCGAGGGTTACGTTAACGCTGTCATCGAAGCCGAGCGTTTTTACCGGAATGAGCGCCTGATCGTGATACATGCAGATGGCTGCGTCATATTGGGTGCGTGCCGCGGCGTGGAACATGGTGTCAGCCGGAAGCGGTCCACGCGCGTCGATACCCTCGGCGCGCAGCGTCTCGACGGCTGGACGAACAATCGTCTCGTCTTCCATGCCCATGCTGCCGTGTTCGCCGGCGTGGGGGTTTAGCCCGGCAATGGCGAGGCGCGGCTGAGCGATACCGAACTGCTCTTTCAAGGCGAGGGCTGTAATGCGGGAAACCGTGAGAATTGTCGCTGCTTCCAGGACCGTCGCCACTTTGTTCAGCGCAATGTGGATGGTGACCGGCACTGCGCGAAGTTCGGGACCCGCCAGCATCATGACAGGCGCGACCTTATGGCCGAGATGTTCGCCGGCAAGATGAGCAAGAAACTCGGTATGTCCGGGATATTTGAACCCTGCTTCGTAGAGCGGCTTCTTGGCGATGGGGCAGGTGACGACCGCATGGGCTTCACCCGCCAGCGTAAGCGCAACCGCGCGCTCTATTGCCTCGATCGTCGCGGCAGCATTCGCCACGAGAGGCACACCCGGCCTGTCGATCTGCGGGTGCTGCAACGGTATGACCGGCAGCGCCCGGTCGAAAACTCCTGCCGCAGCTTTAGGGTTTGTCGGCTCAACCGGAACATCCAGCCCCAACCGCAATGCCCGCGAGCGAACGAAGTCCGGATCGGCGAGGAAGAAGAAGGCAGGGAATTGCATTTCCTGGCGCAATTGCCACGCGGCAATGGCTATGTCGGGGCCAATGCCCGACGGATCACCGGAACTAACGGCGAGGGCAGCATTCATGCGCGTGCAATCCGATCATTCGTTGACGATTTTCGCCTTGCTGCGCAGTTCTTCGATGTATTTCTTATCGACGGCTTCGGCGGTTGCATCCTTCTTGCCGTCGCCCGTGGCCGCAGCATCCTCCTGTGAAAACACCATGCGGGCAACGCGGTCGTCCGACACCTGGCGCGATGCGCAGACGCCAAGGAATTCAACGCCCTTGCCAGTATCGAGTGTCGTTGTCGCCTGGCCGACCGGCGTCGAGATGACCTGCTTCGACCATTCCGGCGGCAGTTCCTGTTCGATGAACTTGCCGAGATCGAGCACCGTCACGTCGAGTGTGCCCTTGGCGATCTCTCGCGTGTTTTCGCAGCCGTTGAAGCGGGCGCGGAGGGCGTTGGCTTCCGCCCGCCTTTTCGCGAGTATGCCGCGATTATTCGCCGGCACAACAAAGATGACTTGCTGCAACTTGTACTCGGTAGAGACCGGTTTCTTGCCGCCATCCTTCAACATGCGTTGGACGGCTTCCTGTTCCGATACGCGAACGCCGCCCTGGGATTTGTTGCGCGTGGAAAGCGCGCGGCCCCAGCTCATTTGAATGCGGATATATTCCTTGAAGTGAGTGGAAGTGACGCCAGACTTATCGAGAATAGTATTGAGCTGATCGAGCGACATCTTGTTGTTGGTGGCAAACCGCGCATAAGCGTCGTTCACTTCACCGTCCGAAACAAGAAGATTGAGCCGCTTCAGTTCCTGGCGCTTGAGCGCTTCGGTTGTCAATTCGTCCCGGGCTTCCTGGTTGAGGTTGCCCTTTTTCTTCTGCAGTTTGAGGAATGCGGCCCGCTTGGTGATGTCGTAATCGGTGATCGGATTACCGTTGACGATGACCTTGACCTCGCTCGCCGCGGCAGGCAGGGCCATTCCGCCCAGGAGCGTAGAGGTCAAAGCGGTAGCAATAAGTGCTACAAGTAGATGTTTCCTCGCCATCATGTTCCACTATATCCGATCATAGGCCATTCTTGACGAATGGATGGTAGTCTTATGGGTTCTCGTGACACTCTATTGTCGCTCTAGTAAGGCAAAAGCATGACTTGCTGCAAGTACAGCCTGTCATGCGAGCGATCAGATACCGCCGATGTCAACCGGCTTGCCGAATTCCCACAACGTCCGGAACGAAATATTGAAGCCGAACTTCGTCGTTTCGTCGCCCTTGTCACCCGTCGAGGTGATGGGTTGTTCCTGCTGGTAGTACATCATGTAGGTGAAGCATTCGTCGTCATAGGCGAGGGCCGCCGTACGCTTGACCAGCGCTTCATGGAAGATATCGTACGTGCCGGATCCGAGAACCCGCCAGTTCGGTGTCATCTTCAGCGATCCACCGACCGTTGCCTCATGCCTGTCGTCAGTGAAGCCATAGGTCGGCTGCGCGTCGATGAAAGCATACTTGACGAAGAGCGAGCCGTATTTACCCGTTTCGGTGCTGGCAACTTCGGCGCGCCGGACTGCAAAGGAGTCCTTGTCGAAACGGCCGCCGGTTGTCAACGTGAAGCCACCGCGATTGGCGCCGATCATTGCCACATAGTCGGATCGCGCCGAATCAAGCCCGGATTCGGCACCTGCATTGACGAAATCGGGCCCGGCAAAGGAATTCAGGCCACCAAGCTGGAAGGATTGGCCGGCGATACCGTTGAGCGACCAGCCATTGTTGAACGTGCCGGAATAACGGAAACCGAGATTGGCGCGCGTGCCGCCTTCGATGCGGTCATAACCGGAATATTTGTCGCGCTCGAAAAGGCTGGAGGCGTCGAAGACGAAGCTCTGCGCGTCTTCGTTCGGCATCTCGCCATTATAGGGCTCGTCGTTGCGCACGAAGAGCTGCGCAGTGGGCTCGAGAATATGCGTCGAACTCGTCGTGGAGAAGAGTATCGGCCATTTGGTTTCCATGCCGGCTGTCGCCATGCCCCGGAAGGCCTCGGATCGGGTCACGCCGATCGAGTCGGAATCGACGTACATGCCATCAGCGCGCAAAGCGAGAATTGGGGTGATCACCAAGCCGTTATCGGCGATGAATGTGCGTTTCCATTCAGCTTCACCAGTGATGCGGCCGTCATTGCCCTCGATACCGGAGAGATAACCGGCACGGTTCAAGCCGATGGGCGTCGTGCCGTCCTCTTCGTCGCGATGCAGATTCTGCAAATTCACGTCGAAACTAAGTTCGCCGCCCGCCACTGATTGTGGCAGGTAATAGGCATAGTCGACGACGGGCAGGACGTATGGCTGCTTCGGCTGCGAGGAACCATTCGGCGTTCCGTCGGGATTCTGGTCCGGAATGCTTTCCTGGACGTGGAAGCGATAGAGCCGCGCATCGAAATAGTTACGATCGTTAAGTCCAGTCAGATAAATCTGGTCGGTGATGTTGTAACCCGAATAGCCTTCGATGCCATAGCGGTACGCGAACGACTTGTCCGACTGGGCCATGAGATTCCAGCCGTAGGACCAGCGTGGATTGATCTGGAACGCGCCCGTCGACCCGATCATGCCGCGATTCGTTTTTTGATCTTCGGGCTCGCTGTCGGAGAATGTACCTGGATCCTGCTGGCTGATGCCGGCGAGCCTTAACGTATAGGCGCCGTTGGCCAGCCTGTGCCGCCACTCAACATCGCCCAGAAAGCCCTGCTTGGTATAGTAGGTGCCAGTCGTCGTCAGGTCGTAGTTCGGCGCCAGGGCCCAGAAATAGGGAACAGAAATGCCCGAGCCAAGCTCGGTTTCATGCTGGTAACTCGGCATGAGGAAGCCGCTCTTGCGCTTCACGGTCGGGTCGGCAATTTCGAATGATGGCAGATAAGCCAGGGGCATGCCGAACATTTCGAAGCGGCCGCGCTCGAAGCGGATGGTTTTCTTCTTGCCGTTCCAGACGATCTTCTGGGCGCGAACCTGCCAGATCGGCGCACGATCGGGCTTGGCGCGGCACGGTTCGCACGCCGTATAGATACCATTGTTGAAGACGGTCAGCTCACCGCCGATACGTTCGGCGCTCTCCGCTGCGAAGCGGGTATTGTCGGCTGCTTCAACGCGCAAGGCATTGACGAAGCCTTCGCGAAAATCGTCGGTGACGTCGAGATTTTCGGCATAGATGCGATTGCCGTCTTTTTCGACGAGTTCGACCTTGCCCATCGCCTTGAGGCGCCCGGTCTTCTGGTCATAGGTGACCTGACGCGCAACTAGCCTGTTGCCGTCATAATCGATCTGTACACCGCCGACTGCGGAGATGGTCTTGGCGTTGATGTCATAGACGAGTTCGTCCGATTCCAGCAGAAGCTGGGCATTCGGGTTGGTCTGGACATTTGCGGTAAGCGCATCGGCGCCGCCCATCTGGGCATAGGCTGGGAGTGAAATCCCGCCCGCAAGGCATAGAACCGCCGTCCCGCACGCCAGCCGTGCGAACCACGTCGGCAACACCGAGCGCGTTACATTCAATCCCACTCTAACCATCCTCCTTGTGCAACAGAAAGGAGACCCCAAAAAATGTTGCAATCAGCACGGGTGTCCATGCGGCGACGAAAGGCGGGACGAATCCTGCGTTCCCGAATGCCTTGACCACAACAGTGACGACATAAAGCACGAAGCCTGCGAGGACGCCACCCAGAATCATCGTCCCCGATTGTCCGAAACGAACAAATTTCAACGAAACGGTTGCAGCGATTAAAGTCATCGCCATCAGAAGAGCCGGCAAAGCCAGCAAAGACTGGAAATGCATGTCAAAAGCGTTGGCCGGATAGCCAAATGAGCGGGCTGCGGCAATTTTGTTACGCAGCTCAAAAAAAGGAATGGTCTCGGGCCGAGCGAGGCTTTCTTCAACGAATTCAGGGCGAAGATGCGTCGGGATCCGAACCTCGTCCTGCGCGACAGGGGTCGAGCCAAGGACGAATTTGGTAACGTCGGCGAGCTTCCAGTAGCCCTCTTCAAGGTCGGCGACCTTGGCGTCGAGCCGCTCGAGAATATCCTGATTCTTGTCGAGCCTGATGAAGGTCGCATCGACCAGCCGCAACCCACGATTGACCACTGACTTGGCACCGATAATGGTCTCGCCATCTTCCGTCTTTTGCCGCAGCCAGGGCACCCGATCGGCCTGCACGTCATTGGCCTTGCCGGCACGCCAGTTTGCCGTGATCTGCTCGCTGCGGTCGAAGCCCCAGGCGGCGAGGGGATTGACGACCAAAATAGCGACGAGGCCGAACAGGAGTGCGCCGGTGCAGGCGGGCAGCAGGAACTGCCAGGCGGAAACGCCGACCGAACGCGCGACGACCAACTCATATTTGCGATTGAGCGAAATCAGCGTCGCCATTGCCGAGAACAAGGCGAGGAAGGGAAACACCTGCTGCATGATGTAGGGAACGCGCATCACCGAAAGGCCAAAGGCCTGGATTGCCGAATAGTCGGGGAGCGACGAGAGCTTGCCCGAGAGTTCGGTGAAGTCGAGAATCAACGCCAGTGCGAAGCTGCCGAAGAGGAAATACATCGTGATCTGCACATAGCGCAGGAAGAAGTAGCGCCCGAGGGTCCAGCCGATCATGAGCGTCCTCCGCGTCCGCGACGGAAGAGCCTGGCGCCGGCTCCGGCAAAGGCGGTCTGCGGCGTCGCAAAGGCATCGCGAACCCAGTTGCTCCACTTTACCGGGACGCCAATCTGGCGGTTGGTAACAAGTGCATAGGTCGCCAGCAAGGCCGCGCCGATCGGGAACGCAAAGAGCAGGGGCAATACCGAGGCATTCTTGTCGCTGCTCTGCCCGGCGGAATAGCCGAGCCAGAACACGATCAGGCTAAGGGTGATCGCCGTAAACGATGCCGATACCCGGGCTTCGCGGTGCGAGCGCGAATCGGCCGCTGCTGCGAGCGAGATCAACGCAAAAACAATGGGATACATCCAGTCGGTCAGCCGCTTGTACAGTTCAGACTGGTAGCGCAACGGATTCTGCTGGAAATATTTGTCGTTGGGATCCGGGCTCAGCAGATAGGTCAGTGGCCGGTCCTTCGGAAACAGCGTGACATTGTCGTCGTCCGCCGGCAGCATTGCTGCAAGATCAAGCGCGTAAGTGTTGAACTTGATTATGGAGACGTTGCCCGTCTGGACGTCGCGGCGATCGATCTCGCCATCCTTCATGATCAAAAGGTTCTGCTCGCCCGTATCGAATACAAGACCGTCCTTGGCGTAGTAGATGAGGTCGGTCGTCTTGTCGCGCGAATCGGAGACGAAAAGCCCCTTTATCGCACCGTTCGCGTCGCGGTTTTCGATCTGAAGATAGAGGTCCGTGTCGATCTCCTTGAACGTGCCCTGTTGCACGACGAGGTTGATGACGTCGGAGCGCGCTTCGGCAACCATCTGGCGCATGTTCATCGATGAGTAGGGGACGATGAAATTGTTGATGAGGAAAGACGCTGCCGAAATGACGACCGCAAACAGCAAAACCGGGCGGATGACGGCGGAGCGTGGCGCACCGGCGGCATTGATGACGACGAGTTCCGAATCCTGATTCATGGTCGAGAGCGTCTGCGCCACCGCGATCACGAGTGCGAACGGCATCACGATCGGAAATGCTGCCGGCAGCAGGTTCGAACTGAATTTCAGGATGTAAAGAAAACTTTGGCCGCTGGTGGTCAGGAAGTTGATGCGGTTCAGAACCTGAACGATCCATGTGATCCCGACCGCCGACAGCAGCACGGAAAAAAACATGACGACGATCCGTCGCAAGATATATATCTCAATCAGGCGCATGTCATGTTTCGCAAAAGAGTACCGCCACTTTGTTCGACCGACCGGCGACAAAACACCGGTTGCTTAATCCATGCCATGAACTCCATGGCATTATTTTTGCCGCACTATGGGACGAACCCGTTACATGTTCAATAAACCCGACATATGTTCACTCTAGTCAGGCTTGGCTAAAAATAGGCGAAGAAAGCTGGTTAACAAGGTGTTAGTCAAGGTTCTTCGCAACCATCCCTTCTTTCACCGCTCTGGTGAATAGGAAAATCACGTTTTTGTTCGATCTGGAGATATCATGTCCAAACGCCCATCCATCAGTTTCGCCAAATTTGCAGCCGTCGAGAAAGGCACTGCGATCGTGCTTGTCGCCGCAGAGGGCAAGACCGCTGCGGAGGCCGAATCTATCGTCGGGCAGGCGCTGCTCTCGCGTATCATCGGTGTCTCGGATTTCAAGGGAAAACTCGCTGCAACCCTGTCGACTGTGGCGCCCTCCACCGAACTCGAAAGTCTCGTCCTCGTCGGCACCGGCGATCCTGCCAAGCTCAAGGCGGACGACTGGTTGAAGATAGGCGGCGCGGCGTTCTCCAAATTGGGCAAGGCAAAGGATGTGTCGGTGATCCTGGCTTTGCAGGCCAGCGAGATTTCCGCTGAAAGTGCTGCCGAGTTCGCGCTGGGCATGCTGCTGCGCGCCTATACCTTCGACAAATACAAGACGAAAAAGGGCAAGAACGACGATGAGGCCAAGGAGAGCAAGTCGGCGGCCAGCATCACCATTCATGTTGCCGATCCACAGGCGGCAAGGAAGGCTTTTTCGGACGCCGAGGCCATCGCCGCCGGCGTGACCCTGGCGCGCGATCTTGTGAACGAACCCGCCAACATTCTTGGCCCGGTTGAATTTGCCGAACGTGTCGAGGAGTTGAAGAAGCTCGATGTAAAGGTCGAAATCCTCAGCGAGAAGGACATGAAAAAGCTCGGCATGGGCTCGCTTCTGGGCGTTGCCCAGGGCTCTGTCCGTCCGGCGCGCCTTGCGATCATGGAGTGGCATGGCGGGAAGGGCAAGGACAAGCCGATCGCATTTGTCGGCAAGGGCGTTACCTTCGATTCCGGCGGCATCTCCATCAAGCCTGCGGCCGGCATGGATGAAATGAAGGGCGACATGGGCGGCGCCGCTGCCGTGACCGGTCTCATGCACGCCCTCGCGTCCCGCAAGGCCAAGGTCAACGCGGTCGGCATCATCGGCCTCGTCGAGAACATGGTGAATGGCGACGCGCAGCGCCCCGGCGACATCGTCACGTCGATGTCGGGCCAGACGATTGAAGTGCTGAATACCGACGCGGAAGGCCGTCTCGTCCTCGCCGATGCGCTCTATTATTGCAACGACCGGTTCAATCCGAAGTTTATGGTCAACCTTGCAACGTTGACCGGCGCAATCATGGTGGCGCTCGGCGTCTACCGCGCCGGCCTTTTCTCCAACGACGATGCGCTTGCCACGCAACTCTTCGATGCAGGCGAGGCGACTGGCGAGAAGCTTTGGCGCATGCCGCTCGGCGATGAATATGACAAGCTGATCGACACCAAGAACGCCGACATGAAGAACATTGGCGGGCGTCACGGCGGTGCGATCATCGCCGCGCAGTTCCTGAAGCGCTTTGTCGGCGATACGCCTTGGGCCCATCTGGACATTGCCGGCACGGCGATGGGCTTACCGGCAACCGAATACAGCCAGTCCTGGGCCTCGGGCTTCGGCGTTCGGCTCCTCGACCGCCTGGTAAGGGACAATTTCGAAGGCTAGTCTGGTGGACGTCACACTCTACGGTCTCGATGAAAGCGTCTATACGCGGATCGTGCGGCTCGTCCTTCATGCTAAGGGCTTGGAGTTCGATCTGGTCGAGACCGATCCGTTCGAAGGCGGAACAGTGCCGGAGGGTTACGATCTACGCCATCCCTTCAAGCGCATTCCGGCCATCGAGATCGATGGCGTTCGCCTCTATGAGACGGACGCCATAGTCCACTATATCGATGCCATCGTAGAACCATTCAGCCTCACTCCGACGGACGTGGAAATGGCGGCGCGCATGCGCCAGCTGATGCGCATCATCGACAATTACGGCTATCGGCCGCTCGTGTGGGGCATATACGTTCCGCTCTGGTGGCGTGACGGCGAGCAGCCTTCGAGCGAAAGCATTGAACACGGACGGCGCGTCCTGCGGGCTCTTGAGGGATTTGTCGCCGCATCGCCCGGTGCCGCGTTTGCCGACCCGACGCTGGCGACGTTTTATCTCGCAAGCGTGCTTGCTGCGGCCGACAGCGTGGCGATCGGCTCGAACCTCATTGACGAACAGCCGCGCTTGCGTGAATGGTGGAACGGTGTTCGAACGTTGCCGATTTTGGCGTCCACGCGTTCGCAACATACGAAATTCTGATCGCCGAGACCCCATGACCGAGATCCTTTTCTACCATCTGACGGAATCTACGCTCGAAAACGCGCTTCCCGGCTTGATCGAGCGATCGGTGGAGCGCAAGTGGAGGGTGGTTATCCAGACAGGGTCGGAAGAGCGCCGCGACAGCCTCGACAACCATTTATGGACTTGGTCAGACGCCTCGTTCCTCGCCCATGCCACCGATCTGGAGCCGTACCCGGAAGAGCAGCCAATCATCCTGACGACCGGCGACGGCAATCCGAATGGCGCAACGGTGCGCTTCCTTGTCGATGGCGCCGCACCCCGCAACGTCGAGAAATACGACCGACTGGTGCTCATGTTCGATGGCCACGACCAACAGCAACTCGAACAGGCGCGGGAACAGTGGAAAGCGTTGAAGGCCGAAGGGCACACGCTCACCTATTGGCAGCAGAACGCAGAGGGTCGTTGGGAGAAGAAAGCGTGAGCGCTGTCAGATGCGGCTGATTCTGTTTCTCGTTCTCCTGACCGGAATCGTCCTTGGCGTGGCCTATCCCTGGGCAACCACAAATTTTTCCGGTGAGGAGATCGGATCATGGCGCATTTATGATCGGCCGTGCCCCTACAAGCCGGTTACGGTCCGCCTCGACGTTAACGACGAGCCGGTGCGCGCTTTTGTCGATATGCAGCCCCTACGCAATTTCGTGCCGACGCAGGGGCGCACGGCCCTGACGGCAGTGGTGACGCGGGACGGCAAGGACATTCTCGTCAAGACGCTGGATTATCTGAATGGGCGGGTCGGCAACAAGGGCTCGCCGCAGGGCCCGCAGTTCTATCGCGCCAGTATCGGCGATATCGATCCTGTCGAACCTGGCAATTATACCTTCACCATAGGTCCCGGCGATTTTGACGGGCTCGAGGTCGCCGGGGTCGATCTGATCCTGCGTCGCGGTGCACGGGCCATCGATTGGCGCATCGTGTCGGGCGGTGTCGCCCTGATCGCGATCGGTGTTTTCGGCCTTATCCGGTCGCGTCGCCGCAAATCCGTTGAACAAGTGCCGACGCCGAAATGGGGCCGGTGATGGACCGGTCGTTTCCGGTAATTACGACGAAGCGGCTGCGCTTGCGGCAGTTCGAGGCCCGCGACGACCGCGGTCTCCACGCTTGCCTCGGCAATGAGCGCCTCATGCGCTACTGGGATTTCGTTGCCTGCGAGCATATCGACGAGACGCGGCGCTGGGTGCGCATTCTTGCGAAGACGACATCGCCTTATGACGCGCTCGCCTGGGCTGTCGCCGATGCCAAAACCGATGAGTGCATCGGCATGGTCAATTATCACCATCGCGAAGCGCGCAACCATCGCCTGGAGATCGGCTATATCCTCAACGCAAATTGGCATGGGCGCGGGCTGATGCGCGAAGCCGTGCAGGGACTGGTGGCGCACTGCATCGAAAACCTCAAGACAAGGCGCATCGCTGCGATCATTCACCCGGATAATGCCCCTTCGATCCGGCTGGTGACCAAGCTCGGTTTTGAATGCGAGGGCGGTCCATTGCGCGACTACTGGCGAACTGGGACCACCTATATGAGCCCGATGCTCTATAGCTTCATCGCCAGCTGACCCCCGCTGGTTGGCCTGATCCGGTAGGCGCAGCGGCGAGCGCCCTTGAGGATGTGCTCGAACCTTTCGACGCTGACATCGGGCCCAAGCGCGGCCTGAAACACCTCGAGCTCCGATCTGCAGAGTTTCTGGCAGGCCTTGGCCGCAACACAGATCGGACAGTGATTCTCGATGAGTATCAAATCTCCATTGGGGTCTCGTCTGGCTTCTGCCATGTAGCCCTCCGCCGAGCGGATTTCGGCGAGCTGCTCAACTTTCCCTTCGATAGAGTGAATTGGGTCGAGTGCCGCCCGGTACTGGTTCAAAATCGCCTGTTCTCGGTGCGAGATCAGTCGGTCAAGGCCCGCTTCCCCGAACACGGATGAAACCGAGGCCAAGAGATCGGCGGTAAGACCGGCATGATTGTCGGGGAATTGCGCATTGCCGGCATCGGTCAGGTGCCAGAAGCGCTTGGGCCGTCCGACGCTTTCGCGGCTGTCTTCAAAGGCGACAAGGCCGCCCTCATGCAATCGCCCAAGCATTTGACGGACAGCGACGGCGGTAATATCCAGTCGGTCGGCGAGGGCGGCGGCGGTCTGCGGACCAGCCACTTTCAGTGAATATAGCATGCGGTTTGTCGTACGGTCCTGCATGGCTTGAGCTTATCGAAAAAAATTAAAAAAGCTATTGCTTGTTTAATTGGACGGAATATAAAAATATAAAACTTATTAAATGAGGAATTGCCATGTCGGAAGTAAAGGAAAATGCCGGCGACGCTGGCTGGTCGGAACTGCTGGATCCGCGCTACTCGGCTGCAACGACGACGCTCTGCCTCGGCGTTGCGCTCTTTGCCTTCAACGGCTTCCTCGTCTCGACATCGCTGCCGACCGCTGTTCGCGAAATCGGCGGTCTGGAACTGATCTCCTGGGCCTTCACGCTTTATCTGGTGCTGTCGATTGTCGGCGGCGCGAGCGGCGCGCTTCTGAAGGGAAGGTTTGGCGCGCGCACGACACTCGTCGGCTCCGGGCTGATTTTTCTGCTCGGCACGCTTATCGCCGCCTTTGCGTCTTCAATGCCGGAGGTGCTCGTGGGCCGCGCCTTGCAGGGACTGGGCGAGGGCATCATCGCCGCCATCTGCTATGCGCTCATTCCCGAACTCTTCCCGTCGCGGCTGGTCGCCAAGGTTTTTGGTGCCGAAGCCCTGGTCTGGGCCACCGCGGCCTTTGGCGGCCCGCTGGCATCCGGGCTTTTGACCGAGCATTTTTCCTGGCGCGCCGCCTTCCTCGTCAATGTTCCGCTGGGGCTGATCTTCATCGCCCTTGTTTTGCGTATCGTGCCAAAATTTTCCGGTGAAGTATCACGCCATTCTGTGCCGATCTTTCGCCTCGCGGCGATCGGTACTGGCATCATGCTCGTTGCTCTTGCCGGCATCGCCAACAATCTCGGGCTTGAGGTCGTGTTCGTTGCAGCGGCCGGCCTGGTGCTCGTCTGCGTTATCATCCTCGACCGCCGCAGCCACACGCCGCTCTTTCCTTCGGACGCCTTTGCTTTGAATTCGACGGTCGGTATCGGCCTCTGGGTAGTCCTGCTGATGCCGGTGGCACAGGCATCGACATCCGTCTACCTGGTGATGACTCTGCAGGACCTCTGGTCCTACGGTCCGACCAAGGCAGGTGCCTTCAGCGCGACCTTTGCCATCGCCTGGAGCACCTGCGCTATCCTCGTGGCCAATATTCAGAGTCCGTCTCGCCGCGCCTTCCTGATCCGGCTTGGGCCAGCGCTGCTGGTTGCTGGCCTCGCCGTCATTGTCGTCGGCTTCTCGCTGGATATTCCGCTCGTCGTGATGCTCGGCCAGATGAGCATTGGCACCGGCTTTGGCGTGAGCTGGGGTTTTCTGAGCCAGAACGTGATGGAGGCCGCCCGCAGCGGTGAGCGTGACCGCGCCTCGGCGCTGCTGCCGACGTTACAATCGGCGGGCTATGCGATCGGCGCAGCGGTGGCGGGTCTCGTCGCCAACGCCGCCGGTTACCCCGAGGCGACGACGCCCGATGGCCTACGCGATGCGACGATTACCATATTCACGGTCTCGGCGACCATTGGCCTCGGCGCCATGATAGCGGGCTTTGCCTTGCCGCTTCGCAAGAAAAATCCGCTGGCGATCGAATTGCACAAGCCGCTATAGATAGCGCATGGCGAATGAAGACGATTTGAAAGCCGATCCGGCGATTGTCGGGATTTGGGCGAAAGGATGGGCGCTGACACGGCAGGTGGCGGCGCCCGTTTTCGAGCATGGCGCTTACCGCATCGAGGTCGGCTTGCCCGACCAGAAGCGGCGGCACTTGTTTCCGGCATATTCCGCCCATGTCCTGGAGCACGCTGAAGCCATCCGCGAGCCTTTCGTCTTCCTTAAAGTTTGCGCGCCCGCGCAAACGGTCGGGTTAAATCTGCCGCGCCGATGGCACATCGGGCCGCCGGGATACATGATGCTGCTTTCCGGAGAAATGGTCGGGCCAGATGCGTCGCTGCCGGACGGCTATTCCTTTTCCCGCGAGGAGCTTGGCGCGGGTGTAACGCTTCTCAATATTCTGGACGGTGGCGGTGAGATCGCTGCGACCGGGCGCATCGCATTTCCCGGCGAACTCGCCGTTTATGACCGCATCCGCACGCATGAAAACCACCGCCGCCGCGGGCTCGGCCGTGCGCTCATGAAGCAGCTGGAGCGTCTTTCGCACGAGAACGGCATTCGCCATGCCGCTCTCGTCGCAACGCCGGAGGGACGGGCGCTCTATCAGACCTTAGGCTGGCAATTGCACTCGCCCTATACGACCGTGCTGATCCCGCCCGAAGCCTAGACGTAGATCACTGCGCCAGTTCCGCCATCGCTTCCTCATATTCGCCCGATAGCGTCAGCCATTCCTCTTCGGCGCGGGCGAGCGAAGTCTTGGCATAGCCGATCTCCTTGCCAATCTGCGTCGCCTTGGCGGGCTCGCGCGAATAGATGACCGGATCGGCGAGCTGCGCCTGCAGCGTGTCGATCTTCTTCTGGAAGCGCTGGACCTGCGCCTCCGCCTCATGAATCTTCTTCTGCAGGGGCTTCAACGCTTCGCGCCGCTGCGCCGCGAGCTTGCGTTGCTCGGCCTTGGTCAGCTTCTGCCCTTCATCGACCGCGGCTTTGCCGCTACCGGAGCGTTCCGCCTTTGCATCGGCAAGCACGAGTGCGCGATAAGCGTCGAGATCGCCATCATAGGGCGCGACCCCGCCATCGCGCACGAGCCAGAGCCTGTCCATCGTCGCCTCGATCAGGTGGCGGTCGTGGGCGATGAGGATGACCGCGCCGTTGAAATCGTTGAGCGCATACATCAGCGCCTCGCGGCTATCGATGTCCAGATGGTTGGTCGGCTCGTCGAGGATGAGCAGGTTCGGACCGTGGAAGGTCGCAAGGCCCATCAGGAGGCGCGCCTTCTCGCCGCCGGAAAGGTCCTTTGCCGCCGTGTTCATCTTGACCGTCGCAAGACCCATCTGCGCAACGCGCGCGCGGACCTTTGCTTCGGGCGCATCCGGCATCAGTTTGCGCACATGCTCGATCGCATTGTCTTCCGGCACGAGATCATCGAGCTGGTGCTGGGCGAAAAACGAGATCTTGAGATTGGGCGCAACGGTCATGCGCCCGGTCTGCAATGGCAGGCGGCCGCCGATGAGCTTTGCCAGCGTCGACTTGCCGTTGCCGTTCGAACCAAGGAGGGCGATGCGGTCGTCGGCGTCGATGCGCAGATTGAGGTGCCGCAATACAGGCTTGCCCGGCGTGTAGCCGACTTCGCCGTTCTCGATGGCGATAATCGGCGATGCCACGACCTTTTCGGGCTCGGGAAAATGGAACGGCCGGACATGATCCTCGATGACGGCGGCGATGGGCTTCAGCTTTTGCAACGCCTTCAGGCGCGATTGGGCCTGCTTTGCCTTGGATGCCTTGGCCCGGAAGCGCTCGACAAAGGATTCCATGTGCTTGCGCTGGGCTTCCTGCTTGGTGCGCTGCTTTTGCTGCAGCTCCAGCGCTTCACTGCGCAGGCGCTCGAACTGGTCGTAATTGCCCTGCCACAGCGTCAGCTTGGTCTGGTCGAGATGGATGATCGCGTTGACCGAGGAATTCAAAAGGTCGCGATCATGGCTGATGAGGATGACCGTATGCGGATAGCGGCGCACATAATCTTCGAGCCACAAGGTGCCTTCTAGGTCGAGATAGTTGGTCGGCTCGTCAAGGAGCAGAAGATCGGGTTCGGCGAACAGCACTGACGCCAGGGCAACGCGCATGCGCCAGCCGCCCGAAAAAGACGAGGCTGGCCGCTTCTGCGCCTCCGCGTCGAAGCCGAGACCCGAAAGGATCGCGCCGGCGCGCGCTTCCGCCGAATGCGCGTCGATATCGGCAAGCCTTATATGAATATCGGCGATGCGATGCGGGTCCGTTGCGCTCTCGGCTTCCGCCAAGAGGGCGCTGCGCTCAGTATCGGCGGCCAGCACGATCTCGATCAGCGAGTCTTCGGTACCCGGCGCTTCCTGCGCCACCTGGCCGATGCGCACGTTCTTCGGCAGCGAGAAATCGCCCGTCTCGGCGTGAAGCTCGCCGGTGATGACCTTGAACAGCGTCGACTTGCCGGCGCCGTTGCGCCCGACCAGTCCAGCCTTCGTGCCCGAAGGCAGGTTGAGGCTGGCGTGATCGATCAGCAAGCGGCCGGCCATGCGCACGGATATATTGTCGAGAATAAGCATGGCCGCGCTTTTGCACGGGAAATGCCGATTTCGCAAGCCGCTCCTGTTGCAGATATGTTCCGAACGGACCGGAAAATGGCGTCAGGCGTAGGGGCGGCCTTCTTCCGTTCGCTGAAACTGGATCAGATCGAAGGATGGAGCCGTCTTGCCGAGCGCCGTCAGAATGGCATGCGCCTGGCCGCGATGATGCGTCTGGTGGTTGAACAAATGCGCCAGCGCCGGGGCAAGCCTTTGGCTGATCGTGCGCATGTCGCTCACGGTGGTATAGGTGAAACGCCCGCCGATGGCCGCTGCATCCAGGCTGCTGACCCAGTCGATGATGCGGGCATCTTCCTTTACGCGCGCAATCCTGAGATCCTCGAACGTGTCGAAGAGGATCGCATCGAGTGCCTTCGGTGCTTCGCCTTCACCGCTGAACCTGAAAAGCCAGATGCGGTCGGTGACGAGAAGATGGTTGAGCGTCCCATGGATCGACGCAAAGAAAGCGCGCATGTCGCGGCGATACTCCTCGTCATCGAGTTCGGCCGCTATTGTGTATAGGCGCTCGTTCGCCCAGCGATTATAGGCTGCGAACATGCGAAAATGCTGTTCCATGACGTTGACGTTCCGCCGATAAGAGTCAGTCCTGCTGACACATTATCCAAACGATGCCATCTTTCCACGCGATTTTATTCTGCACCAAGGATGGGCCCGCCCGAGCATGGCAGGCAGCGATGAGTTTTTAGCCTTTCGCCTTTATCGCGGCGAGCCCTTGGCAAAAGCACTGCCTGCCGCTATAGGGTCGCCACCAATTTCCCTCATGACAAGGTTTACTCCCATGGCGATTGAACGCACTTTCTCGATGATCAAGCCCGACGCGACGCGTCGCAATCTCACCGGTGCCATTATCCAGAAGTTCGAAGAGGCCGGCCTTCGTGTCGTTGCTTCGAAGCGCGTTTGGATGAGCCGCCGCGAAGCCGAAGGCTTCTACGCCGTTCACAAGGAACGCCCGTTCTTTGGCGAGCTCGTCGAGTTCATGTCCTCCGGCCCAACGATCGTTCAGGTTCTCGAAGGCGAGAACGCGATTGCCCGCAACCGTGAAATCATGGGCGCGACCAACCCGGCCAATGCCGACGAAGGCACGATCCGCAAGCTGTTCGCCCTGTCGATCGGCGAGAACTCGGTGCACGGCTCGGATGCTCCCGAAACCGCTGCCGAGGAAATCTCCTACTGGTTCTCGGGCACCGAAATCGTCGGTTGATACCTGATAATCGAATTGAAAAAGCCGGGCCAAGTGCCCGGCTTTTTTGTTTCTGGAGGTCTATCGCGACAGGCGGGCGACGATCTTGCCGTCCTTGTCGTATAGAAAGAGCTTTCCCGTAGCGGCCTCGACCGAATAGGTCCGCGCCTCTTCCAGGACCGCAAAGAATTTCTGCTCCTGGTCCATCACGGCAGGCGCGCACATCATGCGCGTCGCCGCAGCTGGCTTGAAGCTGATCTTCGCTCCGTTGATCGTCGCAGTCGTTGCGAAACGATTGCAACCTCCCGAGCCGCTCGCGGCGCCCGAGGGCCCGATGAGCAGCGTCGTCTGCGCATAATCGATGACGCCGCGGCCATTGAGATCTTCCGCAACCCAGTTGATGTCGGTCAATTGCCTGGCGGCTTCCGCACTGCGCGCTGTCAGCGACAGTCCAAGAAGTACGACGGCGGCGATGAAGCCGATGACGAGCGATCCGATTGCTATCCGGTTCATTTGGTTTTCTTCTGCCAGCGCTTTAGCGCTTCCTTGTCCGTTGCCTTGGCTTCCACCCAGCTGTTCTCGCCATCCCTGCCGACGAGATGCTGTTTTTTCCAGAAAGGTGCGGCATTTTTTAGGTAATCCATCAGGAACGACGCAGCTTCGAAAGCCGCCTGCCGATGCGCCGAGGCCGCAACCACAAGGACGATGTTTTCGCCGGGCTTGATGAAGCCGTAGCGATGGATGACCGTCACCCCGTCCAGGCTCCAGCGCGCTAGGGCCTCGTCGGCAATGCGGGTGATCTCGGCTTCGGCCATGCCGGGATAATGCTCGATCTCGAGCGCGGCGAGCGTTCCTGCCTCGTCGCGGCAAAGGCCGCTGAATGTTACGACGGCGCCTATGCCGCGGCGGTTTTCAGTCAGGCGGGCAATCTCGGAGGCTGTATCGAAATCCTCAACCTGAATCCGGACGAGGGGCTTGACCGAACCCATTTCATCCCCCGGTCATCGGCGGGAAGAGGGCGATTTCGCGCGCACCCTGGATCGGCGCGTCGTGCTCGACATGCTCCTGATCGATAGCAACCCGGATGACCTCTGGATATTCGAATGCCGCCTCATATTCGTCGCCGCGTTGCTTCAGATGCGCGAGAAGGTCGCCCACGGTCACGATCGATGGAGCAAGTTCGAGTTCTTCCTCGCCTTTGCCGATCCGCTCGCGTACCCATGCGAAATAGACGAGCTTGGTCATATCGAAACCTTTCTAATCGACGACGTGTTTCAGGCCGGCGCGGAAATAGTCCCAGCCAGTGTACAGCGTAATGAGCGCGGCAATCCACAATAGAATAATGCCGGTTATTGTCACGATCGGCACGATCTTGTCGCCGGCCGGGCCGGTCAGCAAAAACGCGATTGCGATCATCTGGATCGTCGTCTTCCATTTCGCCAGCCGGCTGACCGGCACGCTGACCTTGAGTTCGGCAAGATATTCGCGCAGGCCCGAAACAAGAATTTCCCGGCAAAGGATGATGATGGCCGCCCAAAGACTCCAGCCTGCTATCGTTCCGTCCGCAGCGAGAAGGAGGAGGACGGCGGAAACCAGCAGTTTATCGGCGATGGGATCGAGCATACGCCCGATCGTAGAAGTCTGTTGCCAGATACGGGCGAGATAACCATCGAAAAAGTCGGTAATGCTGGCGATCAGGAAGATGGCCAGCGCGCCCCAGCGCGCAGCGTCGCTCGATTGCAGCCTGCCTTCGAGGAAGAAGCAAATGACGACGAGAGGAACCGCGATGATACGGGCATAGGTCAACAGGTTCGGCAGTGAGTAGGCGTTGTTTCTGGGCATGTTTCCAACCAATCAAATCAGTGCCGATCAAAGTGGCTCGACCGCCAAACGTCAAGCCAATCAATAAGAAGTCAGGCGCATTTATGTCCGAAAATCAGCTATGTACGGAAATGGTCGCGAATTGTAATCGCCATCGCTTCAGATATGCCGTCGACCTTCATCAAATCTTCGACAGCGGCGCGTGAAACTGCCTTTGCCGTGCCGAATTGATGCAGGAGCGCGCGCTTGCGCGACGGTCCGATACCGGCGATCTCGTCGAGCGGATTCTTGACCATTTCCTTCTTGCGCTTGGCCCGGTGGGTGCCGATGGCAAAACGGTGTGCCTCGTCGCGCAAGCGCTGCAGGAAATAGAGAACCGGGTCGCGCGGCGGCAACGTGAACGACGGCTTGCCTTCCATGAAGAACCGCTCGCGTCCGGCATCGCGGTCGACGCCCTTGGCAACGCCGATAGCGGTCACCTTGTCAGCGATGCCCATCTCGTTGAGGATGCCGCGCACCGCGCTCATCTGCCCCTGTCCGCCGTCGATCAGGATTATGTCCGGCCAGGCGGGGAAGGCATCGGTATCTTCCTCGAATTCATCGACCTCAAGGTCCTCGGCCGGTGCATCGCGGTTCTCGGGCGTTCCGTGCTCTTTGACCAGCCGGTTGAATCGCCGCTCGATGACTTCGCGCATCATGCCGAAATCATCGCCCGGGGTAATCTCGGTCGAGCGGATATTGAACTTGCGATACTGGTTTTTGACGAAGCCCTGCGGCCCGGCGACGATCATCGCGCCGATCGCGTTGGTTCCCATGATGTGCGAGTTATCGTAGACCTCGATGCGACGTGGGGTCTTTTCCAGTCCGAACGTATCGGCGACGCCCTTGAGCAGGCGCGATTGCGATGAGGTCTCCGCGAGTTGCCGTCCCAGCGCCTCGCGTGCATTGCTCAAGGCGTGTTCGACCAGATCCCTCTTTTCGCCGCGCTGCGGCACGGTGATCGAGACCTTGCGGTCAGATTTTGCGGTGAGGGCAGCGCAGAGCAGTTCCTGGTCTTCTACTGTTTCCGACAGCATGATCAAGGCGGGGCATGGCTTGTCGTCATAGAACTGCGCAAGGAACGCGCCGAGAACCTCTGCGGCGGACAGCGAAGAGTCTGCCTTGGGATAATAGGCGCGATTGCCCCAGTTCTGTCCGGTGCGGAAGAAGAACACCTGAATGCAGGTCACGCCGCCATCCTGGTAGATGGCGAAAACGTCGGCTTCCTCGACGGATTGCGGATTGATGCCGGAATGCGATTGCACATGCGAGAGAGCCGAGAGGCGGTCGCGATAGATGGCGGCGCGTTCGAAGTCGAGTTCAGCCGACGCCTCGCGCATCGCGTCGGAAAGGTGGGTTTTGACCGCCTGGCTCTTGCCCGAGAGGAACGCCTTCGTTTCGCGCACGAGTTCGTCGTAGTCGCCCTCGCTAACTTCGCCGGTGCACGGGCCCGAGCAGCGCTTGATCTGATAGAGCAGGCACGGCCGGCTGCGGTTCTCGTAGAAGGAATCAGTGCAGGTGCGCAAAAGGAAGGCACGCTGCAACGCATTGATCGTGCGTCCTACCGCCCCCGCCGAAGCGAAGGGGCCAAAATAGTCGCCCTTGCTGGAGCGCGCACCACGATGCTTGAAGATGCCGGGCGCCAGCCATTTTTCGCCGCGCTTCGGAGCGGTGAGCAGGATATAGGGGAAGGACTTGTCGTCCCGCATCAGCACGTTAAAACGCGGCCGTAAGCGCTTGATCAGATTCGCTTCAAGGAGAAGCGCCTCCGTTTCGGTGCGTGTGACGACGAACTCCATTTTGACCGTCTCGCGGATCATCCGGGAGATGCGGTTATTGTGGCCCTGTCCGCGCGCATAGTTGGAAACGCGCTTCTTCAGGCTGTGTGCCTTGCCGACATAAAGAACGTCGCCGCTCGCATTGAACATGCGATAGACGCCGGGCTTGTTAGGAAGCCGCTTGACGAGGTCCGCAATCACGTCGGGACCGCTCGAGCCTTCGGAAACGACGCTGGTATCCCATTCGATCGCGCTGATCAGCGCGGCGACGTCGCGGACGGGCTCATTGCTTTCCTCGACAGGCTCGTCTTCCTCGTCGACGCCAAGGATGATGTCGTCATCGTTGGTATTGTCGGCGTGAAGCTCGTTCTTCTGGTTCTGATTGGCCGGGTCGATCATTCAATAATTCCTGATACATCGGGCGTTTCCCACGCCAGATGCTGTCCGCCGTCAAGGGCGATCATCTGCCCTGTGATCGAGCGGGTCTCCCAGAGGTAGCGGATTGTGCGGCCAAATTCTGACAAATCGGGGCCGCGCTGCAACAGGAGCGCGTGAACCTGCTTGTCGAACGCGGCGGTATCCTGGCGGGAGCTCGGCAGGGTAGGGCCTGGGCCGATGCCGTTGACGCGAATACGCGGCGCCAGCGCCTGCGCCAGCGTTTGCGTCGCGGCCCACAGTGCCGCCTTCGACAATGTGTAGGATGTAAACGTCGGCATGAGCTTCAGGACGCGCTGGTCGATCATGTTGACAATGAGTCCCTCCGCTTCCGGCGGAAGGGCCGCGGCCATGGCGTCGGCGAGCAGCACCGGCGCCTTGACATGCACCGCGAAATGGCCGTCCCAGATCTCGTCATTGCCGAGATCGCCGATGCCGTCCGCGTGAAACACCGAAGCGTTGTTGACGAGGAGTTGAACCGGGCCAAGCGCGGCCCCGACATCACCGATCAGCCGGCGAACCGCGTCACTGTCGCTGAGATCGGCTTTCACCACGCAGCCCTTGCCCCCTTGCGCCTCGATTGAACGAAGCAGGTCGCGCGCTTCATCAAGGCCGTTATGGCCATGAATGGCGACGGCAAACCCATGCGCCACCAGGTCTTCGACAATCGCCTTGCCGATCCGTTTCGCGCCGCCGGTTACGAGAGCAACGGTTCGGTCAATCTTCAAGGTCCACTCCATCCATGCTGTGATTCAGGTCCGAATATAGGGTTAGGCGACGAAAAGCGCGAGGGTGAAAGGTCAGCAGTGAACAGAAGCAGTCGAACGGTGTTCTTTCGCTACGGCTTGCTCGCCGAAAGTTGCGTTGTTTGACGGTGGCAATGTCTCACCGTCGATCTGTGCAAATATTAAGTAAATATTAAGTATTCTAATCAGAATTTAACCATTCTTAGTGAGATAGTTTTGTTTATTATCAAATGTTTGTGAGCAATTCTTTCACAGCTAGACTGACATACTATTGCGCTTGGCCGCAATGTAGGATGTTGCGTAAAAAGCACATCGCATTTCGGCCACGATCTCGTCGGTTTCTTATCACACTGCCGCGCAAGTGCCGCCACAATGCGGCGCGAATGTCCGCCTCGTTAAGCGGACGCAATCCATGGTTTTCCCCCCGACCAGTGCCCGCTCCGTGTAAAAGAGTTTAAAAAAAGGAGATTGCCATGCGCACTCTTAAAACAACCTTCCTCGCGTCGGCCGCCGTGCTGATGCTTTCCGCTCCCGTATTTGCCGCCGACGCTGTCATGGAACAGCCGCCAGCGCCTGCTCCCGTGGAAGCAGCGCCTGTCGCATCCGACTGGTCAGGCGCTTATCTCGGTGCCTATGGCGGCTACGGCTGGAACAAGCACAAGACCGATGACGGCAAAATCAATGCCGACGGTTTCAAAGGTGGTGCTTATGGTGGTTACAACTTCCAGAACGGCCAGTTCGTATACGGTGGTGAAGCCGATCTCGGCTATTCCGGCGGCGATGAAACCCGCAACGGCATCAAGGCCAAGCAGGGCGTAGAAGGCTCGGTACGTGCCCGTGCCGGTATCGCCCTTGACCCTGTGCTGCTTTATGGCACCGGCGGTCTTGCCGTGACGAACAGCAAGCTTTCGGCCGACACCGGCAGCGATTCCAATACGCTGCTCGGCTGGACGGTTGGTGCGGGCGCCGAAGCCAAGATCACCAACAACATCGTTGGCCGCGTCGAATATCGCTACAACGATTTCGGACGCAAGGACTACGATCTTGGTGGCCTCAGCGACGTTTCGAGCAAGCTGACCACAAACGAAGTCCGCGTTGGCGTTGGTTACAAGTTTTAAGCCAGCCGGATGAAGAAAGGGGTCGGACAGGCAACTGTCCGGCCCTTTTTTTGCGTTATTTCGGCAGCAGCGCCGCAAGTTCGGGGTGTAACTCCTCGAAGCGCTTCTGCCAGCGCTTCAATTTGAAGCGGCCCTTTTCCCATTTGCCCTCGAAGCGCAGGCTTGCATAGGCGAGGGCCGCCGCGAGCGCGATATGCCCGCCATGGATCTTCTTTCCCAGGCGCGGGGGCGCGGCATTGAGGTGATCGAACACGCGTACCGCCTTGCCCCATTGGCGATCGAGCCATGGCTGATGAATTTTCTCTTCCGGATGAAACCGTCTTTCATAGACATGTGCGAGCAGTACATCGCAAAGCCCGTCGGCTATCGATTCGAGCTGTTCGGCCTCAAGGCGCTTTTCCGCGTTGCGGGGGAAAAGCTTGTTGCCGGACAGGCGGTTGAGATATTGCGTGATCACCCGGCTGTCGAAAATCGCCTTGCCATCATCGAGGATGAGCGTCGGAATCTTGCCGAGCGGATTGGCGTCGATCAGTTCGGCCGGCTCGGCATTGCTGTCGACGAGTACGCTGTCGATCGGCACGCCGGAATAAAGCGCGGCCATGCGAACCTTGGTGCTATAGGGCGAGGCGGGGGAATAGAGAACTTTCGTCACGATGACGCTCCAGCGTGTTGCGATTCGATGGTGAAACGTAAACGCCGCGAGCGTTTTCGCAAAGCGGTCCCGATTATTGGGCATCGGGCATTGCGACGGCGCGTTGCCGGCAACTCGAGCGGTCAACCTCAGGGCACGCCCGAAAATTCAGATCCTTGGTCAGGCAGATGCGCACTTCGCGAAGATAATCGCGGTCGCATGTCACGGCGACGCCCGCTTTCGGTATGCCGGGATTGGCGGATATGAATGCCTGTTCGATACCGAGCGGATTGACTTGCGGGTGCGCGGTCGGCTGGCGATATGCTCCGGGGATCGACACCCGATCCACCGCGCGGCGCATCACGGCGAAATAATCCTGCTGGCTGAGGCCACTGCAGGCGCCGTGCTTGCGCCATTCGTACGTGACGAGCCCGACAGAAGGCATGATGTCCGAAAGCTGCTTCGCTAAGGCGTAAGGCACATCACGTGGCCAGGTAGTGTCGCAATCCTCGGGATAGCCTTGCTCATATTGCGGCCACAGTCCGTGCACTACGAAGCCGTAGGGGCGGCCGGAACTGCATTGCTGCCGGTTGGCCTTCGCGCCCTCCGCCGCGCAGTAGCTCGGCGACCAGGAGAGGGCAAGGACATAAAAATCGAACCCCGAACCTATGGCGACTGGCTTTGCGTCCGTGGGAGTGGATCGTTGCGCGTCTTCCGAGATTTCGGGGACCGGCGCCCCGCCGGTGATTTCCGGCGCATTCTGTTCGCGCAGATAGGTGAGAACTGAAATCGCGAGCAGTGCCGCAAACAGTGCGTAGCCGGCCCATTTGCCGATCGGCATCACCTAACGGGGTTTCGGCGGCTCAGTACAGCGTGCGGCACTGGCCGTCATAGACGTGCCAGCGATCGAACCCGGCCACGCAGAACTCGACATTGTTGCCGATGCCGACAAAGCCCATGCCGTCCTCGACCACGTACCAGACCGGGCGCTGGACGCCGTCGCTCAGATGCGCGGTCGCCTTGCAATAGTGGCGCTCGACGGCGGCAAGTTCGGGCTCGCGACTCGGCTCAAAGCGCGTCATGCGAACATCGCTGAAATTCTGTATGCCGACCTGCGGCAGGTTGGGCACGTGCCGCACCTGATATGCAAACCGGTTCACGATACGGTTGAGCACACTTGCCTGGCCGCAGGTATCGTCGTAGCCGCCCTGAACGTAGTCCGCTGCCCTAACCGGGATCCCTGAGGACAATACGACGCTGACCGCAAAGCCAACCGCAAGGAGGGGTGATAGGCGTGCCATGTATGTACTCTCCACTAATCTTTGCCGCAATTTCGACCAGCAGTTGCCTCCGGTCAAGCGTCAACTTGTTCCCCGCGTACCCAATCGACTGTAAAGCCTGCATTTTTTTCCTCAGTGAGGATTTTTGACAACGCCGGAAAGAGAATGCGCAGTTCCGCTTCCAGCGTGAAAGGCGGGTTGACGATGATCATGCCGGTGCCGTCGAGCCGCGGCTCGGCTGACGGCGCGCGAATCATAAGCTCCGTGCGCAGGATCTTGGGAATGCCGGTATCGCGCAGCGCTTCCGCGAAACGCCTGACTTCCTGGCGGTCCTTGACCGGGTACCACAGCGCAAAGGTTCCACCGGAAAAGCGCTTGTGTGCCTTGGCAAGGCTGTCGACCAGCCGGTCGAACTCGCCCGCAACCTCGAATGGCGGATCGACGAGGACGAGGCCGCGCTTTTCCTTCGGCGGCAGATGCGCGCCCATGGCGAGCCAGCCGTCGAGCTCGGTTACGCGCACCTGCACGTCGCCGGCAAAGAGGTCGCCGAGCTGCTCGGCATCCCGTGGGTGCAGTTCGAGGGCGGAAAGCCGGTCCTGACGCCGCAGCAAGTGGCGCACGATGAGCGGTGAGCCGGGATAGTGCCGCATCGCTCCATCGGTATTTTCGGACCGGACGATGTCGAGATAGGGAGACAAGAGCGCGGCGACGTCGGGATCGAACTTTGCCTCCAGCAGCCTGCCAATGCCGTTCTGCCATTCATTGGTCTTGCCGGCCTCGACACCCTTAAGGTCGTAGCGACCGATCCCTGCATGGGTATCGATGACGCGAAACGCCTGTTCCTTGCGCTGCAGGTAGAGCACCAGCCGCGTCAGGATGATGTGCTTGACCACATCCGCGAAGTTGCCGGCGTGATAGGCGTGGCGATAGTTCATGCGCTGCTTGTTTCACGATGTCCTGCCGCTCGCAAGTATCCGGTGTGACCGCTGCCTCATTTTGGTGCTTCGCGTGCCTGGGGCAGGGCGCGGATCCACAATCATTGCCGTGATCCAGCCACCACCGCCGCTTCCACCATCGCTGCCGTCATCCACGGGCTCGTCCCGAGGACCCGGGAAAAGGCCGAATGCAAACCTTCAATTTCCCTGGACCTGTGCTTTCAAGCAACCAATTTGCCAAATGTCATAAATCTGTCCTATAGGGCCGCAGGGCACACTCGTATCGCTGGCGTGCTACGGGTTAGCAACATGTCCGGGACTGTCATTCTCATTGTGCTCTTTGCCGCGTTCATGCACGCGAGCTGGAATGCCGTCGTCAAATCCGAAGGCGACAAGTTTCTCAACACGGTCGTCGTTGTCACGTCGGCAGGCCTCATCGCAGCAATCTGCCTGCCATTTCTGCCGCCGCCGGCGCGGGAGAGCTGGCCGTTTCTCGCCGCATCGGGCGTCGCGCAGGTGATCTACCTCATCCTCGTCGCGGCTGCCTATCGCAGCGGCGATATGAGCCAGGCCTATCCGATCATGCGCGGCACGGCGCCGCTTATCGTGGCGATTGCCAGTGGGCCGCTCATCGGCGAGGTGCTTTCGGTGCAGAAATGGGCAGGCATCGCGCTTATTTGCGGCGGCGTCCTCGCACTGGCGCTGGAGGCGAGGCGGCGGGCTTCCGCTAATCGCGCCGCGACGATGTTTGCGCTCGTGAATGCCTTTGTGATCGCCACCTATACGCTCATCGACGGCATCGGCGTGCGCCATTCCGGCGCGCCCGCCTCCTATACGATGTGGGTTTTCGTCCTCAATGCTGGACCGCTCTTCTTGTGGACCGTGGTGATGCGTCGCGGCGAACTCTGGCCGCATTTCACCAGGCGCATACGCCTTGCCACCATCGGCGGCGTCGGAACGCTTGGCTCCTACGGCCTCGCGCTCTGGGCGATGACGATGGCGCCGGTGGCGACGGTCGCGGCATTGCGCGAGACCTCCATTCTTTTCGCCGTTGCAATTTCCGCGCTGGTTCTCCACGAGCGCGTTGGACCGAAACGTATTGCCGCCGTGGCGTTGATCGCGGCGGGCGCGGCAGTCATGCGGCTCGCCTGACCACCTATTCGGGCCGCATATCGAAATAGGGCCTTGCTTCCTCCACGGCGCGCGCAAAAGACGGCCGCTGCATCAGCCTGTCGAGATAGGCCGACACACCGGGATATTCGGCGCCGAAAGGCACGGACAGGTTGGCATAGAACAGCGCCGGGGAGGCCGCGCAATCGGCCATTGTATAACGCTCGCCCGTCGCCCAGGTCTTGCCGCCGAGTTCCTTTTCAAGCACGCCGTAGGCCGCGTTGAGTTTTGCTTTTGCCTCCTCGACGCCGAAACTGTCATTCTGGCCCTCGGGGCGAAGCTTGTCCGTCACGGTCTTTTGCATCGGTACCTGCACGTGCAGATCGAAGAACCGGTCAAGTCTGCGCGCCTCGAAAGCTTCCTCGCGATCCTCCGGCAATAGTTGCCCTTTGCCGGGATAATGCTGGTCGAGATATTCGATAATCAGGCTCGACTCCGGGATTATCCTGCCGCGTGCCGTATCGCGAAGCACTGGAAATTGGCGGATCGGCCAAATCTCGGTGAAGCGTGCGTTTTCCGCCGCATCCATGAAATTGACGACGTGCTTTTCGAAGGCGATGTCCTTCTCGTAGAGGGCCGTCAGAACCTTCTGGCAGAAGGATGACAAGGGGTGAAAATACAGCGTCAGCGACATTTCTTCCTCCGCTTTGATCATTACTAAAGTAGTTGCTTAACTAACAAGGATGATGGGGCGCGGTCAAGCTTGTCACCAAGACAAAAAGTGGCATTTGTGCGAGTGTGATTTTGCGCTATGGATCGGACATGAACAAAGCTGTCCTTCTTCGCACCGCCCATTCCGCATGCCCCCACGACTGCCCGTCGACCTGCGCGCTCGATGTGGAGGTTCTCGACACGGGCCATATCGGGCGGGTGCGCGGCGCCAAGGAAAATAGCTACACGGCCGGCGTCATCTGCGCCAAGGTCGCCCGCTATGCCGAGCGCATCCACCATCCGGAGCGGCTTTTGAAGCCGATAATCCGTGCTGGCGCCAAAGGCGAGGGGCTATGGAAGGAGGCGAGCTGGGATGCTGCGCTCGACCTCGTCGCCGAACGGTTCCTCGAGGCTGAGGCAAAGTACGGTTCGGAAACCGTGTGGCCCTACTACTACGCTGGCACGATGGGGCTTGTGCAGCGCGACTCGATCCATCGCTTGCGCCACGCCAAGAAATATACCAACCAGTTCGACAGTATCTGTACCAATCTCGCCTGGAGCGGCTTTTATGCCGGCACCGGCAAGCTTGGGGGCGTCGATCCGCGCGAGATGGCAAAGTCGGATTGTGTCGTCATATGGGGCACGAATGCCGCGGCGACACAGGTCAATGTCATGACCCATGCGGTGCGCGCCCGCAAGGATCGCGGTGCAAAGATCGTCGCCATCGACATCTATGAGACGGCGACGGTGCGGCAGGCCGATCTCGGCCTCGTGCTGAAGCCCGGCACCGACGGAGCCTTCGCCTGCGCGGTCATGCACGTGCTCTTTCGCGATGGCCTCGCCGATTGGGACTATCTCAATGCCTATACGGACGATCCAAAAGGGCTTGAACAGCATCTCAAGGATAAGACGCCGCAATGGGCCGCGGCGATCACCGGCCTTTCAGTTGCAGAAATCGAAGAATTCGCCCGTCTTGTCGGCACGACCGAGAAAACGTTCTTCCGCCTCGGCTATGGATTTGCGCGCCAGCGCAACGGCGCGGTCAATATGCATGCGGCCCTGTCGATCCCTGCCGTCACCGGCGCCTGGAAATATGAGGGCGGCGGCGGCTTCCATTCCAATTCCGGCATTTTCCGTATGGACAAGCGCGAGATCGAGGGGCGGGCCTTTGCCGATCCCTCGATCCGCCACATCGACCAGTCCCGCATTGGCCCCGCATTGACTGGCGACGCATCGGCGCTCTATGGCGGACCGCCGGTCACCGCGATGCTGGTGCAGAATACGAACCCCGCCAATGTCGCGCCCGAGCAGCGGCTGGTGAAACAGGGGATGCTCCGCGACGACCTTTTCATGGCCGTGCATGAGCAGTTCATGACCGATACGGCGAAGCTCGCCGATGTCGTGTTGCCAGCGACGATGTTCATGGAACATGACGATATCTATCGCGGCGGCGGCCAGCAGCACATCGTGCTTGGTCCAAAACTGATCGACGGACCCGGCGAAACGCGCCCCAATCTTTTCGTCATCAACGAACTCGCCAAACGACTCGGCGTCGCGCACCTGCCGGGCTTTGATCTCGATGCAAAGACCCTCATCGACAATATGATGGCGGCGAGCAATCTGCCGGGCTTCGACGCGCTCAAGGCCATGCGCTGGCTCGACATCCAGCCCGACTTCGAGACCGCGCATTACGAAAAGGGCTTTGCCTGGCCGGACGGCAAGTTTCGCTTCAGGCCGGATTGGGTGAATGGCCCGTCGCCCAACCGTCCGCCGCAATCCATGGGGCTACAGGGGCCGCACGGCACGCTGCCGGCATTCCCGGACTATTGGGAAGCGATCGAGGTGGCCGATGAAAAGCACCCGTTCCGGCTGGCGACATCGCCGGCGCACAACTTCCTCAATTCGACTTTTTCTGAAACGCCGACCTCGACCGCCAAGGAACAGCGTCCCGAACTTCTGATTCATCCGGAAGACGCTGCGGTGCTCGGCATTATCGATGGCGCGCGCGTCGAGATTGGCAATGAACGCGGCGAAGTCATTCTGCACGCTCGCGTCGAAGCGCGGACGAAGCGCGGCGTCGTTATCTCGGAAGGCATCTTCGCCAATTCCGCCTTTGAACGCGGCGAGGGCATCAACGTGCTGACCGGCGCCGATTCACCAGCTCCCAATGGCGGCGCGGCTTTTCACGACAACAAGATTTGGGTGCGGCTGGCCTGAACCGGCCGCGCACTTGCGGAAAAGCGGCGCCTAGTCGCTGAAAACGGTGCGCCCTTCGTGCATCGTGGCCTTGCCGCTGGCAACCAGCGCAAGTGCACGAGCATAGGTTTCGTGCTCGACGGATAGAACGCGCTCCGCCAAGGTCGCCGGCGTGTCGCCGGTCTTTACGGCAACTGCGGTCTGGGCAATGGCCGGACCCTCGTCCATGCCTTCGGTGACGAAATGCACGGTGCAACCATGCACGCGCATGCCGGATGCGAGCACCTGTTCGTGGGTGTGAAGCCCCCTGAACAGCGGCAGCAGGGAAGGGTGGATGTTGAGCATCCGGCCTTCCCATTGCCTGACGAATTCCGGCGAGATCAGCCGCATATAGCCGGCAAGGCAGACAATATCGGCGTTGGCCGCATGGAGCGCGGCGGAGACCGCGGCTTCGTGCTCAGCCTTGGAGGTAAAATCTCGATGCGGGATGGCGATCGCTTCGATCCCTTCGGCGCGCGCTGCCGCGAGCCCGGCGGCATCGGCCTTGTTGGCAATGACGACAACGACTTCCGCCGGATAGTTGGGCACCTTTGCTGCTTCGATGAGCGCGCTCATATTGGAGCCGCGCCCGGAAATCAGGATGGCCACCCGCTTCTTTTGCATCGCGCTCACAGCGCCAGCTTACCCTGGTAGACGACGCCCCGATCGGCACCAGCCACCATGGCCCCGAGGCGCACCGCATCTTCGCCCTGCGATTTCAATGCGGTGAGTACCGTGTCGACATTCTCAGGCGCTACGACTGCGATCATGCCGATCCCGCAATTGAAGGTGCGCAGCATTTCATCGCGCTCGACGCCGCCGGTGCTGGCGAGCCAGGAGAATACGGACGGAACCTTGATGGCGGAAAGATCGATGCTGGCGGTCAAGTGCTTTGGCAGCACGCGGGGAATATTGTCCGGAAAGCCGCCGCCGGTAATATGGGCGAGCGCCTTGATCGCCTTTGTTTCGCGAATGGCGGCAAGGAGCGGCTTTACGTAAATGCGCGTCGGCGTAAGCAATGCTTCGCCAAGCGGCGTACCGGATTTGAACGGTGCATTGTCATCCCAGCCGAGTCCGGAAAGTTCGACGATGCGGCGCACCAGCGAAAAGCCGTTGGAATGAACGCCCGAAGAGGCAAGTCCGAGAATGACATCGCCTTCGACGATGTCGCCGGACGGCAGCAGTTCATTGCGCTCGGCTGCGCCGACTGCAAATCCAGCGAGGTCATAGTCGCTGTCGCGATACATGCCCGGCATTTCCGCCGTTTCACCGCCGATAAGTGCGCAGCCGGCCTGCAGGCAACCTTCCGCGATGCCGCTGACGATCGCGGCGCCCTGATCGGGGTCGAGCTTGCCGGTGGCGAAGTAGTCAAGAAAGAACAGCGGCTCGGCGCCCTGCACGACGAGATCGTTCACGCACATGGCAACGAGATCGATGCCGACCGTGTCGTGGACGCCGGCGTCGATGGCAATCTTCAATTTGGTGCCGACGCCGTCATTGGCCGCCACCAGGACCGGATCGGTGAAGCCCGCCGCCTTGAGGTCAAAAAGGCCGCCGAAGCCGCCGATTTCACCGTCGGCGCCGGGCCGCCGCGTCGAGCGCACGATCGGCTTGATCTTTTCGACGAGCAGATTGCCGGCATCGATGTCGACGCCTGCCTGCGCATAGGTGAGGCCATTCTTGCCGGCTTGGTTCTTGTCACTCATCGTCAGCTCCGGATTTTGATGGCGAAATGGCACGACTTACGCGTGGCTGCAAGAACTTATGCCGGGAGCGGCGGAGAAAACGCCACTTATTGACACTTTGCCCCGCGCAAGCACTTGAGCGTCAGCTTTCATCGCTCCATGTAGAGCAGAGAAGCATGCCTTGAGGAAGACGCGTGACCATTCCCAACTACATCACCATCTTCCGTTTTATTCTGGTTCCGTTGATCGTCATGGCGCTGTTGTCCGGTTACGTCGGAGCAGCTCTTGCAGGATTTATCGTCGCCGGTGTTTCGGACGGTGTCGACGGGTTCATCGCGCGCCGCTACAACCAGAAATCCGACCTTGGCGCCTATCTCGATCCGATTGCCGACAAGGTATTGCTCGTGTCGCTGTATGTGGTCCTTGGTTTCCTCAAGGAGTTGCCGGTCTGGCTCGTCGTCATTGTCGTTTCACGAGATATCTTCATCATTGGAGCGGTGGTGCTCGGCACTGTCATTGACAGGCCGGTCGCAATGCATCCATTACTGGTCTCAAAGGCGAATACCGTATTTCAAATCATACTCGTCGTGGTGACGCTTGCTGATATTACATTTGATTATTCATTTACCGGCATCCGCGCCGTGCTCACCTGGGGCGTTGCCCTCTTGACCGTAGCTTCCGCGACTGCCTATCTCGTCGCCTGGACAAAACACATGGCTGGATATGACAAAGACTGAAAGCAAGGGCGTAGTCACGACCAAGACACAGGCGATCCCGGTCGAAATTCCCGATCGTGACATCCATGTGGAAGTTGAGGTCAATACGCTTGCCAGCAGCGTGCGCCGTCAGGCGGTGTTCTGGACAGCCGCTCTCCTTTTCCTCGGCCTTTTCCTCTATATGTTCTCCTCGATCCTGCTGCCATTTGTGGCAGGCATGGTGCTGGCCTATTTCCTTGATCCCGTGGCGGACCGGCTGCAGCGGCTCGGCCTGTCGCGACTGCTTGCGACGGTGGTCATCCTTGTCCTGTTCATCGTGACATTCGCGCTGCTCCTCATCATCCTCGTGCCCGTTCTCGCTTCGCAGATGAGCGATTTCATCGCGCGCCTGCCAAGTTACGTGGCGCGCCTGCAGGAGTTGATCGCCAACCGCGATTCGCAATGGCTGAAGAATTTCATCGGCGTAGACGCTTCGGTGATCCGCAACAGCCTCGATTCGCTGCTGCAGCAGGGCGCGGGTTTCCTGACCACGCTGCTGCAATCAATCTGGAGTTCGGGCAAGACGCTGATCGATGTCTTTGCGCTCTTCGTCGTCACGCCCGTCGTGGCATTCTACATGCTGCTTGATTGGGACCGGATGGTTTCGAAGATCGACAACCTGGTACCGCGCCAGCACGTCTATACGATACGTGCCATTGCCCGCGACATGAACAAGGCGATCGCCGGGTTCGTCCGCGGCCAGGGCACCGTCTGCCTCCTGCTCGGCGTCATCTATGCCGTCGGTCTTACCATTGTCGGGTTGAACTTCGGCCTTCTCATTGGCCTCTTTGCCGGTCTGATCAGTTTTATTCCCTATGTCGGATCGCTGGTCGGCCTTGTCGTTGCGCTCGGCGTGGCCATGGTGCAGTTCTGGCCCGAATGGGGCCATATTCTCGGCGTCGCCATCGCGTTTGGCGTCGGCCAGTTCATCGAAGGCAATATTCTTCAGCCGAAACTCGTCGGTTCGTCCGTCGGCCTGCATCCGGTATGGCTCATGTTCGCGCTGTTCGCATTCGGAACGCTCCTTGGCTTCACCGGCATGCTGATCGCCGTACCTACCGCCGCTGCCATCGGCGTTCTCGTGCGGTTCATGATCGGACGCTATCAACAATCCCCGCTCTACACAGGCGACTACCCCAAATCCGATGAGCCCAAACAATTGAGGTGACAGGGCAGGAGAGCTGGCTGTATTTCATCGCCATGACCAGCACGACTTCGCCCCGCCAACTCCCGCTCGATCTCGGCCATGAGCCGGGATATTCCCGCGACGACCTTATCGTGTCCTCATCCAACATGGCGGCCGTGGATATCGTCGATCGCTGGCCGGAATGGATTGCGCCCGTCGTGGTGCTCGCAGGGCCGACCGGTTCAGGCAAGACGCACCTTGCTGCAATCTGGAAGGCCGAGGCCAATGCCCTCGTCGTCGATCCGCGACGGATCGGCGCCGCCGCGGGCGAGGCAGGTCCATTCCTCATCGACGATATTGGCGACGCCCCAATCGACGAAGCCGGTCTCTTCCACCTCATCAATAACGTCCGGCAGAGCGGCTCAAGCCTGTTGATGACATCGCGCAAATGGCCGGCCAATTGGCCGGTGACGCTGCCGGACCTTGCCTCGCGCCTGAAGGCGGCGACGACTGTGGAAATCGGCGAGCCCGACGACATGCTGTTGTCCGGCGTCCTCTACAAGCTTTTCGCCGACAGGCAGATTGCCGTCGAACCCAGCGTAATCGGCTTTCTTGTAAGCCATATCGAGCGCTCGCTCTCGACGGCAAATCGGATCGTTGAACGGCTGGACAGGGCAGCACTTGAGCGCAAATCGAAGATAACGCGCGCGCTCGCCGCCAGCCTGGTGACGGCTATCGACGAAGGGCAGGCCGCTTTCGATCTCTAGTTTAAATGGGGTCCTACCGAGCCCGAAGACGACCGACAAGCGCTGCGTAGAGTGCCGCCACCAGCGCCAGCGACGCCGTGGCGAGCATCAGACCCAGCATCAATTGCACTGAAACCGGTTCAGACAGAAACAACCCTGCCACTGACGCAATAAGCGCCCCTCCGCCAAGTGAGATTGCAGCCGCGAGCCCCGCGGCAGTGCCGGCAAGTTCGGCTCGAATGGACAGAACCCCCGCATTGGCGGCGGGCATGGTAAGCCCATTGCCGACACCGACGAACATGCATGGAATAAAGAACGCAAGGCTGTGGGCAGCGCCTGCCATCGAGAGTGCTAGCCCCGCCGCAAGACCTATGCAGGTGACAAGGCGTGCGAAGACAAGCGTCGTAGCCGTCCCGCCGTGGAAAGCATAGCGACCGGCCAAATAGCTGCCGAGGATAAATCCCAAAGGCACCATTCCCATATACATGCCCAACATCGCACTCGACCGACCGGCGGACGGGCCAAAGGCCAACGGCGCCCCGCCGAAGAAGATATAGAGCGTCCCCATCGAGGCGGCCATGCACAGCGTGTATGCCCAGAACCTTGCCGAGCCGAGGAGCTGGCCATAGGCCTCCAAGTGGTTACGGTGGGGTCGTACCGAGGCGGTTTCAGGCAGACCCCATGCTGATAGACCGAGCCCGACTGCGCCTAACATTGCGAACAAAATGAAGCTCGCTCGCCACCCGAACGCCTGATCCAGAATCCCGCCCAATGACGGCCCCAACATTGGTGCAATCGCCCAGCCCATGGCGAGGTAGCCAAATCTGCTTGCAGCACGTCCTTCTCCCATGGTCTCCTTGATCATCACGAGGGCAATTGAAAAACACGCAGCTATGGATGCCTGCATCGCCCGGAACATCAGAAACAGTCCGATATTTGTGGCCAAGGCACAGCCGATCGAGGCGACAATGAAGATGCAGATCGAGGCCAAGGCGACCGGTCGGCGACCATAGCGATCTGATACCGCGCCAGCGATGAGTTCGATGAGTGCAGTGGCGATGGCGTATCCGGCCACCGACAGGTTGACCAGCGCGAAATCCGCTTTGAACGCAGCCGCAATATTCGGCAGCGATGGTAGGATCATGTTCACCGGCAGCGCCGCCAGAGCTGTCAGGAAAATCAGGATCGCAATGGGCGGTGGGTTGATCTTGGCATTCTCAGTGAAATTTATGGGTGCATTGCAGGCAGGACTGTTACTCGTCATGGCTTGATCCGTCGCGAAAAGGGAAACGTGGATTTGACGGGGCAGGGCCAGATTCAAGGCACAAAAAAAGCCCCGTCAGGAGCCCTTGGAACGCGCATGGGTAGCTTTCGCCGGATGGCTACGCCATCCTGCCCATGCGCCTACTAACCACGACGATAAAAATTGCGATTTTCATGATATCACCGCTACCAGCGGGCACGCTCATCGTCAATTGAACAAAAGTCTCAAATCGCTTTGATTATCTGTTGCCCACAACCCTCAAGCGCTCTCGCGGGAAAGTGCCAAAATAAATGCGAGACACCAGCCAGCGATCGCAATGTGGGCGATAGCGACTGGCCAGAGGCCGATGCCGAATAGTCCATGGCGGAACGCCGCCAGCACCAGAACTGCGGAGACGCCGAAATTATAGACAAGCATGGCCGCGACCAGCCCGCGCGTGGCATCGCTCGACACGTCGGCGCTTGCCCGCCAGCAAGCAATGCCAAGGGCGAGCAGCGCTACACCGGCTACACGTGCGACCGTGGCAGCGGTCGCATCAAGGCCCGTGCCGAGGAGCAGGTCGATGAGCATTGCAGGCGCAAACAACAGCGCCACTGCGGTCGCGCCCTCGGCCGCAGCCATCACGGAGAGAAGCGGCTTCGGATCTACGAGCCCCGGCATTATCGTTTGCCCCTTTCTCTACTGCCCGAGCTTGAAGGTCACTCTGTCGATCGTTCCCGTAAACTTGAACGGGGAATCGTAGCGGTATTCGACGAGCGAAACTCCGGTGCGGGTATCGAGGCCAACATCAAAACTCTCATCCTCGGGGAAGGTAACCGGAATGGTGTGATCCATGGTGTTCCTGGCAACTTCCTTGCCATCTACTGAAAGGACGCCGGTCCCGCCCGTGCCGAGACCTTTACCGTCCGATTTGAAATCAAAGACAATTGTGTGCTTGCCGGGTTCCAGTTCCGGGCCTTCCCACATGGTCCGCTTGAGGTCGAGAAGGTTGTAGAGAAACATGATCTTGCCGCGACCGACGCCGAATTCGCCTTTGCTCAGGAACAGACCGTAGCCGCCGAACCTTCCGCCCTCGGTGACGATCATGCCTTCGGCACCGCCTGCGGGTATCTCCACGTCAGCACTGATGGTGTAGGACTTGTTGAGCGTACCTGGCGCGGCACTCGCCGGAACGCCGCTTAGTTCGCCAGAGTAAGTAAATTCCGTTCGGCCGGCCGTGAGACTTGGCCGCGGCGTGTTCCATCGCGAAAGCGTCGAATTGTCGAGCGGCAGGACGTCGTACTTCTTTGCCTCCGCATAGAACAGGTCCTGCAGTTGCTTGAGCTTGTCCGGCATGGCTGCCGCAAGATCGTTGAACTGGGTCGGATCCTCGTCGACATTGTAAAGCTCCCATTTATAACCGGATATCACATCGGGCGGCGTTGCGGTGCTGAGCTCCCATGGCCGGGTTGCAGGCGTTGTCGCCGCGACCCAGCCATTGTCGTAGATGGCGCGATTGCCGAGCATTTCAAAATACTGCGTCTTGTGCCGGGTCGGCGCGGTGGCGTTTGCCTTGTCCCACGTATACACCATGCTCGTCCCCTCTATGGGGCGCTGCTCGATCCCGTTGACCGTTTCGGGCGCTGATATGCCGGTTGCTTCGAGCAAGGTCGGCACGATATCGATGACATGATGGAACTGGCGTCGGATACCGCCGACGTCCGTAATGTGGCCGGGCCAGGACATGGCGACGCCTTGTGAAGTGCCGCCGAAATGCGATGGTACCTGTTTGACCCATTTGAATGGCGTATCCATCGCCCATGCCCAGGCCGCGGCATAATGCGGGAACGTTCGCTCGGACCCCCAGAACGGATACCAGAGATACTGGTCCTTTACGGGCACGTCGACGCCGTTGAAGGTGGTGAACTCGTTGGGCGTGCCGTTGAGCATGCCCTCGGCACTCGCGCCGTTATCACCGCCGATATAAATGATCAGCGTGTTGTCCAGTTCGCCGAGGTCTTCGACGGCCTGAATAACCCGGCCAATCTCGTTGTCGGCGTAGGCAAGGTATGCCCCATAGACATCCGCTTGCCTGATGAAGAGCTTCTTCTCCTCCAAACCGAGCGAATCCCATTCGGGCAGTTCCTTCGGCCAGGGCGTCAGCCGGGCGTTGTCGGGCATGATCCCGAGGCGCTTCTGGTTGGCGAAAATGGTCTCGCGAAGCTTGTTCCAGCCCTCGTCGAACAGGTGCATGGCGCTGATCTTCTTGATCCATTCCGGCGTCGGGTGGTGCGGGGCATGCGTGGCGCCGGGCACGTAATAGACAAAGAACGGCTTTTCGGGCGCGATTTCCTTCAACTGCTTCATATACTGGATGGCTTCGTCAGCCATTGCCGTTTCGAGGTTCCAGCCGGGGTTGCCTTCGAACGGATAGATGGCCGTGGTGTTGCGAAAGAGGTTCGGCTGCCATTGACTGGCGTCGCCGCCTACGAACCCGTAGAAATAATCAAAGCCCATCCCTGTCGGCCACTGAGTAAACGGGCCTGCCTGACTCGACTGGTAGGAGGGCGTGTTGTGGTTTTTTCCGAACCACGAGGTCGCGTAACCGTTCTCCTTGAGTATTGTGCCGATCGTCGCCTTCTCGATTGGGATGATCGAATCATAGCCCGGATATCCGGTGGCTATTTCGCCGACCACGCCCGCACCGACCGAGTGGTGGTTGCGGCCCGTTATCAATGCCGCCCGTGTCGGCGAACACAGCGACGTCGAGTGGAAATTGGTGAAACGCAGTCCGGCATTGGCGATCCGGTCCATCGCCGGCGTCGGTATGACGCCACCAAAGGTGCTTGGAGCGCCAAAGCCCTGGTCGTCCGTCATGATCAGGAGGATGTTGGGCGCGCCTTTCGGGGGTACCACGCGCGGCGCCCACCAGGGTTGCGAGTCCGCGGCCTTTTCTTTGATCACCCCGCCGAATTTAGGGGGTGGTGGGGGAAGTTGCTTGCCGTCGATCGTGGTCGTGGCCCCCGGTGAACCCGCTTGCCCGCTCACCGATTGCGCGAAAGCTGTCGGGCAACCGATTCCAGTCAGGGCGGTAAAGCCAATGGCGGCAATGAAGGCGCGAGAGACGTGCAGATAGCGAGAGCGCATGGAACCCTCCTCTTGGCCACGCGAAGCAAGGTCCTCGTGAGGGCGCAATCACCTGAAGCGATTGCGCCACAGGGCCGCACCCCATTCCGTGATACTTGCAACGCGTGGAGTGTCAGCGTCGCCAAGTGGCCTGTAAAGTACATTACTGTAACCTACAGTTCGACGTCGTAGGCGCTGTCAGGTTCAGAATCCATTGCCTGATTTTGTGCATCAGGCTGACGGCGGGGTGAGGCTTTTGGCGGCACAACGCGCCACTGCAACCCGTTTATTCCGTTTTAGACCGTTTTCTTGATTTCGGCTCTTGCGTTATCGAAGCTAAGACAATAGGGAACTCAGCGTCCAAGAACGGACGGAGCGTAGCGCAGTCTGGTAGCGCATCTGGTTTGGGACCAGAGGGTCGCAGGTTCGAATCCTGCCGCTCCGACCATTTTCAGTGAAGTTGCTGCTGGAGTTCGGCAAAAGCCTGTAATATATCGGCATTGCAGATAAAGGGATTCTTCGATGGCAGCGCGCATTTATCGTCCAGCAAAAACAGCCATGCAGTCAGGGAAAGCGAAAGCCGACACTTGGACGCTCGAATATGAGCCGGAGCAGCCGCGCAAGGTTGAACCGTTGATGGGCTATACCTCGTCGCGCGACATGAAGAGCCAGATTCGACTGACTTTCGAGACCAAGGAAGAGGCGATCGCCTACGCGCAAAAAAACGGCATCGCTTTCACGGTACTGGAACCCAAGGAAACGCGCCGCCGCGCCGTCTCCTATTCGGAAAATTTTCGCTTCGACCGCAAGCAGCCCTGGACGCATTGATTTACTGAATTGGCGACTATCCGTGAGGATGGGCGCGCCGATACCAAACGGTCCCGTAGCTCAGCTGGATAGAGCACCGGCCTTCTAAGCCGACGGTCGCTGGTTCGAATCCAGCCGGGATCGCCAAAATTAGTGCCCGGGCGAGCACTAGGACGAGGTAGCCAATGAACCGCCTTTTTGAGCCCGAGCGTTCTGAATCTGCTGCCAATCCGGTGGGCCGGGATGTTTCAGACAGCGGCCGCTCTCTCACAGAATCCACAGACACTTCCAAGCTGATCGCCTTCTATCTGCCCCAGTTTCATCGGGTGAAGGAAAACTCCGCTTGGTGGGGTCCGGGCTTTACCGAGTGGACCAACGTTGCGCGTGGCCGGCCCAATTTCGACGGCCATTACCAGCCGCATATCCCGCGCGAGCTCGGCTTCTACGATCTGTCCTATGTGGAACCCCTCGCGGAACAGGCTGCTCTGGCGCGCCAATATGGCATCCACGGCTTCTGCTTCTACCATTACTGGTTCAGCGGGCGACGCATTCTTGAGCGTCCCGCAGAAAATTTTCTCAAATCGGATATTGATATCAAGTTTTGCCTTTGCTGGGCCAACGAAAACTGGACCCGCACCTGGGACGGCGACACCAGGAGCGTGCTTCTCGAACAAAAATATGCCGATGGCGACGATGAGGCCTTCATCGCAAGCCTCATCGATTACTTCAAGGACGATCGCTATATCAAGATCGACGGCAAACCGCTGCTTGTCGTCTATCACGCCAAGGAAATTCCAAACCCGAAGAAGAGTTTCGCCGTCTGGCGCGAGTTTGCGAAGCGGCAGGGGTTTCCGGACCTGCACATTGCCGCGGTGGATTTTTATGATATCTCGGCGCCTGAAGAGTGCGGGGCCGATGCACTGGTCGAATTCCCGCCGCACAAATTCATCGGTTCGGAAAGCCGGCCCGACCGGTCACCGGTCACGACCAATCCGGAGTTCTCCGGCCGCTTTGTCGACTACCGCAAGATGGTGGCCCAAAGCATCAATCGGCCGGTGCCCGCGTTTCGGCTTTATCGTGGAATTATTCCAAGCTGGGACAACACAGCGCGTCGCCAGAACACGGCAACGACAATAATAAATTCCAACCCGTCACTCTATGGCAGATGGCTGCGCTATTTGCGGGCCTATACGCGAACCGAGTTTGACACGGGCGAAGACAATTTCATCTTCATCAATGCCTGGAACGAGTGGGGCGAGGGGTGTCATCTCGAGCCCGACCAGAAGTGGGGATTGTCGTATCTTGAAGAAACGCGCGACTCGTCCTTTTACAAGCGCGATCACGCAGCAGAACAGTCCATCGAGGCCGCGCGCTCCTCTGCGATCGAAACTCTGACCCAGGCCTTTCTGGACTCAGACCCTGCCACCGACGCCAGGACGATTGCCGAGAAACTTTCAGACTACCGGCCTCCCAGCCAGTTCACGCGGAAATTGTCCGGCATATTGGTGAGATGGCCCTGGCTGCATCGCACGGTCAAGACAATCTTCCAGAAGATCAATGCGTGATCCTTGTAGCCATCCGGCTCGGCCCGCGCCGCGAAGCTGGCTCCAAGGCTGGCGCCGCCGCCGCCCATGTTCTGGACAATGACTGCTGGCCGAGGAGACCGGACATCTTGGCCGCGACCACGCGAGCGACAACATCCGGCGAACCGCCCGCAGCAAACGGCAAGACCAGCGTGACCACATGATCCGGGAAAGTAGCTGCCGCTGCTGGCGCGTGGAAGGTATACGACTTTGGATCCGCAATTGCCTGCTACGTTCACGACTTCGGTTAATTACCCGACCCTGCGATATACTAGATCGAAGTCGTGCGCCCAGTACGTGCCGTCTTGCGAGCGTTGCCACGAACCTTTGATCGTGTTTCCTCCGGTGTCGAACGTACCGACATAGCGCTGAAAGAAACCCGGGGAATTGCGCCAAAGCTTCCACACGCCGTCACCCACCGTCATGTTGACGACGCGGTGTACGTGCCGCGCATCGGTGTAAAGCATCGTGAAAAGCCCGGTCGCATCATCGAGCCCTATGATGGACGTGATCGGAAACGGGGAATTTTCCGTCCATTCGCGTGGGAGGCTCGGCGCGATCTCCGCGTCGGCCCGCTGGATCACGAACTGCCTGTTGGCCAGCCATTCAAAACGGGTATGACCGCTGGCCATGGGCTTGCCGCCAACGGTTGCGTCCGTGCGCCACTCGCCGATAAAAGGGATCAAGCGCTCGAGCAAGGCATCGGACATTGTCGCTCCCCCGTTTTCGCCTCCTGCTTTTGGACCAATCCCGCCAATTGTCGCAAGATGCGCTGCGTCATCGCTGACCTTATTGGTGCGACCGTCCCGACCCACCCATATAGGCGTCGCCGCCGCGCGGCAGGTAGATCTTCTGGTCCCCGTAACCGCCGTCGTTATTCGAGGACGGACGGGGATTTGATGGCGGGTTGACGTTCGGGCGGTTGTTGTCGCTGTTGCTGTAATGACGGCGGTCGTCATTGCCATTGCGATCGTAACGCGAGCGATCGTATCTGTAGCGATCATACCTGTAGCGGTCATTCCGGTAAGGGTTATAGCGGTAGCCGTTATAACCGGGGCCATCATAAAATCCGCTATAGATGGTCGTCCCGTAATAGCCGCCATATCCGCCATAGCCGCCGTAATAAGGACCTGTCGTCTCGACGCAGCCCGAAAGAAAAACCGCAGAGAGACCCGCTGCTGCAGCCAGCGTCAAATATCTGATGGACATAGAAGTCTACCTCCCATACGGACCCGCTATTCTATCACTGTTCAACAACTGCGCGCCGGAAAAAGTTCCAGCGCGAAGTGCAACGGCTCGCCGTCCAGTCAAAGAACCTTCGGTCCCATAATTTCTAGTGTGATCTTTGTACGATCGACCTGCTGAACGCAGGCTGAATGGTTTCAACAGTCCCAATAGGCCGGGGATCCGAACGCCTTGCGCAGATGGTCGGCAAGCGCCCTCAGCTTGGCCGAAGGCGTGCGGCCTTCGGGATGGGCGATATAGATGTGTTCGGCCACCGCCGCCACGCCGATATCGATAACCTGCAATTGCCCGGCCTTGATCGCTTCGCCGGCGACGAAGCTCGGCAGCATTGCTATCCCGATCCCGGCAATGGCGGCGTCGCGCATCGTGTCGCCATTGTTGACCCTAAGCCCGATCCGGCCACGAACCGTCGTCGCGGTGCCGTTCGTTGGGAAACTCCAATCGGCCACGCCGCGGTTTGCATAAAAAATACCTTTGTGTTGGTCGAGCGATTCGATCGAATCCGGCGTTCCATACCTTTCGATATAAGCGGGCGATGCGACGAGCACGCGCTGGCTGCTCGCCAGGCGCCAGGTGATGAGGCGGGAATCAGCAATTAAACCGTGGCGTATGACGGCATCGTAACCATCTGACGCCACGTCGACGCGGCGGTCGTCGAGATCGAGAAAAAGCTCGATATCGGGATGCGCTTTGAGAAACGGGAAAAGGGCAGGGCCGAGATGCATGCGCCCGAAAGTTACGGGTGCGGAAATGCGCAACGGGCCCACCAGCAGGCCGCGCCGCTCGGCCATGTCGGCTGCCGCATCCTCCACCTCACGCGTAATGCGTGCCGCGCGATCGAGGAAGGCTGCGCCATCCTCGGTCAGGGCAAGACTGCGCGTTGTGCGATGCAGGAGCACAGCCCCGATCTGACGCTCCAGCTCCGCAAGCCTTTCACTGACGATCGATTTTGATAGCCGCAGCCGGCGGGCGGCCTCACTGATCGAGCCTGCTTCGGCCACGGCAACAAAGGTTGCAATCCCCTCGAGCTTCATCATTGTTCGACAATATCCGAAAATGCGTTCCTGGATATTCAAGTTAATCCGAACGCTGGGCGAGCGCCATACGTGCCGAAGCGCCGGGCCCGGTTTGCTGCTCCCGGCACGGCTGCCAAACTTGGCCAATCCGACATTCGTCACAACCAACACCTCGATCAATGCGTGCAATGGTATGCTTTAAGGCTGAACGCCATTGATTTGCCGCGACATGAGGCGGTAATGAGAAGATCAATTTTCTGAACCTGTGTTCATTCCGGAATTTCAATGGAAACCAAGGCCAACTATTTTCTTGTAGCTATATTCTTGCTTGCGGTGAGTTTCCTCGCATTCGGTTTCTTTTACTGGATCGGGCGTTATGGAGAGACGCGCGAGACTGCCACGCTCGAAATAAGGGTCCCCGGATCCGTGACTGGCCTCGCTGCCAATAGTCCGGTCTATTTCAATGGCTTAAAGGTCGGACAGGTGCGTCGATTGTATATCGATTCGACCAATCCGGACGCCGTGATCGTCCAAACCGATGTCGATGCGACAACGCCGATTACGCGTTCGACCGTTGCGACGCTAGCGTTCGAACTGCTGGCGGGCCGCGCCTATATCGAGTTGAAAGGCGGCAAGGCCTATGAGCCGAAGCTTCTGGAGGAGGCGGAAAAGGAGGACACTGTTGCGCGCGTCGACATTGACCCGACATCGTTGAAAACGCTGGTTCAGACCGCGCAGGACTGGATTGACCGCGTCGACAAGGCAACGACGGCGACCGAGAAATACATTGCGGACACCCGAGGGCCATTTGTCGAAGGCATCAACCAGGCCAAGGCGGCGACAGACAAGTTGGCTGCCAGCACCGATCTGATCAATAAATATGGCGAGCGCGCAAAAAGCCTCAATGAGATCACGCATGATGCGCGTGACGTGATCGCCCGCATCAACGAAGCCTCCGTTAAAATCGACAATGCCTTGGCGAAGGTCGATCGTGAACTGTCAGATGAAAAAGGCAGCGCGGTCAGCGACGCACGTGCCAAGCTTGAAGCCTATCAACAGCAGGCCAAAACCCTGGATGCTCAATTGGCGTCCATCTTGAAGAACATCGGCAGCTTCACCGGCACTAAGCTGCCGGAGGTGCAGAAATTCATCTCGGCGAGCCGCCGATCGGTCGACAGCATCGACAGGGCGGTTTCGGATTTTGCAGATGATCCCAAGAAGCTGTTTTTCGGTGAGGACAGCAAGGTTCCGGAATTCGAGGCTCCGCGCTGAGCGCTGGCACGCTCACGAGGCGTAATACATTCCGGCGATATAACTCGTCGCAGCGATAGCAATCAGCACGACCGCGAGCGGCCAATAGAGATAGGCTTTGAATTCACCGTCAAAGCAGCGTGTGTTGTCATCGAATGTGGCTGGAATATTCGCTGCGGGGGTTTTTGCCCTCTTCTTCAACGCGATAAACGGCACAACTACTCACCTTCCGAACTGACGGCCCAGATACAAGACTACCGGTATGATGATCAGAAAGATGATGAGGTAACCCCAGATTGAAGTGAGGTAGGGCGCGTAGTCCTCTCGTTCCTTCCGTTCATCCTCCTCATCCATTGGTGCCTCCCACATCTGCCCGTGACACAGTGATTAAGAGGACTTAGAGCCAACTAATGAATGCGGCTCAGGTCGCATCAAGCCATGGTGGCAGGTTGAAAACAATTCAACAATTCAGGCTACGTCGTTAGATCAAAAGCGGAAATGTGCACTAGTTCGAAAGTGTATCGCCGCTAGGCCAGTCCGGGCGCACGAGCAACGTCAACCGATTGCGTCAAGGCTGCGCCTGTTGAGCCCGGCGACATTACAATCGTAGCGATAATAGCAAGGTCTGGCAGAGCTGCAACTTAAACGGGTCAACGCCGAAGTCATACGACCCTATGGTTGCAGAGACAAACGTGTATTGAAATGATTGGGGTGGCGGGCTTCGAATGCCCCGCACTCGCCCATTGTAAGCAACCCGGCACGTCTTGGCGGGAAGGACGCAATTTTGACCTGCCAGCAAGCCGGCAGGTCAAATATTTTAAATTTTCATTGTCGTCATGCCGTGTGCTGTTTGAACCTGCGATGGGTGAAACCACCCTTGGCGCGCCTCAAAATATCCGAAAGCTTATTGGGGCTTGCGGGCTTCTTTGGCATCTCTTCGCGGACTTTTTGTAGAATTTGTTGGCTTGCACAACTGGCATTATGGGGCAGATGAAGCGTCACGTCGCCCATTTCGTCACTCCCTGGAGAAGAGCAAATTACCTTCCGTTGGTCGGAAGGCTGAAAGCTTAATTGTCGCCTAAGCCGATATGTGTACGCCTAGTTTCGTGCTTATACAACTAAGATCAATGTTGGCGGCAGTCACATTCTGCGTTTGTTATTCAACATGCCGTGAAAAACAAGAATAGGATACCGGTCAAGCAGCCTAGACCGGCTCTTTTAGTGCATTTTTCAAGCTTGCAGCGGATGGAACCGCCGCAGGGAAAGAAACCCGGCGATGATGAAAAGTACAAGCACGATCCCCTGGCTGATTGCGAATGGCGGTTCCGACTGCGTGGGCGCGAGTGCGTTAAGGGCTGGGATCTTCTGAAACGATTGCGCGACAAGGACGAAAACGTTGAGGTAGAGCGACACGATCGCGCATAACACATAGACCCAGCGCCACGATCCCGCGAGGCGGAATGCATAGAGGGCGGCGATTGCCAGAATAAGAAATACCATCGAGATGATCCCGACGCCAATCGCCGGGGTGAAACCGCTGAATGGGAACAGAAATCCGGTCACGCTCGTGGCGACCGTCGTCAGCAGGAAGATAAAGGTCCAGCCCGGCCAGGTCTCCGACTTGAGCAGGCCCGACAGGACTACCAGTCCTGTCACGATGCCAATAAGGCTCAAGATCACGTGGAACAAGGTAAATGGCGTCATACCCAGAATCATGATGGTCCCCTCAACTCGTGATTGTATGGCGTGGAATCAACTTCACACAACGAAACAATTTTTACAAACAAAAGTAAATCGGACGCATCTTCTTCAAAAATATGAGTGTAGTTCTCAATATTTAAGCGTGGATGCTGGCAGGAGACTTGCTTTTTCAGTAAGGGGGTAGGTTAACCGGCACATTTCCTGCGGTCGATCGAACGTGTCATCGAATCGACCTGGCCCTGCAGCGGCCCGGCCTGCTTCTGGTTATTGGTGCGATAGTCGGGAAGGAAAGGCCCAAGACCCACGATGATATTGGGGTCCTGGTAGCCGGCGCCATTTGTCAGGCGGCTGACCTCGGCCATCTTCTGGTTGCGCTGAGCGATCAGAGCCGCGCAGTCTGTCGTATCGTAGTTCAGCGACGAAATCTTCTCGTTGTCGAGTTGGCCCTGGATGTTGCCGCAACCGGCAAGAACTACGGTAAGGGTGATCACCTGAAGGTGCCGTATCGTCATAAGTCAAATATCCCCGATCGCGAAGCAGCGCGGACATGAATGGGCTAATGGCGATGTTTTGGCAAGATGGGTGTCCAAAATCTCGCGCAACGCAGACGTCATGAAGTGCGCGACATACTGAATGGCGACCGCTCGACCAGCAACCGCCGGGGGTGATGCCGAGGCGGCTGCACCATGATCGAGCTCAGTCGACAATCAGAACGCGCTGGCCGACGCGATTGGTCGGAATATCCATTATCGTGGTTATCCGCGCGCTTTCGTCGTCAAATACAACACAGCGATGGTAATGAGTTGCAAGAAAGCGCAAAAAACTTGCGGTCTGGCCCGGTTGGGCCGGATTTGGTGACATGACCACGTAAATGGGGATGCTCTGCCGCATGACCTGGAGAAGGCCAAGGCACGCCATCGTCTCGTAACCCTCAATGTCGATCCAGACGAGGCCCAACTGGTTTGTGGGGACACGCGCATCGTCCAATATAGTTTGGGCCGTGTTGACCGTGGTCCGCAGCGGCATGTCCGATGCATGTTTTTGCCTGACGCTGCTCTTGAGGCTGTCGGTTCGGTTAACATGGAAGTTGATCATGCCATCGATCATGCCGGCGGCGCAGGGAACCTTGTCTACAACCCCATCGAGATTATTGTCGGCAAGCTTTCGAACGAGCGCACGGAAATTTTCGGGTTCCGGCTCAACCGCCAGCACGCGCGTAAATGCACCGCATGTGGCGAGTTCGCTTGTGGTTTCGCCGCGGCCGGCGCCGAGTTCCAGCACAGTGGAATTGCGGCGCAGCGCGCCAACTCCATCGAGTATCCGGCACACCATGGCTACGTCGCCGTGGCACCGCACTTCGAGGGCGGCCTGGACTGCGCTTGGTAGTTTATCAATTCCGCGCCCGCCAGACGACCGAAGAAATTCGGCCGCAAACAACCGCAGCGCCGTCAGTGGGCCGAGGCGAGGTTTCTTTCTCTGGAAAGTAAAAATAGATGTGGATATCAGCTCCACGTATTCATCGAAATACATGACCTTTAAATCCGAAAAAAATCTAAAAAAGAAAAAAGCAATGATCAAATTCTTACTTAAGTTCGGTTCCATCGTCAAATGGTTCTAATTGATCAATTCGGGCAGTGATTCCTGGCCGGAAACGGGTTCTCATTTCGCCGTTCACGGCCCAGCGGGGGGGCGCGTCGTTAAATTGGGCAAATGGCGGAAATGTTTTTGATCAATAACATGCGAGCTTTCCCTTATATAATAGATAAGAAAAGAAGGTTAAAACTGTCGGGAAGTCTGGATTTAATCCGATATGCCTAGTAATTTAGTATGGTATCGCAGTTTGCGCTTGCTGAAACCGTCGTTCCGCCCTTATGATTCTACTTCCGGGAGCCCCCGGTCGTGCAACCCAAAGAGTGAGGAGACAGGAATGCCTGGTTTGCTGCACCCACTTCACGACGGCCACGCGCCGATCATATTGCAAAACGCCTTCCAAGACGCGATCGATGCACTTGAGGACTGGGAACTCGGCACTGATGAACCGGTAATTGACGTTAACGAGAAGCGGGTCGCGATCAGTACCGTGTTCCGCCGCCTGTGGACTTGCACGGACATTCTTCCGGCACGCACATTGGACGTCATTGAAGATCTATTGCCGTTGCGTTCAGCTGAATTCAAGGTGGGCACTTCGACCTATGCCGATGCCGCCTATAGTCTCTGGCAACTGTGCTTGCAAAAGCGCGCCGCGAGCTATGAGATGCGTATCTAGTTTCAAGTCAAGAATGTGGTCACCCGCCGGTCTCGCCGGCGGGTGATTTTTTTGAAGCGTCAGCCGCCGTTTTTGGCCAGCCACCTTTTCATCTGTTTGATTTCCGCCTCCTGTGCCGCGATGATCTCGCCAGCGAGTTTACGGATTTCCGCATCCTTCCCGTATTCGAGTTCAATCTTCGCCATGTCTATTGCACCCTGGTGGTGCGCGATCATTCCCCGCACGAAATCCTCGTCGGCCTTTCCCGTGAACTCGATCGCCATATCCTCGTGCATTTTGGCATTGGCCGCGGCAAAGGCTTTCGACGGGGCACTCTGATCGCCGGCGGGCTTTGCGGACATCTCATGTTGCATCTTCCCGTGCGTATTGTGGTCCTGGGCGATAACGGGCGTAGCGGAGGCCATGCCGAGAACCAGCGCTGTCGTATATATTCTGTTCATTGTTGTAACTTTCCTTGGGCCAGCAGAAATCATGCGCGAGGCTTTGGCCCGGCTCACCTGCGCGTCAATTGCGAAAAGTGTTTACGATCAGAGCTTGGGGGGACGTGGCAGGGGCGCGGGTATGCCGTTGACGAGCGGCAGTTGCCGGTCGCGTGGAATGACGATTCGAGGCTTTGCGGCAACTAAAACCATGAGTGCCGTTGCTGGAACGCCGATACAGGCGGCGCAAGCGGCCAGATGCGGCGCGGGGTCTTGCACGCAATGGTTCTGCCCATGACACTTGCGCTGGTGATCGATGTGCCGGGCCGCTGGCGTCTCGACACCGTGGTGCTGCGTCCCGATTTCCGCAGCGAGCCGTCCGGGTGCGGCGAATACCGGCACCCAGCCAATGCAAAGCGCAGTAATCAGCGCGAAGATCGCAGCGAAGCGTTTCATCCGGTCGTTCTAACAAGAACCCCGCATGAACTGAAATCACTTCTCTTCACGTCGTTCACGCTGTTCTTGCTGCCGCAAGCGCATTTTCGATATCCGCAATCAGATCGGCAGGGTCTTCGAGCCCGATCTGGAGGCGGATCAAGGGGCCGGCATAGTTTTTTCCGGTGATGACCCGCCCGCCAAGATTGACGTGGACGGCAAGGCTCTCATAGCCGCCCCAGGAATAGCCGAGACCGAATATCTTCAGCGCATTGAGGAAGGCGTGCGCCTGGTTCACCCCGCCAGCGATGACGATTGAGAACACGCCGCCGGCGCCGCCGAAGTCGCGTTTCCAGAGGGTGTGGCCGGCATGGCTTTCAAGCGCCGGATGGAGGACTTCGACCACTCCGTCCTGCCGATCCAGCCAATTGGCAATTTCGAGCGCACTCTTGGCATGCCGTTCCATGCGCACGCCCATGGTCCTCAAGCCCCGCAGGATCTGGTAGGCATCGTCACCGCCTACGCAGAGTCCGAGGGCGGTATAGGCAGCGTCGAGCTTCTTGAAGCATGCCTCGGTGGCGGAAACCGTTCCCATCAATATGTCGGAATGTCCTGATGGATATTTCGTTGCTGCGTGAATCGTTATGTCCACGCCGAAGTCGAGCGCCCTGAAATAGAGCGGCGTTGCCCAGGTATTGTCCATCATCACGATGGCGCCGGCAGCATGTGCCTTTTCCACGATAGCCGGAATGTCCTGTACTTCGAACGTGTTGGAACCCGGCGATTCGGTGAAGACGACGCGGGTGTTCGCCTTGATCAGCTTTTCGATACCCGCACCGATGAGCGGATCGTAATATTCGACCTCGACACCGAACTGCTTCAGCATCGTGTTGCAGAAGTGCCTTGTATTGCCGTAGCAGCAATCGACCATCAGCAGGTGATCGCCAGGGGCAAGAAAAGCGAGGAGGGGGAGCGTTACCGCAACCAGTCCTGAAGGGACGAGCAACGTTCCTGCCGAGCCCTCGAGTTCGTCGATTGCGCGGCAAAGCGCATCCGTTGTCGGCGTTCCATGCGTTGCGTATGTGTATTTCTGCTTGTGGCCCGCCATGGTTTCAGCGTCGGGGAAAAGCACCGTCGAGGCATGGACGACGGGCGGATTGACAAAGCCATGATAGTCGTGCGGATCGTATCCACCATGTGCCAATCTGGTATTGATGCCCAGTTTCGCCGGCTTGCCCGGTTGCTTGTCCATGAGTTCGTCTCCACATCTTGTCTGTCTGGTTAGAAGTCGATAATCCGGCAGCGCGCCGGTTGCAACAGGGAGCGTCGAAAGGAAATATGACGGATCAGCTTCAGGACCGCCCCTCCGGCTTCGTGCGCGCGGGCCAGTCCGTCATCCGCTTTCTGCGCCGCATGAATGCGCCCGCTTATCCGGCGACCGAACCCGCCTGGACGCAAGGAATGACCATGGCTGCGGTCATGATCGTCTTCGTCATTCTCTTGCTGCACCCCTACGATGAGTGGCTGTCGCGCACGCTGTCATCGCACGGGCGCTTGCGCGAGGCGCGTCACCTGACTGACATTGGTCTTTCTCAGTGGTATTTGATACCAGCGTTTGCCGTCGCAGTTTGCCTTATCGGCATCGATTGGTGGGGTCTGGCGCGGACAAGGAGAGTTCAGTTCGGCTTGATCTATTCGCAAGCGACATTCGCGTTCTGGGCGATCGCACTTTCGGGTATTTTCACAAATATCGCAAAGTTTCTGATCGGGCGCGCCCGGCCGAAATTCATCGATACGCTGGGTCCAAATGCCTTCTCGCCCTTTGTGTCGGGATATGATTTCGCAAGTTTTCCGTCGGGCCATTCGACGACCATGGGTGCCGTCGGCGCGGTGCTTGCATTGTGGTTTCCGCGCTGGCGGATTGCGATCATCCTCGCAACGATGTTCATCGCATTTACCCGCATCCTGGTGCGCGCCCACTATCCGACCGATGTCGTGGCCGGCTACAGCGTCGGCTTTCTACTGACGGTTGCCCTTGCAAGGTTCCTTTCAGGGCGCCGCACTGCCTTTGTTTCTGACGGGCGATTCTGGCCCAAAATCCGCTTTCGCGACAATTTTTGGTGAGCGGATCGCGATTTGCACAGCGAATAATCAGAATAATCGCTTTGAGGGCAGGTTAACGGCCTGTTTTGCAATATTCTCAAGCAAAGATTGTACCTTGACCAAACAGACAGAATGGCCTTCGATGCAGCGGTGAATGGGAGAGGTATTGGGCCCTTTTTGGGTATGGGGGTTACCTGCCAATATCGTACTTTTCCTCTCTGGGAACTAAGGGCAATACAACCAAAGGGTACACTTGTTATGAAAAATCTTGTTTTGAAGGGCACGCTTGCTGTTTCGGCGCTCGTTCTGTTGGCGACCGCTGCCTCCGCCAGCACACTCGACGACGTCAAGAAGAAGGGCTTCCTCCAGTGCGGCGTCAATACCGGTCTTGCCGGCTTCGGCGCTCCGAATGACAAGGGCGAATGGTCCGGTTTCGACGTCGATTATTGCCGCGCGGTCGCTGCTGCGATCTTTGGCGATGGAACCAAGGTAAAGTTTACGCCTCTCTCGGCGAAGGATCGTCTCCCGGCCCTGCAGTCCGGCGAAATCGACGTTCTGATCCGCAACACCACGTGGACGCTCAGCCGCGATACGCAGGGCTTTGATTTCACCGGCGTCAACTATTTTGACGGCCAGGGCTTCATGATCAACTCGAAGAAGCTGTCGGGCATCAACTCGGCCCTGCAGCTTTCAGGCGCTTCGGTCTGCGTGCAGGCCGGCACCACAACTGAGCTCAACCTCGCTGACTATTTCAAGGCGAACAAGATGGAATATAATCCCGTCGTGTTCGAGAAGCTCGAAGAAGTCAACGCGGCTTATGATTCCGGCCGTTGCGACGTCTACACTACCGACCAGTCCGGCCTTTACTCCATCCGCCTGACGCTCTCGGCGCCGGACGACCATGTCGTTCTTCCCGAGATCATCTCGAAGGAGCCACTTGGTCCGGTCGTACGCCAGGGTGACGATCAGTGGGCGGATATCATTCGCTGGACGCACTTTGCGCTGCTGACCGCCGAAGAACTCGGCATCACCAAGGCAAATGTCGAGGAACTGACGAAGAGCGACAGTCCGGAAATCAAGCGCGTTCTCGGCCAGGAAGCCAATACCAAGCTCGGGACGGACCTTGGCCTCACCAACGATTGGGTGGTCAACATCGTCAAGGCAGTCGGCAATTACGGCGAAGTCTTCGAGACCAACATCGGCTCGGGCAGCAAGCTCAAGATTGCCCGCGGCATCAATGCACAATGGAGCAAGGGCGGCCTGCAATACGCGATGCCGATCCGCTGATTAACTCATGCTCAAATAACATGGGGCGAGGGGGCATTGCCTCCTCGCCCTCGACCATAAAACAATAATAATAAGAATAAAAACGAATGAATCGAGGGGTCAATGGCATCGCAGGACATAACGCCTGTCGGAAGATCGAGCGCCAAGGCGTCGCTTCTTTACGATCCGAAAGTTCGCGGACTTGTTTTTCAGGTACTGACGGTTGTCGTCATCGCGGGTCTTATTTACTGGATTATCAACAATACCATCACCAATCTTCAGCGCGCTAATCTGGCGTCTGGCTTCGGATTTCTGGACGGCCGTTCCGGTTTCGACATCAGCAGCAGCCCGTATCTGGCCTATTCGAGCGATTCCACCTATATCAAGGCGCTTTGGGTCGGCATCCTCAATACGATCACGGTCGCCTTCGTAGGCATCATAACTGCGACGATCATCGGCTTCGTCATCGGTATCGGGCGGTTGTCGCATAACTGGCTGATCCGCAAGATCTGCACGGTTTATGTGGAGATATTCCGCAACATTCCGCCGCTGCTGGTCATCTTCTTCTGGTATCTCGGCGTTCTCTCGGTGCTGCCTCAGGCGCGCCAGAGCATCCATCTGCCGTTCAATACCTACCTCAATAATCGCGGTTTCTTCTTTCCGTCGCCGGTGTTTGGCGAAGGCGCATGGCTTGCCGGCGTGGGCCTCATCGTCGGTATCGTCGGCGCGCTCCTCGTAAAGCGCTGGGCGCGCAAGCGCCAGATGGTCACCGGGCAGCAATTTCCGGTTGGACTGACGGCACTTGCTCTGATCGTCGGTCTCCCGCTGCTCGCCTTGCTGATCAAGGGTTTTCCGCTGTCGTTCGACTATCCCGTCCTTGGCTCGTTCAATCTCAAGGGCGGCGCGCAAATCGGCCCGGAATTCATGTCGCTCTATCTGGCGCTGTCGTTTTATACGGCGTCCTTCATTGCCGAGATCGTCCGCGCCGGTATTCGCGGCGTGGGCAAGGGTCAGTCCGAGGCTTCCCATGCGCTCGGGCTGCGTGCCGGTCCAACGACCCGGCTCGTCATCGTCCCGCAAGCGATGCGCATCATCATTCCGCCGCTGACGAGCCAGTATTTGAATCTCACCAAGAACTCGTCCCTGGCTGTTGCGATCGGTTATCCCGATCTCGTGGCAGTGGGCGGTACCATCCTCAACCAGACGGGACACTCGATTGAAGTAGTTGCGATCTGGATGGTGGTTTATCTCGGCATCAGCGTTCTGACTTCGATCTTCATGAACTGGTTCAACGCCAGAGTGGCACTGGTGGAGCGCTGATCATGGATAATAATCTGAGCTATGTTCGCACCGAAATGTTGCAGGAGCAGACGCCGCCGCTTGGCGAGCGGGGCATTATCCGCTGGATGAGAATCAATCTCTTCGCGACGCCGATGGATACGGCTCTGACCGTATTTGCGCTGCTGGTGATCGCCTGGTTCCTGCCCGGCATCATCAACTGGCTGTTCGTAAACGCCGTCTGGTCCGGTCCGGACCGGTCGGTCTGCTCCACGGTGGCGCAGGGCGGCATCCAGCCTGAGGGGTGGTCAGGCGCCTGCTGGGCCTATGTGAACGCCAACTTCAGCCAGTTCATGTATGGGCCCTATCCGATCGATCAGCACTGGCGCGTCAATATCGTCGCGATCCTGTTTGTCTTGCTGCTCGTGCCGCTGCTCATTCCGAAGGCCCCGTACAAAGTTGCGAACGCCATCGTCTTCTTCTTCATCTTCCCGATCGTCGCCTTCTTCCTGCTTGTCGGCGGCTGGTTCGGCTTGCCTTATGTGGAGACGGCCAATTGGGGCGGACTATTGGTAACGTTGACGCTATCCTTCGTCGGCATTTCAGTATCGCTGCCGCTCGGCATAGCGCTTGCGCTGGGCCGGCGCTCGAAGATGCCGGTAATCAAGATGCTGTGCGTCATCTTCATCGAGACGATCCGCGGCATCCCGCTTATCACGGTGCTATTCATGGCAAGCTATATGCTGCCGCTGTTCCTGCCGCCGGGCGTATCCTTCGACAAATATCTGCGTGCGCTGATCGGTGTTGCGCTCTTTGCTTCGGCCTATATGGCGGAAGTGGTGCGCGGCGGTCTGCAGGCAATTCCCAAGGGCCAGTATGAGGGCGCAGATTCGCTGGGGTTGAGCTATTGGCAGAAGACCGGGCTCATCATCCTTCCGCAGGCGCTCAAGCTGGTCATCCCCGGCATCGTCAACACGTTCATTGGCCTCTTCAAGGATACCAGCCTTGTAACGGTCATCAGCATGTTCGACCTGCTGGGAACCGTGAAGCAGCACTTCGCCGATGCTAATTGGGCATCACCGCAGACCCCCATCTCCGGCTTGATTTTTGCCGGTTTCGTATTCTGGATTTTCTGTTTCGGGATGTCGCGCTATTCCATCTTCATGGAAAAGCGGCTCGACAAAGGACATAAACGCTGAGGAGCACCGCATAATGACAACCGAAAACGTTGTTGACCCAAATGAAATCCACGTCGACCGATCGCTCTTGCACGTGTCGAAGACGGACGTGGCCGTCGATATTATCAACATGAACAAGTGGTACGGGGATTTCCACGTCCTCAAGGATATCAACCTCAAGGTCATGCGCGGCGAACGTATCGTCGTTGCGGGTCCTTCGGGATCGGGCAAGTCGACCATGATCCGCTGCATCAACCGCCTTGAAGAACACCAGAGCGGCAAGATCATTGTCGATGGTATCGAGCTTACGAACGACTTGAAGAAGATCGACGAAGTCCGCCGCGAAGTCGGCATGGTCTTCCAGCACTTCAATCTGTTCCCGCATCTGACAATCCTCGAGAATTGCACGCTGGCGCCGATCTGGGTTCGCAAGATGCCGAAGAAGAAGGCGGACGAGGTCGCGATGCACTATCTCGAGCGCGTCAAGATTCCGGAACAGGCCAATAAGTATCCGGGCCAGTTGTCCGGTGGCCAGCAGCAGCGCGTGGCTATCGCCCGCTCGCTGTGCATGAACCCGCGCATCATGCTGTTCGATGAGCCCACTTCGGCGCTCGATCCGGAAATGATCAAGGAAGTGTTGGACACGATGGTGCAACTTGCCGAAGAGGGCATGACCATGGTGTGCGTTACTCACGAAATGGGTTTTGCCCGCCAGGTCGCCAACCGGGTGATCTTTATGGATCAGGGCCAGATCGTCGAACAGAACGCGCCAGCGGAATTCTTCGACAATCCACAGCACGAGCGCACCAAGCTGTTCCTCAGCCAGATCCTGCACTGACGAGACAAATGTTGAAAGCGGCGGCCTCACGGCCGCCGCTTTGATTTGTTTCATCGCTCTGAGCGGTCGTCCCGGGCATCTCCGCCGTCATCCTTGGGGCCTCCGACGTTATCCTCGGGCCCCTCGGCCGTCATGCTCGGGCACTTGTCCCGAGGATCCATTCTTCCTTTTGCGAGTAGTTAGCGCGTGAGTGGATCTGCGGGCCAAGAGCACGGGAATGACGGGACCGGCAGCTCAAGCGCCGTGCCACAACGGCCGCCGAATAATCAGCCACGCTTCTCCGGATCAAATCCATAGAGCCAGTCGAAGCCCTCGACGAACTTATCGGCTGGCCGATTGCGAAAGACGACGTTGCGTGCAAGCGCAACCGGACCTCTTGCATGGTAGGCAAGCTGGTTCAATGCGCCGCGTCGCACCACCGCACCGACCCGTTTGGATCGTGCCTTGCTGAATTGATCGAGCGCCGTCGTCCATTTCTTGCCGTCGGTGGCAAGCGCAGCCGCCAGCAGGCAGGCGTCTTCGATGGCCATGGCCGCGCCCTGTGCCGCATAGGGTGTCATGGCGTGGGCGGCATCCCCGATGAGGACCACGCGCTCCTCGATCTTGAACTGGCATTTCTTCATGGCAAACAGCCGCCAGGGCGTCCAGGGCCGGCCGGCGCGCATCAGGTCGCAAATGCCTTGATTCCAAGCTGCGTACGCGCGGATGAAATCCTGGCTGGCATTGTTGGACTGCTGGTCGTCCCAGCGGCGGCGAATGTTTCGGTCCGGTGCAACCGCCACGAAATTGATCACCTGTCCGGAGCGAATGGGGTAGGCGATCAGGTGGGCATTGGCGCCGGTCCACGCCACGACATTGGTGCCGGGAGGCATCAGCGCGGCAAAGGCGGGCGGCAATTGGTCGACCGCGACCGAAGAACGCCAGGCGATCGTTCCCGTGTAACGGGCGCGGTCCGTGTCGGACAGAGCGGTGCGCATGTCCGACCATACGCCGTCGGCGCCTGCGAGCAGCGCCCCGCGATGTTCTTCGATACGGTCATGATACTGGACCCGAACCAAAATGCCTTCGGCGTCCGACTTGTATTGCGTCACCGTCGATTGCAGCTGGATCGCAATGTTGGGACGGTTGCGGGCCTCATTGAGCAACGCATTTTGCAGGTCGGCGCGGTGGCAAACGATATAAGGCGCGCCCCAACGCTGTCTTGCCGTTTCGCCGATCGGCAGATGCAGCAGATTTGCGCCGCTTCGCCCGTCCTGGAGGCAGATGGCCTGCGGCTCGACGGAGGCATATTTCAGCCGTTCGAGTACACCAAGGCGATCGAGAAGGCGCGTGGCATTGGGTGAAAGCTGCAGGCCTGCGCCGATCTCGGCAAGCGTCGCACTCTTCTCGAAAAGCTGAACCGAAAAACCCTTGTCGCTCAGGGCAAGGGCGAGCGTCAGGCCGGCAATGCCGGCCCCCGCAATAATGATCTGGTCAGGATTGGGAATTCGCCTGTTACGTTCTGTCTTGAGATCAATCAGGGTCGGGCCAGAGGACATCCGGATGGAACCAGTTTCTCCGTCCGGGTTCAAGCAGCCCTATCGACGTAGATGCAGCCTTCCGGCACCGTCACCTCGGCGGGAAGCGAGGGATCGTAGCGGTAAAGCGTCGAGCAATAGGGGCAGACCTTTTCATTGTCGTCGCCAAGATCCAGAAATACGTGCGGGTGATCGAACGGAGGATTGGCGCCGACACACATGAATTCCTTCACGCCGATGCTGATCGCTGCATGACCAGCGCTGTTCTGGAAATGAGGGATGCTGTGTCCAGCCATTTTACGCTCCTGACGACTCGCCGCTCAACGCGCCTTGGCGCAATTGACTTCTCTTTCCCTAGGGTTTGTATCATCCTGAATGCGATTTCAAGACGCTTGCAAACAATCTGTCAAAACACCGCATTAGTTTGCCGTTGAGACATGACCGTATATTCCGTTGCCCGTATAGTGGCAGCCAGTATTTGATTGGAGAACAATTATGAACGAACAGGCGCCCCTCATTCCGCAACCGGTGGAGAGCGTCGATCTGCCCGATCTGCCGAAAAGCGTCGATCGGTTCGTCAATCGCGAGTTCTCCTGGCTGCAGTTCAATCGCCGCGTGCTGGAGGAAGCCCACAACGCGCACCAGCCCCTGCTGGAACGGCTGCGTTTCCTGTCGATCTCGGCCGCCAATCTCGACGAGTTCTTCATGGTTCGCATCGCCGGGCTGGCCGGTCAGGTTCGTGCCGGCGTCTCCGATCGCAGCGACGACGGGCGCACCCCGCAGGAACAGCTCGATTTCGTGCTCGAAGAGGTTGGGCGGCTCCAGGCCGCGCAGCAGATCAGGCTGACGGAACTGCGCGCCGAAATGCTGAAGGAAAATATCGAGATCGTGCGGCCGGACCGGCTTACCAGCGCCGAACAGGCGTGGCTCGAAGATCACTTTCTTGAAACCATCTATCCGGTGCTGACCCCACTCGCCATCGACCCGGCGCACCCGTTTCCATTCATCCCCAATCTCGGATTTACCATCGCCATGTTGCTCAACCGCAGCAGCGACAATCGCCCGATGACGGCGCTGCTGCGCCTGCCGCAGGCGCTGAAGCGTTTCATCCAGATTCCCGACGAGAGCGGCCATTTCCGCTTTCTGACACTGGAAGATGCAATCAGCCTCTTCACCGGGCGGCTGTTTCCCGGCTACGAAATCAAGGGGGCAGGCACGTTCCGCATCATTCGCGACAGCGATATCGAGGTGGAAGAGGAGGCCGAGGATCTGGTGCGCCTCTTCGAAAGTGCATTGAAGCGCCGCCGCCGCGGCCAGGTGATCCGCATCGAGTTCGACGACGAAATGCCGGAATCGCTGCGCAGCTTCGTTGCCACCGAGCTTGGCGTGCCGGACAATCGCATCAGCGTGCTCGAAGGCCTGCTCGCCCTCAACATGATGTCGGAAATCGTCGGCATACCGCGGGCCGACCTCAAATTCGTGCCCTACAATCCGCGCTTCCCCGAGCGTGTCCGCGAACATGGCGGCGATTGCTTTGCGGCGATCCGCGAGAAGGACATCATCGTTCACCATCCTTACGAATCCTTTGATGTCGTTGTCCAGTTCCTGCGCCAGGCCGCCGCCGATCCCGATGTCGTCGCCATCAAGCAGACGCTCTACCGCACATCGAACGACAGCCCGATCGTGCGCGCGCTTATCGATGCGGCCGAAAGCGGCAAGTCGGTGACGGCATTGATCGAACTCAAGGCGCGGTTCGACGAAGAGGCGAATATCCGTTGGGCGCGAGACCTGGAGCGCGCCGGCGTGCAGGTGGTCTTCGGCTTCATCGAGTTGAAGACGCATGCGAAGATGTCGCTTGTGGTGCGGCGCGAAGAAAACCGGCTGCGCAGTTACGTGCATCTTGGCACCGGCAACTACCATCCGATCACGGCGAAGATCTATACCGATCTCTCGTTCTTCACCTGCGAGCAGGCCATCGGCCGCGACGTGGCGCAGATTTTCAACTACATCACCGGCTATACACCGCCATCAGGGGAAATGCGCATTGCCGTTTCGCCGATTTCGCTGCGTCCGCGCATCCTCCAGCACATCGCCGAAGAGATCGAGCACGCCAAGGCCGGACGTCCGGCTTCGATCTGGATGAAGGTGAATTCGCTGGTCGACGCCGAGATCATCGACGCGCTCTATAAGGCGAGCAAGCACGGTGTCGAAATCGACCTGGTCGTTCGCGGCATTTGCTGCCTGCGCCCGCAGGTGCCGGGGCTTTCGGAAAACATTCGCGCAAAATCGATTGTCGGCCGTTTCCTCGAGCACAGCCGCATCTTCTGCTTCGGCAACGGCGAAGGATTGCCCTCCGAAAAAGCACTCGTCTATTTCGGTTCGGCCGACATGATGACACGCAATCTCGACCGCCGCGTGGAGACGCTGGTGCCGATCACCAATCCAACTGTGCATCAACAGGTTCTTTCACAGATTATGCTGGCCAACGTTCTCGACAACCAGCAGAGTTACGAGTTACTAGCAGACGGAACGTCGCGCCGGATTGAGCCGGCCGAAGGTGAAGAAGCTTTCAACGCGCAGGAATATTTCATGACAAATCCCAGCCTTTCCGGCCGTGGCAAGTCGCTGAAATCCTCGGCACCTCGACTGATTGCCCATCGCAAGCGCTCGAAAAGAAACAAGGCTGCATGATCTCCGCTGCACAGGGACGCGTACAGGGGCGCCAGCCGGCCGCAGTTATCGACATTGGCTCGAACTCAGTGCGCCTTGTCGTTTACGAAGGCGTCAACCGCTCGCCCACTGTGCTGTTCAACGAGAAGATTCTCTGCGGTCTCGGCAAGGGTCTGGTCAAGACACACAAGCTGAATGCCAAGGCGGTGCAAAGCGCGCTGCGTGCGCTGCGCCGCTTCCGGGCCCTGGCCGATCAGGCGGGAGCGGTTTCGCTCGACGTTCTCGCAACGGCCGCAGCGCGCGAGGCCGAGAACGGCTCGATGTTCATCAAGGAAGCCGAGGCGCTGCTCAAAGAACCTATCCGGGTGCTTTCGGGCCGCGAGGAAGCGTACTATTCCGCCCTCGGCATCATCTCGGGATTTCACGATCCGGACGGGATTGCCGGCGACCTCGGCGGCGGCAGTCTCGAACTCGTCGACGTCAAGGGGCGTCAGATCGGCGACGGGATCACACTTCCGCTTGGCGGCCTGCGCCTGCAGGACATGGCCGATGGTGATCTCACGGCAGCAGTGACGATAGCACGGAAGTATCTGGCTTCTGCCAAGCTTCTGGCCAATGGCAAGGGGCGCACCTTCTATGCCGTCGGCGGCACCTGGCGAAATCTCGCCAAGCTGCATATGAGCGCGACGCACTATCCGCTGCATGTCATGCATCATTACGAAATTCCGTTCGAGGAGGCGCAGCGCTTCCTGAAGCTCGTCGCCGCCGGCGATCTCGATTATATGCGCGGCATAGAGGACGTCTCGAAAAACCGCCGCTCATTGCTTTCCTATGGCGCAATTGCGCTGCTCGAAACCATCAAACTGATGCGTCCGGCCCAGGTTGTATTCTCGGCGCTTGGGGTACGCGAGGGATTTCTCTATTCGCTGCTTTCTGAAAGCGAGCAACTGGAAGACCCGCTCATCTCGGCAGCCGATGAACTGGCGGTACTTCGCGCCCGCTCGCCTGCCTATGCGCGCGAGCTTGCCGAATGGACCGGTGGCGCCTTTGCCGCGCTCGGGTATGACGAGACCGAGGACGAAAGCCGCTATCGGCGTGCTGCCTGCCTCGTAGCGGATATCAGTTGGCGCGCCCATCCGGATTATCGCGGCTCGCAGGCCTTGAACATGATTTCCAACGCCGCCTTTATCGGTATCGATCACCCCGGCCGCGCCTATATCGCTCTTGCCAATTTTTTCCGCCATGAAGGCATTACCAACAGCGTCGCCGATCCGGACCTCGCGGCGATTGCCACGCCGCGCCTGCTCGAATATTCGCGCATCCTCGCGGCGGTCATGCGCATCGTCTACCCCTTCTCGGCCTCGATGGCCGGGGTGGTGCCTTACCTGTCCTGGAAGGCGACGGCAAACGGCATCGATCTCGTTGTTCACAAGTCCAAGGCAGACCTTATCGGCGATGTGCCGGAGGGCCGGCTGCAGCAACTGGCGAAACTTACCGGTAAAAACATCCGGATGACGATCGGCTCCTAGTTCTCGGAGCCGACCTTAACCGCAAGGCAATTGGCGATTGACCGCTAGATCGGCGCGGCCGTTACTTTCTTGCGCGCGGGCAGGGTCATGGCTGCGACCCCGGCAATGACGCAAACGAGCCCAAGCCATGCGGTCGAGCTCAGGCTTTCCCCGAGGAACAGGACGCCGATTCCAACCCCGATCGGCACGCGCAGATAGGCTTGCGACGTTGTGCTGACCGATCCCAGCGTATGGACGAGGCGGAAAAAGATCACGAAGGCGAGGGCGGTCGAGAAAACCGCAAGGCCAAACAGGGCTGCAATCGACGCGGTTGACGGTACGATCGTCCACGGATGGTCGAAGACAAGGCTCAAGGGTATGAGCATGACCGCACCGCATATCATCGAGCCCGCCGCAGGCATCATCGGGTCCATCCCCTTGAAGCCGCGGCCGAAAATAGCTGCGCACGCATAGGAAATTGTCGCAGTGACAATTGCGAGCTGCGAGACAAGTTCCTTGCCGAGGCCGTTGAAGGCCTCAAGGCCGATGATCAGGCTGATGCCAACGACGCCAGCAGTGACGCCGAACACCTTGCGGGCGGTCACAGGTTCGTGCCGTGTGATGAGCACGGTGAGCAGGAACGTGAAGATCGGGGTCGTCGAATTGAGGATCGTAGCAAGACCGGCGTCGACGGTGATTTCGGCCCAGGCAACCAGGGTAAAGGGGATGACACTGTTGATGCAGGCCTGGATGAAGAAGCGCTTCCACACGTCCGGATCTCGCGGCAGTGCGAGACCACGCATCCTGATGATGGCGAGCAGTAGCGCTCCGGCAATCAAGGTGCGCGCGGCAATAAATGTAACGGGCGGAATGGTTTCCACGCCGATCTTGATGAAGGTATAGGAAGCCCCCCACAGCGTGGCAAGCACCGCGAGAAGGGCAATCTCTCTGGCAAGCGGCGGGGTCGTCGAAACGGCGGGACTGGACATGCGTGGTTGCCTAATATGTGATGTGATCATGCCGGGACGTTAGCTGCATCGCCAAAGCGATGCTACGATCACGGCCGAACTATCGGCTTACTCTTCTGGCCAGGGAACTGCCCGAATCTTCCTGTTTTCGAATTTGAGGCAAAGCGATCCGTTGATCAGCTGCAGCGCCTTTTCGCCGAAAACCTCGCGCCGCCAGCCCTGCAGCGCCGGAATGTCGTCGACGTCGCCCTCGGCGGCGATCCGGTCGATCTCGTCGGTTGTCGCAACCACCTTCGCGGCGACACCATGCTCCTCGGTGACAAGGCGCAAAAGCACCTTGAGGAGTTCAGCGGCAGCACCGGCGCCTTCCGGCGACTGCACGGATTTCGGCAGGCGCGGCATGTCTTCCTTCGGCAGGTCGAGCGCGAGATTCACCGCATTGAGAAGGCCGGTCGCCATGCTCGATCGTTCCCAGCCTTTCGGGATCGTTCTGAGGCGTGACATCGCCTCCGCATCGCGTGGCTGCTGCTGCGCGATCTCATAAATCGCATCGTCCTTGAGCACGCGCCCGCGCGGCACGTTCCGCTCGCGCGCCTCGCGTTCGCGCCAGGCCGCGACACTGCGCAGAACCGCGAGTTCCTGCGGCTTGCGCAGGCGCATCTTCAGCCGCTTCCACGCATCATCCGGATGCATGTCGTAGGTTTCGCGCGCCGTCAGGATTTTCATCTCGTCAAGCACCCAGTCGGTGCGGCCCTCTTCCTGAAGGCTCTGCTTCAGATGAAGATAGATGTCGCGCAGATGCGTCACGTCGGCGAGCGCATAGTCGAGCTGCTTTTCGGAGAGCGGGCGGCGACGCCAGTCGGTAAAGCGTGACGATTTGTCGATTTGCGCCCCGACGATGCGCTGAACCAGCTGATCATAGGCAATCGCATCGCCAAAACCGCATACCATGGCCGCAACCTGCGTGTCGAAAACCGGATGCGGGATGAGATTTCCGAGGTGGAAGATGATTTCGATGTCCTGGCGCGCGGCATGGAAGACCTTGACGATCTTCTCATCGGCCATCAGCCGAAAAAAAGCAGCAAGATCAAGGCCCGGCGCCAGCGCATCAACGATCGCAGTATGATCAGGCGAGGCAAGCTGAATGACGCAGAGTTCCGGCCAGAAGGTGGTCTCCCGGATGAATTCCGTATCGACGGTCACGAAATCGGATTGCGAAAGGGCCGCGACAGCCTGTTCAAGTTGGTCGGTGGTTGTAATCATGCTCATAAATTTTCTATAGCGAATGAGAATGCGTTTGTCTCCGCCCCGATCTTGACAAATCACCCTCAAAATGCGCTTGTCCGCCCAAATTCTTGGCTCATGCCGGGGCATTTCCCACGCTTTTCGGCAACCAGCATAAATTCAGAGGCACATACCATGCACCGTTACCGCAGCCACACCTGCGCAGCCTTGCGTAAATCGGACGTTGGTTCGACTGTTCGTCTATCCGGCTGGGTCCATCGCGTCCGCGACCACGGCGGCATTCTCTTCATCGACCTGCGCGACCACTATGGTCTCACGCAAATCGTTGCGAGCCCGGATTCGCCAGCATTCAAATTGGCGGAAACCGTGCGCGGCGAATGGGTTATCCGCGTCGACGGTGAGGTCAAGGCCCGTACCGACGATACGATCAACCCGAACATGCCGACCGGAGAGATCGAAATCTTCGCCCGCGAGATCGAAGTGCTGTCGGCTGCCAAGGAATTGCCGCTGCCGGTCTTCGGCGAGCTCGACTACCCCGAAGATATCCGTCTGAAGTACCGCTTCCTCGACCTGCGTCGCGACACGCTGCACAAGAACATCATGGCGCGCACGAAGATCATCTCGGCGATGCGCCGCCGCATGTCGGAAATCGGCTTTACGGAATTCTCGACGCCGATCCTGACCGCCTCTTCGCCGGAAGGCGCGCGCGATTTCCTCGTTCCGAGCCGCATACATCCCGGCAACTTCTACGCCCTGCCGCAGGCGCCACAGCAATACAAGCAGCTCATCATGATGTCGGGCTTCGATCGCTATTTCCAGATCGCACCGTGCTTCCGCGATGAGGACCCGCGTGCCGACCGCCTGCCCGGCGAATTCTACCAGCTCGATATCGAGATGAGCTTCGTCGAGCAGAACGACGTGCTTTCGACGATGGAACCGGTGCTGCGCGGCATCTTCGAGGAGTTTGCCAATGGCAAGCCGGTAACGCAGGAATTCCCGAGGATTTCCTACGACGTCGCCATGCGCAAATACGGCTCCGACAAGCCGGATCTGCGCAACCCGATCGAGATGGAAGCCGTCACCGAGCATTTTGCCGGCTCGGGCTTCAAGGTTTTCGCCAACATGATCGCCAACGATCCAAAGGTCGAGGTCTGGGCGATACCGGCCAAAACCGGCGGATCGCGCGCATTCTGCGATCGCATGAACTCCTGGGCGCAAGGTGAAGGACAGCCCGGCCTCGGCTATATTTTCTGGCGCAAGGAAGGCGAGGCGCTGGAAGGTGCCGGACCGCTTGCCAAGAATATCGGCCCGGAACGTACCGAAGCCATCCGGACGCAGCTTGATCTCGACGAAGGCGACGCCGTGTTCTTCGTGGCGGGCGATCCGAAAAAGTTCGTCTCCTTTGCCGGCGCGGCGCGCACCCGCGCGGGCGAGGAACTCAACCTCGTCGATCGCGACCAGTTCAAGCTCTGCTGGATCGTCGATTTTCCCTTCTTCGAATGGCTGGAGGAAGAAAAGAAGATCGATTTTGCCCACAACCCGTTTTCCATGCCGCAGGGCGGCATCGACGCGTTGGAACACCAGGATCCTCTGACGATCAAGGCGTTCCAGTACGACATGGTCTGCAACGGCTTCGAAATTGCCTCGGGCGGCATCCGCAACCACCTGCCGGAGACGATGGTCAAGGCGTTCGAGGCCGTTGGACACTCGCGCGAGACGGTGGAAGAGCGTTTCGGCGCGCTTTACCGGGCATTCCAGTATGGCGCTCCGCCGCATGGTGGCATGGCTGCCGGCATCGATCGCATCGTCATGCTGCTCGTCGGTGCCAGGAACCTGCGCGAGATCACCATGTTCCCGATGAACCAGCAAGCCTACGATCTTCTGATGAATGCACCTTCGGAAGTGTCGCAGGCGCAGCTGCGTGACTTGCACATCCGCCTCAATCCGGTGAAGAAAGAGGTTTAAAAACCTCGCCGATGTGGTTTTGAATACAGAAAAGCCCGGCTGCAATGCCGGGCTTTTTGCTACGCCAAAATCTATCTTGGAGCTCGTCCGGGGAACAAACGGAGTTGCACCGACTCCCTCCGCCATCATCCTCGGGCTCGGCCCGAGGATCCATGTCGCGCGAAATGCTACTCCGTGGCGGTGACAGTCACCCCGAGCGTCTTGATCAGCGATTTCGGATCGGCCATGCCGCCCGCCGCGATGATAGCGAAGGGTACGGGCTTTGCCGGCATCGCCTTGATTTCAATCGTTTTCGGGTTGTCGAGATAGGTGCTGGTCGCCTGGGCGAGCGCTTGCGCGAAATCGGCATTCTTCAACTGCGTGGCGGCCATCGGAATGATCATCTTCGCCTGATTGATCAGGTCAGAACGCTTGGCGCCCTGTTGCTTGGCGACATAATCAAGTGCCTTGTAAGTGAGGGACGCGTCGTCGAAGCGGATCGCAGCGCTGTTGAAGCTCAGTTGCTGCATGAGGCCGAGCATGGCCATGCCCTGCGCATCATCGGGCTTGCCTTCCATGTTCTTGGTGGCTTCCTGCAAGCCCTTGATGAAATCGAGCGTATAGCCGGAAATGTCGAGCTTGATGCCGAGTGTACCGGCATTGTCGGCGATATAGTCCATCTTTTCGATGTTGAGCCGGCCATCGGCCATGTTCCAACTGCCGCTCATGTCGATCTTGCCAGTGAGCGTCTCATAGCCGAGCGCCTTGAGGGCGTCTTTCGCCTTCGGGTCTTCCACCGTCGACAGATCCGCCTTGAAGCGTTCCACGTTGGAGGTGAAGGTGACGGGGGCAGACGCGGTGATCGGCGACACGGTGACCGTCAGATTGTCGGCGTTGAAGACGTCCTTGCCCTTTGCATTGACGTCGAAGTGCTTGATCTCGGCCTTTTCATATTGAAGGATTTTGGCAAGCGGATCGGTTGAGCCTTCAGGAGGCAAGGTGATTCCAGCAAGGCTGATGCCGCTGACATTGACCTTGCTGCCGGGTTCGCCTTCAGGGGTGAAGTTGATGTCGGGGATCGTCAGCGAGCCAATCTTGAAACCGCCTCCGGGCGCGTCAGATACGTCGGTCAATGTCACGTCGCCGGCGCTGAAACTTTCCTTGACGCCCGCGGTCGATACTTTTGTATCCTTCAGGACGACAGTCGAGCCGTTGGTTTCCACACTGCCGTAGTCGAAGGTGCCGCCCTGTTCGGCATAGACGGCCTTGAGGCGCCCTGCGACGGCATTTCCATCGACCGCATAGGCCGATCCGGCAAAGATGATCATGAGAGCAGAGGTTGCGCCGAGGACGCGCAGGCTGGAATTCAGATGCATTGAAGCCATGAGTTGATCCCTTCTGTTCCCGTATTCGAAGCGTGCAGCAGCGGCAAAACTATGGCCATCACCGAGGAGCTTTGCTGTTAAAGGGCGAGAAGGTCAGATTTGCAGATCGAAAGCAAGAGCTGTGCGTCCGGCAGGGCCAACTGGCTGTGATCTTGGCGAATCATTGCTTGCCGCCGAATCGGCGAGTTGATAACCCATTGACATGGGAAAAAGCGTGATTCCGCCAGATAATGGCGACGACAATGACAATAATATCGAGCCGGTCGATCTGAAGGCGGCGCTGGAGGAGCGCTATCTCGCCTATGCCCTTTCGACGATCATGCATCGCGCGCTGCCGGACGTGCGCGACGGGCTGAAGCCGGTGCATCGCCGTATCATGCATGCCATGCGGCTTCTGCGCCTTTCGCCGGACCAGTCCTATGCCAAGTGCGCGCGTATCGTCGGCGAAGTCATGGGCAAGTTCCATCCGCATGGCGACCAGTCGATCTATGATGCGCTGGTGCGCCTGTCGCAGGATTTCGCCGTGCGCTATCCGGTCGTCGACGGCCAGGGCAATTTCGGCAATATCGACGGCGATAACCCGGCGGCAATGCGCTACACCGAAGCGCGGATGACCGATGTCGCCATGCTGCTTCTTGAGGGCATTACCGAGGACGCGGTCGATTTCCGGCCAACCTATAATGAAGAGGACGAGGAACCGATCGTCCTCCCGGGCGCATTCCCGAATCTTCTCGCCAATGGCTCGTCTGGCATCGCCGTCGGCATGGCGACGTCGATACCGCCGCATAATGTTTCCGAGCTTTGCGCGGCCGCGCTGCATCTGATCAAGCATCCGGACGCGAGCGTCGAGGACCTGATGTCGACCGTGGAGGAGGAAGACCCGCTCAAGACCAAGGTGCGCGGTCCCGATTTCCCGACCGGCGGTATCCTCGTCGAAACAGCGGATGCCATTCTTGACGCCTACAAGACCGGTCGCGGCGGTTTCCGCCTGCGTGCCCGCTGGGAGGTTGAGGATCAGGGAAGGGGCACCTGGAATATCGTCATCACCGAGATCCCGTATCAGGTGCAGAAGTCACGGCTGATCGAGAAGATCGCCGAACTCCTGATTGCCAAGAAATTGCCGCTGCTCGACGATGTGCGCGACGAATCCACCGAGGACGTGCGCCTTGTCCTCGAACCGAAGAGCCGGAGTGTAAATCCGGACATCCTGATGGAATCGCTGTTCAAACTGACGGAACTTGAAACCCGTTTCCCCTTGAACATGAACGTGCTGTCCAACGGCAAGGTGCCGAATGTCCTGTCGTTGCGCGATGTCTTGAAGGAGTGGCTCGAACACCGCAAGGATGTGCTTATCCGGCGCTCGCGCCACCGGCTCGGCGAGATCGAACGCCGTCTCGAAATCCTTGGCGGCATGCTTATCGCCTATCTCAACATCGATGAGGTCATCCGCATAATCCGCGAGGAGGATGAGCCGAAACAGGAGATGATCAGGCGCTTCGAACTCACAGACGTTCAGGCCGAAGCCATCCTCAACATGCGGCTTCGCTCGCTGCGCAAGCTTGAGGAGTTCGAGATTCGCAAGGAATTTGACGGTCTCACCGCCGAAAAGCGTGAGATTGAACAACTCCTCGGTTCCGAACCCAAGCAATGGCAGACCATTTCCTGGCAAATCTCGGAAATGCAGAAAAAATATGCGCCGCATACGCTGCTCGGCAAGCGTCGCACCACATTCGCGGAGGCGCCGCAGCACGACCTGACCGATATTCATCATGCGATGATCGAGAAGGAGCCGGTCACCGTCGTCGTCTCCGAAAAGGGCTGGATGCGCGCCATGAAGGGACATCTTGCCGATTTCTCGGCGCTGACCTTCAAGGAAGGCGACAAGCTTAAGCTTGCCTTCCATGCAGAAACAACGGACCGCATCCTTGTCCTCACCACTGGCGGCAAGTTCTACACCATCGGCGCCAACAGCCTGCCGGGCGGGCGCGGCCATGGCGAGCCGATCCGCATCATTGTCGACATGGAGAACGACCAGGACATTGTCACGGCCTTCGTGCATAGCCCCGAGCGCAAACTGCTGCTGTCCTCGCATGTCGGCAATGGTTTCGTCGTTCCCGAGGCCGAGGTGATCGCCAATACCCGCAAGGGCAAGCAGGTGATGAACGTCAAGGCACCGGACGAGGCGCGCCATTGCATTCCGGTTACAGGCGATACGGTTGCCATCGTCGGCGAAAACCGCAAGATGCTGGTGTTCCCGCTGTCGGAGGTGCCCGAACTCGGACGGGGCAAGGGTGTGCGGCTGCAGCGCTACAAGGATGGAGGCGTGTCCGATATCCGCATCTTCGCCATGGCGCAGGGCCTGACCTGGCAGGACGCGGCCGAGCGCACCTTCAGCCGAAGCGAGGCCGAACTCCTTGAGTGGATCGGCCCGCGCGCAACCGCCGGACGGATGGTGCCGAAGGGTTTCCCGCGCTCCGGCAAGTTTGCTTGATATCGCTTGCGACTTAAGTCGTCTGTTCCGAACGATTGTTGTTGTCTATTGTCGCGCGACATGAGACAACCATATGATCAAATCGTTTAGAAGCCGCGCGCTTAAGCGCCTCTACAACATAATGATCCTGGCCGCCTGCCTCCGGATATGGTGCCAAGCTTGGCAATCCCCATTGGGAGGTATCGGCTGCGCAGAGCTAGAATACCCCTCGTAAAATTCTTCAGTCTGGGGATGCCCGAAGGCGTAGCCGGTTCAGAGAAAGCAATAGAACTTGTGATGACGCCACTTAAGCGGATCGCAAGGCCTGATGACTCCTCCTCGGACTTTCTCAGGACGAGTTGCGTAGGTACTTGGGCGACATGATGGCATCCAATTCCGAGTTGTTAAGCCTACTGGAACGGCTGGGTATTTCTCCGCCGGGCAAGCTGCGGGGTAAACTCGTGGAGCATGCTGCACGAGAAATAAGCGAACTAGGCATCTTTCAGCGAGTAGCAAAGGGCCATCACTTGCAAGTCGATTAGCCTGATACTTCCGTGCATTGTAGAAATAGGCGCCCCCGTATTATGGATTGAAGCGCATTCTGGTCGGCAGTTTCGCACTCCCAGATCGTAACCGTCCGCCATCCCCTCGCTTGTAAGGCGGGTATTGTCGCTGCATCTCTGGCGACATTGCGCGCTAACTTTTCGTTCCAGTACTCGGTTCTTGTTTTCGGCACGGACGCGCGTCTGCAGCCCTGATGCTGATGCCAAAAGCACCCATGCACAAACAGGGCAGTCTTCAACTTTGGGAAGACAAGATCAGGCTTGCCCGGCAGGTCAGATCTTTGTAAACGAAATCTAAGGCCTACTGCATGCGCAGCTTTCCGTACCCTTATCTCGGGGCCGGTGTTTGTAGCTTTGATCTTCCCCATAACGGCTGATCTGCGCTCGGCTGAGATTTGATCGACCATAGTGTCGCGCCCCTAGGCGGACTTCATTCCGCTGCGACAAGCGAGCGAACCATCTCGCCGTCCTGCGCCTTCATCACATTCATCAACTGACGACCGACCCACTCGGCCACGGGAGGCGTCACAGCATTGCCAACAGCATGATAGCGCAAGCTATCGATGCGATCAGCCTGCCGCTCATCAAAATGGCGTGGCCTCGTCCAATCCTCAGGGAACCCTTGAACTCGCTCAATCTCATTAGGAGTAAAGCGTCTTACGCGTCCATCCGGATACCAGACATAGTTACGAGACCAATCAGTCCCCGTATGGCGTGCCGACTCGGCATAGATGCAGTGAGCAATGCTCTTTACGAGGGGTCCTTTGAGAGCATCTCCAATGATTGTCTGAAAGAGGGAGGCAGATTTCTCTTCATCCTGTCTACCCTTCTTAGAATTCCAGTCGCCGCATTTTGGCTCAAAAAGTACTTGTCCGGGACCTCGTGAGTCTCGATGCATGGCAACAATGTAGACACGACGGCGCTGCTGGGGGACTCCGAAGTCTTTGCTGTTAAGCACACGCCATCCGACACCATACCCGAGTTCGTCCAACGCCTTGAGTACGATGGCGAAGTCGCGTCCTCCGTGACTAGAGAGAAGGCCGTGGACATTTTCGAGGACAATGGCTCGTGGAGTGCGTCCTCGAACGAGGCGCATAAAGTCGTGAAAGAGTCCAGATTGGTCGCCTCGAAGCCCAGATCGAGGCCCCATGCGTGCAAGCGAGAGGTCCTGGCATGGGAATCCTGCTGCCCAAACGTCAGCTTCAGGGATTTTTGTGTCATCGAGCTTCCTAATATCGTCGTCAAGCGGGAGGTTAGGCCAATGCTGCTGGAGGATTTCGCGGCAGAAGGGCTTCACTTCACATTGGAACCGCACGTCGAATCCGGCGCGTTCAAGCCCTAGGTCGAGCCCGCCGATCCCAGAGAAAAATGAGGCGACCTTGTATGACAGAGTTTCACTCCAATAGAGAACATAAAGAGAACATTGGCCAACCATACGACGTTTGGAGTCAGGTCGTCAATGCACCACGTAGCGAAGAATCGTACAGATGATATTCTACTATCACGAATCAAACTTATAAAGGATTAACCATGACCACATGCTCCGTTCGGTGGAGATCGTCGGGGGGACGTGGAGAGTTCGAGTATGTACCCGCAGAATCGCTTCAAGATCGCGACCTCTTAGTGCTATTCGAGCCGCTAGACGTTATTATTCCAGCGGAAGTACGAGCGATAAAAGCTCAGGGAAAGCCCCGGCTTCGTAAGTTCGACAAGAATAATAGAAAGAAGTTCCATTTGCCACAATTGGTGATGGCAGTCGCTAGGCTACCTGAACCAGCCCGCGAAGACACCTTGTACGAGGTCGCCTTTCCTCTGAGGAACAAGTCGTTCGTCATGGATTCCATGGACTTCGATATTATTGAAGATGATGGCATGACGGCAACACTGGCGCCGTTGCGCGTCTCCATACGGAACTCAGACTACCAGATTGAACTACAGGATCGCTTCAAAGCCATTGCGGTGGACTTGAACAATCTTGTGGAAATCACCAGCAAGCATCCAGACCTAGCCGCCGCCATAACCGCGCACGGTGATGAAGTTTCCAAGGGCGTAAATTCGACTGCCATCCGGGAAGCGGCCGACAGAATCAATGATATACAGAACGAAATATTCGGCCTTACGAATGCCGCATCGGCAACTGCAGTGGAAGACATCGCTTCAAAACCAGCTACCGACATCGAGGAGGACATTATCGGTGTCGAGGGGCGCTTGCTGGTGCGGATGCACGTCTATAAAGAACGAGATCGAGCATTCGCGGCGCGTGCCAAGAAGTACTACAAGGACAAGAACAACGGAAAGCTTATGTGCGAGGCATGTGGCCTCGATCCCATTGCTTTGTACGGCTTGGATGGTGAGCGTTGTATTGAGGCACACCATAAGGTTCCGATAGAAGAACTACAGCCAGACAGCATTACTCGGGTGGATGAAATGGCCATGGTTTGCGCCAGTTGTCACCGCGTTATCCATACGAAGAAGCCATGCCTACCAGTACATGAGGTCGTGATAGCCAATTCGACGGCGGTGCAGGGGTATGAAAGCTTGAACGCCGTTGGAGATGACCCTTCTAGCCGCCTCTAACCAACAGCTTCGTACAGGGCGTCATGTTATAGATACCTCCTACTGCCCCGCAACGGACTGCGGCCCTGAAAATGTTAGGTATGGTTGGATATAAAATTGATTTTGCATATTGCGATGGGGCTATTCATGATGGGTCAGCTGCGACCTCTAGTACGCAAGAACCTCGTTTCAGCATGCAGAAGTTGCAGTCAGTAAAAAGGGCTGCAGGATTGGCTGACCTGGATAGCGGAAGAGAGGGGTTCGCCTGCAAATCGCAATGTTACTCACCTAACTAGGGTCGCATCGATATTGGCCGCTCTCGACTCGGCCGAAGCGCTGCACGACATGGATCGACCTTCGCTGAAGCTGCATCCGCTGAAGGGAGATCGCAGCGGACGATGGGCAGTCACGGTTCTGGCGAACTGGCGCATTACATTTTCAATGTCGGAGCGAAATGTTTTCGACGTCGACTTTGAAGACTATCATTAGGAGATTGCCATGCCGATGAAGAATCCGCCGCATCCGGGTGCACTTCTCAAGGATGATATTGAGGCGCTCAGACTGCCGGTGACAGTAGTCGCGCAAGCACTGGGCGTGACAAGATCTCAGGTGTATCGAGTTTTATCAGGCCAAAGCGCAATCACTGCGGAAATGGCGCTGCGATTGGAATATGTAATTGGCGGCAGGGCCGACCACTGGTTAAAGATGCAGGTGGCCTATGACGTGGCGCAGGTTCGCAAGAAGGCGGATGACATTACGCGACGGCTTCATCGCTTGGCATCTCCCGCATAGACATATAAACGAGAGTGATCTCTCGCATATTGACGGCCATCCCGCATTCATATAAATGAGAGAGAACGTTCTCTCTCATTTCGGTGGATCGATGGTTGATCAAGTCCTGCCCAAGCAGGCAAGGAGCGCTTCCGACGATGATGCGGAAGGCTCTCATTGCTTCGTGGCCAAACTCTTCGGCAAGCGCGCGCGCAATCGCGAAGCGCAGGAGGAGCGTATTCTTAACGCCGCAATGAGCTGTTTTATCCGTTCTGGCTTCCGTGGCGCGTCGATGAACGATATTTGCTCCGAGGCAGGCATGAGCCCGGGTGCGCTTTACCGCTATTTTCCTTCCAAGGAAGCGATTATCGAGACGATCGCGGCGATGCATCGCCAGCAAAGCAACGAGATCCTCGATCGCATGCTGCAGTCCAACAATATCATCGATGCGATTACCCAGGTCGGCACCGACCATGTGCGCAAGATGTCGCTGAACGATAGCGGTCCGGGCCCGGCCGATTCCAGCGCGCGTCTTTTTGTCGAGGTACGGGCCGAGGCGATGCGAAACGAAACCGTCGCGGCAACCTGCGAACTGCACGAAGGGATGATGCGCGAAAAGCTGCATGCAGCCCTCGAAGCTGCCAAGGCGCGGGGCGAAATCGATCCGATCGCCGATATGGATCTGGTAGTCGCATCGCTGGCCGCCATGGGCGAGGGGATCATCATGCGCAACTTTCCGGCCCAGGGCCTCCCGGTCGAGGCGCTGGAGCCCGTGTTTCGTGCGCTCGCGGTAGCGATGCTGCGCCCGACAAGTTCTAAGATTTGAAGATCGCTCCAACTCGAGTTTTCCCGATGAGCCGTTACAGCAAAAAAGTTCTTGTTTCCCTGGCTCTCGTGTCGAGCCTCTCCCTTTCCGTCATGGCGGGCGCGATGGCTGAAGAAAAAGCCGCTGCCGCCGTCCCCGAGACTAAAGCGCCGGTCATCAATGTCATACCCGCGGGTAAGAGCGAGATGGTCTCGACAATCACCGTAAACGGCACCATCGTGCCGCGCCAGGAGGTTGCGGTCGGGACCGATGTTGCCGGCCTGCTCGTCCTCGAACTCAACGCCGATCAGGGCGATGTGGTGAAGGAGGGCGACATTCTTGCCCGCCTCGACAAGTCCGCGCTGCAGATACAACTCGCACAGATTGATGCCCAGCGGGCTCAGGCCGACGCTTCGATTTCGCAGTCCGAGGCCCAAATCGTCGATGCCGAGATTGCCGTGCGCCAAGCCATGGAAGCGCTGGAGCGGGCACGTGCTCTCTCCAGCAAGGGCATCAACTCCAAGATGGAGCTCGACAACGCCACCAACGCCCACGACAGCGCCAATGCCCGTCTCAATACCGCCCGCCAGGCGCTGGTCGCCACCCAGTCGCAGTTGCAGCTTGTCGCCGCGCAGAAGCGAGATGTTCTCCTGCGCCTGGAAAAAGCCGACGTGAAGGCACCGACCGCCGGCGTCGTGCTCAGCCGGAATGCCCTGCTTGGCGGCATCGTTTCGTTCAATGCAGGACCCTTGTTCCGCATTGCGCGCGACGCGCAATTCGAAGTAGCAGCCAATATCCCGGAGGTCGATCTGCCTCGCCTCAAGGAGGGTATGCCGGTTTCGGTCCGCGTCTCGGGCATGGAAGAACCGGTATCCGGTCGCGTGCGCCTCATTTCGCCGGAAATCAACGCAAGTTCGCGCCTTGGCTCGGTGAAGATCACGCTTGAGAAGAACCCGGCGATCAGGCCCGGTAATTTCGCCCGCGCCGTGGTCGAACTCACACGTCGCGACGGCATCAATGTTCCGCTCTCCGCCGTGGTCTATCATGGCCGCACCGCGCTTGTGCAGGTCGTCAAGGACGGCGTCATCGATAGCCGGACGGTGGAATTGGGCATTCGCAACGATCGCGCCGTCGAGGTCCTCAAGGGTCTGGCGGAAGGCGAGGAAGTCGTGGCCCGCGCTGGAACCTTCGTCGCCAATGGCGACCGCGTAACGCCGGTTCGCGTTACCGACGAGGCCACGGGGGCCATCAAATGAACTGGAACATCTCTGCCTGGTCGATCCGAAACCCGGTTCCCTCGATCCTTCTCTTCGTGGTGCTTGTCGTTCTCGGCCTGATGGCTTTCGCCAAACTGCCGATCACGCGCTTCCCCAATATTGACGTGCCGCTGATTTCGGTCTCCGTCACCGACCCCGGCGTCGCGCCGACGGAACTTGAAACCCAGATCGCCAAGCGGGTCGAGGATTCGGTTGCGAATATAACCGGCGTCAAGAACGTCACCACCAATTTGACGGAAGGCAATTCCACCACGCTTGTCGAGTTCCGGCTCGAAGTCGACACGCAAAAGGCACTCGATGACGTCAAGGATGCCGTGTCGCGAATTCGCGACGACCTGCCGGCGACGATCAAGGAACCGATCATCAATTCGGTCGATGTCGAAGGATCGTCTATCCTGACCTATGCCGTCTCGGCGCCGACCATGACATCGGAAGAACTGTCCTGGTTCGTCGATGACAAGATCATCCGCGATATTCAGGGCCTGAAGGGTGTCGGCCGCGTGGAGCGTTATGGTGGCGTTACCCGGGAAATCCGCGTCTCGCTCGATCCCGACCGGCTGACGGCGCTTGGCGTTACCGCCTGGGACGTGAACCGCGCACTGAAATCGATGAATGCCGACCTGACCGGTGGGCGCGGCGATCTCGGGACTATGCAGCAGACGATCCGCACCCTTGGCGCATCGCGTACGCTCGACGACCTGCGGGCCGTGGAAATTCCGCTCGCCGGCGGCCGTTCGGTGCGCCTCGATGCTCTTGGCACCGTCAGCGACTCGTTCGAGGAGCCCAAATCCTTTGCCCGGGTCAACAACCAGACCGTTGTGTCCCTCGGCATTTTCCGCGCCAAGGGCGCCAGCGATACCGATGTCTACGCGCTCGTCCAGGCGCGGATGGATCAATTGAAGGAGAAGTATCCGGACGCGCGCTTCAGCATCATCGACAATTCGGTGAACTACACCTACGGCAACTATGAATCGGCAATGAGTTCGCTGGTCGAAGGTGCGCTGCTGTCGATCATCGTCGTGTTCCTGTTCCTGCGCAATATTCGGGCGACGCTGATTGCCGCGATCGCCTTGCCCCTGTCGGCCATCCCGACCTTCTGGGCGATCGACATGCTGGGCTTCTCGCTCAATCTTATCAGCCTGCTCGGCATCACCCTCGTCACCGGTATCCTCGTTGACGACGCCATCGTCGAGATCGAGAACATCGTCCGCCATATGCGCTCGGGCAAGTCGCCCTATAGGGCATCGCTCGAAGCCGCCGACGAGATCGGCCTCGCCGTGATCGCGATTTCGGTGACGATCATTGCCGTCTTCGCGCCGGTCAGCTTCATGAGCGGCATTGCCGGGCAGTATTTCAAGCAGTTCGGCCTGACGGTCGCAGTCGCCGTATTCTTCTCGTTGCTCGTCGCCCGCCTGCTGACGCCGATGATGACGGCCTATCTGCTGCGCGACGGCAAGAGCCTGCATCATGGCGACAAGGAAGCCGGCTGGATACGCGGCTATACGCGGTTCCTCGGCGTAACCTTGCGCTATCGCTGGCTGACGCTGGTAAGCGGCATTGGACTTTTCGCGCTCGCCATCTGGGCAATGGGCTTCCTGCCCTCCGGTTTCGTTCCGCCACAGGACGAGGCGCGGGTCGCCGTCAGTCTCGAACTGCCGCCGGGCGCGCCGATCGACGAGACGCTGCGCGTGACCGATGCGGCTTCGCTCAAGGTGCGCGAGATTCCCGAAGTCCAGCAGACCTATGTGACCGGTGGCTCGTCGCCGACGGGTTCGCTCGATACGCGCCGTGCAACGATGATCGTCAAGCTCAGCCACAAGAGCGAACGGCACCGGACCCAGAAGCAGATCGAGGTCGATATCTTCAATAAATTGTCGGAAGTGCCTGATCTCAGGGCAAATTTCGTCAATGATCGCGGCGAGCGAGAGTTTGCTGTCGGCGTTATCGGCAGCGATGGCGATAAGGTCAGCGAGCAGGCCCGCCTGCTGCAGAGCGGGATGACCGCGACAGGCAGTTTCCAGGCGGCATCGTCGACTGCCGCGCTCGACCGGCCGGAAATCATTGTTACGCCGCGCATGGACAAGCTCGCCGAACTCGGCATTTCGACTTCGCAGGTGTCGGACGCATTGCGTGTCGCGACGCTGGGCGATCTTGATGCGAACCTTGCCAAATACACGATCGGTGACCGGCAGATTCCGATCCGCGTGCAATTGACCGAGGAAGCGCGCCGCGATCTTTCGATCCTCAGTACGCAGACAGTGACGACCCCGGCGGGTGTGGTGGTGCCGCTTGAATCCATCGCCGATATCAGCTTTGGCCAGGGACCGTCCTCCATCGAGCGTTTCAACCGCGAACGCCGCGTCGTTGTCGGCGCCAATATGGCGGGCGGCAAGGAGATCGGCGAGGGGCTCGATATCGTCAAGAACCTCCCGGCTGCGAAGTCCATGCCCCAGGGCGTGCGCATACAGGAGACGGGCGACGCAGAGGTCATGGGTGAGGTGTTTGCCGGGTTCCGCGATGCGATGATCATGGGCCTCATGCTCGTCTTCGTCGTGCTGATCCTGCTTTTCGGCAGTATCTTCCACGCCTTCACCATTCTGATGTCGTTGCCTCTGTCGATCGCCGGTGTGGCGGTGGCATTGCTGCTCACCAACAATTCCGTGTCGATGGCGGTGGTCATCGGTATCCTGATGCTGATGGGTATCGTGACCAAGAACGCGATCATGCTCGTCGACTTCGCGGTCGAGGAGGTCAAGCATGGCGTTGCCCGCAACGAGGCAATCATCGATGCCGGACGCAAGCGCATCCGCCCGATTGTGATGACGACCATCGCCATGTCTGCTGGCATGCTGCCCGCCGCCATGGCTTTCGGCGATGGCGGTGAGTTCCGCGCGCCGATGGCGATTGCCGTTATCGGAGGTCTTCTGGTTTCAACGGTTCTGTCGCTGGTCTTCGTTCCATCGTTCTATACGATCATGGACGATGCCAGCCATTGGATGGGCCGCGCCTTCCAATGGTCGTTCCGCCCCAACAAGCCCGACGAGCCTGAGACTGTTGCACACGGCGAGTTGGTTCACGTGCAAGGATCGCGGCCGATTATCGTTGAGGCCGCGGAGTAACGATGCGGCGGCAGTCCGATATCTGCGGAAATCATCGGCGGGAGAATTCTCGAGATCAGGGTATATTCGACTAAATCACACTGGATGCCGCAGTGCTCCCAATCTCGCTATCCGGCGGCTGTGGTACATCTGCCAGAGCGAGTGGCAGACGAGGGCGGTGATGATGATCAGCCCCCCGACAAGGGTCGGATCGCTCGGCCGCTCGGCAAAGATCATCCACACCCAGATTGGCGTCAGCACGGTTTCAAGCAGATAGAACATCGCGACTTCGGGTCCCGAGATGAACTTCGGGCCGGTGGCAAGGCAAAGGAATGCCAGCGTCGTCACGACAGCGCCGTTGAATATGATCCAGCCCGGGACTGCAACCGAATAGCCGTTCTGGGCAACCATGAACGCCGCCACCGCCATGGGAAGCGCAGTGCCGATGATCGCGGCAAATCCCATGTCCTTGCCCGAGGCACGGCTGACCGTGATTGCCGATGACAGGATGAAGGTCGAGAGCAGGGCGACCAGATCGCCGAAAAGATGGCCGGAGGAAAGCCCTTCGCGAACAATAATGCTGACGCCGACCAGCATGAAGAACATGGCTGCAAAAGTTGCAGGTTTCGGCCGCTCCTTGAGGAATATCCAGGACAGGAGCGCCGAAAACACCGTGTTGAGCGCAAGAATGAACACGAGGTTTGCTGTCTTGGTATTGTAGACGGCAATCATGAAGGTGATCGAGGTCAGGCCGTAGAGACCGGCGACGACATAACCGACGGCGCCCGGAACAATCGGCCGCCACTTTCCCGTCGCAAGGCTCCAGATCAGCCAGATGAGGAAGGCGCTGATGAAGGTCGTTGCGCTGCGCAGCAACAATGTCGACCAGGTTTCTCCATGGCCAAGCCGCAATAGCGGAATGTCCGCCGTCAGGATAAGGCCGCCAAGGCCGGTTATGAGCAAACCCTTGCGATGGTCGAGGTGAAGCTGGGACATGCGGCTTTTCCGAATTGCTTTATTTGCCGCATGCCAGGGCAGTGTTAGGGCAGGCTGGATAGATCAGTCTTGGCGTTCCCACCCCTTGGGGCCGAGATGCTCCTGGGGCTTGTAGCGAATCTTGTATTGCATCTTGCGCGAGCCCGCCACCCAGTAGCCAAGATAGACGTGGGGAAGTCCTGCGGCGGCGGCGCGCTGGATATGATCGAGGATCATGAAGGTGCCAAGCGAGCGGCTGGCGTGTTCGGGATTGAAGAACGAATAGACCATCGACAGGCCATCGCCCATGATATCGGTGAGCGCGACGGCAATAAGTTCGCCTTCGCCCTTCTTGGTAATGAATGAGTCCGGACCGCGGCGTCGGTATTCGATGATCTGCGTCGGCACATGCGTGTCCTCGATCATCATCGCATAGTCGAGAACCGACATCTCCGACATGCCGCCTTTGTTATGGCGGGCATCGAGATATTGCCGGAACAGAGCATATTGCTCAGTGGAGGGCTCCGCGTGGTGAATATTGCCGATCAGGTCGCGGTTGCGATTCCAGACGCGGCGCATCGACTTGTCCTGCTTGAACTCGCCGGCAAGGATGCGCACGGAGACGCAGGCGCGGCAGTTTTCGCAGGCAGGACGGTAGGCGATGTTCTGCGAGCGGCGGAAACCGCCTTGCGTCAGCAGATCATTGAGCTCGCTGGCGCGCCCGCCGACAAGATGCGTGAAGACCTTGCGCTCCAGCTGCCCCTCCAGATAGGGACAGGGCGAAGGTGCTGTCAGGAAAAACTGTGGTGACTGCTGTGGTTGGTGCGTCATTCCATGCCCTGGGACGGTCTTCAATAGCTAATAGAATCGTATGACCGTCCGAAACGTCAATTGAATAATATTGTATTCAGCAATGAAAGTCTTCGTCCCTGTAGTATTGCTCAATTCGCACCGCAGGCAGCCCCGGTCCAGCTATGGCTGACAGCATCGAATCTGCCGTCCTTCGATGCGCCCCAACGTCCGTTGAATTGCTTGTAGTCATCAGAAAAATGAAGGTCGAGCCGGCCGGTTCCATATTTGTCGGTCCAGATCAGCGACCGCGAGGTTCCGGTTCCATCGTCCTTTTCAGCAAGCTTACCGACAAGCCGCCCCGCGGAATCACCGGCTTCATAGGTGCCGTTGATGTGGCCCGCCTTGTCGACGTTCAATATCGTCTCGACGTCGCGATAGTCGCCGTCTGAAATCATTTCACCGCAATAGCGGCCGGCCGGCGATGCCGCCATGCCCGGAATCGTGCCGAGCCCATAGATTGCGAGCGCCGCAAAAGCGAGCGCGGATAAACGCATTTTCATCATTTGTACTACCTTGAAAGCGGCCCTCGAAAAGCGAAGGTCCTGAATTATTACGGCTAAAGGAGCCTCGAAATTAGCTGTACGCGCGGACGACAACCGTCCCAAGAAGAAGGTCGTGCACAGTTCGCTTACGGTCGAGGAAGAATGTTGCGAGCAGGATGAGCGGCGTCAACACCACGTTCAGGCCCCAGAACAGCACAGTATGGACGACGGCGAGCAGGCCATCGACCTTCTGGCCGTCGAGCCGTTCGAGCTTGATGCCCATCATCTGCATGCCCTTGGTCGCCTGACGTCGCCCGCCAAGTGTCGTTGCCACATAGGCGAGGGCGACGGCGGGGAACATGATGCCGTAGAGCGTCCAGCCAAGGCCGAGCGTCGCGACGCCGAGAATTGCAATGAGGATCGCCACCGGAATGCACAGGAAGAACACGATCACATAGTCGATGAGGAAGGCGAAGGCGCGGCTCGTCCGCACGCCCTGATAGAGCCGCCAGTCATCAAGGCGGCTGGTTACGATTTCGCCATCAAGCGTTTCGGTGTTCATTTCGTTTTCCGTTTCAAACCGGCGACAGAATGCCGTTGCGCTGAAATTGGGAACTCGGGAATAAAAAATCAAGGAGCAGTCAGGCGCCCGCCTTTAGCCGCTCGGCAACGATCGGTGCGAAATAGGTGAGAATTCCGTCGCAGCCCGCCCGCTTGAACGCGAGCAGCGTCTCCATCATGACCCGCTCTTCGTCGATCCAGCCATTGGCGCCCGCCGCCTTTATCATAGTGTATTCGCCCGACACCTGATAGGCGAACGTCGGCATCGCGAAGGCATCCTTCAGCCGGCGGATAATATCGAGATAGGGAAGGCCGGGCTTGACCATCAGTGAATCCGCGCCCTCAGCCAGGTCCTGTTCCGCTTCGCGCACCGCCTCGTCCGTATTGGCGGGATCGATATAATAGGTCTTCTTGTCGCCCTTGAGCCGGCCGGATGTTCCGATGGCTTCGCGGTAAGGACCGTAAAAGGCCGATGCAAACTTGGTCGCATAGGCCATGATGGCGACATCCTGGAAGCCGTTGTGGTCGAGTGCCTCGCGGATGGCGCCGATACGGCCGTCCATCATGTCCGACGGCGCAATGATATCGGCCCCGGCTGCCGCCTGAAGCACGGCCCCCTTGGTGATCTGTTCGACGGTCTCATCATTGACGATGATGCCGTCGCGCAGGATGCCGTCATGCCCGTGGTTGGTGAAGGGATCGAGGGCAACGTCGGTGATCATGCCAATTTCCGGCACAGCATCCTTGATGGCGCGGGTCGCGCGATTGATGAGATTGTCGGGGTCGAGAATGCCCGAGCCCGTCTCGTCGCGCAGCGCCGGATCGATATTAGCAAAGGTGGCGATCGCCGGAATGCCAAGTTTTGCCGCGCGCTCCGCTTCCCGAACCGCCATGTCAACCGAAAAGCGCTGGACCCCCGGCATCGCGCCAATGTCTTCGCGCCGGTTTTCGCCCTCGCACAGAAAGATTGGCCAGATGAGGTCATTGACTGTCAGCTGGTTTTCCTGAACGAGCCGCCGTGACCAATCGGCCTTGCGCATCCGGCGCAGGCGGCGGCCTTGTGTAATTTCATCCACGGTCCGGCCCTGGGGGCCCGCGAAAGCTGGGTATTTGTTCATCGTTGCCTTGACCCGCCATAGCGGGCATTTCCTCTGTTTGTAATGGTTCTAACAGGGAAGCAGCCGTCTACCAAGATATTTGGGGTGATGTGGGATCCATTGACGCGGCACGCTTGAGTTTCCTAACCTCGCATGCTCAAGCTTGGAGGGGCGAATGGAAATCGACTTTGGTGGGGCGGGCGAGGTGCTGTTCGAAAGACGCGGCAAGGCAGGGCTCGTCCGGCTGACACGGCCGAAAGCCCTCAATGCACTGACGCAGACGATGGTCAATGCGATGCACCGCGCCCTTGTCGCCTGGTCGACCGATTCCGACGTCCATTGCGTGATCGTCGAGGGCGAGGGCAGGGCTTTTTGCGCGGGCGGCGATATTCTTGCGGTTTATCACGCCGGCAAGGCGGGAGAGCCGCTCTACGAGTTCTTCGCCGACGAGTATCGCCTCAATGCCTATATCCGGCATTTTCCCAAGCCATATGTTTCCCTGATCGACGGCATCGTCATGGGTGGCGGCGTCGGAATATCGGTGCACGGTTCGCACCGGGTCGTCACCGAGAATGTACTTTTTGCCATGCCCGAAGTCGGCATCGGCTTTTTCCCCGATGTCGGCGGCAGCGCCTTTCTCCCGCATCTGCCCGAACATTTCGGCACATATCTCGCCCTGACGGGCAATCGAATCCGGCAGGGCGACTGCCTGCAGAGCGGGATCGCTACCCACGCGATCAAGGCCGAAGACAAGGAGAGGGTCAGGCGCAGCCTGATCAGGACCGGCAAGCCCGAAGTGGCCTTAGGGGGAAAAACCATCAACCCGGACTATGAAACACCTGAGAAAACGCGCGATATGATCGGCGTGCTCTTCGATTCGGAGACCTTGGGCGGCTGCCTCATCCGGCTCGCCGCCTCAGGGGTCAACGGAAACGAATGGGCGCAGCAGATCCTTGAACTTATCAAGACCCGTTCTCCGACCAGCCTGCACGTGACGTTCAGGCAGATCGCCGAGGGCGGGCATCTTGAAATGGATCAATGTATGCAGATGGAGTACCGGATATTGTCGCGCATGCTCGAAAACCATGATTTTTATGAAGGCGTCCGCTCGCTTCTCGTCGATAAGGACAATGCGCCCGTGTGGCAGCCGGCCTCGATTGACGAGGTGACGCCGGAGATGGTGGACGCCTATTTCGCCCTCCTCGGTGAGCGTGAACTGAAGCTGGCATGAACGAGAGGCCGACGCATCTGCCATTCGACCCGACGCTGACGCAACTGGGCTTTGTCTGGTTCCTGCGGCTCGTCGCCATCTACTGTATCGTGGCGGGCATAGGGTATTGGGCGCAGATCAGCGGTTATTACGAGGGCATGCTGTGGCGCTTCGACCTTATGCCGTGGCAATGGAAAGTTGCCTCGGTATCGCTCGCGGTGCTCTATCCGGTGGCAGCGACAGGGCTCTGGATGATGGTCTCCTGGGGCCCGGTCATCTGGTTCGTCGCCGCGCTCGGCGAAACATTGATGTTCACGACTTTCTCCCGATATTTCTTCTACAAGCCTCAGATTGCCATCATCCACGGCGGCGTGGCCCTTCTCTATATCGCCTTCAGGATCCTGCTGTTCGTGCAGAAAAGACGCCAGGCCAAGCCCCGGCGATAGGGCGCTTTTTAAGGCGAGGCGTAAGTCTTCATTAAGCCTGAAATTGATTGAGCCGAGGTAAGGTACTGTTAAGTCTGTGTTTTAAGTCGAATTTTATGCGTATTCGATAGTGTTGCCTCAACGGTGAGAAAAATACACCGAAACAACAGTGAGGCAGGTATTATGAACAACACACAGAGAAAGTCTGGTGAGAACCAGCGTTCGACACCCAGTGATACTGCGTTGCGGACACTTTATCTTGAAGCACTTCAGTTGGTAGAACGTTTGCATCGACGTTTGCTTGACGTCGTCAAGGATGAATTCGACCGTAACGGCCGCAGCGACATCAACGCTATCCAGGCATTGCTGCTTTTCAACATCGGCAATGCTGAACTGACGGCCGGCGAACTGCGCAGCCGCGGCTACTATCTAGGCTCGAACGTTTCGTACAATCTGAAGAAACTGGTCGAGCTTGGCTTCATCTCGCATGAACGGTCCCGCACCGATCGTCGCTCCGTTCGGGTTAGCCTGACGGACAAGGGGACGGAAGTCGCGGAACTGGTGGCGGGTCTCTACGAGCGCCATATCGCGTCGATCGAACATGTCGGCGGCATCAAGGCGGAAGAATTCCAGTCGATGAACAAGGCCCTCCAGCGTCTCGATCGCTTCTGGAACGACAGCATCGCCTACCGCATGTAAGCTCTAACAGTGTCTCCACTGCAAAAGCCCGGCTTCGCTGCATGCGAGGGCGGGCTTTGACCATTGTTCTGTGGGGTTCTTCAAGTCAGTGCGTTTCCCATGGCCTAGGGTCATTAATCCGCCATAATGGCGTGGAAATCGACGAAGTCATTGCATGCTCAGCGAAATACGGCGGACAGCTGGAGAGGCGTGATCGGCATCACGATTGCGCGATCAGCGTTAAAATTGCTGTTTGTTAAAGTAGTTGCTGGTAATTCTGGATAATCGTAACCGCTCATCTTGCGTTGCAGGTGGCATTGGCCGCAGTACTTCCAAGGGTTGGACACAACATGAAGAAATTCGGATCATCGGCAATTGATCGCCGCGCATTCCTGCGAGGCGTGGCAACTGCTGGTTTCGCCGCGGCAACAACGTCGGCATTCGCCCAGCAAAGCGATATCGGCGAGATTCTGGCGGCGCCGCGCCGCGGCAACTGGGATGATCAGTTCGACGCGCGCTCGACATCAAAGGGCAAGGTCGCAAGCTTCCAGCCGATCGCAAGCCCGGAGACGGCTTCTTTCATCCAAAACGCCATCAACACCTATAACCAGATCGTCAGCAATGGCGGTTGGCCGCGCGTCGATACCACGGTCAAGCTGCAGCTTGGCGTCGTCGACCCTTCAGTCGCCGTCATGCGCAAGCGCTTGATGATCGCAGGCGACCTTTCGGAGAGCGCAGGCATCTCCAATTCGTTCGATACCTATGTTGATGCCGCTGTTAAGCGCTTCCAGGCCCGGCACGGTCTGCCTGCCGATGGCGTCATGGGGCAGTATTCGCTGGCTGCAATGAATGTCCCCGCCGATATCCGCCTCGGACAGCTGCAGACCAACCTCGAACGTGTTCGCACTTTGGCCGCCGCCGACCAGGGCCCACGTTACGTCATGGTCAACATTCCGGCTGCGCAGCTCGAGGCAGTGGAGGGCGGCCGCGTCGTCCAGCGCCATACCGCAATCGTCGGCAAGATCGATCGTCAGACGCCAATCCTCGATTCCAAGATCCACGAGGTCATTCTCAATCCTTACTGGACCGCGCCGAAGTCGATCATCGAAAAAGACATCATTCCGCTGATGCGCAAGGACCCGACTTATCTGACGCGCAACAAGATTCGCCTCTTCGACCAGCAGGGTCAGGAAGTTCCGCCGGAACAGGTCGACTGGAATACGGATGATGCCGTCAAGCTGATGTTCCGCCAGGATCCGGGCAAGATCAACGCCATGTCATCGACGAAGATCAATTTCCCGAACCCCTATGCCGTCTATATGCACGATACGCCGCAGCAGGGCGTATTCAACAAGTTGATGCGCTTCGAATCGTCCGGTTGTGTCCGCGTACAGAACGTGCGCGATCTGAACGTATGGTTGCTGCGCGATACGGCGGGCTGGGATCGCCAGACGATGGAAGCGACCATCAAGACCGGCGTCAACACGCCGATCAACGTCAGTAACCCGGTGCCGCTGCACTTCGTCTACGTGACAGCGTGGTCGACCGGCGACGGGGTCGTTCACTTGCGCGACGATATTTACGAGCGCGACGGACAGGCCGCGCTTTCTATCGGCACGAATACTTGAGCGATTGACCTCTGGATAACTGGAAAAGACCGCCTTCGGGCGGTCTTTTTTCTGACGAAGGCAATGTGAATTCTCGTGCCCAACTCTCCGTCATCCTTCTGGCTTGTCCCGAGGATCGACCTTGGCGAAAGCCCGGATTGAGCGGGCCTAACTCATTTCCATACCCATGGCGGTTTCCGGCTATTGCTTTTCGTCTCCCGGCCATTGGCCTTGCCGGTTTAAGTATGATAATGCGCCGCAATCACGTAACTGTTCCCACCGGCAAATGAGGTTGAGACACCATGTCGAACGCAGATACCTTTTTCAACGCACCGCTCGAAGAAGTCGATCCGGAAATCTTCGGCGCAATCCGCAAGGAACTTGGTCGTCAGCGGCATGAAATCGAGCTGATCGCCTCGGAAAACATCGTCTCCCGTGCCGTGCTCGAAGCCCAGGGCTCGATCATGACCAACAAATATGCCGAGGGGTATCCGGGCAAGCGCTATTATGGCGGCTGCCAATTTGTCGATATTGCCGAAGAACTCGCCATCGAGCGCGCCAAGCAGTTGTTCGGCTGCGAATTCGCGAACGTTCAGCCGAACTCCGGCAGCCAGATGAACCAGGCCGTGTTCCTGGCGCTGCTGCAGCCGGGCGACACGTTCATGGGCCTCGATCTCAATTCTGGCGGCCACCTTACCCACGGCTCGCCGGTCAACATGTCTGGCAAGTGGTTCAACGTCGTTTCCTACGGCGTGCGTGAGGACGATCACCTCCTCGACATGGACGCCATCGAGAAGAAGGCGCATGAGACCAAGCCCAAGCTTATCCTTGCGGGCGGCACGGCCTATTCACGGGTCTGGGACTGGCAGCGCTTCCGCCAGATTGCCGATTCCATCGGCGCTTACCTCATGGTCGACATGGCGCATATCGCGGGTCTCGTTGCTGCCGGCGTACACCCTTCGCCGCTTCCGCACGCGCATGTCGTGACCACCACCACGCACAAGTCGCTGCGCGGTCCACGCGGCGGCATGATCCTCTGCAACGATCCCGAGATCGCCAAGAAGATGAATTCCGCCGTGTTCCCCGGCTTGCAGGGCGGGCCGCTGATGCACGTCATCGCCGCCAAGGCAGTCGCCTTCGGCGAAGCGCTGAAGCCGGACTTCAAGACCTATGGCAAGAACGTCGTCACCAATGCGCAGACGCTTGCCGAGACGCTGAAGAAGAACGGGCTCGACATCGTTTCCGGCGGTACCGACAACCATCTGATGCTCGTAGATCTTCGTCCCAAGAATGCGACCGGCAAGCGCGCCGAGGCCGCGCTTGGCCGCGCCAACATCACCTGCAACAAGAACGGTATTCCGTTCGACCCGGAAAAGCCGTTCGTGACGTCGGGCGTTCGTCTCGGCACCCCGGCCGGCACGACACGCGGATTCGGTCCGGCCGAATTCACCGAAATCGGCAATCTCATTTCCGAAGTGCTCGACGGTCTCAAGGTCGCGAATTCCGATGAGGGCAATGCCGCCGTGGAAAAAGCCGTGCAGCGGAAGGTCATCTCATTGACCGACCGTTTCTCGCTTTACCCCTACCTGGGCTGAGGCGCGCGCCGGATTGATATGGATGGGCGGGGGGAATGTGGCGGATCGAACGGTCCGTTCACAGTCCTCTCCGCCCGACCGCTTTTAACTTCGCAAGAAAATCATTATCTTCGGGCCCTGTCTCTTGCGAACATGAAGTTGTTCAGAAAGCTCGTCGATGCGTTGTCCCTATTGCCAATCCGAAGACACCCAGGTGAAAGATTCCCGTCCGGCAGAAGACGGAGCGGTAATCCGGAGAAGACGTGTCTGCTCGGTCTGCGGCGGGCGCTTCACCACCTTTGAGCGCGTGCAGTTGCGCGATCTGACGGTCATCAAGAAGAGCGGCCGCAAGGTTGCCTTCGACCGGGACAAGCTCATGCGTTCAGTGGAAGTTGCGCTGCGCAAGCGTCAGGTCGATCCCGATCGCGTCGAGCGTGCCGTCTCCGGCATCGTACGCCAACTCGAAAGTTCGGGAGAACCGGAGGTCGCGTCCGACGAAATCGGGCGGCTGGTCATGGATGCGCTGAAAGGCATCGATGACATCGCCTATATCCGCTTTGCCTCGGTCTACCGCAATTTTCGCGAAGCCAGGGATTTCCACGATGTGATCGACGAGATCACCTCTGGCGACACGGTTGCCGAACGGGTCGAGGAAGACTGAACAAATGGCGGCATCCGAGCTTGACCGCCGCTACATGGAAGCGGCGATACGCCTTTCGCGCACGCATCAGGGCCTCACGGGAACCAACCCATCGGTAGCCACCCTCATCGTCAAGAACGGCGTGATCGTCGGGCGTGGGGTGACCGCAATTGGTGGACGCCCGCATGCGGAGACGCAAGCCTTGGCCGAAGCTGGCGAGGAAGCCCGCGGCTCAACCGCCTATGTCACCCTCGAACCTTGTGCTCATCATGGTAAGACGCCACCCTGCGCCAACGCGCTGGTAACGGCCGGTGTGACCCGCGTCGTTGCTGCAGCCACCGACCCTGACGACCGGGTATCGGGAAAGGGCTATGCCATCCTGCGCGCTGGCGGTATCGAAGTGGAGGAAAACGTCCTGGCGGCGCAAGCGGCGGACTACCTCGCAGGCTACCTTATTCGCTCAGCGAAGAAACGCCCCGAAGTGACTCTGAAACTTGCCCTTTCCAGCGACGGCTACATGGGTAGGGCGGGCGAGGGGCAGGTGCCAATCACCGGCAGCGTTTCACGTGCGCATGTGCATCTGATGCGGGCCGAATCCGACGCTATTCTCGTCGGCATCGGCACAGTACTGAGCGACGATCCGCAATTGACCTGCCGTCTCCCCGGCCTTGAAGCGCGCTCGCCGATCCGCATCGTGCTGGACAGCCATCTGCGTCTGCCGATCGACAGCGAACTTGTGCGAACGGCCGCGAACGTTCCTGTCTGGGTTGCGGCGCGGGCGGATGCTGATCCAGCCAAGCGCCGGGCACTCGCTGCCGCGGGCTGCAGGATACTGGCGACCGAGACCGATTGCGGCGCAACCGCCCTGCCGGAGCTCCTGGAGGACCTCGCTGCTCAGGGACTTTCAACCGTGATGGTCGAGGGTGGAGCGGCCGTCGCGACCTCGTTGCTTAACGAGAACCTCGTTGACAGGATTGCGCTCTTTGAGGGTGCGGTTGTGATTGGTAGTAAGGCGGGGGTTGCAGGTCCTGATCTCAACCCCCATATCGCGCGTGATTTCAAGCAGCTGAACGAATTTCGCTTTGGGAAAGACCGCTATCGCGAATATGTCAGATCGACCTAGGAAAACATGAATGTTCACAGGTATTGTAACGGATATCGGCCGGATCGGTCAGGTAAAGCCGCTCAACGAGGGCGTGCTGCTGCGTGTCGAAACCAATTATGATCCGCAGACGATCGAAATTGGCGCATCGATCGCCTGTTCCGGCGTTTGCCTGACTGTAACCACCTTGCCGGAAAAAGGTTCGAATGCCCGCTGGTTCGAAGTCGAGGCCTGGGAAGAGGCGCTGCGCCTTACCAGCATAGCCGGCTGGAGAACCGGCTCGCGTATCAATCTGGAACGATCCTTGAAACTTGGCGATGAAATGGGAGGACATCTCGTCTCCGGGCATGTCGATGCAATGGCGGAACTCATCAAGCGCGAAGACGAGGGCGATGCCGTCCGGTTCACGCTTCGGGTTCCCGGGCATCTCGCGCGTTTCATAGCGCAGAAGGGGTCGGTTGCCCTGGACGGTACGTCATTGACCGTCAACGGCGTCAATGGCAACGAGTTCGACGTGCTCCTTATCCGCCATTCGCTGGAAGTTACGACCTGGGGCGAGCGCAAGGTTGGCGACAAGGTCAATATCGAGATCGATCAGATGGCGAGATACGCCGCACGACTTGCGGAATACCCGAAATCGGCCTAGGACCAACGCCACCTCATTTCCGTTGGAGCATTCATGTCCAAAAGTCAGGCGCATGCGCCACATCTGTTGATCGTGGAAGCACGATTCTATGACGATCTCGCTGACGCGCTGCTGGCTGGCGCCAAGGGCGCCCTCGACGAGGCGAACGCGACCTATGAGGTGATCACCGTGCCGGGTGCACTGGAGATTCCGGCCGTCATTTCTTTTGCTCTCGATGCTGCTGTCGAAGGTGGCAGGGAATATGATGGCTTTGTCGCCCTCGGGACGGTTATTCGCGGTGAGACGTACCATTTCGATATTGTTGCCAATGAATCGTCGCGCGGCTTGATGGATCTTTCCGTCAATGAAAGCATTGCCATCGGCAATGGCATTCTCACGGTCGAGAATGACGAACAGGCGTGGGCGCGTGCAAAGCGCGGCGAAGGCGACAAAGGCGGCTTCGCGGCGCGCGCTGCACTGACCATGATCGCCATCAAGGAAAAGCTTGGAGCCTGACGATGCCTTCCGCCAAAGAGGGGCATAGCCCTGCCGCAAAGACCGCCAACAAGCGTGGCGTTGCCCGCCTTGCCGCCGTGCAGGCCCTTTACCAGATGGACGTTGCCGGTACGGGTGTTCTCGAGGTCGTTGCCGAATATGAGGCGCACCGCCTCGGCAAGGAAGTGGACGGCAACCAATATCTCGATGCAGATCCGCAGTGGTTTCGCGGTATCGTCTCAGGTGTCGTCGCCGAGCAGAAGGTGCTCGATCCGCTCATACATCAGGCACTGCTCGAGGATTGGCCCTTGTCACGGCTCGATTCGACGCTTCGCGCCATCTTGCGCGCCGGGATTTGGGAATTGAAGGACCGGGTCGATGTGCCGACGGCCGTCATCGTCTCTGAATATGTCGACATCGCCAAGGCGTTCTACAATGAGGACGAGCCGAAGCTCGTCAACGCCGTTCTCGACCGGCTGGCATTTGAGATTCGCGGTGCAAGCAAGGGCGTAAAGGGCCCGCAGCGGTAGAGGTGCGGCCCTCAACGGTCGCGCGGTTTGCGCCGTTGGTTGCGATCGACAACGTAGAACGCAAGCAGGGCGAAGAGCACGGCGCTGACCGGCGCTATGAAGAACGAAAGCATCTGCAGCGTCGTCATGGTCTCATCCTCGTGAGGAAAGTGCTCGCCAAGTAATGTAGGGTGAATGCGATCACAACACAAATTGCGCTCACAAATGCGAGAAATCTTGTCGGTCCGATTGTGCCGTTCAGACTCGAAACGAGTGGAGCGAATCCACCGACCGCGAAAATCGCGACACCGAGGCCATTTAAAACGGTCGCAAATAACTTCACGCGTTCATTATAGATCACGTTCAAGGCCAACTCATTCAAATGAATTCTTTTGTTAAGATTGATCACTCCCCCTACTGTTCGCAATCCCTACTTTCGTCTCGCATTCCGCTAAGTTGCGAAAGACCTTGACGGTTTCGCATTTGCTTCGTTACTCCTTACACATACGGTCGCGTCTCTGCCGGCCTGGCAGATTTCGAGTGCCGTACCGAACCTGACCCGGGGAGGGGTTTTCCGGTCAAAATCTGAGGGAGTGGCATGACAATACTATTTCTGGTCATTGCCTGCGGTCTGCTGTCTATCGTTTACGCTATCTGGGCCACCAAATCGGTGCTCGCGGCGGACCAGGGCAATGCGCGCATGCAAGAAATCGCCGGTGCGATCCGCGAAGGTGCACAGGCCTATCTCACACGTCAGTACACCACGATCGCCATTGTCGGCATCGTCGTCTTTGTCGCCGTCTGGTATCTCCTGAGCGCGACGGCCGCCATCGGCTTCCTGATCGGCGCGGTGCTTTCAGGCCTTGCCGGCTTCATCGGCATGCACGTCTCAGTCCGCGCCAATGTGCGCACGGCGCAGGCTGCATCCCGTAGTCTGGCTGCTGGTCTCGAGATAGCCTTCAAATCGGGAGCAATCACCGGCATGCTCGTTGCCGGGCTCGCGCTTCTCGGCGTCTCCGTCTATTTCTGGGTCCTGACCGGTCCGCTCGGCCTTCCTGCAGCTGATCGCGCGGTAATAGACGCCCTCGTTTCGCTTGGTTTCGGCGCTTCCCTTATTTCGATCTTCGCCCGCCTTGGCGGCGGCATCTTCACCAAGGGTGCAGATGTTGGCGGCGACCTCGTCGGCAAGGTTGAAGCTGGAATTCCCGAAGATGATCCGCGCAACCCCGCAACGATTGCCGACAATGTTGGTGACAATGTCGGCGACTGCGCCGGTATGGCTGCCGATCTCTTCGAGACCTACGCCGTGACGATCGTCGCAACGATGGTGCTTGCCGCGATTTTCTTCGGCGCGACACCTGTTCTCGGGCAGGTCATGCTGTATCCGCTGGCCATCTGCGGTGCCTGCATCATCACCTCGATTGCCGGCACGTTCTTCGTAAAGCTCGGCGCCAACAACTCCATCATGGGTGCCCTCTACAAGGGCCTGATCGTGACGGGGCTCCTGTCGATCGTCGGCCTCGGCGTCGCAACGTCGATGACCGTCGGCTGGGGCGAGTTTGGCGCCGTGGCCGGGCGAGCCATCACCGGCACGAACCTCTTCTTCTGCGGTATTATCGGTCTCGTCGTAACCGGCCTGATTGTCGTCATCACCGAATATTATACCGGCACCAACAAGCGTCCGGTGAATTCGATCGCCCAGGCATCGATCACCGGTCACGGCACCAACGTGATCCAGGGCTTGGCTGTTTCGCTTGAGTCGACCGCTTTGCCTGCGCTCGTCATTGTCGGCGGCATCATCTCCACCTATCAGCTCGCCGGCCTCTTCGGAACCGGTATTGCGGTGACGGCGATGCTCGGCATTGCCGGCATGATCGTTGCGCTCGATGCATTCGGCCCGGTAACGGACAATGCCGGCGGCATCGCCGAAATGTCGGGCCTCGATCCGGACGTGCGTAAATCCACCGATGCTCTCGACGCCGTTGGCAATACGACGAAGGCCGTCACCAAGGGCTACGCCATCGGCTCTGCCGGCCTTGGCGCGCTGGTGTTGTTTGCAGCCTATAGCAACGACCTTCAATACTTCATCAGCGAAGCCAACAAGGAAGGCGCGACTGCATTCAGCTACTTCAAGGGCATCGGGGCGGTCTCCTTCGACCTTTCCAATCCCTATGTCGTTGCAGGCCTCATCTTCGGCGGTCTCATTCCCTACCTTTTCGGCGGCATTGCGATGACAGCCGTCGGCCGTGCGGCGGGATCGGTGGTCGAGGAGGTGCGTCGCCAGTTCCGGGAAAAGCCCGGCATCATGCTCGGCACCGAACGGCCTGACTATGCGCGTGCGGTCGATATTCTGACCAAGGCGGCGATCCGGGAAATGGTTGTTCCCTCGCTGCTGCCGGTGCTTGCGCCGCTCGTGGTTTACTTCGGCGTGCTGCTGATATCGGGTTCCAAGGCCTCCGCCTTTGCCGCGCTCGGTGCCTCGCTGCTCGGCGTCATCATCAACGGCATCTTCGTTGCAATATCGATGACCTCGGGTGGTGGTGCCTGGGATAACGCCAAGAAGTCGTTTGAGGACGGCTTTGTCGGCAAGGACGGCACCCGCCACATGAAGGGCTCGGAGGCACATAAAGCGTCCGTCACCGGCGATACCGTTGGCGATCCATACAAGGATACGGCGGGTCCCGCAGTCAATCCGGCGATCAAGATCACCAACATCGTGGCCTTGCTGCTCTTGGCGGTGCTGGCCCACTGACACCTGCCAGCAAAAACGAAAAACCCGCGAAGCTGCTTCGCGGGTTTTTCATTTGTGCCTCGTAAATCGCGGTCGCCGGATCAGTCCGGTGCGCCGCCGGTTGGCGTGCGGCCGGCGCTCGGCAGCGAACTTGGAGTCTTGCTGACACCCTGCAGCATCTGCCCGAGGAAGGAGAGGTCCTTGCCGCCAGTCGGGGTCGTGCGCGAGATGAAGTCGAAGACCTTGCCGTCCTGCAGACCATAATTGGAGATGCTGGAAACCTTGCCATCCTTGTCGAAATAGACCGCAAGGATCCGCCGGTCGGTCACGCGCGGCATCATGAAGGCAACCGAACGCTGACGCTTCTGCGAAATATAATAGAAGACTTCATTGTCGAAGGTCGCCGTGGTCGACGGGCTGCCAAGCGACAGGATGACCTGTTCGCGGCTTGAGCCAACCGGCACGAATTCGAGCGCCTTCTCGTCGAGAACATAGCCTTGCGTCAAGGTCTCTGTCGGTGCGAGCTTGAGGGCGGCAGTGTTGCAGCCGGACACCCCGGCAGTCAAAATAAGTGTTCCAACGAGAACGCACTCACGCGTACGCTCGGTCTTGAAAATCCGCTGCAGCAACGACATCTCCATTTGAATCTGGGCGCAAGTCTTTCGCTGCCCGCAGAAACTCGGTAAACCACCTTGAACTCCGATGCAACACGGCAAAAGTGCTGCGAGGAAGACTCAAGTCAAGGCACAACTCTATGATTCTCAGTCTATTTAGCCGCAAGGCCAAAGCAAATGAGGCGATTACAATTGCCCTCTACGATGCGATCGTGGCAGCGGCGCGGCAGCCCTATTTTTATTCTGACCTTGAAGTGCCGGATACTCCGCTCGGACGCTACGAGATGTTGTCGCTGCATGTTTTCCTGTTCATGCGCCGCATCAAGGACAGGGTCCCCGCGCTGAAGCCCGTTGGCCAGGAGGTTACCGACGAATTCTTCCGCGATGTCGACCATTCGCTGCGCGAACTGGGCATCGGTGATTCCGGTGTGCCGAAGCGCATGAAGAAACTTGCGCGCATGTTCTACGGGCGCATCGAGTCGTATGATCGCGCATTGGAAACGAATGACCATCCGGCGCTCATCGCGGCGCTCGCCCGCAATGTGCGTCCGGACAGTGTCGGCTGGACAGGCGCGCCCGCGCTAGCCGCCTATGTCGAACGCACGGCACGCCACCTCGATGGGCAATTGGATGATAATATCGTGGACGGCAGGGTTACGTTTCCTGATGCCAGCACCGACGATACGCCGCTTTGATAGGAGGAAATGCGATGTCGAGAAACTCGGATGGAACCCTAAGTTATCAAGTCTCAGTGCAGCGGCTTCCGCAGAAAGGCCTCAACGTCAAAATCGAGGCGGATAAAAAAGAGCGTGACGCCATGCGCGATTTTCACGATTTGGAAGATGTTAAATCCTTCAAAGCGGAACTGCAGGTGGTACCGTGGAAGAAGGACGGGATCCGCGTGCGCGGGAAGGTACAGGCGGAAATCGTCCAGGCTTGCGTCGTGACGCTAGAACCGATCGAAACGACGATCGATACGGACGTCGACACGCTCTTCGTACCGGAGAATTCGCGACTCGCACGTCTTCCGCTCGATGAGAATGGCGAACTGATCATCAGTGCGGATGGCCCCGACATACCTGAGACATTTTCCGGCGATAAGCTCGACGTTGGGGCAATCGCAGAAGAATTCTTCGAATTGGCTGTCGATCCTTATCCGCGCAAGGAGGGCATGGAGGCTGCGCCGCCCCTCGTTGTTGACGTCGGATCGGACGATGAGGAAGACGTAAAGCCAGCCAACCCGTTTGCGGCTCTCAAGGATTGGAAACAGAAGACTTGATCGCTATCTCATCCTGCGGGTAGATGGTGTCAGGGAGTTGAGACAAGACCAAGGATTGGGACGAGTATTCAAGCTTAGTGGGTCGAGCGCGCCTATGATTGGGCAGAAATCAGTTGTGCGCCTACGCAAAATGTCTATTTTCCCCGAGTCTTTTCAAAGAACGCCATGCACAGGCACTGAACCAGACAGGACAATCGAGAGTGATCAGAATTTCCATTGACGCCATGGGCGGTGATTTCGGTCCAGAGGTCGTCATCCCCGGCATGGCAACGGCGCTGGAGCGCCATCCTGACATCAGGTTCGTGGTCTTTGGGCGTGAGGCAGAGGTGGCTCCGATCCTTGCCCGCCACCAGGCATTGTCCAATGCATCGACCCTGCATCATTGCGACGTTGCTGTACGCATGGATGAAAAGCCGAGCCAGGCCTTGCGCAACGGGCGTTGGAAATCGTCTATGTGGCGGTCGATCGAGGCGGTGAAGACCGGCGAGGCGGATGTCTGCGTTTCGGCCGGCAATACCGGCGCCCTGATGGCCATGTCGAAATTCTGCCTGCGTACAATGGCGAATGTCGAGCGGCCGGCGATTGCCGGTATCTGGCCGACCCTGAAGGGCGAGAGCATCGTACTCGACATTGGTGCAACGATTGGCGCCGACGCTCAGCAGCTCGTCGATTATGCTGTCATGGGCGCGGCGATGGCCCGGTCGCTTTTTGAAATCAAGCGTCCGACGATCGGCCTGCTCAACGTAGGCGTTGAGGAGATCAAGGGACAGGACGACGTCAAGGATGCTGCGCGCATCCTGCGCGAGATACCTTTGCCCACGCTCGAATATTACGGTTTTGTCGAAGGCAACGATATCGGCAAGGGTACGGTCGATGTCGTCGTGACCGAGGGGTTCGCCGGTAACATAGCCCTGAAAGCCGCTGAAGGTACGGCCAAGCAATATACGCAGTATCTGCGCGATGCGATGAACCGCACGCTGATGGCCAAGATCGGCTACCTTTTTGCCAAAGGCGCTTTTGATCGCATGCGGGAGAAGATGGACCCGCGCAAGACCAATGGCGGCGTCTTCCTCGGTCTCAACGGCGTCGTCATCAAGAGCCATGGCGGTACCGATGCTCTCGGCTTTGCTTCGGCGATCGACGTCGGCTATGACATGGCCCACAACAAGCTTCTGGACAAGATCGCGGCGGATCTTACCCATTTCCATAAGAGCCCGGTCGGTGTGGCGTTCAAGGATGAAACCGAAAGCGACGCCGAGGTTGAAATAGAACAGGGAAGTAAATGATCCGTTCCGTTGTTAAAGGTATAGGGGCGGCCACGCCGGCGCGCCTGGTAAAGAATTCTGATCTCGAAGGCATTGTCGAAACTTCGGACGAATGGATCGTCCAGCGCACCGGCATCAGGCAGCGTTACATTGCGGGTGAGGGTGAAACCACCGCATCGCTGGGCGAGGCGGCAGCGCGCGCCGCTCTCGACAATGCGGGCATGACGCCGGCAGATATCGATCTCATCATTCTCGCAACATCGACTCCCGACAACACGTTTCCGGCTACGGCGGTCAATATCCAGGCCCGGCTGGGCATGACGCACGGTTTTGCATTCGACATGCAGGCGGTCTGCTCCGGATTCGTCTACGCGGTTGCAACAGCCGACCTCTATATTCGCGGCGGCATGGCAAAGCGCGTTTTGGTGATCGGCTCCGAGACATTCTCGCGCATCCTCGACTGGAATGACCGCACGACCTGTGTGCTGTTCGGTGACGGCGCCGGTGCCATCATCCTTGAGGCCAATGAAGGCCGTGGGCTTACCTCCGATCGCGGCGTGCTGACGGCCAATTTGCGCTCCGACGGCTCGCACAAGGACAAGCTTTACGTCGATGGCGGACCGTCGACGACCCAGACTGTCGGCCACCTGCGGATGGAGGGCAGGGAGGTCTTCAAGCATGCGGTCGGCATGATCACGGACGTGATCGAAGCCTCGTTTTCCGAGGCAGGAATTACTGCCGAGGACATCGACTGGTTCGTGCCGCACCAAGCCAACAAGCGCATCATCGACGCCTCCGCAAAGAAGCTGCATCTGGCCGAAGAAAAGGTTGTCATCACCGTTGACCGGCACGGAAATACATCAGCCGCTTCAGTACCCTTAGCGCTTGCGACGGCTGTTGCGGACGGACGTATCAAGCAAGGCGATCTCGTGCTGCTCGAGGCCATGGGCGGGGGCTTTACGTGGGGTGCAGTTCTGCTACGCTGGTAGCAGGACGACCGGGTCCGTGGATTGGCCGACGAACTCTTCCAAGCTGCTTGCCCGATCGGTTTTCATCCTATAACTTCCGCTATCACCTGGTAGATTTGCAACAAACGAGAGCTTTGAGATCGTATGGGGGGTAAGACCATTACGCGTGCTGATCTGGCCGAGGCGGTCTACCGCAAGGTAGGACTATCGCGAACGGAGTCAGCTTCACTCGTCGAAACAATCCTCGATGAGGTATGTGACGCAATTGTTCGTGGCGAGACAGTTAAATTGTCGTCGTTCGCCACGTTCCAGGTAAGGGACAAGAATGAACGCATCGGGCGCAATCCGAAGACCGGGGAAGAAGTCCCGATCCTGCCGCGCAGGGTAATGACGTTCAAGGCATCCAACGTGCTCAAGCAGCGGATTCTCCGCTCCCACCAGACACGCAAAAAGAAATCAGCCTGAATTCGGGCGATTCCGCAACTTTAAGCGTCCTTTTACGCGAGATTGCTGTGAGGTAGTCTCGCGTTCCGCTTGAATTATGCATTGCAAATCGCTGAAAATGGAGGTCGAATCAGATTTTCTCCTGAAAGGGTGAAAACATGGACAAAAGCCCCGACGCATTCAGAACCATCAGCGAAGTCGCGGAAGATCTCGATCTGCCCCAGCATGTCCTGCGCTTCTGGGAAACGCGGTTCACGCACATAAAGCCGATGAAACGCGGTGGGGGCAGGCGCTATTACCGTCCGCTCGATGTCGACCTTCTCAAGGGTATCCGCCATCTCCTTTACGATCAAGGCTATACGATCAAGGGCGTGCAGCGTCTTCTACGTGAAAACGGAACGCAGTTCATCATTGCGCTTGGCAGCGGCGATACGGCGGCAGCGGAAGCAATAAGCCAGCAAAAGCAGGCCAATGCCCGCCAGGAGGAAGCGCTAGCAGCCGAACAGGATCGGGTCGATGCTGCGGAGGAGGCCGCGGTCATGGGAACGCCGAAACCTGCGGCCCACGGGCGCCGGCTCTTCGGCCTGATCAAGGGCGAGGAGGAAGGGCCTGTTGCGGCCGATGGCAAGCGCCTCTCCAAGGACAACCGCACGCTTCTGCAGGAGACCTTGTTCGACCTCTTGGAGTGCAAACGTCTGCTCGATCAGGTTCGATAAGCCTACAAAAAAAGCCCAGCTTTCATCGGAATGAAAGCTGGGACTTGGGGGTTGGGCCGTGGGGTGCGGCCTTGCTGGTTGGGAACCAGCACCTATTAAATGCCTATCTGGCGGATTGGTTCCGAAGAACCCTCATAATTTTTTAACGCGCCAGCATGCCGATGATGACGCCAAGTCCGGCGATGATCATCAGCGTTGAAACCGAGTTCTGGGTCGGCGTATCGGCGATCTGCCGCGCCTTATGCCCGAGGCCGATGGCAGCACGGCGACCGCGCTCCCGCAGATCGTCGAGCGTCGATGTCTCGTCGTCATCATCGTCGCCGCTAAAATCGTCGAGCAGCTCCACGCCCTTGTCAGCCAAGGTCTTGGTGATGGCGGCAAGATCGCGCTTCAACTCGGCAATTTCGGCCTTGAGGCGAACCTTGTCCGCCTCATTCTCAATGGTTGTTTCATCCATGGCGCTTCGGTCCTTCTATCGCCGAGCGAGCAGGCCGACCAGCACCGCTGCGCCAGCCAGGATTGCGATGGTAGCCACGGGATTTTCGCGCGCTGTGGCGGCTGCATGTTTCGCCTGCTTCGTCGCAATGCGCTTTACTTCATCAAATCGTTCGCTGGTCAAATCGGGAAGACTTGCGGAGATCTTGGAAATTTCCTTGCGCAGGGCAGCGATCTGCGCCTCGACATCACCTTGAATATCATCCGCATTCTTTGAAAACATTGCCATTTTTGGGAGCTCCTATTACTGACAGAGCTATAACGACCGCGCCTCGCGAATGTTCCGCGCTAATTGCCTGCGTGCCGGTCGTTTTGCTCTTTCATCCCTGGGTTTTACAGCGGATCAACCTAGGGTCGAGGACCTACCGCCACATTGCCCGCATTTTTGCGGCGACATCGACGCGTTGGCTACGAACATCCTTGGCGCGCGCCTCCTGATCCCGGTTGTGCACCGGCCACGGCCGGTTCTCGAAATACTGCAGCAAAGTTGCCGGGATGAAGCGCGTGCGCGACGCGTAGACGTGGCGATCGCCGAGTGAATTCTGGCCGTGTGTGAAGAAACGCTGCGGCAGGATGAGGTGGAGGCTATCCTTGGCACGCGTCATCGCCACATAAAGCAGGCGGCGCTCTTCCTCGAGTTCGGCCGTCGTTCCGGCGCCGAGGTCGGACGGAATGCAGCCATCGACGGCGTTGAGGATAAAGACGGATTTCCATTCCTGTCCCTTGGCGGAGTGGACCGTCGACAGGATAAGGTAGTCCTCGTCAAGCAGCGGAACGCCCGATTGGTCGCTCGTCGCATCCGGTGGATCGAGGGTGAGTTCCGTGAGGAAACGCTCGCGAGACGCATATCCTGCGGCGATCTGTTCGAGTTGCAGCAAATCCGTCTTGCGTATTTCGGCATCCTCGTGAATGCGGTCGAGGTGCGGTTCGTACCAGGCGCGCGCACGCTCGAGTTCGGCAGGCCAGCAGGTCGTTCCGCGCTTCAAGTCGTTCAGCGCATTGACGAAAGCTGACCAGTCATTGCCCGCACGGGGAGGAGGGGCGATCTGCGCGAGCGCGCCGAGCGGATCGGGCTGCTCGGCCATTTCATCGAGAACGCGGCGCGCCGAGGTCGGGCCGACGCCTGGGATGATCTGCATAAGCCGGAAGCCCGCAACGCGGTCGCGTGGGTTTTGCGCAAAACGCAGCAAGGCAAGCATATCCTTCACATGGGCGCTGTCGAGGAACTTGAGGCCGCCGAACTTGACGAAAGGAATGTTGCGGCGCGTCAGTTCGACTTCCAATGGGCCGCTGTGGTGCGACGTCCTGAAAAGCACGGCCTGCTGTTTCAGCAAGGTTCCCGTTTCGCGATTTTCGAGTACCTGTTCGACGATGTAGCGGGCCTGGTCCGCCTCGTCCTTGACGGTCACCATGCGCGGCCGCTCCGCCGACTCGCGCTCGCTCCAGAGGTTCTTGGTAAAGCGTTCTCGCGCCAGATCGATCACGCCGTTGGCTGCGGCAAGGATCGGCTGGGTCGAGCGATAGTTACGGTCAAGGGTGACGATACTCGCCTGCGGGGTGAAGGTGGCAGGGAAATCCAGGATGTTGCGTACGGTCGCTGCGCGAAATGAATAGATCGATTGCGCGTCATCGCCAACGACGGTCAAACCGACGCCCGCCGGCCGCAAAGCCAAAAGAATCGAGGCCTGCAGCCGGTTGGTGTCCTGGTATTCATCGACGAGAACGTGATCCCAACGGCAGCCCATATCTTCCGCGAGCATCGGATCGCCGACGGTTTGCGCCCAGTAGAGCAGCAGGTCGTCATAATCGAGGACGTTCTGCAGCTGCTTGGCTTCGACATAGGCGGCAAAGAGCTCGCGCAGCTGTTTCTCCCACCCGGCCACCCAGGGAAAGAATGCCTGCAGCACCTCAGCGAGCGGTACCTCCGAGTTGACGACGCGCGAATAGATGGCAAGGCATGTTCCCTTGGTCGGAAAACGGCTTTCCGTCTTAGAGAAACCGAGTTCGTGGCGAACAAGGTTCATGAGATCGGCGCTGTCTTCACGGTCGTGGATCGTGAAATCGGGATTGAGGCCGATCTGTTCGGCATAATCGCGTAGCAGGCGCGCGCCAATGCCATGAAACGTGCCCGCCCAGGCCAGCGCGTCGGTCAAGACTCCGGCATTTGCGCCCAGCACCTGCGTACAGATACGCTCTACCCGTCGCGCCATTTCCGAGGCAGCCCGGCGTGAGAAGGTCATCAGAAGAATGCGCCGTGGATCGGTACCTTTGACGATGAGATGCGCCACGCGGTGGGCAAGCGTGTTGGTTTTACCGGATCCGGCGCCGGCAATGACAAGCAACGGCCCGCCAATGGTCGATGGAAGCAAGTGTGTTCCATATTCGACGGCAAGCCGCTGTTCGGGGTTAAGTTTCTCCAGATAGGCAGCGCCCATAGTCCCTCATTGCGGCAAGTCGGTCGGCTGCGTAGCGGCAGCGGTGAGTCGTTGCGCAAGACTACTCCAGCTTGGCCTGCGAACAAATGAAGAACTTTCGCGTTTGGCGTGTAGTCGCGAGAATATCGACGGCAAAAGGTGAATTGAGCCGAAGTGGCTAATCGCCGAATGCGGACGGCCCCTAGGGGACGTCCGCATTATTCGTGTCATTCACTTGGATGATGCGCTTGCTTCATCGCCTGAACCTGTTGGATCACCTGTTGGAGGTTATAGCTCGCCGGGTCCTGCATTGGCGGGAAGTCGATATAGCTCTGGAGTTCCTTGAGCCACAATGCCTGGCCGATCGGGAGCATGTTCCAGTCGTAGACGTAGGCAGTCGCCGGAGCCGAGATTGCCCCGCCCATACCGAAAAGCGTCTTTATCTGATCGCCGACAGAGGTTTCGAACGGGTCGCGCTTGATATTGACGACCTGTGTCCAGCTATACGGAATGACACCGGTCAGGAATCCCTGCGGAGCATCGGATACCATCGCGAAGTACATCTTCCAGTTCTTGTAGCGGACGGCTGACGGGTCTTTGCCGGAATAGTAGAAGAATGTATCGCGGGCCGACTTGTCCGACGTTCCTTCAAGATAGTCGCGCTGATTAACGCCATCGAGTGTGGTCTTGGTAATCCCGGGATATGTTCCCTTCTCGATTTCGCTCTTCAATTCATTGCCTTTAGGACCGCCAGCAATGTCAACGAGGGTTGGCAACCAGTCGAGGGAAGCGAACATGTCGTTTTTCACCGTGCCGGGCTTGATGTGGCCGGGCCAGCGCACAACGAGCGGCGCCCGCATCCCGCCTTCCCAGGTCGACAGCTTGCCACCCTTGAAGGGTGTAGTACCGCCGTCAGGATAGGTGATCGTTTCGGCACCATTGTCGGTGGTGAATGCAACAATCGTATTATCGAGTTGTCCCATTTCCTCGAGCTTCTTGAGCACGTAGCCGATGTTGTCGTCCATCTGCTTCATGCCTGCCTCGTTTACACCCCAGTCCTTGCCGCCGGGTTCGCCGACCATCCCGAGATACTTGTCGGAAAGCACGGTGGTTATGTGCATTCTCGCGGGGTTGTACCAGACGAAGAACGGCTTGTTGGTTTTCTTCGGATCGTTGCGATCAAGGAAATCGATGACGTGGCTCGATATTTCCTCGTCGACCGTCTTCGAGCGCTCCAGTGTCAGCGGGCCCTCGTCGGTGCAGGTCTGGTTGGCGCCGGTGCCATCCGAGGATTTGCAAGCCAGTACGGGTCGTGGCGGCATCAAGCACGTCGTCGTTTTCGGATCGACCGCAGCTGGGTCTTCCTTGAGACCAGGGATTGGCGTGTTCCGGCAGGGCGGGGCTATCGTCTGCTCGGTCGGGGTCTTGTTGATATCAGGGAAACTTACCCCCTGCATGGCATCGAGGTGATAGAGATAGCCCCAAAATTCATGGAAACCGTGCGCTGTCGGCAAGGCGTCCGTGTGATCTCCAAGGTGGTTTTTGCCGAACTCACCCGTGTTGTATCCGAGGTCGCGCAAGAACCATGCGAGAGATGGAGTGCCTGGCTTGAGGTAAGACGGGCTGCCGGGCAGTTGTGGCGGTATCATGCCCGTTCGCAACGGGTGCATTCCGGTGAAGAAGGCGTTGCGTCCTGCCGTGCAACTCTGCTCGGCGTAGTAGGTCGTGAACATTGCGCCTTCATTGCCGATGCGATCGATGTTGGGCGTTTCTCCAACCATCAGACCGCGGTGGTAGATGCTCGGCTGCATCCAGCCAATATCGTCCCCCATGATGAAAAGGATATTGGGTTTGGCGTCCTGCGCGTGTACCGCCGCCGTGCCAGCCAAAAGGCCACCGGCAACAGCTATCGCTGCCGTCATGCTCTTCAGTGTCGTTCTCATTCTTCTACTCCCTCGAAGGGCCATTGCAGGATGGCCAAGGCGCTGAAAGGACAAGTTCGACGCAAAACGCGGTGATAGAGCTGACAATGGCGATGTGAGCCACGTGCCGCGCGCGCGTCTCTGTTCCCGGTGGCGTTTTATGCGAGCCGGGCCTGGGAAAAGAATAAAGCTGTCTTCGATCATTCACGCGACGGTGGCAAAGCCCGATACTGCCTTGCGGGGCATTTGTTCGCGCGTAATCAGCACCACGACGCCGGTGTGGCTGGTTTGGAAGTAATTTACAGTAGTATACGTCTGGCGGACCGCGAGCTGCTCTAGATGCGACACCAGCCTGGATTGAGACCGAACGCACGTTCTTGAGCTTAGAGCGGTCCAGGCGCCCTAGATAATCCGCAAGCGCGTCGAAACGCCAGCCTCCCGTCGGGCTCGAGCACGAAGGGGTTGCGTACGTGATGTAAGCAACTAACCGCCGACGAACGTGACCGTCTCGGCGAGTGGCGCGCGGCCTGTACGGGGGTAATTCACCGTGGGGTCTTCGTAACCTATCGACATGCCGCAGAAGAGGATGAGACCTTCCGGAGGTGACAGGGCCTCCGCGACCGACTCGCGAACCTGCGACCACGCCATCTGCGTGCAACTGTGCAGTCCTTCGGCGCGGAGCAGCAGCATCACGGTCTGCAGATACATGCCGACGTCAGCCCATTGGGGCAGGCCCAGATCGCGGTCGATATAGCAGAACAGCGCGGCCGGTGCACCGAAGCAGTTCCAGTTGGCAATGGCTGCCCGCTGGCGCGCCTCCCAGTCCTCGCGCGCAATACCGAGCGCGCTGTAGCGCTCCTTGCCGAAGGCGGATCGGCGCTCGGCGTAGGGGGACTTCAACACGGACGGGTACATCTCGTACTGTCGCTCGTCCCACGGGTCGCCGTGGGCCACGCGCTCGACGGCGTCGGTCTTGAGTTCAGCCAACGGCGCGCCGGTCATCACATAGGTATTCCACGGCTGGATATTCGATCCAGACGGAGCCCACGCCGCGGCGGACAGCACGCGCTCGAGCAATTCCCTCGACACAGGCTCGTCTTTGAATCCGCGCACCGCTCGTCGGGTTGCAACTGCCTCATACACATCCATGATCGCCTCCATACCGCGATGCGTTTTTTACTTTTTTTGCAATGGAGGTTGTAATCACACCGTGGTCTGGGAGGCCTAAATCAAACGTTTAGCGACCTCATGCGTGTGAGGGCATTGCCACAGGCCCTTGGTCCTATCGAGCATCGCCAACATTAGGGCTTCTATGTTCTTACGCGCTGGCGTTATCAGCCTGGCCCAGCTCAAGCTGCCGAATTATTTTCATCACTGCGGTTGAAGACCAATTGTCCGCGGATGGAGGATGAAAGGGCGAAATATCCAGAAGGGATGCTATGTCCCGTGAAGTCAGGTTCGGATTGGCTGATCTAAGGCTGGAAACAAAATCGGAGATCCTGGTCGCTTGATCGCGCTTGTCGGGCTTGGTGCGAAACCGCTTTCGAGGTGGCTGCATGGCTGTTGGGTCTTGGGGCAAAGTGATTCGGAGATGGGATTCTGTCGGCTCACGACGATCCACACAACCTGATGCCGAGGGATTCTTGGTGGAGAAGGGTAGCGATCATGCACGGCGTCCCATTGGAGCGTCGTGGGACATTTGGTGCCGGTCTATTCCACGGCGTGCATTAGTGTGCAGTTTGTTCTTTTTCTTACGTTTGGGGTATTGCTAAAAAAAGTCCAGTAATCTAGGGCTTTCAGCGGTTCGGAGTGTAGCGCAGCCCGGTAGCGCACTTGACTGGGGGTCAAGGGGTCGTGGGTTCGAATCCCGCCACTCCGACCATTATCTCCACGATTGCAGGTATCGAGCAGATCGTCCCCCCAGGTCGATTTTTGCCGCATGAATCTTGTCGGCAATTCCGCGCGACAGGTCAGGACAATTCCCTGATGAGTTTCAGTCTGATCGCTCGCGCAAAATCCTCGAATTTTCGTATGTTCATCACAAATCGATCGGAACCGAGGATGACCCGGTCGTTGTAATAATCCGCAAGATCGGTCTCTTCGTCGGAGATTGCCAAGGCATTGATGGTAACGCCCATCTCTTGCGCACGTTGGCGTGCCTGAAGCAGGGAAACGGAGCGCCTCCGTCTTGGTCTTGTCGTTTCCATGCCGTCGCCGGAAATATCGACGATCTGCCGTCTCGCGCACGCATGCGATCGCGACAGGAGTTCGAGTGCCACCCAAAGACCGTCACCTATATCGGTGTTGCCGAAGACCACCCGCTCGCTTTTCTCGATCTCGTCGGCAAACTTTTGCGAAGGCTTGATGCCGTCCATGACGGTCCAGTCGATGATCTGAGCTGGAAACTCGCCATCTCCCCAAAAGACCGCTGCAACCGCCACGGTTCCCGATGCCCTTATCGCAGACAGGACCTGCCTGTCGCGGAACGCCGCGACGATCGCCGATTTCTGGAATTCGTACTCCTCATCGCTAATGCTGCCTGAGCCATCGACCGCCAGCACCAGCGCGGTATCGACGCATGCGTGCGACCGCGAAGAAGTGACGATGGCAGCCAAGGTCACCACCGCAAAGAGCAACGCCTTATGCATGGACCACCCCCGTGGTGCGCTCTGACGGAAGCCGTCATCGTAACATGCACGATGGACGAACACTCTCCCCCCAAATGGGTTAAAGGGGCGGGCGACGCATTTGGACAAGTCGGCAAAAAAATTATGAGTGGTTCAAATTGTAGTGGTGCGATTTAGCAATTTAAAAACCTCGGCATTGTACAAGCGCCCTTATGGAACACTCACCAAACTACTACGTCATCGGGCTCACCAGCATGCTGGTCCTGTGGGTATCGATCCTGATGCTGCTGCGCACCGCGGGCATGTAGCCCCCGGGCACGTCGGAGGCTTGATCCGCCTGCATTGGCGTCGGCCGTCGCTTCGACGTAGCGTTACTTCCAGACTTCGATCTTCGCGATCTTGTTGTCCTTGGTCATCGTCAACTTATATTGCTCGAACCGGGTCTTGTCGTCGCAGGTGACGCGCACGACCGTCGGGCCCGTCGAAGACAATACCTTGTCGACATAGGCGTTCGATACCTGATCGCACCAGTATCCCGCGTTGCGGATCGCACGGGCGGTACGGCGCTCCAGCATATTTTTTTCCATCGTTTGCGCCTCAGCCAGGTTTGCGATGCAGAAGAAAGCAACGAGAGCCGCAAAGATGAATTTCATGCTCTAACCCCAAGCAAAAGTGGATCTATTTAGGTGGAGATCCCGACCGAACAGGCTATTGCCGTCGCCAAGAAGATGCTCGGCACTATGCCGAATTGCAACGATGTTACTGTAACAACTTTGACGCGGCACTTTATTTGACCGAACATCGGACGGGCAACCAGGGTGCCTCCCTCCGATTGCCCCACCCGAGCGGGCCCGGCAATTGATGGCTGATCTCCCTTGCCAGCATGACCGCTTCGGCGGGCGATTCCGGGTTCGCTCGGGTGCATTGATACAGCAATTTATTCGTAAGGCAGTTCGGCATATTGTGGGGCATAGTGAGAGAAATTTTGTTGGGGGCGGATTGATGGGTAGTGTCGTGTTTCGGGTATGGGCTGCGAGAGCGGCCGCGCTCCTTGCACTGGGCCTGATCGCCTTCATAGGCTGTGCCGCAACTGCCCGCGCGCAGACAGCGCCTGCGCCGCCTCCAGCGAAAGTCGAACAGATTTTGAAGCTCCTCGATGATCCCGAGGTCAAGGCGTGGCTCGAGAAAAAGAATGCCGCGCCGGCAACGGAAGGGTCGATGGGCGCGTCGGCGAATGATTTCATGAAGTGGTCCAACGCGATCCGCGCGCATTTACGTGGGATCGGCGAGGCTATTCCGGAAGTGCCGGGTGAGTTCGAGGAAGCCACCGACACGATCATGACCGAAGTGCATGGTCGCGGACCGGGGGCCATCCTCGTTCTGTTCGCGGGCTTTGCCGCGCTTGGATTCGGCGCCGAGTTTATTTTCCGACGCCTGGTTGGCCGTGCCCATGAACGCAGCCTTGCCAACGTCACCGAGGCCCGTACGACAGCGCGTCATCACGTGATCGGCAAGGCGATATTCATCGCCATTGCGCCGCTCGTTGTCTTTGCAATCGCCAGCGTCGGCGCATTTCTTGCTTTCACCTGGCCGCCACTGCTTTCCCAGTTGGTTCTACCATTGCTGATTGCGCTCATCGCCTGGCGCGCCATCATGCAGATAACGGCGGTCCTTCTCGGCACGCACCGCGCCTATGCGAGCGACGGCGTGCACCCGCAACTGCGCTTGATCCCCATGGACGACGTCAAGGCGAAATTCTGGTATCCGCGCGTCGGTGCATTTGCCTTCATTTTTTTCGCCGGTTGGGCATTGGCCGGCCTGATGGACGTTCTGAATTTCACGCCGAACGTGCGGAGTCTTCTGGTCTACATTCTCGGCCTTGGTCTGCTCGCAATTGGGATCGAAGCAGTATGGCGCCGCCCGGAAGCGTCAACGGAATCAAAGGTCTATCGTTTGAAGGAATGGTTGCTCACCTTCTACTTGTGCGTCCTTTGGCTGCTTTGGATCGCGGGCCTCGGCCTCTTGCTCTGGGTCGGTATTTACGCGCTTGTGCTTCCCCCGATCTTGCGGGCGACGAGCGCGATCGTTCGCTCATTCTTCGGAAGCGATGAAGAGGCGGCCAAGTCACGCAGTGCGATTTTCGAAGTGCTCATGGAGCGCGGGGCGCGCGCCATCGTCATCATTATCGCGGTCGCCTGGCTCGCATCGGTCGCAAGGTTCCGCGCAAGCGGCCTGATGGGCGACGAAAGCGCTACACGCCTCATTCGTGGGGTCTTGAGCGGCGTCGTCATTCTGCTTGCAGCCGATCTTCTCTGGCAATTGGCGAAGGGCTTGATCAATCGGCGGATCGAACGTGCGCGCATCGAAGGCGGCGACGAGGCCGAGCTTGCCCGCAGTGGCCGTCTGCTGACACTCCTGCCGATCCTGCGCAATTTCCTCGCCGTGCTGATCGTGACTATCGCGGTCATGATGGTGCTTTCCGGCCTCGGTGTCGAAATCGGGCCATTGATAGCCGGTGCCGGCATCTTTGGCGTTGCCATCGGATTTGGCTCGCAATCGCTGGTGAAGGATGTCATCAGCGGCGTCTTCTATATGACAGACGATGCGTTTCGTGTTGGCGAATATATCCAGAGCGGCAGCTACAAGGGCACTGTCGAGTCGTTCAGCATCCGTTCGGTAAAGCTGCGACACCACAGAGGGCCGATCTTCACGGTTCCTTTCGGAACGCTCGGCGCGGTGCAGAACATGAGCCGCGACTGGGTGATCGACAAGTTCCTGATCTCCGTGAACTACGACACGGACATTGCCAAGGTCAAAAAGGTGGTGAAGGGGGTAGGGGCTGCCTTGCTCGAGGATCCGGAAATGGGTCCACAGATCATCGAAACCGTGAAGATGAAGGGTGTCGAAGCCTTTGGCGACTACGGCATCAACTTAAGCTTTGCCATGATGACCAAGCCGGGGCATCAATCCACCATTCGCCGCCGCGCCTATGCGATGATCCGCGAAGCCTTTGCCGAAAACGGCATTGGTTTCGCTTCCCCGACTGTCCAGGTTGCCGGAAACGAGGATCACTCCGCGACCTCCGCCGCGGCCGCCCGCGACACGTTGAACCGCAAGAAGGCGGCAGAGGCGGCGAAGGCAGCTGAAGGTGACGGCTGAAGCTTAGTTCGGTTCAGGGCGCAATAGTGTCTGCACCGATACGCTTGCGCCGCATAATGACGGCATCGACCGCAAATTCAGCCATTGCCGTTGCGTCGCGGTTGCCGATGATGAATGCCGCCCGGACGAAACGTGCGAGCGTATTGAACTCGGCATCATTCTTGTCGGAAAGGCCGAGCCTCTTGGCGGCATTGTCGAGGGCGAACTGCATGAGTTCGCCGTCCACTTTCGAATAGTTAGGATTGTCATCGTCGAAAAAGGTCAACGGCGGTCCACCCTCGATATTTGGCGTCTCGTTTTCCCCCGAACGCCTGGAGAAGATTTATAAATCAAAATGTTTAAATTGCCACAGCCTTAAGCCGGAAAACTCGACCTTCGGTTCTGGTAGCGCGTTTCCAGCGCGACGCAGCCCCAGATAATGCCGACAAGCAGCCAGAAATGCCGCCAGTGGTCGGTGTCGATGATATTGCCGATTGCCACATGGGCGACATAGGCGAGGTAGGCGCACAGCAAATAGGGCTGCCACGGCCGCTCGCGAAAGAGAATGCGAAGGCCAAATCCGAGCGTCAGCATGGTCAGGGTCAGATAGCTGATGAAGCCGATCCAGCCATAGTCGAGCGAAGCCTTGAGCCAGATATTGTGCGTGTCTTCGCCGAAGATTGGGCCGAACTCGAGCGGACCGATGCCGAGCGGGCGATCGAGCGACATCAACAGCCCATACCAATGGCGGGCAAAGCGTCCGAACTGGGCCTCATCATAATCCTGGACCAGCTGCGCGCGCGCCGTGAAGAGCTCGGAGACGCTTGGTATCTGCAGGGCGATGAGGACGGCAAGCAGAACGAACACGACCGCAAGGCCGGCAAGCACGATGATCCGCAGGCGAAATTTCGGGCTGGGGTTGCGAATGAAGAGGACGAAGGCAACGCCCGCGATCATGAACACCGCCATGCCCCAGGCTGCGCGCGAGAAGGAAAGAAATACACCGAGCGTTATGATCAGGATCGGAACGAGCCGGACGGGCAGGGCACGCAGATCACCGACCAGAACGCCGTGAACCAGCCAGGCAAGCGGCAGCATCAGGAACGGCCCGAAGACGTTGGGGTCCTGGAATGCGCCCATGGCGCGGCCGTAGCGGGTAAATATATCCGCGCCGGGAAACGCGTCGAAATAACCGAGAATGCCGAGCAGCGACGTGCACACCGCTGAAAGAATGTAGGCCTTGAACATCACCGACAGGATTCGTTCATTGGCATTGATGATGGCGGCGTAGAAAACGGCGGTGAGGCAAAGAAACAGCGATACGGCAATATACATAGGCGCCGTCTTCAGTTCGGGCATCTGGCCCATGGAAATCACGCCGCCGACATTGAATACCACAAGGATCGCCAGCAGCACGGCAACGGTGCGGGACAGCCGAAGGCCGAACAACGCCCAGATGCCGATAAGCCCGGCCATATAGAGTTCATAGGGCGCCGGCTCGTCGATGACGAAGCCGCTCAGAAACACCCCAAGGCCCACAGCAAACGTCGAGATAAGCGCGATCAGGGCGCGGTTCTTTAGCGCGTGTTTCGCCTTGTCAGCTTCACTCGGGGTTGTGATTGCGCTCAATAGGCGTTGTCCGTGTTGAGGAGGCGGATCGGCGTCAGGAACAGGATCTTGAGGTCGAACCAGAGCGACCAGTTTTCGATGTAGTAGAGGTCGAACTCGGTGCGCATCTTGATCTTTTCATCGGAATCGACCTCGCCGCGCCAGCCATTTATCTGGGCCCAGCCGGTGACGCCGGGCTTCACCCGGTGGCGGGCGAAGTAACCGTCGACGACTTCATGATAAAGAAGATTGCGGGTGTGGGCGTAGACGGCATGCGGCCGCGGGCCGACGAGCGAGAGCGTGCCCATCAGCGAATTGAAGAACTGCGGCAATTCATCGATCGAACTCTTGCGGATGAAACGGCCAACGCGGGTCACGCGCGGATCGTCCTTCACCACGGCGTTGCGGGCGGTCGGATCGCACATGTCGGTGAACATCGAACGGAATTTCCACACCTCTATCAACTCGTTGTTGAAGCCGTGCCGCTGCTGCTTGAAAATCACCGGACCCTTACTCTCGAGTTTGATGGCGATCGCCGTGCCAATGATGACGGGGCTGAATATGATAAGTCCCAACAGGCTGAAGAAGATGTCGAAGGCACGTTTTGCCACCGAATCCCAATCGTTGATCGGCTTGTCGAAAAGGTCGATCATCGCGACCGAGCCGATATAGGAATAGGCGCGGGGCCGGAACTGCAGGTGATTATTGTGCGCTGAAAGCCGGATATCGACCGGGAGCACCCATAATTGCTTCAAAAGGGAAAGGACGCGCGCCTCGGCTGTGATCGGCAGCGAAACAATGAGCATGTCGATATGCGCGATACGGGCGAACTCGATGAGTTCGGCAATATTGCCGAGCTTGGGATAGCCGGCCACGACGGCAGGCGAGCGCTTGGCGTCGCGATCGTCGAAGACCCCGCAGATGCGAATGTCGTTGTATGGCTGCTGTTCGATCGACCGGATGAGTTCCTCGGCGGGCTTGCCGCCGCCGACGATCACCGCGCGGCGTTCCATCTTGCCGTTGCGGGCCCAGCGGCGGATCAACCTCGACATCACGAGGCGAAAACCGACAAAGGCGACGAGTGCGGTCACAAACCAGGCCCCGAACCAGAGGCGCGAGAAATCCTCGGAGACCTTGAGGAAGAAACCAGCCAGCGAGATCAGGGCAAAAGCACCGGAAATGCTCAAAACAAGGCGGCCGATCGTATGAAACGGATCGCGCATGACCGCAAGCTGGTAGCTGTCCGCAAACTCGAGAAAGAGGATGCTTAGCGTTGCCGTTGCGAATATCGCCGCCGTGTAGTGCATCAACGAATTCGCAGGCGAGCCGACATAGATGACGAAGACGGCAAAACCGACAAACGTAATGATTGCGAATTCGATCATGCGCATGACACCGCTGATCATGACGGGAGAATTGGTGTTGCGCGCATATTGGGAGGCAATGGCGTGAGCGATGGGGCTCAGTTTAGCCTTCTCCTCGACCGGCTTGGCGGCCCGCGAAGCAACACTGCGCACAGCATCGCGCGAAAACCCGTGGTCGGCTTTTCTGTCTTTCATGATTGACCCTGAAGTTGTAGCGGCCCTCATTAGCACGGATCGCCCTGAAATACAGAAAAGAAACTAATCTTATGTTGCAAGGGCCGAGAAGTACTCGGCCTCCAGGCGTGCGGCCATGTTTGCTACGCCGAACTTCTCGCGAAGGGCGTGTATATCGGGAAGCAGCACCTTGAAAGCAGGAAGATCGCTGATGGCGTGCGTCATGGTTTTCGCCAGCGCCTCGGCGTTCGGCTCGACGAGCGCGAGCGACGTTTCGCCAAGAATTTCAGGGATTCCGCCAACCCGGCTGGCAATGACAGGACGACCGGCGGCGAGTGCTTCCAGCACAATATAGGGCAGGGCCTCGGCACGCGAGGGAATGACCACTACCTTTGCCAGCCTGAAGGCTTCGCGCGCCTTCATGGGCATGAGAAAGCGAATGTGCGGGCCCAAACCGTCCCTTTGCGCCTGCTCGATTACGGCGGCGCGATCTTTGCCATCCCCGATCATCACGGCTTTCAACGTGTTCCCGGATGCGGCGCTCGCCTGCGCGAGCGCGTTTACAAAAATATCCGGTCCTTTCAGTTCTCGGATCTCGCCGATGAAAAGGAAGTCCGCCGCATCGCCGTCCAAAGGGACTGGTTCGAACTCGCTGTCCTTGAGGCCATTATAGATCAGTGCATGTCCGCAGCGCGGGACACCTATCTTCTTGGAATAGACGCCTTGCTCATAGGCCGAAACGAAAATGATCCGGTCGGTCATCCGTTCCAGCAGCCGCTCGACGCTAAAAATGACGCGCCCCTGCATGCTTGCGGGATCGAAATGGAGGCTCCCGCCGTGAGGCGAATAGAAGCGCGCGACCTTCACGCCGGTAAACCGCCGCAGCATCGATCCGAAAAGGCGCGCATAGGTGCCGCCTTTTGCGCCGTGGCCATGGAGGACATCGGGAGCCATCCTGGCGATGATCTTATAGGTGCGGAATGCGGCAATGGCATCGCCGGGACCGATCTGGCGTTGCATGGCTATCCGCTCGAGGCCAAGTTCGAGCTTGCCGCGCATCTCGTTGAGTAGCGTTTCCTCGAAGGCACCGCCGGTGGACGCGTCACAGATGACGCCAACCTTGTGCCCCGCGGCCACCTGCGCATCGATGAGGTCGCGGACATGACGGAATATCCCGCCGACGGGAGCGCGAAAGCAGTGGACAATCCGCAGCGATTCCTTTTTCGTCATGACAGGATCAGAAGAACCGTTCGCGCACGTAGAGCGTGTCGCCGGGCAGCACCTGTTCGGAAATGATGACGCGGCCGGTCAGGCTCTCGCCATTGATCTGACGAGTAATGTCAACATCCGCCTGATTGGCGCGCGGCGTGAACCCGCCGGCAGCGGCAATCGCCTTTTGGGCGGTCATGCCGGGAAGGTAGGAATATTGGCCAGCTGCGCCGACTTCGCCCATGATGAAGACAGGACGATATCGGTCGATCTCCACTGCCACGTCAGGATCGCGCAAGAAGCCTTTGCGAAGTTTGGCGGCAACCGCCGCCTCTATCTGTTGTATTGTCTTGCCGCGGGCAGGAACGCTGCCGACAAGCGGAACCGAAATATGGCCGGCCTGGTCTACGCTATAGGTATTGGTGATACCCTCCTGATCGAAGACGGTCAGACGTATGCGGTCGCCGGCATCCAAGACGTACGGCTTGTTGATCGCTGCGTTGAAAGCAGGGGGAGCCGGCCGGTAACTGGCACATCCACCGAGCGTCATCGATAGCACGCCAATGGCGACCATTAAGATCTGTTTGCTGGACACGGCCTGAACCCTAACGACAGTTGCAACGAGAATTCTCGATTCTTGCTGGGATTATCAATTCATTAGGGTTAATGGCTGGTAAAATATCGGCAAAAGCCGGCGCTTCATGTGCATATGAATAGCATGCCTCAATTTGATCATGCATTCGCAGCAGATATTCTTAACGCGCTGGTTACCATAGGCATTTACCATGTCGCCGATCGAAGTGGAGTTGCATGAATGGCCGGGGCGAGCACTGTCGGTAACGATGTAGACATTGATATAGGTGCCTTGTTCGCCAGCCTTTGGCGAAGCAAGTGGCGCATCATGCTCGGCTCAATTCTGCTGACGGGGTTGGCATTTGCTGCCTTGTCGTCCGTTTCGCCAAAATATCGGGCGGAAACGCGGATACTCATCGAGACGCGCGAGTCTATATTCACACGGCCGACCACGCAGCAGGCCGACGATCGGGCGGTCATCGATCAGGAGGGTATCAAGAGCCAGGTCGAGGTGATCAATTCCTCCGATCTCCTGAAGCGCGTCATCGTCAAGCTTGACCTCGGCAAGAATCCCGAACTTTCGGCGGGAGCCGAGCCATCGGCGATCGGACGCTTCTTCGGCGAGGTGGGTATCGGCAAGAACCCGGACGTAGAGACGCGGGACGACTATATTCTTCAGGGCGTGCGCGATCGGCTTGTCGTCTATGCCGTACAGAATTCACGCGTCATCGTCGTCCAGTTTTCGTCAAAGGACCCGGCGCTCGCTGCCGCGGTCGCCAACGCCATTGCCGACGAATATATTGCCACGCAGCAGGCATCGAAGTCGCAATCGAACGAAGACGCCACGGGCTGGCTGCAACCTGAAATCGACGATCTCAGCAAGCGCGTTAAGGAAGCCGAGGCCAAAGTCGCAGCTTTCCGCAGTTCGTCCGATCTCCTTATCGGCCAGAACAATGCCGTGCTTGCAACGCAGCAATTATCCGAGCTTTCCTCGGAATTGTCGCGTGTTCGTGCCAATCGCGCTGCGACCGAAGCAAAGGCCGAAAGCGTGCGTACGGCGCTTGCCAATGGTGCAGCTGTCGAAACGCTGCCAGACGTGATGGCATCGCCCCTGATCCAGCGGCTGCGCGAGCGGCAGGTGCAACTCAACAATGACATTGCCGACCAGTCATCCACGCTTCTGAGCGGACATCCGCGCATCAAGGCATTGCGCTCGCAGCTTGCCGATCTCAACCAGCAGATCCGGCTCGAAGCCCGCAAGGTTCAGGGCTCGCTCGAAAGCGAGGCTGAGACGTCGCGCCTGCGCGAAGCCCAACTGATCCGCTCGCTCGATGAATTGAAGGCGCAATCGTCGAGGGCCGGCGAAGAAGAGGTAGAGTTGCGCGCGCTTGAGCGCGAGGCCACAGCCCAGCGCCAATTGCTCGAATCCTATTTGACCCGCTACCGCGAGGCCTCGTCGCGGATCGACCGCAGCTCGATGCCCGCGGATGCCCGCATTTTTTCGCGGGCCGACCGGCCAATCGAGCCCTATTTTCCGAAGATTTTGCCGATGACCATTGCGGCATTCGTCGCGTCACTACTGTTGCTGAGCATTTTCACCCTGCTGCGTGCGCTGTTTACCGGAGCGGCCCTGCGCCCTGCTTACAATGCGCGGGAGGCCCTCCCGGAACCCGTGCCTCCCGCACTCCCGGTCAGTCCGGCGACGCTCGCGATTTCAGGGCCGGAAGAAACCCCGCTTCGAGCAATCGAAACTGCGGCGGAGGAGGCACTCACTGTTCCGGTGCAACCGGACTATTCGGGCGTTGCCAATGTGGCCGCCCGGCTGATGGCTAGTGGGGCGGCGCGAGCGGTCGTTGTTTCCCCGGAGGGCGATGAAGCTTCGGCCCTGACCATATTGCTGGTCCGCGAGCTTGCCGACCGCGGCGTGCGGGTCATCCTCATCGACATGACCGGCTCCGGCGAGATTGGCCGTTCCATGCTCGACGAGAAGAACCTTCCGGGCATTACCAATCTGCTCGTATCCGACAAGCATTTCAGCGATGTGATCCACCCCGATCACTATTCGCAGGCCGAGGTCATTCCGCTCGGCAATCACGACCCGGCCAAGGCAATGCAATCGGTTGGTCGTCTGCCCATGATCCTCAATGCCTTGCAATCGGCTTATGATCTTGTCGTGATCGATGGTGGTGCGGCAACCGTCAAGGAGTTGAAACATATCATTGCCGACGGTACGGAGCTTATCCTCGGCGTCGTCGACCCCGATGATCCTGATGTAGTGGCGACAGCTAAGTCGGTGTACGACGCCAAGCTCCTGCAGCCGGAACTTCTGACGGCATTCAACAAGGAACAGTTGCGGCTCGATGGCGGAAGGATTGTTCGCTCTGCCTAGCGCTCGGCCCTGCTAGGATTGGCCGCGGAGCTTCGCGCGGGCCGTCTTGACCATCACCCAGACTTTTTCGTTCTGCTTGATCCGGCGCACCACTGAGCCGCGTGCACCGAGATAGAGCGAGAACAAGCGTCCCTTGGCAGTCAAGCTGATGTCATTGTCGTAGGTTGGCGTCTCGATTTCGCTCCAGCTGCGCTTGTACGGCTCGTCCCCGATGCCGAAACTGTAGATGGCGAGATCAGAGCCGCAGCTTTCCTCGATATCCTTATAGAACAGGAATTCACCCGGGCTCGTACTGACGAGTTCGTCGTCGGCGATCCCGACGAAGTCGATGAAGGTCATTCCCTTGGCGTGAGATTTGCCGAGAACCGCCCGATATTTGCCTTTGACTTCCAGAGCCCGCAACTGAAAACGCGGCGAGGCGGCATTTGTTTCGTCGGCAAACAAGCGGTGAAAAAGCTCCTTAACGCCCTTTGGCTCATAGGTGTTCGTGATGCCTGCCCGCGCCAGGCGATCAGACTTCCAGGCAAAATAATCGTCGAGCATGTTCCTGCTTTCGGCGGCGCTTTCAGCCGTGACGATTTTGAAACCGCCTGCGTCGTCATAGCGCCGGACCACGTGCCGATGCTTCTTCATCTTTCGCTTTGAATTGTGGCGGTTGAGAACAGTCTCGAAACTGCCATCGAGCCGGATGGCGAGGCTGATATTGGGGTTTGTGCGATGTGGCAACTGCATAAGTGGATTGGCAGCCCCGGCAAGCTCGGGGAGCTGGCGTGACAGCGTAACGATGTCGATGTCGGGCCTCGCCCTGTGCAACGCCTGAAAGAGACCGTTGAGATCGTCTTGAGTGATCGAGAGCGTGGGTAAAAGTGCGGGAAAATTGCAGTTTGCGTGGGGTCCGCCGACATAGCACGCAATGCGGAGGCTTCCTCTTCGCTCGACCTCCAGGGGCAAGAGGAGGACAGGGGCGCCGTCCATGAAAAGTGCCCCAACGAGACAATCGGAATTGGCGGACGATTGCCAGCAGGAGAACCACTGTGCAGTCTGCGCAGCGCCCGAGAGAAACTCACCTGCAAAGGCATTCCATAAAGTCGTTGCTTCGCTGGCATCGACAACGATTCGAGGCACAAGCCGGGACGTAGCCATATTGTTTTCCGTCGGGGAGAAAGTTAAAGAGGACTCATTGATCAGTATTTTTTAAACATTTAGGTTGCATGAATTCCTGAAAACAACCCTCCGATTATTCTTGATTAGCGTAAATTGGTGAAAGAATGGTCCACACGGCTGATTTATTACGCAAAGCCGTGATGCGACTGGCTTGGCATAGTGGTTTCGCGCAAGGCGCACGCAATCGCTTTGGCGGGCTTGGTTCGATCATCATGTTGCACCGCGTCCGTCCCGATTGCATAAGTCCGCTCGGTGTAACACGCTCGCTGTCCATCACCCCGAAATTTCTTGACGAGATTCTTATCTCGCTGAAAGCGGAGGGCACCGAGTTCGTGTCGATGGACCAGATGGCCGATCGCGTTGAGAACGGCGTTCGCAGCGATCGGCGTTTTGTCGCGGTAACGCTTGACGATGGCTACAACGACAATCTCAACCATGCATATCCCGTGTTCCAGAAGCACCACGTCCCATTTACGGTCTATGTGGCGCCGGGCTTCATCGAAGGCGCAGCGGTGCTCTGGTGGGAAGTCGTTGAAAAGCTGGTCGCGCAGACGCCATATATCAAGGTGCCGGGCGGGCCGGAGTGGCGCTGCTCGACTGTCCTCCAGAAACGCACGGCTTTTCATGGCCTTATGCGGTATTTCTCATATACATTGACGGAACTGGAGCAATTGCCGGTCCTGCGCGAAATGTGCACCGAGGCCGGTATATTGTGCGGCGTTGCGGCAGATCAGGACGTCATGACCTGGAAGGAATTGCAGCAAATTTCGGCCGATCCCTTGTGCACGATCGGCGGCCACACGGTGCACCACTACAACCTCAAACGTCTGACCGCCGGCATGGTCGCCCAGGAAATGCGCCAATCGGCGGATATGATCGGCGATCATCTCGGCAAGCGCCCTGTCCACTTTGCATTTCCCTACGGGTCCGCCAAGGCGGCGGGCAGGCGTGAAGCCGAGATAGCGAAAGATGAGGGCTTCGTTTCGGCGGTGACGACGCGCCACGGCACGATCCATGTCGAACACCGAACCAATCTGCATGCACTGCCACGCATATCGATCAACGGTCGCTTCCAGAAACTCGTCTATGCCCAGACGATGATGAGCGGGGTGACGACACCCATTGCCAATGCCGGGCGCAGGGTTGTGCAGGGCGATTAAGGACGCGCCAGGCTCAGGCCTTCTTCTTTGGCGCCTTTTCCATCCAGCTGATGATGAACATTGCCGGGACGACCCACAATATCCCCGTGCCAAAGAAATAGAGGAGATGGATCCAGGGGCTGGCATTGGCGAGGAGGGCAACCGCGAAGACCGTCGCGATGATGGCGTAGACACATACCAGCGCCACGAGCAGAAATGTACCAATAAGTTTCTTCAGCCGGACCGGCATCGCATTCTCCAAGTTCAGCGCTTCCTGTAGCGCCTAAAAACCGGATCGGAAAGCCAAAAAGCCCGCCATACTGGAAAAACGCGACGGCGTGTCGCGCGAGCCCAGCTTGTCTTCGCCACCTTTATGCGGCACCTATCCGACCGACAGGAGAATGCGATGACCGATCAGACAATCAGCGCCGGCGCGATCAGCCTCATTCAGGATCGCGAAGCTCGCAACCGCCAGTACGTGCGGATCTGGCTTTATCTGGTCCTTATCGTCCTCGCCACGATCGTCATCGTCGGCGGAGCCACGCGCATGACCGGCTCCGGTCTTTCGATCACAGAATGGAAGCCGATCCACGGCATCATTCCGCCCCTCGGTCACGACCAGTGGATCGAGGAATTCGACAAGTATCGCCAGATTCCCCAGTACGAACGGCTGAACAAGGGCATGAGCCTTGCCGAGTTCCAGCAGATCTTCTGGTGGGAATGGGCGCATCGCTTTCTCGCACGCAGCGTCGGCTTTCTCGTCGCCTTGCCGCTTGCCTTCTTCTGGCTCACCGGCCGTCTGGAGCGCCGCCTGAAGCCGCGCATGGTCGGCATCCTTGCCCTCGGCGCGCTGCAGGGTGCGGTTGGCTGGTGGATGGTGGCGTCCGGGCTCGTAGACCGCGTCGACGTCAGCCAATATCGTTTGGCCACCCACCTGACGCTCGCCTGCATCATCTTTGCTGCGGTAATGTATGTGGCGCGCGGTCTTGCCGTTTATTCCGAAGCCCCGGCCGAGCGCGCGATCCAGCGCTTTGCCGGCTGGTTTGTCGTGCTGATATTCATCCAGATCTACCTTGGCGCGCTCGTCGCGGGTCTCGACGCGGGACTATCCTATAACACCTGGCCGCTGATGGATGGCTCAATGGTTCCGGGCGATCTTTTCCCGATCCAGCCGATCTGGCACAACTTCTTCGAGAATCCGAAGACGGTGCAGTTCGTCCATCGCTGCTTTGCTTATTTCGTCTTCCTCGTGGCGATCTGGCAGGCCGTCTCAGTCAGCCGCAGCGCACCGGGCACGACCCATGCACGCCGCGCCGTGCTTCTCGCGGTGATTGTCGCGCTGCAGGCGGCGATCGGCATCACGACGCTCTTGATGATGGTGCCAATCGGCCTTGGCCTTCTTCATCAAGGCTTTGCAATCGTTCTGCTCGGGTTTTCGGTCGCGCACTGGCGCGCCACAAAGGGCAGCTATCCACATGAGACCGAGGTAATCGCGGGAAGATAGCTGATCATCGCGCCCAGAGTTGTGCGACTTCGCGGAATTCGTGGATGACGGCGTCGGCGTGCAGCAGGATCAGTCCGTCCGATTGGGCTTGTGCCACGAGCATGCGGTCAAACGGATCGGCATGGGCCCATTCGAGCCGGCCCGCCAATTCTGCGTGTGCGGTCGACATAGACAGGGGCAAAAAGCCGTTAGCTTCGATGGCGGCGTGGGCTGAGCCGTTGAAGCGCAATTTACCCTTGGCGCTCTTGAGTGCGATTTCCCAAACGGATGCTGCGCTTACATAGACTGTATTATCAGGGTTTGCGATGACCGCTCGCGCCGTAGCGCCCATCTCTGAGGCCCCGGCATCCCACCAGAGAAGCACGTGGGTATCGAGCAGAAGGTTCATGCGTTGCCGCCACTGAAGAGCTCGACAGTCTGATCATCCACAGCATCGAAATCCTCCGCGATATAGGATATTCCGAGCGCCTTTGCCGGGTGCCGTGACTGTTTCTGTTTCGGCAATGGTCCCAGTCTGGCCAAGGGCACGCCGTTCTTGGCGATCACCACTTCTTCACCAGCCGCTGCACGGTCAACAAGGTTGGAAAGATTGGTTTTTGCGTCATACAGATTGACTTTGTTCATTGACCGCTTCCTCTTGACTAACTTGACCAATGTAAGGTTCATAGGGCGCTTGGTCAAGTTGGTCAGGCACGAGATTTTGTACGGAACCGTTTTCCGCGAACGGGACTCAGTGTAGTTCTTGGCTGCCGCTCGCAAGAAGCGGGACAACATGTGGAAACGAATAGAATGACCCTAAGTGCGAGACGCTCACTGGCCGCTGTCAGCGCTCTCGGCGTTTCGCAAATCATCAGCTACGGCACGCTCTATTACAGTTTCAGCATTCTGGCGCCGGCGATGGGCGAGGAGTTTGCGCGCTCGCGCGAATGGCTGTTCGCTGCATTTTCCGGGACGCTGCTCATCGGCGGCATCATTTCACCCTGGTCGGGGCGATGGGCAGATCGTTTCGGCGCGGGGCGGGTCATGACGCTTGGTTCGCTTGCTGCCGCAGTATCGTTGCTAGTCTGCGCCTGGGCGCCAAACTGGAGCATCTTTGCTCCTGCGTTGGTGACGACGGGCATCGCCACGCCGTTCATTCTTTACAACACGGCCTTTGCGGTTCTCGTGCAGATCGATCCGCAAGCGGCTCCTCGCCGAATTACGCTACTGACGCTCATTGCCGGTTTTTCCTCGACGCTGTTCTGGCCCTTGGCGACAGGGCTCTTGAAATGGTTCACCTGGCGCGAAATCTTCCTGTTTTACGCCGGCCTCCAGCTCTGCATCTGTTTTCCGATCCATTTCTGGCTGTCCCAGATGACCCGAACATCGCCGATGCTGAGACCGGAGGCGTCATCTGATCCTGCAACCTTCGATGCCGGCTCCTTGCCTCTGGCAAGCCGCCGTTCTGCCCTTATTCTTATTGCCAGCGGCTTTTCGTTCGGAAGTTTTGCCCTTTCCGCGATGCTTGTGCACCTCGTTCCGGTTCTGGCGGCGGTGGGGCTCGGCACGTCCGCGGTGCTGGTCGGCACGATCTTTGGGCCGTCTCAGTTTGCGAGCCGTCTCGTCAACATGGTGCTCGGTCATCGGTTCTCGGCGCTTGCCGTGGCTATCCTCTCCACGGCCCTGATCCCGCTTGCATTCCTTATGCTGCTCCTGCCGCCGCCGGTGCCGCTGATCGCCGGCGCAATCCTCTTCGCCATGCTGTTCGGCATGGGCTCTGGACTGAACAGCATTGTCCAGGGAACCCTGCCTCTCGCCCTGTTCGGGCATCGAGGCTACGGCGAAATTCTCGGCAAGATCACGGCTGCGCGCCTGACTGTGTCGTCAACGGTGCCCTTTATTTTCGCATTTATCCTTGAGCAGTTTGGTCCGCATGCGGCGCTCGCCATTGCCGCATTTGTCGGCTGTTGCGGTGTCGTCACATTCCTGATGGTCGCGCGCCTTGTACGCCGTTCATACCAGTGAAGTGAGTACACTCCGTACCGCCCGCGCGACGGCCAGACTGCGCTCGGCCTCTTCGAAGTTCTGATCTTCCGTGTGCCAGGAGGCGGAAAGTGCCGCGTGGACCATGGCATAACCGAGAATGGTGCGAATGTCGCGATCGAAGGCGCGCGAAAACGTCCGCGCCATGGTCGCGACGCGCGTCTCGCTTGCTCTCAGATCCTGACGATCCAGCGGGTTGTAGAACATGTTGGCCGCGTCATACATCGGATCGCCGAGAAGGCCCTTGGGATCGATGATCAGCCAGCCCCTGTCGCTGAAGAGAATGTTCTCGTGGTGGACATCGCCGTGCAGCGGCTGCACGTTCATTGGTTTGTTCATCAACTCGTCTGCGATCCGTGCCGCCTCCACGAACAGGCTGTCGATACCATTCCTGTGGTCGCTTTCCGCCTTGGCAAAGAGGCTCGCAAACTGCTGCTTGATCGGGATGAGGTCGGGCGCGAAAGCTCGGTCGTCGTGCGGTGTGTCCAGGAGTTTGCGCAACACCTCGACGGCGATAGCAGTCGCCGCTTCATCGCCAAATTCGTTGAGATGGTCGAGAAGGGTGCGTCGGCCGGCATATTCGAGCAGCAGCAGGTTGTCCTTGATCGCAAGGACGCGGATCGCGCCGCTGCCGTCGTGCCAGTCGAGGTAATGAACACCGGGCAGTTCGTCCTTCATGCCGATCGGCGTCAAAGCCTTGACGATGGCCGGCGCTCCATCAGGGAGCCGCACCTTGGTAATGCGGCTTGTGGGCGTTTCGGCGAGAAGTTCAGGAGAGGAGACGTTCCACTTGGCGGGAAACGTCTCATTCACCGTATCACCCATGGCCGATCATGAGATCGAGGTTCTGCACGGCCGCGCCGGACGCGCCCTTGCCGAGATTGTCGAGGAGCGCAACCAGATTGACCTGTCCCTGATCCTCCGAGCCGAAGACGAACAATTTCATGATGTCCGTGTCCCGCAGTTCTTCGGCGTCGAGCCGTGCAAATTGCACGCTTTCGGCAAGCGGAACGACCCGGACGATATCCTGGCCTTCATAGTGTGCACTCAGGGCAGCCTGGATGTCGCCCAGCGAAGGATTGCCATCGAGGTCGGCTGTGAACAGCGGCACCTGCACGATCATGCCTTGTGGAAAGCGTCCGACACTCGGCGAAAACAGAGGACGACGCTCGAGGCGGCCATGCATCTGCAGTTCCGGCACGTGCTTGTGCTTGAGCGGCATGGCATAAAGGAAATTGTTGGCCGTGATATGGTCCGGATTGGCCGCGTCCTCCATCTGCGCAATCATCTGCTTGCCGCCACCGGTGTAGCCGGAAACTGCGTTGACAGTGACCGGATAGTCGGCGGGTAAAATGCCGGCATCACGCAGCGGGCGCACCAGCGAGATCGCTCCGGTCGGATAGCAGCCGGGATTGGCGACGAGCCGGGCGTCGACGATCTTCTGCCGCTGCGCGCGGTCGAGCTCGGCAAAACCGTAAGCCCAGTCGGGATGCACGCGATGTGCCGTCGAGGTATCGATGATCTTGGTCGAATTGTGCCCTTCGAGGATTGAGACGGCTTCTTTCGAAGCGTCGTCCGGCAGGCACAATATGGCGACGTCGGCCTCCTTCAGGAAGTCTGCCCGCATGTCGCGGTTACGACGTTCGGCTTCCGGAATCGAAAGCACGTCGAGATCGTCGCGGCCCGCAAGGCGCGTCCTGATCTGCAAACCTGTTGTGCCGTGTTCGCCGTCGATGAAGATCTTGGGTTTCATGTCGTTGCCCTTGGAAGCTTTGAATTCAGATAGTTGGGGAGAAAAGCGGATTCAATGTCTAAGCTGATCGCAATCAGCCTCGTCGCGCTTTTTTCTCCGCCAGCATACCAAGGTAATACATCGCGATTGTGGCACCTGCGATGGCCGTTACATCCCCATGGTCATAGGCGGGCGCGACTTCGACCACGTCGGCGCCTACGATGTTCAGTTCCGTCAGATGCCGCAGCACCGAGAGGATCTTAGCCGAAGACGGTCCGCCGGCAACGGGAGTTCCGGTGCCCGGTGCAAAGGCCGGGTCGAGGCAATCGATGTCGAAGGTGAGGTAGACCGGCTTGCCGGCGGTGCGCGCGATAATCGATTTGGCGATCTCCGCGGCCGAGAGTTCCTCGACCTCGTAGCCATAGACGATCTTCAGGCCGCAATCGTCCGGTGCATGGGTGCGAATGCCGACCTGGATCGAATGGGCGGGGTCGATCACACCCTCGCGCGCGGCGCGGCCGACGAAAGAACCGTGATCGATGCGCTTGCCATCATCGTACCAGGTGTCCTGATGCGCATCGAACTGCACGAGCGCGACCGGTCCGTACTTCGCTGCGTGGGCTTTCAGTATCGGCCAGGTGACGAAATGATCGCCGCCGAGCGAAACGAGAAAGGCGCCAGACTTGATGAGCTTGGCGGCTTCGCGTTCGATGGTAGCGGGCGTCTTCTGATGGTTGCCGTAGTCAAGCAGGCAATCGCCATAGTCAATGACGGCAAGATCAGCGAAGAGATCGCGATGGAACGGATATTGCGGGTCATTGTCGAAAATCGCCGAAGCGCGACGGATCGCCTGCGGTCCGAAGCGTGCGCCCGGCCGGTTGGAGACCGCCGAATCGAAGGGGATGCCCCACACCACCGCTTCCGCGCCGTTGAGGTTTTTCGTATAGCGGCGGCGCATGAAGGAGAGTGCGCCAGCATGGGTCGGATCGCTCGCCGCGCCAGTCAATGCGCGCGCTGTGAAGGCGTGGTCGATGGATTTCGATGGCATTGAATTCTCCAGGCAGGGCAGAGGGGCTAAGCAAGGCTTTTATTCGATAACCGTCATATGCCTGCGACCGCAACAAAAAAGCGGACCCGAAGGCCCGCTTTCTGTTCTTGTCCAATTGAAGTGCCGAGATCAGCGCTTCGAGAACTGGAACGAACGACGGGCCTTGGCCTTGCCGTACTTCTTGCGTTCGACAACGCGGCTGTCGCGGGTCAGGAAGCCGCCCTTCTTCAGTACGCCGCGCAGAGCGGGTTCGAAGTAGGTGAGGGCCTTGGAAATGCCATGACGAACGGCACCGGCCTGACCGGAAAGACCGCCGCCGGCAACGGTGGCGATGATGTCGTACTGGCCGGCACGGTTGGCAGCAACGATTGGCTGCTGCAGGATCATCTGCAGAACCGGACGTGCGAAATACTTGCCGTATTCCTTGTCGTTGATGACGATCTTGCCGGAACCCGGCTTGATCCAGACGCGGGCAACCGCATCCTTGCGCTTGCCGGTCGCATAGGCGCGACCCTTTGCGTCAAGCTTCTGGACATGGACCGGCGCTGCGGCAGGCGTGCTGGCGGCAATGGTGCCGAGAGCTTCGAGCGAATTGAGCTCAGCCATTCTTATGCGCTCCTTTTGTTCTTGCTGTTCAGCGCGCCGACGTCGAGGACTTCGGGAGACTGAGCTTCGTGCGGGTGGTTGGAACCAGCGTAAACGCGCAGGTTCTTCATCTGGCGACGGCCGAGCGGTCCGCGGGGAACCATGCGCTCAACAGCCTTTTCGACGACGCGTTCCGGGAAACGGCCTTCGAGGAGCTGACGGGCAGTGCGTTCCTTGATGCCGCCGGGATGGCCGGTGTGCCAGTAGTAAACCTTGTCGGTGAACTTCTTACCGGTGAAGACAACCTTGTCGGCATTGATGATGATGACATTGTCGCCATCGTCAACGTGCGGGGTGAAGGTCGCTTTATGCTTGCCGCGCAGGCGGTTGGCAACGAGAGTGGCGAGACGGCCGACGACGAGACCTTCGGCGTCAATCAGGATCCACTTTTTCGTCACTTCTGCCGGCTTCTGAGAGAAGGTAGCCATTGTGTTCGTCCTTGAGATCATCCTTCACGAAGGAAGGCTTTTCTTGTTGCTTGCGTTGCACGAAATTCGAAAATACCGGCAACAATGAAAAGCGGCGGGAAACGACCCACCGCAGTCGAAAGGTTCAATATAGGTCCCCGGCAAACACGTCAAGCACTAGATTTCGCCATATTTAGCAAAACAGTGTTAAAAAACAATATGTTAGAAAAAAGGTATTATATTACCGCATATTTTGGCTCTCGCGGTGCCCGCCCCAAGCTGAAATGCGCCAGGTTGGGGTCGTGCCCGCCAGCGCTTGCAGCAGGCACGCAACCCGCCAGTCAATGCTCGTTCGCGTGCGCGCCTTGCGCCTGGATTATCGCATCCGCTTCCTTACCGTACATTTCCTCGAAATGGTCGAATGTCTTGGCGAATGTGCCTATGCCCTGCGTTGCCGAACGCAATGTGCGCGCAAGTTCATCGAGGGCGCTGCCCGGAATGAGGGCCCGGAATATATCCCAGCCCTTTGCCTTGTCGTCGCGGTCGAACCCGAGCACCTGTCCCTTGAACGACGATATGATCGGCACCAGGCTTCCGGAATAGATCGAGGGGATCTTGATCTCGACGCGATAGATCGGCTGCATCAGCACGGACGAAGCCTGGGCAAGCGCATCGCGAACCCCCATCTTTCCGGCCGCGCGGAAGGCGAATTCGGAACTATCGACCGAATGGTGCTGGCCGTCAGTGAGCGTTACACCGACATCGATGACCCGCAGCCCCAGGGGGCCCTTGTCCATGGCTTCCCGCGCACCTGCCTCGACCGCCGGTATGAAGTTGCGTGGCACTGCGCCGCCCTTGACCGTTTCGGCGAAGCTGAAGCCTTCGCCGCGCCCATTGGGCCTGACGCTCAACTTCACGTCGGCAAACTGTCCGGCGCCGCCCGTCTGCTTGCGGTGCCGATAATTGACATCCGATGATTTCGAGATTGTCTCGCGGTAGACCGGGCTCGGTGGCTTCTCGCTGACATCCACGTGGAAGACTTCGGCTAAGGTCCGGCAGATGTCGCGCAGATGGACGGGCCCCTGGGAACTGATCAATTGCGCGCCGGTTCCTTCTTCCTGGGCAACCTTGATGCCGCGATCGGTTTCGGCCAATTTTGCCAGTGTTTCGGAGAGCTTGGTTTCATCGCGTTCGCTGCTTGGAACCAGTATGCGCTCCATCATTGGTGTGGGTGCATTGGTCCAGTTTGGGGCGTCGACGGCTGCATCCGCGCCAAGCAGCGAGGGGACGGGCAGGTGATCCGACTTGACCGTCGCAAAGACATCACCCGCCGACGCGGCACCCGAGGCAATCGGCTTTCCGGTGCCCGGATCCTGCACCGGGCCGAGCCGTGCGCCCGCAAGCATGGTGCCCTGTTTCAAACCGTCCGTGAAAGCACGCACGAGAATGGTCTTGCCGACATTCTGGCGGTGGTAGGCGTGAAACCCGACGGCGACCAGAGCACTTTCGGAAATGCTCCCCCCCGCCGACAGCCGCTTGCGCAGCACGTCAGCCTGCGGCGCTTCATGGCGGAGCGCCTTCATCAGTCGCATGATGCCGTTGCTGTGGCTTGCGGCCCCGACGAGCACCGGTATGATCCGGTTTTCGCGCAGGACCCGCGAGGAGATCGCATAGACGGCATTCGTTGCCGGTTCACGGTCTTCGATCAATTCCTCAAGCAGCCAGTCGTCAAATTCGGAGAGGTGTTCAAGCAGTTCGGCGCGCGCTTCATGTTCGCGCTCGATGAGGTCTGGAGGGATTTCGATCAACGACGATGGCTGACCTTCGCGGTAGCGCCATGCGCGCTCGGAAATCAGGTCGCAACTGCCGACGATCTTGTCGCCCTCGCGAATGGGAATCTGGCGGAGGATGAGCGTATGATTTGAGTAATCCTGCAGCGCGGCGACAACGTCCCGCAGGCGCCCGCGCGGCTCGTCCATCTTGTTGACGAAAAGGATGCAGGGCGTACCCGACGCTTCGATCGCGCGCAGGTATGGCGCAGCAAGTACGGCTTCTTCCGGGATTGTTGAAACGCACAGGATGCAGGCATCGCTGGCGAGAAGAGCGTGGTGGGCATGAGCAATCGCTTCGCCTGATCCGGGCGTGTCCAGCGCGCACCACGCCTCACCACCGAACTCGAATTCCGTCAGGCCAAGTCCATAAGGAGAAACAGATTTTCGTGGGGAACCTTCAAGTGAGCCGAGTTTGTCCACGAGCGTGGATTTTCCGGTTTGCGAAGGTCCGAGTACCGTAAAGCAGCGCATGGCGATCCTCCCTCTGCCAGCATCACAAAATCTCCGCTGGGAGGATGATGCCCTACACGGGCCAAAATCGCTAGGTACACGCGCTGATTTAGATGGTTGCCTGACCCGGCTCGAGGCGTTCCTTGCTTAGTACAGTCTCCCGCCGTTCGAGAAACTGTTTCCATCTAAACAAGAGAAGCGCTCTAATATTTCGCCGGCACATAGAGTTCGGGCGGCAGGACCTTGCGCTCGTAATCCGGATTGAACACGCGCTCGGGAAGGGCGATGTCCTCGTGCGGCACCTCCTCGTAGGGGATGCGGCTGAGGAGGTGATCGATGCAGTTGAGCCGTGCGCGCTTCTTGTCATTGCCCTCGACGATGTACCACGGCGCTTCGGGAATGTTGGTGCGGGCGAAAGTTTCTTCCTTGGCCTTGGTGTAGGATTCCCAGCGAACGCGCGACTCTAGGTCCATCGGCGAAAGTTTCCACTGTTTCAGCGGGTCGTGGATGCGCATAAGGAAGCGCATCTGCTGTTCCTCATCGGTGATCGAGAACCAGTATTTCACCAGCCTGATCCCGGAGCGAACCAGCATGCGCTCGAACTCGGGCACGTCGTGGAAGAATTCCTGCACCTGGTCTTCACCGGCAAAGCCCATGACACGCTCAACCCCGGAGCGATTGTACCAGGAACGGTCGAAGAGCACGATCTCGCCGCCTGCCGGCAGGTGAGGCACGTAGCGCTGGAAATACCACTGGGTCTTTTCGCGATCCGACGGAGCCGGCAGCGCAACGACGCGGACGATACGTGGGTTGAGGCGCTGCGTAATGCGCTTGATGACACCGCCCTTGCCGGCAGAATCGCGACCCTCGAAGATCACGACGACCTTTTCCTTGTGGTAAGCCACCCAGTCCTGAAGCTTGATCAGTTCCGACTGCAGGGAGAGCAGGGCACGGAAGTAGTCGATGCGCGGAATTGAGGGCGGATGAGACTTGCGATAAATCTTGCGGATCTCCTCCGAAAGCGCCGGCTCGGATAGTTCCAGTTCGTAATCCTCGTCAAGCGTGTCGGCTAGCTCAGCTTCAAGCCAGTCCTGTGCATCGGAATGTTCCTTGGATTTGTTCATATCGCCTCTCCGGGATTGGCCAACTGACGGCGGAGCACATTTTGCTACTGTGCCGTCGGTTATGCCACGCCCTCATGAAGGATTTTTGAAACAATTGTGAACCGGCGCCGAGGCCCTGTCGCTCCTCTATGCGGGCGACAGCACGGCGGCCTTGTCGTGTTCCTTCAATCCGAACACGTCGAATGGTCGCTCAAGCCCGCGCAGCCTGTGCGAGCCAAGACTTTCGAATTCGTTGCCGCAATCGGCCATCTCCACGAACGCCTTCGACAAAAGGACCGGACGCTTGATTTCCTTGGTCAGGCTCTCGAGGCGCGAGGCGATATTCACGGCCGGGCCGATCACAGTGAAGTCAAGCCGGCTGCGCGAGCCTATATTGCCGTACATCACGTCGCCGACATGGACCCCGATGCCATAGCCGAGCGGCTTGCGGCCCTTGCCAACGAGATCCTCGTTGAGCGCTGCAAGCGCGGTCTGCGCTTCGTTGATCGCCTGCAGCAGATTGCGGCAGGCCATGGGATCGCTCAGCGGGAAGATGGCAAGCAGCCCATCGCCCATGAATTTCAATATTTCGCCGCCATGGCGGGCGATGGGCTCGGACATTGCGTCAAAGTAGCCGTTCAACAGTTCGATAACGTCGTCGCGCGGCCAGAGATCGGATATTCCGGTAAAATCGCGCAGATCGCAGATCAATATGGCAGCGCCGACCGTTACGCCGCTGCCGCGCGTCGTGGCGCCGGCAAGAATCTGTTCGCTCGCGTGCGGGCCGACATAAGTTTCAAGCAGCGTGCGCGCGAGGCGATTTTTCAACCGAATTTCGCTGACGAGTGCGAGGGCGGGCAAAAGGTCGGTAAGATAGGCCACGTGTTCGTCGCTGAAACCGCCAGGCGCGTCGGCGGCAAAGGTGACGACATGTTCCTTGCCGAGGGTGTGGTAAAGCGGCCATGCGATATAGTCGGTGAGGCCTTCTGACCGCAATTCGTTATAGAGCGGATAGGTTTCCCCGCTATCCTCTTCGAGTCGCCACCTGATTTCGCGCACGCCACTCCTGATCTGGTCGATTGGGCTGTTGCGATACCGTTCAGTTTCCTCGATGCCGTAGCCGAATGTCTGGATATCGGCCTTGTCCAAGCCGGTTTTCCAGAGAATCCGCGCGCCGAGCCACTGGGGATGATGGGTTCTGAGATGCAGCGTCGAGCGGGCGACCGGCACGCCGTCTTCCATAAGGCGATTGCAGAGCTCGACGAAAATATTGTCGATGAAGCGTTCTTCACGGGTTGCATGCACGAGCCAGTCGAGCACCTTGCGCCGTTTGGCGGGCCAGGCCAGGTCACCAACGAGCGGAGGAACAGTGGATAGGGCTTGCATTGTGAATTTCTCCGTCATCGTCAGTCCAGGCTACACCCTTAAATAGAGCGCGGACCGATGGATTAAAGCAGAGCTGGTAAATAATAGCACTCGACCAGTTCCTGCAGGCCGGCTTCGCGCTCACCCATTTGAGCGTAATGGCCTCTGCCTCCTACCTGCGATAAGATGCGAGAAGGAGTGACATTGTGCTCCGGGGAAAAACGGTGAAATGGAACGTCACCTAGCTGCCGTGCTCATCGCCGACGTTGCCGGCTATGGCCACTTGAGCCAGATCGATGAGGAAGGAACCCGCGCAAGGTTCCAGAGCGATCTGTACGAAGTCTTTGAACCCAAGATTGCCAACCACCACGGCCGTCTGGTCAAGACCATGGGCGACGGGGTGCTGGTCGAATTCCATAGCGTCGTCGATGCCTTGCGCTGTGCGGTGGAGATCCAGCAGGAGAAAGCAAAGAGAAACGCAGGAGAACCCGCCGGTCATCGCCTCGATTTTCGCATCGGCGTCAATCTTGGCGATATCATCGTTGAGGGCGACGATATTCATGGCGACGGCGTCAACATCGCCGATCGCATCCAGGCACTTGCCGAGCCTGGGGGCATCGCCATCTCCGGAACCACTTACGATCACGTCAAATCGCGACTGCCCGTCGGCTATGTGTCTCTTGGCGAACAGAAGGTAAAGAGCATTGCCGAACCGGTACGCGTCTATCGTGTCGTGCTCGATCCATCCGCTGCGGGCAAGACGCTTGGAGCGCCTAAAAAGAAGTTCAACTGGCGGGTGCCTGCCGCGGCCGCGTTCCTTATGCTTGTGCTTGCCGGGGGAGCGCTGTGGTTCAAGCCCTGGACCCTGATATGGCCAGCGACGCCGGTGCAGCGTTTTGCCTATCCCTTGCCCGACAAACCGTCGGTAGCCGTTCTGCCGTTCATCAATGTCAGCGGAGACACTGAACATGATCATCTTGCTGAAGGCCTGACGGATGATCTCATCACCGAACTTTCGAAAGTATCCGGCCTCTTCGTCATCGCGCGCCATTCCGTGTTCGCCGTCAGCACATCGGCAAACAAGATACAGGACGTCGCTTCGGAACTCGGCGTGCACTATATTCTTGAAGGCACCCTGCAACGGGCGGACACCCGCCTGCGCATCAACGTCAAGCTCATCGATGCGGTAACGGGCCTGTCCCTTTGGGCCGAGCGGTACGACCGGCAATATGCCGATCTCTTCGCCGTACAGGACGATGTAATCGGCAAGATCATATCCGCGCTCGAGGTGAAGCTCAGCGAGGGCGAACGGGACCAGCTCGCGCGCATCCCCACCGATAATCTCGAAGCTTACGACTATTACATGCGGGCCGAGCAGGAGGGGTTTTTCTATGCGGATGTCGAGACTTACCGGCGAACCCTGTCATATTATCAGAAGGCGATCGATCTCGATCCACGTTTTGCCAACGCCCATGCAGGCATAGCGCGCGTCGCCGTTGACGTATGGCGCAACGACTATAATTTTCTCTGGTCGGCGGCGGTCGCGCGCAAGATTGCCTATGATGCGGCTGGTGAGGCACTGAAGATCGATCCAAACAATGCTAGGGCCCATACCGTGCTTGCGCTGTTGCAACTCGTCGATGGCCGTGAAGTGGAGGCGCGGGAATCCGCCAACCGGGCCGTCGCAACCCAGCCCAATGACCCGGAAGCTGTGGCAAACCTTGCTCTCATTCTTGCGCAAACCGGCAGCCGCGGGCAGGCGGTGACGGAAATGGACCGCGCGCTGCGGCTCGACCCGTCGCCGGAACCCAGCTTCAAACTGCTTGCAGGGATTGTCTACTACACCTCGCGCGAGAACGAGCGCGCGATCCCCTTGCTCGAGGCGGCGCGCGATTCGCTTCCCCGGGCGGAGCCGGCGCGCGAATATCTCGCCGCCGCCTATGTCGATGAGGGGAAGCTGACGCCGGCAGCTGAAGAAAAGGCGAAGTTGATGACGCTCTTCCCGGACGCCAACCTGACCTATTACAGCTATCTATACGATTACTGGCAGAAGGAGGATCTGGACTACCATCTTGCCGGCTTGAAGGCGGCGCGAGTGCCGCAATGGCCCTTCGATTTCCAGGGAAATCAGGCCGACCAATTGACCGAATCCCAGTTGAAGGACCTGGTCAATAGCAAGAAATGGGCCGGCAAGCACCGGAACGGTACGCAGTTCGTCCAGTTTTTCGACAGTGCAGGTAATACCGCCTACCGGAGCGCTAATACCAACATCACGGGCGCAGTTGAAATCCAGGGCAATCGGCTTTGCGAAAAATACCCGGGGTATTTTCGCGACCGCACCGTCTGCGGCTATGTTTACCGTAATACGACAACGGACGAGCGCGACTTGGATTATATCCAGGTCACGCCGCAATCCTTGAAGTATTTTTCCGTGGCGCCCTTATAGCAAAGATCTAGTTGGCTGGAGCTTCCCAATTCTTGTCCTGCTTTTCAGAGACAAGTGTCTGCTCGACCTCCGACCAGTGCTTTTGCGAGTCGGTAAGCTTGGTCGGGCTTTTCTCGAAGCCCTCTGCCGTACCGGGGTCGTAGCTGATGTAAAGCTTGCCCTCGATTATGCGCCATGCCTTGGGATCAATGTTGGTCGTTACCGTGCCGAAGGAAACGCCGTCAGCGCAATAGCCGCCATATTGCGGGGCGTATTTGCCGGGATCCGCCTTGAACAGGTCGCGGTTTTCGGCGTTGGCAAATTGCCAAGTCGCGCCCAGCCAATGATATGAATATTGCGGGTTGCCTTGCACGGCGTCATGCTGGGTGAAGTAGGCGACCGGATCGTACCCTTTTATCGCCACGTCTCCGAAATATCCGGTGTTGACGAATTCCTCGGCCACAACGGGCTGTGCGAACGAAAGCATGCCAATGGCCGCTGCCAACGCTATCGCGTGTCTCCGCCTGTGATCTGACATTCCAATCCTCCAATTCATGAATCTGGACGGCCCGCAACGTCGCGCTATTTGCGCTTGGTGCATTCGTCGTAAAGCCGCTCGCCGACAAGGTCGGCCTTCTGGCAGACAGCACCCGCCTTGATCAAAAGGTCGGCTGCATCCCAATGTTCACGCCAGCCCGCCTGGCTTAGAGGCGTGTAGCCATTCCGTTCCGTTGCCTCGACCTCGGCCTTGTTCGCCAGGAGAAATGCAACGATATCTGCATGGCCCTCCTCGGAGGCGGCATGCAGGGGCGACATGTGATAAAAGTTCTTCTGGTCGTTGACTGCAGCGCCCTTCGAAACGAGCAATTCCACCACGTCGAGATGGCCGCCATAGGCAGCAGCATGCAAAGCGGTCAGGCCGCCCTTGTTACGGATCTCGATATCGGAACCACGTTCCAATAATAGCACGACCACATCCTTGCGACCATTCAATGCAGCAATGACCAATGGCGGTTCGCCCGTTTCATCGGGTTCGCCCACCTTTGCGCCCTGGTCGATCAGTTGTTTCGCGCGAGCAACATCCCCGTCCCTGGCAGCATCGTGCAGCGGACCCGCCCATGCGGCTGTGATCCCAAGCAGGATACCTAGAACGGAACCATAAAGAATCTTCATCCCACATCCTCCGCCCTATCTCGGATTCTCTTGAGCGGAATGACGACAAATTATCACGGCGATACCCACCGGACAAGGATTAGGCTTTTGCTTCACCCGAAAGGCGCTGTTCGAATTGTTACAGTTACGTACTTCCAGTTGTGCCGGCCGCGAGCGTTTATGAGTGAAAGTTACCTGTTGCCAGGAGGGGTCGCCGTGGGAAATTTCACAAAATTGGGATGGGTTCGCGTTCATGGGCTCGCCAGGGTTTGGGCAATTCTTTTCGTCTTTCTGCTCCTAAACGCGGGTTCAGCCCTTGCACAGTCCGACCCGCTGCCGTCTTGGAACGATGGGCCAAACCGCACAGCCATCGTCGATTTCGTCAAGCGCGTCACGACCGATGGTTCGGCCGATTTCGTAGCGCCAGTAGACCGCATTGCCGTCTTCGACAATGACGGCACGCTATGGGCAGAAAAGCCTGTGCCTTTTGAACTTTTCTTTGCCTTGGACGAAGTCAAGCGTCTGGCGCCGGAGCATCCCGAGTGGAAGGACACGGAGCCCTTTAAGTCCGTTCTTGCCAACGATCTCGCCGGGGTCGAGGCCTCCGGCATGAAAGGCATGCTCGAAATCATGGCGGCGACCCACGCCGGTATGAGTACAGAGGCATTTTCAAAGACCGTCGCCGACTGGTTTGCCACGGCAAAACATCCGGTCCGTCAAAAGCCCTACGGTGAACTCGTCTACCAGCCGCAACTCGAATTGCTCGCCTACCTGCGCGACAATGGTTTCCGCACCTTCATCGTGTCGGGCGGAGGCGTTGAGTTCATGCGCGTCTTTGCCGACAAGATCTATGGCGTGCCGCCCGAGCAGGTGATTGGTTCCTCCGGTGTCGTTAAATATCAGCTTGGGGCTGACGGGAAGCCTGAGTTGATGAAGGAACCAAAGGTCGAATTCATCGATGACGGTCCCGGCAAGCCCGTTGGTATCAATCGCTTCATTGGACGCTGGCCAATCATGGCCATCGGCAACTCCGACGGCGACCGGGAGATGCTTGAATATACAACCGCAGGAAGCGGTGCGAGGCTGGCGGTCTATATCCATCATGACGACGCCGAGCGCGAATATGCCTACGACCGCACCGACAAGCTGGCGAAGTTCGACAAAGGCTGGGATGAAGCAGTCGCAAAGGGCTGGCAGGTCGTCAGCATGAAGAACGACTGGAAGGTGATTTTCCCGCCGTCAAAGTGAAGCGAGGCGGCGACGGCCTGCCTGGTACCAGCGAGGGACGAGCGACGTCAGGCCCGAACAGGCGCGAGCGATTTCAGGGTGTTGCAACGACCATTGCTTCAGCGCTCGCGAGGCCGGGCTGCGTTCAAATGAATAGTGACGGGATCTGTCATCGATCGGTATGCCGAATTCCCTGGCAAGCAGTTCCACATCCTCATCAAGGAAGAGGGGAAGCGATATGAGCGGTTCGGAATTTCTGCAGATGGCGTAGTAGCGCCTGCCGGGGACCTTCGACAGCACCAGATGCGAGCGCAGCGGGGCGCCATAACCGAAGGTGCGGCTCTCGAGCAGTTTGAGGTATGGACCGTCAGCGTGGACGGTACCGGTAAATGTGCGACCGCAAATCTCGATACGATAGAATTCGTGTCTGTCCGGCATGCAGTTCTCCTGACATTCAACCGAGGGTCTGACGCAGGGCACGCATAATGAGTAAGACGAATCATTGGCTTGCGGAAGGATACTGATCGAACCGCCGGTTCGCCGCATCACCCGTGAGGGTGAACCACGGCAGTTTTCACAGCGGTTTCCCAGCCATTGCATGCTATGCTGGCGGTTAAAACGTGCATGACTTTCCCTTACCTCTCTTGGAGGCGATGATGGACGTAAAATCTAAACCGACGTGCCGGCTGGTCAAACCGCATCACACCTACGGCGGCAAACAGGGACTGAATTACTTTGAAGGAATAGCCGCCGAGACGGTCGGATCGACGGGAATTTGCATGCATATATTGACGATTCCTCCGGGCGCGAGGGCCAAGGCGCACATGCACGAGGCCCACGAAACGGCGATCTATATGCTGTCGGGCGAGGCACATACCTGGTACGGCGAAGGGCTCAAGGAACACATTGTCGTCCATGCGGGCGAGCTTTTCTATATTCCTCCAGGCGTGCCGCATCTGCCGGCCAATCTCAGCAACACGCCTTGCACGGCAATTATTGCCCGCACGGATCCAAACGAGCAGGAAAGCGTTGTCCTTTTGCCGGAACTCGATGCGGTCGTGCCCTAGCAGCATACGCGTGAGCCGGAGGTAATGTATTTTTGCCTGTTGGATCAATTGGTTTCGGCAATGCGCTGCGCTATCTTGGCTGCCATGGCGTGACAGAATCGGAGTGCGGTATGAGCGTCTCAATGGAAGTGGTGATGGAAGTCTCAGCTCCGGTAAAGCGGCGGAGCGCGTTCCTCGCCGCCTGCATGTTGACAGGTTGCACTATATTGCCGCTGGGACCTGCGTTGGCGGCAGATTGCGGTTCCACCGCAGCGCCGGGTTTGGACTGGACCGATTGCACGAAGCGCAACATCATGATTCCCGGCAGCGAACTCGAAGGTGCCAAGCTCTTCAGCACCGATTTTGCCTCTACCGATCTCAGCAACTCCAACCTCAAATCGGCAAACCTCGAAAAGGCGACACTGGTACGGGCTTCGCTGGCCGGTGCCGCAGCCGAGAAGGCCAACTTCTCCAAGGTCGAGGCCTACCGCAGCAATTTCACCGGCATTTCCGCTGAAGGCGCCAACTTCGCCAGTGCGGAACTGCAACGATCCGGGTTTGCTAAGGCCAAGCTGACGGGAGCGAATTTCGAAAAAGCCGAGCTTGGACGCGCCGATTTCGATGACGCCATCCTGACCGGCGTACGTTTCTCGCTGGCCAATCTGTCCCGGGCAGACCTTAGTCATGCAACATTTGAAGGACCGATCATCTTCGACCATGCCTTCATGTATCTGACGCGGATCGAGGGGCTCGATCTCTCGGCGGCGCAGGGGCTGGAACAGGGACAGATCGAACTCGCCTGCGGTGACGCCAAAACCAAATTGCCTGCCGGCCTCAACCCGCCGTCGGGATGGCCGTGCCCGCCCGACGATCGCGACAACTGACAAATCGCCTCAACTATGGCGTACTTTCCAGGCGAGCTGCGCCAGCGCCCCTCCGACGCTGATCAATTGGATGCCGAGCAGCAAACCGATGAGCCAGAGCGCTGTAACCGGCAGGCTTATCAGCAGGAACAGCGACAGAAGAATGCCTATGATGCCGCTGACGAGAACCCAACCCCAATGCGGGAAGGGCCGGATCGTCAGGGAGAAGACCACCTTCGATATGCCTTCGATCATGAAGAAGACGATAAGCAGCAAGGTCACTGTAACGAGACCCTGCGCCGGATCGCGCAGGAACAGGAAACCGATCAGCACGGCAAGGAAGACGGAAATGAGCTGCAGCCAGAAATTCGGGACATGGCGGGCATAGAACAGCCCTATGCATTGCAGGATGCCGCTGAAAATAAGCAACCAGCCAAGCAACAGAATAACCGCGACGGATGAGAACACCGGATAGATGATCGCCAGAACGCCCGCAACGACGAGCAATATTCCTTCGATCAGATACCACAGGGAATACCGCTTGACGGTCGCCCGCATGGCTTCCCGATAGACTTCGGCTGCTTGATCCAATGACATCGACATCGTTGCTCTCCAAATGGAAATTGATCGACTGAAATGTGGCGACTTTCGCGAGGTTACGCTGTCGGAACAAGTACGTAACAGTAACGGTGCGTGCGGAGAGCCATCATCAGGATCTAATCGAGAGGAAACTGCCGCCTGACCCATTCGCTTTTCGGCACGAGGCTACCCATCGCGTAGCTGAAAGCGACCACCTTGGTTCCCTCATTATCGACCTTGCAATGGAAGTCGAGGTCGTACCAGTTAGAACCGTTGCGGAACGCACCACCGATGGCATCGAGTGTCGTGGCGGTATAGCTGCTTCCGCTCGCGCCAAATGGAACAAGTATGTCCGTTCCCGGCCTCTGGCGGCGGATTTGTTCCAGCGCCTCTATCATGCACACCTGCTTCATGCGCTGTCGCGGCGGCAACCGCCCGAGCGCCTGCATGACGCGCGGATCGAACAGCGCCCCGGCGGAGTAGAGTTCGCGCGCCACCACAAGTTTGCCGCGTCGCGACGCAGGCTTGGCCGCAGCCGGTTTCTTGCTTTCATCCGGCTTTGGGGCGGTAGACGCGGTTGGAGCCGGAGCCGGATTCGGCGCGGCAGCAGCATTCGCCTCGGCTGCCTTGGCATCGGCCGCAGCAAGCCCGTCCGGGCTTGTCCGGTCCGGTGCGCTCGGCGCGGCTTCTGTGGGCTTTCCACCCGCAGCGGCCTTGTTTTCCGGTTCGGCAGGCTTGTCAGTCGGGTCTTCGACAGGATCGCTCGGTGCTGACGGCGCCGGCTGCGACTCCTTCACGTTCTGGTCTGTCTTTGCGGCAGCAGATTCGAACACCTCGACCGGTTTGGCAGGTTTAGCCGTTTCAGGCGGCTTCTCCTGGGGCTTGGGTGGCGGCGGGGCCGGTGGCGGCGGAGGCGGCACAAGTGTCACGTCTACCTCCTGCGGAGGCGTTGTGACCGGTGAGGGCATAGGCAATCCCAGCACCAGCAACAGGATCACACCTACATGCACGATCGCGGAAAGGGGGGCGCCCCATCCCAATCTTCTTGACGATTTTTCCGCGAACTCATGCATCGACTGTTTCCCGATCAATCGGATCCTAAAAGTTCAGCATGAGCGGCGCAACTTCCACGCGCTACGAACGTTTAGCCCCCGATCAGGCCGGACAAACGAGCAAGGCTGCAGGCAGGGTGATCCCGCGCTGGATGCAGCACTCTCACGATGGCGTGAGGTGATGACATCGCGTGGCGCAGGCGAAAAAAATCATGTTATGCCTTTAGCTCCACGAAGACACCAACTCAAGCAAGCACAAGCGTTGCAAGCCAGATGCGGAGTTCGCCATGATTACCTTCAAGCTAAATGGACAGGAACGGACTTTCGACGGGGATCCCGATACCCCACTGCTCTGGGTCCTGCGCGATTTCGAAAAACTGACAGGCACAAAGTACGGTTGTGGCATCGCCCAGTGCGGCGCTTGCACCGTCCATCTCGACGGATCGACCCGGCGCAGCTGCATTACGCCGATCTCGACGGTCGATGGATCGGAGGTCATCACCATCGAAGGCATCGAGGGCAAGGAAGCGGAGGCGGTTCGCAAGGCATGGATCGCGATAGACGTTCCCCAATGCGGATATTGCCAGTCAGGCCAGATCATGTCCGCCGTGTCGCTCTTGCAGTTGACGCCGAAGCCCACCGACGAGGATATCGACGGTGCGATGGCCGGCAATATCTGCCGCTGTGCCACCTATCACCGCATCAGGCAGGCCATCCACAACGCCGCCGACACGATGGAGGGCTGAGCCATGACCTTCAATGCTCTCACAGCGACGCGCCGTTCCTTTCTCGCCGGCGCTGGCCTCATCATCGGATTCACACTCGCGCCGAAAGTCTTCAGCGCCTCCGCGTTAGAGGGCGTACAGGCGGGAGGCGACAAGAGCCTTTCCCAGATCAACGCCTTCATAAAGATCGGCACCGACGACACCGTTACCGTGCTCTCCAAGCACATCGAGTTCGGCCAGGGACCTTTTACCGGGCTTTCGACCATCGTCGCCGAGGAGCTCGATGCGGACTGGAGCCAAATGCGCGCGGTTCATTCACCGGCCGACGACAAGATCTACGGCAATCTGGCATTTGGCCTGCAGGGCACAGGCGGCTCGACGTCGATCGCCAATTCCTATGACCAATTGCGCAAGGCGGGCGCAACGGCACGCGCCATGCTGGTTGCCGCGGCGGCTGCCGAGTGGGGTGTTCCCGCAGCCGAGATCACGGTTGAAAAGGGCCGCATCAAACATGCGGGGTCCGGCAAGGAAAGCGGCTTCGGCGCATTTGCCGACAAGGCTGCCACGCAGACCCCTCCCGCTGAGCCGAAACTGAAGGACCCCAAGGACTTCGTGCTTATCGGCCAGGAATTGCCGAAGCTCGACACGGTAAGCAAAACCAATGGCACGGCTGTGTTCACCCTCGATATAACCGCCGACAACATGCTCTATGCTGTCGTCGCCCATCCGGACCAATTCGGTGCGACCGTCAAGTCGGTGGATGACGCGGCAGCGCGCAAGATCCCCGGCGTCCTTGACGTCAAGACAATCCCGCAGGGCGTCGCGGTCTATGCCGAGAGCACTTTTTCCGCCCTGAAGGGCCGCGACGCGCTCACGGTCGAGTGGGACCTGTCCAAGGCCGAAACACGTTCAAGCGACCAACTCACCGCCGATTTCGCCAAGCTTTTCGGCACGGATGGACATGAAGCCGCCAACACCGGTGACGTTGAAAAGTCGTTCGGCGGCAACGGCGTGCAGACCCTCGAAGCTGACATCGTCTTTCCATTCCTCGCACACGCGCCCATGGAACCGCTCGATGCGGTGTTTATCAAGGCGGCCGATGGATCGGTCGATGTCTTTAACGGCGCGCAGTTCCCCACGATGGACAAGAAGGTCACCGCGCAGGTGCTCGGCCTCGATCCTGAGAAGGTGCGGGTCAACACGCAGCTCGCCGGCGGAAGCTTCGGTCGCAAGGCGCAATTTGGCTCGCCCTATATCGCCGAAGCTGCTGCAGTTTTCGCCGCGACCGACGGCAAGCGACCGATGAAACATATGTGGACGCGCGAAGACGATATTCGCGGCGGGTTCTATCGGCCGATGTACATGCACAGGATGCGCGGAGCGATCGACGCGAATGGCAATGTCGTCGGCTGGGATCAAACAATCGTCGGCCAATCCATAATGGCCAAGGCGGACCTCGACGAAACCTCCGTCGAAGGAGCAGCGAACCTGCCCTATGTCATACCGAACCTGCGCGTTATCTCGCACAATGTTTCCCTTGCCGTGCCGCCGCTTTGGTGGCGGTCGGTCGGTCATACACACACGGGCTTTGCGGTCGAAACCTTCATGGACGAGCTACTGCAGAAGGTGGGCAAGGATCCCGTCGAGGGACGGCTTGCGCTCCTCAGCAAGGAGCCGCGCCATATGGGCACCTTGAAGAAGGTTGCCGAAATGGCCGACTGGGGTTCCGCCGTGCCTGATGGGCGCCAGCGCGGTGTTGCGGTGGTCAAGAGCTTCGGCACCTATGTCGCGCAGATCGTCGAAGTATCGACCGGCGATGATGGCGCGCCGCGGGTTCACAAGGTCTGGTGCGCCGTCGATTGCGGTGTGGCGATCAATCCCAACGTCATAAAGGCGCAGATGGAGGGCGGCATCGGCTATGGCGTCGGTGCGGTTCTTTTCGACGCCGTCACGCTCGGCCAAGGCGGCAAGATCGTGCAGTCCAACTTCCACGATTACCGTTCATTGCGCATCAACGAGATGCCTGCGGTGGAGGTCGCGATCATATCTTCAAGCGAAAAACCAACGGGTGTCGGTGAACCTGGGGTTCCGCCTGTTGGGCCGGCCATTGCCAACGCCTGGCGCCGCCTCGGCCATGGCGCCGTGCGGCGTCTGCCGATCGTCAGTATCGGCTCGGTTTGAGGGGGCGCGCCATGAACAGGAACCTCGCTTACATCTCCGTGGCGGTTGCCATCAATGCCGCCCTTGCCGTCTCGAATATCTCGATGGCGCAGGATAATCCGGTGAACGCCCTGAAACCGGCCTCTGCCTTTCAGGCTATTGCTGATGAAAATCAGCGCTCGGTGGCGCTCTTCGAAGAGGCCGGCAAGGTGATCCAGCATCCGCGCTGCGTGAACTGCCATCCGGCGACCGACAGGCCGCTGCAGTCGATGTCGATGCATGTGCACCAGCCGCCGGTCACGCGCGGCGAGGCTGGCATGGGCGTCCCCGGCATGATGTGCAGCACCTGCCATGGCCCGGAAAACGTCAAGGTTGTAGGGCAGGCCGAAACCATCAAGAGCATCCCCGGTAATGGCAACTGGCACCTGGCGCCCATCGAAATGGCCTGGGAGGGCAAGTCGCTCGGTCAAATTTGCAGCCAGATCAAGGATCCGCAGCGCAATGGCGGCAAGACGCTCGACCAGATTGTCGAGCATATGGCCCATGACGATCTTGTCGGATGGGGCTGGCAACCGGGCGAGGGACGTGAGCCCGTGCCGGGCACGCAAGCCGAATTCGGCGAGTTGATCCGCGCCTGGGTCGAGACGGGCGCTGCTTGCCCGTCGTAGGCATGCGCCAATCCGTTATTTAGGTGGAATCGAATAGGTCGACGTGGCGTGGGCGACGAGTTCGCCGCTCACGGCGCTTGTAATGGAGATATCGACGACAGCGAGGCGTTTGCCCAGCTTCAGCACGCGTGCCGTGGCGTCGATCGCGCCGAGCTCCGGCTTGCGCAGGAAATTGATGTTGAGATTGATCGTGACAGCGAGCGCTACCGGACCGATCTGCGCGAGGATTGCTACATAGGCCGTAAGATCGGCGAGGGCGAAAAGTGTCGGCCCCGACACCGTTCCGCCGGGCCGCAGATGACGGTCCTTCGGATCGAGACGCATCGAGGCGAAGCCCTCACCTGCGTCGGTAACGATGAATGTCATACCGTCAGCATTTACCTGCGGAAATTCACGTTCCAGAAACGATGTCAGCGCTTCGACGTCCATCAACGGTGCCACAATAGCCCTCCCGATTGTTTTCTTTAGCATTTCGCTGCTATTTTCAAACTAAGCAACTGCATCGTCTTGACAAGGATGAGCGCATGAAACCGCCGGGATTAGTTGTTGCATCGTGCATCGCCGCACTCGTCTATGTCGGGGTGCTCGCTACTCAAACCCCGCCGCCGCCCATGCAGGCGATCGAGCCGTTCAGCCTGCCGGAACGTCCCGTTGCGCTGACGGAAGACATGATCACGCGCTTTCTTTATGGCTTCGCACCGGTTGCGGCCCGGGCGAGGGAGGTAAACGGGCAGGGTGAGGCGGCCCAGCGCCAGGCGGCGCTTGATGAGACAGCGGCCGAATTCGGCTTTGCCAACTTTACCGACTGGGTAAACACCACCAACACGATCATGGTGACCTATCATTGGGCGACCAATCCCGATCCGCGCCTTGAAGTAGAAAATGCGATTGACGCCATTCCTGCCATGACCAATCTTAACGATCAGGAAAAGGCTGATATGATCAACGGCTTGAAGGCGGGTCTTGCGCGGGTGGAAAGCGCGAGGCCCACGCCAGAGAACCTCGCAATCGTCCAGCGCCATCTGCGAACGCTGAAGCCGTTTTATGATCTTTGGGCACCGCCCGGCCAATAATCCAAGAGGAGTTCGATGGGAGAAATTCACGCCATCCGCAAGGAAGAGCCGATGATCGCGTCGGAACTGTCGGACGGCATTCTGCTGCTGACCTTGCAAAATCCTCCGGCAAACGCGCTTTCGCTTGCCACGATGCAGATGCTGCTGGACCTGTTGCGATCTGCGCGCGAGGACGAACGTGTGCGTGTGATCATCCTCCGGTCCGGCCTCAAGCTTTTTTCCGCCGGGCACGATCTGAAGGAAATGACCGCGCATCGGAGTGACGAAGATCGTGGCCGCGCCTTCTTTGACGCCACGATGCGCCTCTGTGCAGAACTGATGGAGGAAATCGTCCGCCATCCGCGCCCGGTCATCGCGTCTGTCGATGGGCTTGCGACCGCGGCGGGGTGCCAACTCGTCGCATCGTGCGATCTGGCGATCTGTTCCGACAAATCGACATTCTGCACTCCGGGCGTCAATATAGGGCTCTTCTGCTCCACGCCCATGGTCGCCCTCTCACGCAATGTCTCACGCAAGCAGGCGATGGAAATGTTGCTCACGGGTGAAACCATCGATGCGTCGACGGCGCGCGAATTCGGCCTTGTCAATCGCGTCGTGCCGCAGGAGTATCTCAATCAGATTGTCAGGAAATATGCGCAAAGCATTGCAGCAAAATCGCCTTTGACCGTGAAGATCGGCAAGGAGGCATTTTACCGTCAGCTCGAAATGGGGCTGACCGCAGCCTATGACTATGCGGCAGGGATCATGGTGGAGAATATGCTGGCGCGAGACGCAGAAGAGGGTATCAATGCTTTTATCGAGAAGCGTTCGCCCGAGTGGAAAGGTGAGTAACCCCTCATGGACCACAACCACTATTCCGACAGTTTCATCCGCCGCATCCTGACTTCGGTCAAGACCATAGCCCTTGTCGGTGCGTCTCCAAATGAGTCGCGCCCCAGCAACACGGTGATGCAGTTCCTCCTTGCCAAGGGTTACAAGGTCTTTCCGGTCAATCCCGGGCACAAGGGCAAGCAGATTCATGGCCAAACGGTCTACGCCCGCCTTGCCGATATTCCCGAGCCGTTCGACATGGTCGATGTGTTCCGCAATTCGGCGGCTCTCCCCGCACTCGTCGATGAGGTCCTGGCGCTGGAGCAGCGCCCGAGAGTCTTCTGGGCGCAGGTTGGGGTGCGCGACGAGGGTGCGGCGCGCAAAGCCGAAACGGCTGGTCTGACTGTGGTAATGGATCGCTGCCCGGCCATAGAGTATGCATTGCTCGGTCTCGATCAGGGGTGAGCCGCCGGTTCGATTTCACCGAAACCATTGTCCAAGGCATTGGAATCTCAAGCTTGGGCTGAAATTGGTCGATGTTGCTTTGCAAACATGCGCTGTAGGCTCCAGCGTCGTCATTCCATAGTTTGCCCGATTATCCCGACAGGAGGAACACCATGGCGCATCGCGCACCCGGAATAGAAACACTTGCCGTTCACGCTGGCGCCAAGCCCGATCCTGCGACAGGCGCACGCGCGACGCCGATCTATCAGACGACCGCGTTCGTCTTCGAGGATGCCGACCATGCTGCGTCGCTGTTCGGGCTGAAGGCTTTCGGCAATATTTATTCGCGCATCACCAACCCAACCAATGCGGTGCTGGAGGAACGGGTCGCAGCGCTGGAGGGGGGCACTGCCGCGCTGAGTGTTGCCTCCGGTCATGCGGCGCAGCTTCTGGTCTTCCACACCCTTCTGCAGCCGGGCGACAATTTCGTTGCGTCGAACAAGCTTTATGGCGGCTCGATCAACCAGTTCGGCCAGTCTTTCAAATCATTTGGCTGGCAGGTGCGCTGGGCGGAGGGCGACGATCCCGCCTCGTTCGAAGCGCAGATCGATGATCGTACGCGGGCGGTGTTCATCGAAAGCATCGCCAATCCGGGCGGGATCATTACGGATATTGCGGCCATCGCCGGGATAGCCCATCGCCGCGGCATCCCGCTCATCGTCGACAACACGCTCGCGTCGCCCTATCTCATTCGGCCGATCGAGCATGGCGCCGATATCATTGTGCATTCCGCCACCAAGTTTCTCGGCGGCCATGGCAATTCCATGGGTGGGATCATCGTCGATTGCGGTACCTTCGACTGGTCGAAATCCGGCAATTATCCCCTGCTGTCGGAGCCGCGACCGGAATATAACGGCGCCGTCCTCCACGAAACTTTCGGCAATTTTGCATTTGCCATCGCCTGCCGCGTTCTTGGCCTGCGCGATCTCGGTCCGGCGCTTTCGCCGTTCAATGCGTTCCAGATCCTCACGGGTATTGAGACCTTGCCGCTGCGCATGCAGCGCCATGCCGAAAATGCCCTGACGGTCGCCACATGGTTGCAAAGGCAGGAGGGGGTTGCGTGGGTCAGCTATGCCGGCCTGCCCGAGGACTCCTATCACGCATTGCAGCAGAAATATGCGCCTAAGGGCGCTGGTTCCGTTTTCACCTTCGGCCTGCGCGGCGGTTACGATGCCGGCGTCAAATTCGTCGAGGCGCTGCAACTCTTCTCGCACCTTGCCAATATTGGCGATACGCGATCGCTGGTCATCCATCCAGCCTCCACCACCCACCGCCAGCTAAGCGACGAACAGAAGGTCGCGGCGGGGGCCGGGCCCGATGTGGTACGACTTTCCATCGGCATTGAAAGCGTTGAAGATATCATCACCGATCTCGAACAGGCATTGAGCAAGGCAGGCTAATGGGGCATCTCGTTAAAATCGGCATTGACGGAATCGAGCCGGAACGCGGTGCCCCTGCGGCGGACCGGGTCGTTTCGGGTAATCCGCAATTCCGCACCTGGAACGCCGAGGAGGCAGATGGCGGCCTCTATGCCGGCATCTGGGAGGCGACGCCGGGCAAATGGCAGATCGTCTATGACGAGTGGGAGTTTTGCCACATCCTTTCAGGCCGCTCCATTGTCACCGAGGAAGGTGGCGACCCGCATCACCTCGGTGCCGGCGACAGTTTCGTTTTGCGCCCGGGATTTCGCGGAACGTGGGAAGTCCTGGAGACGACGCGCAAGGAATATGTGATCAGGCTTTGATTACCAGGTGACGTCGAGCCTTTCGAGCCCGTGGAAATGGTAGGTGTTGCGATAGCGCGGCACGTCGCGAAGCTTCAGATTGGGTAGCCGGTCGAAGAGCACCTTGAGCGCCACCTGCAGTTCAAGCCGCGCCAGCGGCGCGCCGATGCAAAAGTGGATGCCTGCGCCAAATGAGAGATTTTTCTGGTCCGTGCGCTCGGGCCGGAAAGTTTCGGGCGATTGAAAGACCAGCGGGTCGCGGTTGGCAGCGCCGAGCATCAATCCGATCTGGTCGCCGGGCTTGAGCGTGATGCCATCCCCGAGATCGATCGCCTCATAGGCATAGCGGGTAAACATGTGGAGCGGTGCATCGTACCTGATGCATTCCTCCCCGGTTTTGGCCGTGGTTTCCGCATCGGCCAGAAGGCTTGCGGGATTTGTGCCGCTTTCAAGGATGGTCTTAACCGCATTACCGGTCTGGTGCACCGTTGCCTCATGGCCGGCGTTGAGAAGCAGGATGGCCGTTGTGATGAGTTCGTCTTCCGTCAGCCTTGCCCCGTCTGCCTCCGCGGCAAGCAAGAGGCTCAACAGGTCGTCGGCGGGTTCTGACCGGCGCTTGCCGGCATAGTCGCGCAGAAATTGTGAGAATTCCGCCGCGGCGGCGTTCGCGCTTTCTTCCGACTGACGGGTTCGGCCATGCATGTACATCGCAACGATGCGGTGCGACCAATCCAGAAGCTGCGGCGCGGCTTGCGTCGGCACACCAAGCATTTCCGCGATAACAGTCACGGGAATAGGCGTGGCAAATTCCGCGATCAGGTCGGCTTGGCCTCTTGGCTCGAACTTGTCGATCAGATCGTTTGCCAATGCCTCGATGCGCGGGCGCAGCCGCTCCACCTGGCGCGAAACGAAAGCGCGATTGACCAGCGTGCGCAACCGCGTGTGGACCGGCGGCTCGAGTTCAAGCATCGAGAACTTCTCGATGTGGTCGAAATCCGTCAGATGCGAGCGGTCGCCGGCTCTGCCTTGCGAATCGGCATCGCTGTGCCGCTTTTCCCGGCCGAAACGCCGATCACGCAACAGCCGGTTGACGGCATCGTAGCCGATGAAGCACCAGAATCCGTAGTTTTCCCAGAAGAAACTGGAACCTGCCGCATGGAGGTGCGCATAGGCCGGGTAGGGGTCCTGAAAGAAGCTCGGGTCCCGCGGATCGAGCTGCAGATGGCGGCGTTCGGGATCGTGGCGAAACGATGCGGGGAGGGTCATTGGTATTTTCCGTGCGTGATCAGGGGTTGAGCATTCACTACATATCGTTTCATATTTCAGCCCCCAAGACTGATACAGGAATCCCACCATGAAAATCACCATTGTCGGCGCTGGCATCGCCGGATTGTCGACGGCTTGGTCCCTGACCAAGGCCGGCCATCTGGTCACGCTCCTTGAACAGGGGCCGATCCCCAATCCGCTCGCCGCCTCGGGCGACCACCACCGCATCATACGCCGGGCCTATGGCAAGGCCGGCGGATATGCCGACGCCATCTCCGAAGCCTACGAGGCCTGGGACGAGCTTTGGCACGATATTGGGACGAGCCACCTTGATCCACGCGGTTTCATTTGCGTATCGCGGGAGGCCGGCGATGACACGGATGAATATCGTGAAGGGCTTGAGCAGGGAGGCTATCCGCTCGAAATCTATGAGCCCAGGGATGCCGTTGAGCGCTACGCCTATCTTGAGGAAGGCACGTTCCGCTACGCGTTCTTCTCGCCGGAGGGCGGCGCGCTTCATTGCCGAAAAATCGCAACGGACTTGGCGCATTGGCTGCGCGAAAAGGGCGCGAGGGTCATGGAAAACGCCCGGGTCGTTTCGGTCGACACGGATTTGGCCACAGTCCGCCTCGCCGATGGCACAGTCATCGAAGCGGATCGCGTGATCGTCACCGCAGGCGCCTGGGTCACCAAACTCTTCCCGGAGCTTGCAACAAACCTGACAACCTATCGCACCGCTGTTGTCTATCTCGACCCGCCTGCGGACTTGCGGTCAGCATGGGAGAATTCGCCCGTGGTCCTCGACGTCGGCGGGGGTACTGACGGTTACATCATACCGGCAAGCGGCGGTGGTGGTCTCAAATTCGGAACCGGGCTTCATAAGCGCCAGAGCAGCGACGCTGATCTCGACCGTGTAGCGGCGGAAGGTGAGGGCGAGGCCATACGCGCTCATTTCGCGCCGCCGATGAAGCGGCTTTCGGAGTACAGAGTGGTGGACGTGGTCACCTGCGCTTACACGTTTACCGCCGATGAGCGCTTCTTCGCTTCGGAAATCGGAAAATGCCTAATCGTTTCAGCCTGTTCCGGCCATGGCTACAAGTTTGGTGCGGCTGTCGGCAGGCGCGTCGCCCGCTCCCTTGACGATGGCAGCCTGCCCTTGCTGCAGCGCTGGCTGCGCGCGGAAGCGGCATGATCGCTGGCAACCCGCCCGGCATGGTCACGCGAGGATCTTGCGGAAACGGGTTGCGAAGCCCTATGTATCGAAAGTGTCATCCACGAATCTGGGGCATGCCCCATTATTCTCAAAACGCTGAGGCCCACCGATGAGAGATCCAATCGAAACAGCTATGAACCTCGTGCCTATGGTCGTCGAACAGACCAATCGGGGCGAGCGGGCCTATGATATTTTCTCGCGCCTGCTGAAAGAACGCATTATTTTCATTACCGGACCCATCGAGGACGGCATGGCGACGCTGATCTGCGCGCAGTTGCTATTCCTTGAATCGGAAAATCCGAAAAAAGAAATCAACATGTATATCAACTCCCCCGGCGGCGTCGTCACCTCCGGCATGGCAATCTATGACACGATGCAGTTCATTCGCCCCGCCGTGGCAACGCTCTGCTTCGGTCAGGCCGCTTCGATGGGGTCGCTCCTGCTGACGGCCGGCGCAAAGGACATGCGCTTTGCCCTGCCGAATGCCCGCATCATGCTGCACCAGCCTTCGGGCGGCTTCCAGGGACAAGCCTCCGACATCGAGCGCCATGCCCAGGACATCATCAAGCTGAAGCGCCGCCTCAATGAAATCTACGTGAAGCACACGGGGCGTGATTATGAGACGATCGAGCGCACGCTCGACCGCGACCATTTCATGACGGCACAGGAATCACTTGAATTCGGCTTGATCGACAAGGTGCTTGAGTCCCGCGAACTTCTGGAAGGCGAGATAAAGTAACCGGCTAATTCCCGCATCGGGGTCTGAAATGAACATTTTTTGACACCGATGCGGACTTTCTGCCACACAACCGGCTTGCATAGAGGCCAACAGACGCTACGTTAAGCCATTGTGAGTTAGGAAGCCCGATCTGCATACGTCTATTCACTTCCGTCGGTTGGAAGTGACGGTCCTGAGAGAGCGGGGCCGATACTGAAAGGAAACTGCAATGAGCAAAGTCAGCAACGGCGGCGGCGATTCCAAGAATACGCTTTATTGCTCGTTTTGCGGAAAGAGCCAGCACGAAGTTCGCAAGCTGATTGCGGGCCCGACTGTATTCATCTGCGATGAATGCGTCGAATTGTGCATGGACATCATCCGCGAGGAAAACAAATCCTCGATGGTGAAATCCCGCGAAGGCGTCCCGACGCCGCAGGAAATCATGGCTGTTCTCGATGATTATGTCATCGGTCAGAGCCATGCCAAGCGTGTTCTCTCTGTCGCTGTGCACAACCACTACAAGCGGTTGGCGCACGCATCGAAAAACAATGAAGTCGAACTGGCGAAGTCCAACATCCTCCTGGTTGGCCCGACCGGTTGCGGCAAGACCTATCTGGCTCAATCGCTTGCACGCATCATCGACGTGCCATTCACCATGGCGGACGCGACGACGCTGACGGAAGCTGGTTATGTCGGCGAGGATGTCGAAAACATCATCCTCAAGCTGCTGCAATCTGCCGACTACAATGTCGAGCGGGCGCAGCGCGGCATCGTCTATATCGACGAGGTCGACAAGATCAGCCGCAAGTCCGACAATCCGTCGATCACCCGCGACGTGTCGGGCGAGGGCGTGCAGCAAGCCTTGCTGAAGATCATGGAAGGTACGGTTGCTTCCGTCCCGCCGCAGGGCGGCCGCAAGCATCCGCAGCAGGAATTCCTGCAGGTCGACACGACGAACATCCTGTTCATCTGCGGCGGCGCCTTTGCTGGTCTCGACAAGATCATCTCGGCTCGCGGCGAAAAGACCTCCATCGGCTTCAGTGCCTCGGTCAAGGCTCCGGACGATCGTCGCGTCGGCGCGATCTTCCGCGAACTCGAGCCGGAGGATCTGTTGAAGTTTGGCCTCATTCCTGAATTCGTGGGCCGCCTGCCGGTCATCGCTACCCTCGAGGACCTTGATGAAGTCGCTCTGGTGCAGATTTTGTCTGAACCGAAGAACGCCCTGGTCAAGCAGTATCAGCGCCTGTTCGACATGGAAAACGTCGAATTGACGTTCCACGAGGACGCGTTGAAGGCGATTGCCAAGAAGGCGATTGCCCGCAAGACCGGCGCACGCGGCCTGCGTTCGATCATGGAGAAGATCCTGCTCGACACGATGTACGAATTGCCGACGCTCGACGGTGTCCAGGAAGTCGTCATCTCCGGCGATGTGGTGGAGGGCAATTCACGCCCGCTCTACATCTATGCCGAACGCAAGGAAGAGAAAGGCAATGTTTCCGCCTGATCGCGGAGAGATTGGCTGCTAAATGCGAAAGGCTCCGCACACCTGCGGAGCTTTTCTGTTTTATATGTCGGCTGAATTGCGCTAAAGGTTGCATGAGGTTGGTTGACACCATCGAGCGCTGTTCGAAAGGCAATGAAGAGCAGACGGCGTATGTGGATGATTTCCACGATAATCACACCGTCGCACCCTACTTGTTGCCTTGCGGAAGATTGCGCTCCGAAATTTGCAGGAGCAGGATAGATTACGATTCTGTGACTGTGCTTGGGGCCGGGATGCTTGAAACAGGCGGGCCGCCACTCCAAGTAATGAGGTAAGCCGCACAACCGGTAGTACGCCGCTCATGCTGATCCCCGAAAGTGGACGCTTTTTGGAATGATCATGCAACCCATGGGTACCCGGGCGTGGCGATCTGGCCAGATGGCCTGAGAAAGGACATGAAATGACGGTTGCAAGCAAGAAGACACCAGCGGGTGGCCAGAGCGGGCTTTATGCCGTTCTGCCGTTGCGCGATATCGTTGTCTTCCCCCACATGATCGTTCCACTCTTCGTCGGCCGCGAAAAGTCCATTCGTGCGCTTGAGGAAGTCATGGGCGTCGACAAGCAAATTCTGCTTGCCACACAGAAGAACGCTGCGGATGATGATCCGCAGGCCGACGCGATCTACACGGTTGGCACGATTGCCAACGTGCTGCAGCTTCTGAAACTGCCGGATGGTACGGTCAAGGTGCTCGTCGAGGGCATCGCCCGCGCCGAAATCACCGGTTTCAGCGATCGCGAGGAATATCACGAAGCCACTGCCGTAACGCTCGCAGAACCCGAGGAAGATCCTGTCGAGATCGAAGCGCTTGCGCGTTCGGTCGTCTCGGATTTCGAGAATTACGTCAAGCTCAACAAGAAGATTTCGCCGGAAGTCGTCGGCGCCGCCGGACAGATCGAGGATTACTCGAAGCTGGCCGATACGGTCGCCTCACATCTAGCGATCAAGATTCCCGAAAAGCAGGACATGCTTTCGATTCTTTCGGTGCGCGCACGGCTCGAGAAAGCCATGTCGTTCATGGAATCGGAAATCTCCGTCCTGCAGGTGGAAAAGCGCATCCGCTCGCGCGTCAAGCGCCAGATGGAGAAGACCCAGCGCGAGTACTACCTGAATGAACAGATGAAGGCGATTCAGAAGGAACTCGGCGATGGCGAAGACGGCCGCGACGAGGCAGCCGAGCTGGAAGACCGGATCAAGAAGACCAAGCTTTCGAAGGAAGCGCGCGAGAAGGCCAATGCCGAGCTTAAGAAGCTGCGGCAGATGAGCCCGATGTCCGCCGAGGCGACCGTCGTTCGCAACTATCTTGACTGGCTGCTGTCCATTCCTTGGGGCAAGAAGTCGAAGATCAAGAACGATCTCAACCTCGCCGACGAGATCCTCGATGCCGAGCATTACGGGCTCGACAAGGTCAAGGACCGTATCGTTGAGTACCTCGCCGTGCAGGCGCGCTCGACCAAGATCAAAGGTCCGATCCTCTGCCTCGTCGGTCCTCCCGGCGTCGGCAAGACCTCGCTTGCCCGCTCGATCGCCAAGGCGACGGGGCGTGAATATATCCGCATGTCGCTCGGCGGCGTGAGGGATGAGGCTGAGATCCGCGGTCACCGCCGTACCTATATCGGTTCGATGCCCGGCAAGGTCATCCAGTCGATGAAGAAGGCCAAGAAGTCGAATCCGCTCTTCCTGCTCGATGAGATCGACAAGATGGGCCAGGACTTCCGCGGCGATCCGTCCTCTGCGTTGCTCGAGGTGCTTGATCCGGAACAGAACTCGACGTTCATGGATCACTATCTCGAGGTCGAGTACGACCTGTCGAATGTGATGTTCGTGACGACGGCCAATACGCTGAATATTCCAGGCCCCTTGATGGACCGCATGGAGATCATCCGTATTGCCGGCTACACGGAAGACGAGAAGCTGGAAATCGCCAAGCGGCACCTGTTGCCCAAGGCTATCCGCGATCATGCATTGCAGCCGAAGGAGTTCTCGGTTTCAGAGGGTGCCATCCGCGCTATCATCCGCAACTATACGCGGGAAGCCGGTGTGCGCAGTCTCGAACGTGAACTGATGAAGCTCGCCCGGAAAGCCGTCACCGAAATTCTGAAGACCAAGAAGAAGGCGGTGAAGGTTACGGAAAGCAACATCGACGACTATCTCGGTGTCGAGAAGTTCCGTTTCGGCCAGATCGACGGCGAAGACCAGGTCGGTGTCGTAACAGGTCTTGCCTGGACCGAGGTGGGCGGCGAATTGCTGACCATCGAAGGTGTCATGATGCCCGGCAAGGGCCGCATGACAGTGACGGGCAACCTGCGCGATGTGATGAAGGAATCGATTTCCGCAGCGGCTTCCTATGTCCGCTCGCGCGCGATTGATTTCGGCGTCGAGCCGCCTCTCTTCGATCGCCGCGACATCCACGTGCACGTGCCGGAAGGCGCAACGCCGAAAGACGGACCCTCGGCCGGTATAGCGATGGTTACGGCCATCGTATCGATACTGACGGGCATTCCGGTTCGCAAGGATATCGCCATGACCGGCGAGATCACGCTGCGTGGCAGGGTCCTTCCGATCGGCGGCCTCAAGGAGAAGCTGCTTGCCGCGCTGCGCGGTGGCATAAAGACTGTTCTGATCCCGCAGGATAACGCCAAGGACCTGGTGGAAATACCTGACAATGTGAAGAACGGCCTCGAGATCATTCCGGTCTCGCATGCCAACGAGGTGATCAAGCACGCTCTGATCCGTCAGCCGGAGCGGATCGAGTGGACCGAGCCAGCACATGTGCCGGCCGCGCCTGTCGAGGATGAAACGGCAGCGCAAGTCGCTCACTAGGCGAACGCATAAACAAAAGGCCGGGCAAGCAATTGCCCGGCCTTTTTGATTCGGCGCTTGAATTCAGATAGCGCCGCCGAGAATGCCGAGCCCCGTGGCAGCGGCGATCGCTCCGACGATGCGTATTAGATTGGGACCGAAGCGCTCGCCAAGTTTGGCGACCCCGACACCGATGGTGATGCCTGCAAGGTGAAGAAGGGCGGTGGCGGCGATGAATCCGGCGCCGTAGGCGTAGCCGGCAACATCCATCGGCATCTCCGCGCCATGCGCATGGCCGTGGAAGGTGGCAAACAGCCCTGCGAGGGCAACGGCAACGGCGACCGGCGGCTTGACCTCAAACGCAACCGCGGCGCCGAGCACGATTACCGATGCTGCGATACCGACCTCGACGAACGGCATGCCAAGGCCGGCAAAGCCCAGCGCAGCGCCGGCGCTCATCATGCCGATAAAAGCAAGGGGCAGGAGCCACAATGCACGCCCGCCCATCTGTACGGCGAGGATACCGAGAAGCACCATGGCAAGGATATGGTCGAGACCGGTTAAAGGATGGGCGAATCCGTGCGCAAATCCGCCTGTATCGCCGAGGCCCACATGGGCATGGGCAAGGGACGGTAATAGGCTGGCGGCAAGGGCTAAAGCGATTCTGAAGGTGAAGGTGCGGAGGGCTGGCATGTTCTGTTCCCGTGTTTCAGCGTTCTTGGAAGGAGGCTGAAGCCATTGTTGCCGAGATGGGCCGCGAGAGAAAGAGGAAATACTGACAGCGGCATAAAATCAGCGGTCATCGCTGTCGCGATCGCCTGTCTCTCAGATACGGTTTGGGAGATGAATGGTGGGCGATGAGAGACTCGAACTCCCGACATCTTCGGTGTAAACGAAGCGCTCTACCAACTGAGCTAATCGCCCTACGCAAAGGGTATGGACGGAGCGTTTATGCGTTTAGCGCGATATTGGCAAGAGGGTTGCGACACTTTTATGATTTCCGCAAAGAGTTTTTCACATTCGCATTTTTCCTGTTCGGTTGTGCTTGACACACCCCCGCGAACCCCTTAAACGACCGCTCACGCCGGACGAAATGTTCGGCACGAAAGTGCGCGGGTGTAGCTCAGTTGGTTAGAGTGCCGGCCTGTCACGCCGGAGGTCGCGGGTTCGAGCCCCGTCACTCGCGCCACTTTTCTCAATAAAATCAATAGCTTGATTTGTTGCGCGAAAATGGCGCCCAGCACATTTTCCACCTTGTCCCGATTTAGTGGCGCCCGATCACTCAATTACCCGCCCAGGTATCTATTAGTTGCCGATCGGTAGGCTCTCCTCAGCATGTTCTCATTCCAGTTGTAACGCAGCAGCCATTTAGGGTGTGGCATTCCTTTCGAGGTTTCGCAGCAGCATGCGAACCATTAGGGATATAGCCAAATGGCTATTCCTACGCCCAAACGGCTGTAGACGAATTGCAGGCTCTTCTTTTTCGCCGTTCGCCTTCACAATAGCGGACAATAAGAACCATGCGCCCGCGTGTTTTGTCGGGACCGTGCGTGTAAGCGGAGTGGAGAGACGTCATGGCGGATAATCGGCCCGTAGCGGAAGAAGCGCTCAATCCGAGCGTCAATCAAAGCATGATCCCGGGTTCCGCTTCGGGGCATCTGGCGCTCGTGCCAACATGGCTTCCGCTCGAAGTTCTTCCGAGCAGTTCCGCCGGCAGCGGTGGCGATGGGATCGCCATCGGGCTCATATCGGCCAATCCGCTCGCGATCTTTACGCCTTCCAATGCTGCCATCGCTGGCCCTCATTCCTCGGCCGACGCCAATCAGGGTAACAATGCGCTGATGAATCAGCACGTTACCGAAATGGCCGGCATGGGCGGAGACGGCGGCAGCGGCAATGTCGTTTTGAATGGCGGGGGAGGCGATACCGTGAACCACGCCGGCACCGGCGGCAACGGTATTTTCTACGGGGGCATGGTCAGCTCTGACGTCGGGGTCTTTGCTCCAGTCAATACGGCCGTATCCTGGGGTTCAGGCTCGCATGCGGCGGCCCATCAGGACAACAATGCCCTGTTCTTGCAGGGCGCGACCCAGATCGGTGGCATCGGCGGTGATGGCGGCGACCACAATGGTGCCATCACCAACTCGCCTGGCGGTGCCGGAACGGCGCTCACCTATAGCGGCGATCTTTATGCCGGGCACGGTGGCAACGGGTACTTCATCGGCAGCATGATCGATGTGAACGTAGCCATCTTTTCGCCAATCAACATCGCGGTTGGCGCAGCTGGCGGATCGGCCGAAGCTCACCAGACGAACAATGTTGTTTTTGATCAGGGTGCCGTCCAAATCGCCGGTATCGGCGGAGACGGTGGCGGCTTCAATTTAAGTTCAGATACGATCTTCACCGGTTCCGGCATGGGCTCGGGAGGCGGCGGCGGCTCCGGTTATTCGAACGGCAGCATCGTCGATGTCAATGTCGGCTATTTCCATCCTGTCAATATTGCCGTTCCGGCGGGCGGCACCGCGGACGCCCAACAGATCGACCACGTGCTCTATGACCAGCATGCGCTGCAGATGGCTGGCATCGGCGGGCATGGCGGCGAGGGTAACCTGACGGTCGATCACGCCTCACTCGTGGACGACATCATGTCGTTCATGCACGCTTAAAGTGCGCTAGCCTACAAAGCAAACAGGGCTTTTTCTGCAGACGGCGGGCATTGCGCCCGCCGTCTGCAGGTCGTTTTGGCTGAAGGATACATCCATTTGTCCGTTCCCGGACTACATACCACTCTTCGAAGCCACCCCGCCCAAAGGAACATCCCCGAATATCTAGCTAGTTCGCCGGCCCGAACACGAGCACTCTTATGGGGCGGTTATCTTGCCTGGCGGAGACTGCTGGGTACCGGGCCGTGGGAGAAACACGGACAAAAACTAAAGTAGAGGAGTAAAATTATGCCTATTCCACAATTGTCTGACACCATCCAGCTCAATCATTCCGATGCAGGCGACGCCAATGCCGGCAATGGCGGCGATGGATACAATGAGGGCACGATCAACTTCAGCCCTACAGCCTATTTTGAAGCCTCACAGACTGTCGAAGGCGCACATACCAAATTGTACAACGGCGATGATGTCTGGCAGAAGGCGGATTGGGAAGCTGGTGGCGGCGGGCAGGGCGGTAACGCTTCGGCCCATGATGGCTTCCTGGCAGCGATCACCAATCTCGGTGCTGGCGGTGCAGGCGGCGACGCAACATCGAACGGCAGCCAGTCCAACAATAGCGGCGGCGACGTTGCAGCGGTTTCTGCTGCCACGACCGGCAACCAGCTGAACGAACTTGCTGCTGATCAGCACGCCACGATCCTTGCTGGCGTCGGCGGCAATGGCGGTAACGGCAACAATGCACTTGGCGGCGATATTTCCGCAGCCGTTGTTCACACGGATCCTGAAACCACAACGACGACGGTCAACAATGCGCTTGATCATTTCGTCAACGTGCTCGGCTCGATCGACCTGCACGATCTGGGATCATAAGCAGACCCCAGGAGGATCGCCGGTATATCCGGCGATCCTGCCTCTCCGAATGGTGTGACCACGCGTCTGCCTTGTCAGTACCCTGCGTATTGAGACCCCGATAATGACAACGAACCTCACACAATCCCAGCGCCAACCGACGCATCTGGTCCTCGCGCTCCGCGCCTGCGCCGGAGCCTTCGGGCTCGTCTTCGTCTATAGTTGCGGCTACAACCTTTTCTTGCTGGCCCCCTCGGTCTACCTCCTGCAAATCTACGATCGCGTGCTGTCGAGCCGTAGTGCCGACACGCTGGTGATGCTGACGTTGATCATTGCGGCAGCCGTGGTCGTGGGTTCGGCACTCGATATTGTGCGCCGCGCCGCGCTGTCGCGGATCGGCAGCTGGCTCGATCATCGGCTTCGTCCCATGGTACTGACCGCGTCATTCGAATACGCCGCGCGCGCCGATACCGGAACAGCCACCGATTGCTATCGCGATCTTGCCTCGCTGCGCCAGTTTCTCGATTCCCCCGCAAGCGCTCTGCTCTTCGATGTGCCCTGGGCGCCGGTGTTCCTGCTTCTGCTCTTCATGGTGCACCCTTTGCTTGGCGCCATCGGCCTCGTCAGCGCCGTATCGCTGCTGCTGCTTGCGCTGCTGACGGAGTTTGCGACACGCGAACCTCTGGCGCATGCGAATTTTGCGCTCGCACGCAGCTATTCCAAATTCGCAACCGCCCTTAAATATATACAGGTCATCCGCTCGATGGGCATGCAAGACGGCGCAGCGCAAATCGTCTATCGCGACGCCGAACTTGCCCGCAAGGCGCAGGACAGCGCCATGCACCGGACGGAAATCATCCTGGCATTTTCGAAATCGATCCGTACGCTGACGCAGATCCTGGTCATGGGCGCTGCCACCTGGCTTGTTCTTGAAGCCAATAGCAGCCCCGGCATCATCTTCGTCGCGAGCCTTCTGCTTGGCCGCGGGCTCGCGCCGGTCGAAGGGGCAATCGGCGCATGGCGGTCATTTGCCTTTGCCCGCAATGCCTTCAACCGGTTGAACAGAATGCTCATCGCCGTCCAGTCCGGCACCGATGCCCGCATCGTGCCGGTACCGGAATCGAGCGGCCTCGTACTCGACAATGTTGGCTACAAGCTCCCGTTCAAGGAAAAGAATCTGCTGGAGGGCGTGAATCTTCGACTAGCGCCCGGCGATTGTGTCGCCTTGATCGGTGCGTCGGGTTCCGGCAAATCGACGCTTGGCCGCATCATGGCCGGCGTCCTGCAGCCGACAAACGGATGCGCGCTTCTCGGAGGCGTCGATATATCGGCGCTACGGCTCTGCGGCGGCGCCGGCCATATCGGCTATCTTCCGCAGGATATCGAACTCTTTGGCGGTGCGATCAGGGATGTGATCGGGCGCCTTGACGGTGGCGACGCCAGCAAGGCCATCGAAGCGGCAAAACTTGTCGGGTTGCACGACACGATCATGCGGCTGCCGCAGGGCTACGATACTGATATCGGCGACGGCGGTGCCTTGCTGCTGCGCGCGCAGCGCCAGCAACTTGGATTGGCGCGCGCTGCCTACGGCAATCCCTCATTGGTTGTGCTCGACGATCCGAACTCGAGTCTCGATTTTGACGGTGAGCGCGTATTGTTCAACGCCATCGAGCGGATGAAGGCGCGCCGGATGACTGTCGTCATCATCACCCACCGCATGGGGCTGCTGCCCGTGACCAACAAGATTGCGATCATGCGTAATGGGACGGTCGACGCCTTCGGCGACAGCGACCACATCTACGACACCTATCTCCAGCCGCCGTCACCGGCAGGGACACAAGGATAGAGCCATGGCCCTCGTTCAATCCGAGATTCCGTCACGTATGACCGGAGCACTGAGCGTGATGCGCCGGACCGCTCTAGCCGGCACGAGTCTCAAAAGGCTTCTCAGCTATTCGCCACAAGGCACGCAGGTCAATACCCTGTTGGCTGCGCCGTCACCTATGTCACGGCTCCGCAGGGTCGCCCTGGTCGGCAACCTCCTGATCGGGGTGTTCATCATCGGCTTCGGCACATGGTCGATTTTCGCACCGCTCAAAAGCGCAGCGATCGCATCCGGGCTGGTCGAGCCGGAGTCGAGCCGCAAGACCATCCAGCATCTGGAGGGCGGCATCGTACGCCAGATTCTCGTCAAGAACGGCGATGCGGTAAAGGCCGGGCAGGTGCTCTTCCAGCTTGACGACACCAAGTCGCGTTCAGAGCGCGACAGCCTCCAGGGGCAGCTCTGGGATGCCAAGGCGAGTCACGCCCGCCTGCTCGCGGAGCAAAAGAACCTCGACCGCGTCGTGTACCCCATCGATCTTGAAGAAGTTCGCCACAACAACCCATCGGTTGACGGCATCCTCAGCGGTCAACAGCGGATCTTCGAGACTCGCAAACAGGTCCTCCAATCCGAAATTGCGATCACGCAAAAGAAGATGGAGCAGGTGCAGGAGGAAATCACCGGGCTTACGGCGCAAAAGGCTGCGCTGACAGAACGGGTCGAGATCGCCCGACAGGAACTCGAGACCGTAACGCCGCTCGCGATAAAGGGCCTCGAGCGCAAGAGCCGGCTACTCGTTCTTGGCCGGGAAAAAGCCGATCTCGATGGTCAGTTCGGTGAGGTCACCGCGCAGATTTCCCGCGCCTACCAGGTCATCAGCGAAAGCCAGGCATATCTGGTCAAGCTCGAAAGCGATCGCCTCAACGAGGTTTCGCAAGGCATGCGCGACACCGAAACGCAGATCCTGCAGCTGAGTGAACGCCTGCGTGCCATCGACGATCAATTGACGCGGACCTCGATCCGCGCGCCGGAAGACGGCACGATAATGGATTTGCGTGTCCATACGACGGGCGGCGTCATCGGTGAGGGGCAACCCTTGGTCGATCTCGTGCCGCGTGAAGACAAGCTTGTCGTCTCGGCGCGGGTGCGGCCGGAAGACATCAACGTCGTCCATCCGGGCCTGCAGGCGCAAGTCCACCTGCTTCCCTACAATCAACGCCGCGTCCCGCTGCTCAAGGGGATCGTCGAATACGTTTCGGCCGACCGTCTTGTCGACAAGCAGACGAGCCAACCCTATTACGCCGCGACCATCCGCGTGACCGACGAACGGCTGGCGAAGATGCGCGATGTGGAGCTCGTTCCGGGGATGCCTGCCCAGGCTCTGATCGAGACCGGCGAAAACAGCGTTGCATTCTACGCGCTGCGTCCCCTCATCGACAGCTTCCACCGCGCGTTCCGCGAAGACTGATATGGGCGTGGGACGGATCAATTCGGGCGGAACACCATGCCGGGTTGTTCCGCCGCATCCGCTTCGCCGGCAGCGGCCATCGAAGGATCGTATCGATGGGTAAGAGAAAGTTCGACGACGATCAAATCACAGGCATTCTGAAAGAACACCAGGCCGGAACGACGGTGGCCGAGGTTTGCCACCGGCACGGTATCAGTGAGCCGACATTCTATCGCTGGCAATCGCTGCAGTTCAAGAATGTCGGGTTCGACGCCAGAAGACTGAAAGCATTGGAAGAAGAAAATCAGAAGCTCAAGAAACTGCTCGCCGAGACCATGCTGGCCGCGGCGACGCTGAGTGAAATGCTTGAGAAGACCTCACGCGGAAATGCCTAGAAGCGATTCTACCCAAAGCCTCAGTTGGCCCTGACGTCCTGGTCTGCCATCGCCCTTTGGCCAAGGCGGGCAACGACTTCTGTACGGTTCTGGACCTGCAACTTACGCATGATGTGCTGCAGATGCATTTTCACCGTGTGGCCCGACAGGTTGAGTTTGCCAGCGATCACCTTGTTGGGGTGTCCACACTGCAATTCTGCGAGCACGTCCGCCTCGCGCGGCGTGAAATCGGCTATCGTCAAATAATCGGTATTAACGCTGATCACCTTGCGCGGCTCGTCTGCAGGCCCGCTTGGCGCAATGATTGCGCGACTGCGCGAAGGTGAGGCGACCAGCGGATGCGGGTAAAACACGCCGCCCGCCAATACAAGGCGCATGCCCGCGAGCGCAACATCGAGTGGAATGGATGTCGTGAAATAACCACGAATGCCCATTTCGAGCGCCTGCGAAGCCACGAACGTATCGTCAGTATTTGATAGAAGTGCGATCGAGGCTTCGGGGAAACGTTCCCTGATTGCGTCGAGATCGTCGTTGAGGCTGGTACTGTCCAGTGTTCGGCCGGCAAGGTCGAGTGCGATAAGCCGCACGTCCATTCCAAGAGCACTATCGAGAGTCTCTATTGAGACCATATCGATAAAGTCCCAGCCAGCGAGCTCGTGTTCGAGAAGTCTGACTATTGTCGTCCTTGCCAGTGTATGTTGCTCTATGACGATTACAGTCGGCGCATTACGCGCCTTACGGCGTTTTGTGTCAGAGTTAATGGACACGTGCAGCCCCCCTTGGATTTTTTGCAATCCATTTGCAACACATATTATTCCCGTTCGTGCGTCATGTCATGATAAAAAGGGGATTAACTCCAATCTGGACATAGGTATGCCTCCATAGGGCTATATCCTTTGGCTGATATCCAATGGTGCGGAGCGCTTTCCCGGTTGTTGCGTCAGTGCCAGTTTCTGTTATTGCGCGCGCCGTGAAGGCTCGCCTGATTGCTGGTTCGCAGGCCGCAATCGTAATAGCCCGAAGCGCATGAGCGTTCCGTCCGCCACATCGCGTTATAACGCGCGCGCCAGTCGCCTTTGGCACTGCTGCAGCCCATAAGCAGGCAAGCTGTAATGAGTGCGGCGATGGCTCTTGCGACTGTCATGCATTTCTCCTTGCCCTTGGAATGAGCTTGTCTCGGGTGGCACGGAACGTGGTAACGCGCTGCATACAGCCTATGCAACTTATAATCGTAAAGACAGGCGTTCCGGCTAACAAAGTCTTGGGCTCTCGATGACGCATATGTTATCTTAGATATAAAATCTCTATTCAGGGGTGGGACGTGTCGCCGGCCGTTACCCGAAAACAATGCTGATAGGACCCGTTACCGCTTGCAACTGCGAGCGTGTTGCGCGCGACGGAATTTCGCTGTCCAGGCGACGCGCTGGCGAGCGCCATGTCGTGAGATGCCTCATGGCGGCATGAGAGGGAAGCGTTAAGGCGTCTCGCGTCCAGCGAGACTAACCGGCACGGGAGGGCCGGCGCATGGGAGTGGAACAACATTTTCTTTCGGAAGATGAACGCGGCTTTGCGGGATTCTTTCCCGAGCATGCCAAGCTCGAGCAGATCGCAACCGGTCTAGTCTGGGCCGAGGGGCCGGTGTGGCTGAATGATATCCAGGAACTGCGCTTCTCAGATATCCCCAACAACCGGATGATGACATGGTCAGAAACAAAGGGCGTGCGGGTTTTCAGGCAACCTTCGCAACGTGCCAATGGCCACACGCTCGATGGCGACGGCGCAATGGTATCCTGCGAGCACGGCGGGCGTTGCGTCAGCCGAACCGGCACGGATGGCGCGTATGAGGTTCTTGCAACTCACTGGCAGGGCAAGCGGCTGAATTCGCCGAACGACGTTGTGGTCAAGTCCGACGGCTCAATATGGTTCACCGACCCGCCCTATGGGATCATTTCGGATTACGAGGGCATACGGGCCGACCGCGAGATCGACGGCAACAATGTCTATCGCATCGATCCTGATACCCGCGCCGTGGAATTGGTGGCCGATGATTTCGACAGGCCCAACGGACTTGCCTTTTCGCCCGACGAGAGCGTCCTTTACATCGCGGATTCAGGCCGGGCCGGCGGATTTGGTTTCGGCTTCGATGATACGCGCCCACATCATGTACGCGCATTGGATGTCGTCGACGGCCGCAAGCTTGGAAAAAGCCGGGTTGTCGCGGTTATCGACATAGTGCCGGATGGATTGCGTGTCGATACGGAGGGCCTTCTGTGGATATCCGCCGCGGACGGCGTCCATTGCTATACGCCGGCGGGCGAAAGGCTCGGCCGCGTTCTGGTCCCGGAGGTTGTCGCCAACCTGACGTTTGGCGGACCGTCCAAATCACGCCTTTTTATAACGGCGACGAGTTCGGTCTACGCGGTGGAGACCAGGAGACAGGGAGTACAGGCACCGTAATCGGCAGGCAACGACAATAAATCAACGGAGGAGGAGCAGAAATGAGCATGATTCTAAAGAGCATGATGATTTCGACAGCAGTCAGTCTGATGATGAGTGTATCCGCCTATGCTGCGGGCCCCGAGGTCGTAAAAGGCCCAAGCAAGGATGCCGAATGCTTCAAGCCGCAAACGTCCGAGACCAAGTTTTTCCAGTGGCCCAAGAAAGAAGGTCCCTATCGCATAGCCCTTGCCAATGGATTTATCGGCAATACCTGGCGCATCCAGATGATCCAGACCGCCAAAGCCTATGCTGCCTTGCCCGAAGTCAAAGCCAAGTTGAAGGAATTCAAGGTCGTATCGACCGGGGATGATGTCGCCGCACAGATTGCTGCCGTCGATAATTTCATCAATTCCGGCTACGATGCGATTGTTGTCAACGCGCAGAATCCAACCGCCTTCAAACCGGTAATCAAGCGCGCAAATGCCGCCGGCGTCGTCCTTGTTGCATTCGACAACACGCTCGATACGGATGAAGCCGTCAACGTGAATGTCGATCAGAAGGGCCTCGGTGAACTGTGGGGCAATTGGCTGGTCAAGAACGTGCCAGGCAACAAGGGCAAGCTCCTTGAAGTGCGCGGGGTCACCGGTACATCGGTCGACCGTGATCGCCATGAGGGCATTCAGGAAGTCCTGAAGAAGTCCGGCGGTCAATGGGAAACGGTGGAGGTGGTCGGCCGCTGGGATGACGGCACCGCCCAGAAGGTCGTTGCTGATGCCATCGCCGTCCACAAGCATTTCGACGGTGTGTCGGTACAGGGCGGCTCGACGGGTACGGTCCGCGCCATGATCGACGCGAAGCATCCATTCGTGCCCGTCGGCGGCGAAACCGAGAATGGTTTCCGCAAACTATGCGCCGAACATTCGAAGGATGGGCTGAAATGCACCTCCGCCGGGACCGGGCCGGCCCAGGTTGCGGTTGCCATCAAGACGGCGATAGCCGCGCTTGAGGGCGAGGTCGTGCCGCAGTCGATCTCGCTGCCACTGTCGATTGTCGAGGACCCGAACTTCAAGGACGGCGACAGCTACTATGCGAAGGAGAGCGACAACTTCTTCGTCGGCAATTCCTTCCCGACCTGCGGGATCAACTTCTCGGCACAAGAGATCATGGGCCAAACGAAGGCTGACCAGTAAGCGGCACCAACCGGGGCGCATTCGCGCCCCGGTATATTCGCGTCTTGGAGGAGGATGACGTGTCGCAACCCGCGCCTATTCTGGAAATGAAGCATGTCTCGAAAAGCTATGGTGGCATAGCGGCCTTGAGCGAGGTGGATTTCGTTGCCTATCCCGGCGAGATTCACGCCATTCTTGGTGAGAACGGCGCAGGGAAATCGACGCTGATCAAGATTGCCGCCGGGGTGACAGACCCGAGTGAAGGCGAACTCTATGTAGAAGGAAAGCGAGTCGATTTCCGCAACCCGACCGAGGCAATGGCGGCGGGAGTGGTTTGCGTCTTTCAGGAATTGTCGCTGCTTCCAGATATGACTGTCGCCGACAATCTTTCAATCGTTTCACCGCCGATGCGGGCGGGTTTGATCGATGCGCGCGCGCAACGCGAACGGGCGCGTGAACTTTTGGCGATGATCGGCTGCGACGACATCCATCCGCTCGAACTCGTGCGCAACCTTCCCTTGTCGCGCCGGCAGATGGTCGAGATTGCCAAGGCTTTGGCAAAACGGCCAAAGCTTTTGATCCTTGACGAAGCGACCTCGGCGCTTACCGCCGCCGACGTGGAACGTGTCTATGCGATCATCCGTAAACTGCGTTCCGAAGGTGTTGGCATACTCTACGTGTCGCACCGGATGCATGAAATTACTGCGCTTGCCGATTGCGCGACGGTTTTCCGCAATGGACGCAAGATCGAGACGTTTGGCATCGGCGAGCGCTCGATGGATGCCATCGTTCAGATGATGATCGGCCGCGAACTCACCCACCACTATCCCGAAAAGCCCGCCGCCGATCTTTCGGCGCCCGTGGCTCTGTCGGTTCGCAACCTTTCCTGGGCGGAGCAATTAAGGGACATCTCTCTCGACGTTCGAAAGGGCGAGATCGTCGGGCTGGGAGGGCTCGATGGCCAGGGCCAGCGCTCGCTGCTTTTTGCATTGTTTGGCGTTTTGAAGGGCGTATCGGGAACAGTTGAGGTTCTGGGCAAGCAGCAACGGCTGTCGGGCCCGCGCGCGGCCCTAAGGGCGGGGCTGCCGCTTGCCCTCATTCCGGAAGACAGGAAAACAGAAGGGCTGATGCTGCCGATGAACATTCGCGACAACATAAGCCTTGCTTCGCTGTCGCGGTTTCAAAAAGGGCTTCGCTTTGACCGCAGCGCAGAACATGCGGCGGTCGAGCAGATGATCAGGAGCCTGAAGATCAAGGTCAGCGATCTTGCGGCCGCCGTCAGTACGCTTTCCGGCGGCAACCAGCAAAAGGTCGTGCTGGCGAAATGGCTCATGACCGGGCCCGGGATCATTCTCTTGAACGATCCGACCCGTGGCATTGACGTTGGCACGAAGCAGGAAATCTACAAGCTGCTGCGCGATCTTGCCGATAGTGGCGTCGCGATCCTCTACTACTCGACCGATTACGCCGAGCTCATCGGCTGCTGCGACCGGGTGCTGGTGATGTATGGCGGCAGGATAGCGCGCGAACTTTTCGGTCGCGACCTCAACGAGCGAAATATCATCGAGACAGCGCTGAACGTGAATGGCAAGGAGCAGGCCGCATGAGCAATCTTCGCCATCATATCTCGCACAATGCCGGTCTCCTGGGCGCGATTGCCCTCTTCATTTTGATGTTCACCATATACACCTCGAACCATCCGGTGGGTCTGAACGCCGCTGTTGCCGCAACGGCGGCGAACAAGGCGGTGCTGCTCGCACTTGTGGCCATGGCCCAGACCCTGCCGGTGTTGACGCGCGGGCTCGATCTTTCTGTCGGGATGATATTCATCCTTGCCAATTGCCTGGCCTCGGCGATCGTGGTCGGCACATTGGGCGAGGGGCTGCTCGGTGCTGTGGCCGTCCTTGCAGTCGGGGCCGCGGCCGGTTTCCTCAATGGTGCCATCGTCGTCTGGGGCAGGCTTCAGCCTATCATCACCACCCTCGCAACGGGTGCGATTTATTACGGCATCGCGCTTTACATCAGACCGGGCCCCGGCGGAGACGTGCAGTCCGACCTTGCGGATTTTGCCACCGGCCAGCTTTTCGGAGTCATTCCGACCGCATTGGTTATTCTCCCGGCCGTTGTCGTGCTGGTCTGGTTGCCCTATCGCAGCTCGGTTCTCGGCCGCGCGGCCTATGCCGTGGGTTCAAATGAGCAAGCGGCGTATATGTCGGGCGTGCCGGTCCAACGCGCCAAACTGCTTGCCTATACGCTCGCGGGTTTTCTCGCCGCACTTGGCGGCCTGATGCTGACCTTCAACACCTATTCGGGAGAGGCATCCGCGCCGATAGCCGGCTCCTATACGCTGAACTCGATCGCTTCTGTTGTGATCGGCGGAACGTCGCTCTTTGGCGGATGGGGATCCGCCATCGGCTCCATTTTCGGGGCATTCGTGCTTCGCACAATCGAGGATCTGCTTTTCGTCTTCAATCTCGATCCGCTCTGGCAGCCATTGTTTCAGGGCGTCGTGCTCCTTGCCGCCGTCAGCCTCGGCGCGATCCGCGTGCTGCGCATTCGCAACCGGCTGGAGCTTTTCGCATGAACGACCAGAAGCTTCAGGCCGGCACTGTCCCGATCCTCCGGTTTACACTCGACCGCTCCGTCATCATTGCGTTCGGCTGCATCATCTTGATGCTGCTTGGCGGCGCACTCTACTCGCGCGAGTTTCTTTCTCCGGAGTATCTCCTGCAGCAACTGCAGATCAGCGCGTTTCTTGGCATTATTGCCTCCGGCGCAATGATGGTCATTCTCATCGGTCACATCGATCTGTCGATACCCTGGACAGTTACGCTCGGAGCCATGATGGCGACGGCTGTCGCCGGCTGGTTCGGCGACATCGGCAATGTCGTCGCGATTCCGGTCGGCGTGCTTTGCGGCGCGCTTGTGGGCCTGCTCAACGGACTCGGCGTCGCCTATTTGCGATTGCCGTCGATGATCTTCACCTTGGGCATGAACGCGGTCGTCCAGGGTCTCATGGTGCTGCACACCGGCGGCTTCGCACCGCAGGATCATGCAACCGACGCGATGCACTTCATGGCAGTCGGGCGCTTGTTCTTCGGCTTTCCCAACGCGCTTTTCATCTGGATCATCGTCGGCGGGTTCACCACCTATCTTTTAACCCGAACCGCCTTCGGGCGCCGGGTCTATGCGGTCGGCAATCGCGAATCGGCGGCATATCTTTCAGGCGTGAACACCAATGGCGTCATCATCTGGTGTTTCGTGCTCTCCGGTGCCGCGGCGGCTTTTGCAGGTGTTTTATTGGCCGGCTATTCGACCAAGGCCTATCAGGCGATGGGAGACCCCTATCTCCTGCCGGCCATTGCGGCCGTTGTGCTTGGCGGAACAAATATCCTTGGCGGCAAGGGCAATTATCTCGGCACGATCGCCGGCGTTATCCTGATAACGCTGCTGCAATCGATCCTGGCTGTGATGCAAATCCCGGAGGCAGGGCGCCAGATCATCTACGGCGTCGTCATTCTTGTCATGTTGCTCGGTTACGGACGCGGCGAGATCGACCGGAAATAGTCAATGAAATAATATTACTAGCGGTTGTATTCCTCGACGAGGCTTTCGACCTTCGCCTCCCCATCGGCGAGAAGCTTGATGCAGTCACCGCGCTCTACCCGGGTCGCGGGTTTGATGGTGCCGTTCTTCAGACCGCTATCGAGATCTGCAACGTCCTGCATACTGTAGGTTGTGTTTGATTCCAGCCGTTCGATCCAGCGCCGGGTCGAGTCGCGCTTCGACCTGTATAGTGGATCGCCGCATGCATAGGACAATCTGAGCAGATCGAACTGGGCCTGCATGACGGCATCACCCTTGTCTACCTTGCCAGCAGTCAGGGCCAAGCCCAGCAGTATCGTTATCAGCATGCGCAAGTCCCCCGAGTCACGCGTTTCACAAAACGCTAACCTAGGGGTAAAAGCCGAACAACCTAATCGGATGGGTGATGCGCAACTACATCCAAAGGACTAGATGGCAGGTATGACCAAACAGAGTGAGGCCCAGATGGCCACACAGCGTTTGATTGCCGTGGACGATACTGGGCCTCTATCGGGATATCTGAAACGGGTTCAAATAACGCTCCCGACACTACAATAACGCAGAAATCAGACATTGGTTGCGTATTAGAGCTATTTGGAAAAAATGAGGCTCGACGATGCGCCACTCATGTCGATGGCAATCGTCGAGCCTCCATGGGCCGGGGGAGGGCTTAGATCCACCCTGATACTTTCGATTTAGGCTGTCAAATCACATTCCGGTACATATCACCGGAAATTGTCACTTCCGACCGTGACCGTGGCTCCACCGCTTGACCAGATAAACCAGTGTTCCGGTCCAGGCTACTGCCGTAAGCATCGCCAGGATGAGAGCAAAGTGACTGTTCATTGCTGCATAAGTCCTTCTTGAATGGAGCCGGCCGAATATCAGCAAACGTTCGTGGAGCCAACCCCTTTGTCAACGCGATCTGTCCGACTCACAAAATTGTCATGCCATGCAATCCACTAATCAAACGCATTCCACTAATCAAACGCATTTCAACTGCTTTGGTTCAATACGAACCGAATTCTACTGTAAGTAGATCGATCTTATAGGGTCCCGGGGAGCCTCCGGAACCATTCCTTTTGCCCCGCATTCTTGTGTTATGCGTGATCAATCCTTTGAACATGTAATGATCAAATCACCGCGCTCCGGCACAATAATGAATGTGTCTTCGGTTAAGCAGGCTGCGGACCTGTTGAAGCATTGCTGGACGAAACAATGCGGCCCCCTCTACGAAGAAGCGAAAGCCGTCTGCGCCAAGGCTTTGGAAGGTGAAGCAACCGCCAGAGCGGCTCGTTTCGCATTCGTAGAAGCAGCCAAGGAGGTCGATGCGTTCGTCGAGGAAAAGACCGAAGCGTCAGCCGCCCACCGTCCAGCCAACGACAAGGTGAACGCCGCGGCCTTTTCGGTTGAGGACGAGGCGGCCCAGCCTCACCATCACGACCGGGCAAGGTGATTGATCCAACCGGAAGGCGAGGCGGACACCCTCTTCGCCGACTCTCGCACGCTTAACTCGCAGTTCCAGCGGAAATGCATCGCTGCATTGCACAATCGTCATTTGTTTAACATGCTCCGCTATGCAGGATCGGTACTTTCTCAAGACTCGCGGTCCTTCCCATGCCTTTGCCGATTCTCGCCTTAGCTATCGCCTCGTTCTGTATTGGAACGACCGAATTCGTGATCATGGGCCTGTTGCCTGAGGTTGCTGCTGATCTCGGCGTTTCCATTCCGCATGCAGGCCTGCTGGTGACAGGCTATGCGCTCGGCGTCGTCGTCGGTGCACCCATCATTGCCATCGCCACGGCTTCGCTGCCGCGCAAGCCCGTACTCGTCGGACTTGCCATGCTGTTCGTCATTGGCAATTTCCTTTGTGCCATCGCACCGAACTACTGGATGCTGATGGTCGCGCGCGTCTTTACCGCCTTCGGTCATGGCGCATTTTTTGGTATCGGTTCGGTCGTTGCGGCAAATCTCGTTCCCCGGCACAAGCGCGCGAGCGCGATTGCGCTGCTCTTTGCCGGCCTGACGCTTGCCAACATTCTCGGTGTACCGTTGGGGACTGCACTTGGCGAAGCCTATGGCTGGCGTTCCACCTTCTTTGCAGTTGTCGCGATCGGCATCGCCGCCGTCATTGCCATCGCCTTCCTCGTTCCCGCAGCGAAGGATACGGACAAGGGCACGGGCATCCTCAGCGAAATCAGGGTGCTCGGCAAGTTGCAGGTATGGCTTGCCATGCTGATATCGGCGCTTGCCTCGGGCAGCCTGTTTGCGGTCTTCACCTATATCAAGCCAATTCTGACCGACGTCTCTGGCCTTCCGGCCTCGTCGGTCACCTGGGTGCTGCTGCTCTTCGGTGCGGGAATTACGCTCGGCAATATCCTGGGCGGCAGGCTCGCCGATTGGAAGCTGATGCCGACGGTGATTGGCTCCCTGCTTGCACTTGTCTTTGTCTATATTGTCTTTGCCCGGGTCAGCACATACGAGTTTGCCGCGATCTCCGGCGTCTTTCTCTGGGGCCTGATCTTTTTCATCGCTATTCCGCCCCTGCAGATGCGCGTGGTGGAAACGGCTGGCGACGCGCCTAATCTTGCGGCGACGCTCAACCAGAGCGCGTTCAATGTGGGCAATGCGGCGGGAGCGTGGATTGGCGGCGTCGCGCTGACAATCGGGGTCTCCTATCAGAATCTACCCTATGTGGCTTCGCTGTTGGCCGCGACCGGACTTGCGGTGGCAACCTGGTCGATGCTGCTCGACAGGAAGCAGCACCGCGAAAAGGCCCTCAGCGAAGAAGGGCAGGGCCTCGGTCTCGAGCCTTTGGCGGGTGTTTGACACTCACCCCACTGTCCCTGTTCGGTGCTGAAGCACGGGCGCTTGCGCCCTGTTGGCGTGCGCTTCAGGGATCGCGGCGTTTAAGGGGTTAAATCGTTTATAGGACCGAATGTCGCAGTCAGATATCTCTCCTCCCGCAGGCCCGAAAGCGCGGTCCACATTAATATCATTCTAAAGAGGCATTCACGGCCTATTTGGCGCGAAAACAAGGCAAAACATGCAGAAATTGACGATTTTGGAGCAAGAGGACACCGCGGAAGCTGGAACTTGCGAACAGATTTGCGGCCATCGTCGCACTTGCGCCCATGGCGCTAACGCGCTAACCCTCGCCGCATCGCACCATCTTCCGGGATAGTGTGATCTGTCGCGTATAAGTGGCAGTCATGTGCATAACATGGCATTCTTGTCAGCCTGAGTTCACAAGGCGGAAAAAGACGGATCATGAACGAGCTATTAAGTTCCTACCTGCCCATCGTTATCTTTATCGGGGTAGCGCTGGTAATCGGTCTGGCACTGTTGGTTGCGCCCTTTCTGGTCGCATACAGTGCGCCGGATCCGGAAAAACTGTCGGCCTACGAGTGCGGTTTCAACGCGTTCGACGACGCCCGCATGAAGTTCGATGTGCGGTTCTATCTCGTTTCGATCCTGTTCATCATCTTCGATCTGGAAGTGGCCTTCCTGTTCCCGTGGGCGATATCCTTCGGCAAGATTGGCTGGTTCGGCTTCTGGTCCATGATGGTGTTTCTCGCCGTTCTGACGATCGGCTTTATCTATGAGTGGAAGAAGGGAGCGCTGGAATGGGATTGACCGACGGCACCACCACCCTCGTTGCACCAAAGCCCAAGGGCATCCTCGATCCGAACACCGGCAAGCCCATAGGTTCGGATGATGCATTCTTCGGCGAAATCAACAATGAACTTGCCGACAAAGGCTTCCTCGTCACGTCGGCTGACGCGCTGGTAACCTGGGCGCGCACCGGATCGTTGATGTGGATGACCTTCGGCCTGGCGTGCTGTGCCGTAGAGATGATGCACACGTCGATGCCGCGGTATGACGGAGAGCGTTTCGGCTTTGCGCCGCGCGCTTCCCCGCGCCAGTCGGATGTCATGATCGTTGCGGGCACGCTTACCAACAAGATGGCGCCGGCGCTGCGCAAGGTCTACGACCAGATGCCTGAGCCACGCTATGTGATCTCGATGGGCTCCTGCGCCAATGGTGGCGGCTATTACCACTACTCTTATTCCGTAGTGCGCGGCTGCGACCGTGTCGTTCCCGTCGATATCTATGTGCCTGGCTGTCCGCCCACCGCGGAAGCGCTTCTTTACGGCGTTTTGCTCCTGCAAAAGAAGATCCGCCGCACCGGCACGATCGAGCGATAGGAGAGGGCGATGTTCGAAGAAGCCTTGGGTGAACTCTCCCGCCATCTCGGCGAACAGCCGTCACTGGGAATAAAGTCCGCCGAACTCGTCTATGGCGAGCTGACGATCGAGGTTGGCGGCGACAAGCTGATCGATACACTGACGTTCCTGCGTGACGACGTACAATGCCAGTTCATTTCGCTGATCGACATCAGCGGTGTGGATTATCCGTCACGCGAGCATCGCTTCGACGTCGTCTATCACCTCTTGTCCCCGCGCCAGAACCTGCGCATCCGCGTCAAGGTCGCAACCGACGAGGATACCCCGGTTCCCTCAGCGACAGCGGTCTATCCCGGTGCCGATTGGTACGAGCGCGAAACCTACGATCTTTACGGCGTGCTCTTTTCGGGTCATCCGGATCTTCGCCGCATCCTCACCGACTACGGCTTCGAGGGGCATCCGCTGCGGAAGGATTTCCCGCTGACCGGGTTTGTCGAAGTGCGCTACGACGACGAGATCAAGCGGGTCGTTTACGAGCCTGTCGAACTTCGCCAGGAATTTCGCAATTTCGACTTCCAGTCGCCATGGGAAGGCACGGATTACGTGCTGCCGGGCGATGAGAAGGCGAAACAGTAGTTAGTGGAGTAGTGAGTAGTAGGTAGCAAGGGAAGCGCTTGGATCAACGGATCGAATCCTATCGGGGTCTTAGGGTCTGGCAATCGGCGATGCTTATCGCCGAGTTGTGTTACGAGGCCACAAAGAACTTCCCTAAGGAGGAGATGTTCGGATTAACGAGCCAGATGCGTCGCGCGGCCACATCAATCGCTGCAAATATCGCGGAAGGCTATGGACGAGAGAACCCGGGGTCGTTTGTGCAGTTTCTAAGAATTGCGCAAGGATCCCTCAAGGAATTGGAAACTCATATTTTGCTTGCGCGCCGCGTTGGCTTTATGGGTGAGAAAGCAGAAATCGATCTGCTGGTACAGTGCGAGGAGAACGGAAAAATGCTTAGGGCACTGATCCGCACTGTCCAGAGAAAACAGGCTGAATGAGTTAGGTACGACGTGGATGATCACTACTCACTACTCTCTACTGACTACTGACGTATCGCGGAGCAAGCGATGACTGAACATAGCGTCCGTAACTTTAACATCAACTTCGGCCCGCAACATCCTGCGGCGCATGGCGTTTTGCGCCTCGTGCTTGAGCTTGACGGCGAGGTGGTCGAGCGTGTCGATCCGCATATCGGCCTCCTGCATCGCGGCACCGAAAAGTTGATGGAAGCCAAGACCTACCTGCAGGCCGTGCCTTATCTCGATCGGCTCGACTACGTTGCTCCGATGAACCAGGAGCATGCCTATGCGCTTGCCGTCGAGCGCCTGCTCGAGATCGAGGTGCCGAGGCGTGGTCAGCTCATCCGTGTGCTTTTTTCCGAGATAGGCCGCATTCTATCCCACCTTTTGAATGTGACGACGCAGGCCATGGACGTTGGCGCGCTGACGCCGCCGCTCTGGGGTTTTGAAGAGCGCGAAAAGCTGATGGTGTTCTACGAGCGGGCCTGCGGCGCGCGCATGCACGCCGCCTATTTCCGGCCAGGTGGTGTTCATCAGGACATCCCGGATAAACTCGTCGAAGATATCGGCAAATGGTGCGATCCGTTCCTTCAGACAGTAAAGAACCTCGACGATCTGATCACGCCAAACCGCATTTTCAAGCAGCGCAATGTCGATATCGGCGTCGTTACGCTCGAGGATGCGTGGGCATGGGGTTTCTCCGGTGTCATGGTCCGCGGCTCGGGCGCCGCATGGGATCTGCGCAAGTCGCAGCCCTATGAATGTTACTCCGAGATGGAATTCGATATTCCCATCGGCAAGAATGGCGATTGCTATGATCGTTATCTGATCCGCATGGAGGAGATGCGCCAGTCTGTGCGGATCATGCGCCAGTGCGTCGACCTTTTACTCGGCAAGGAGCGTGTTGGTCCGGTATCGAACACCTCGGCCAAGATCGTACCGCCGAAGCGCGGCGAGATGAAGCGCTCGATGGAAGCGCTGATCCATCACTTCAAGCTCTACACGGAAGGCTATCACGTCCCCGCCGGGGAGGTTTATGCAGCCGTGGAAGCGCCCAAGGGCGAGTTCGGCGTTTTCCTCGTCTCGGACGGGTCCAACAAGCCGTACCGCGTGAAATTGCGCGCACCAGGCTTTGCCCATCTCCAGGCCATGGACTTCATGTGCCGTGGCCATATGCTCGCCGACGTATCGGCGGTGCTCGGCTCGCTCGATATCGTATTTGGTGAGGTTGATCGTTAATGTCCGTCCGTCGTCTTGCAGAAGATAATATCCAGCCAGCGGCATTCGCGTTCAATCGCGAAAACAGTGCCTGGGCCGAGAAAGCGATTTCTAAATATCCGAAGGGGCGTGAGCAGTCGGCTGTTATCCCCTTGCTGATGCGCGCGCAGGAGCAGGATGGCTGGGTCACGAAGGCAGCGATCGAACATGTCGCCGGCATGCTCGACATGCCGCTGATCCGTGTGCTCGAAGTCGCCACCTTCTATACGCAGTTCCAGTTGAAGCCGGTCGGAACGCGGGCGCACATTCAGGTATGCGGCACGACGCCATGCATGCTGCGGGGAGCGGACGAGCTCAAACGCGTCTGCCAGCACAAGATTCACCACGAACAGTTCCACACCAACGAAGCCGGCACGCTGTCGTGGGAAGAGGTCGAGTGCCTTGGCGCGTGCGTCAATGCTCCGATGGTCATGGTGTTCAAGGACACCTATGAGGATCTGACGCCGGAACGCCTTGAGGAAATCATCGACGCCTTCGAGGCCGGAAACGGTGCCTCGGTCCCGGTAGGACCGCAGATTGACCGCATCTTCTCGGCACCCGAAGGCGGCCTCACATCGCTGACCGATGGAAATGGCATCGCCACGCCGAAGAGCTCAGGACAGGCTACCCCGGATAGCGCATCCATACCGCCGTCGAACGCGGCAAAGCCCGTTACGCATGACGAAACGACCAATGCCGCGATCAGGTCGCCATCAAGGGTGAAGGCCACGAAGGCGGCCGAGGATGCGACGTCGAAGCCGGCAGCAAAGCCTGTTGCTGCACGTACCATCAAGAACCCTCCGATCGCGGAAGGTTCGCTCGGTGAGAAGCCTGACGTCCAGCGCGTAGATATCGCCGCAAAGCCTGTTTCGCTGGAAGACAAGAGCCGCCCGGCCGCAATCGAAAGACCGGCCGTCATAGACGATCTGAAGCTGATTGCAGGCGTCGGACCGAAGATTGAAGATATCTTGCATGAGCTTGGCATTTTCACCTTCGCCCAGGTTGCTGCCTGGAAGAAGGCCGAGCGGGAGTGGGTCGACAACTACCTGAATTTCAATGGCCGCATCGAGCGCGACGAATGGGTCAAGCAAGCCAAGGCTTTGGCCAAGGGCGGCGAAGCGGAATACATCAAGGTTTTCGGCAAGAAGCCGAGATGATCAATTTGGCGGCTGCCTTGAGCGCCCGCCTGGAATGGACGAAGAGAGTAGGACAGGTGCGAAATGCTCGCTGACAAAGACCGCATCTTCACCAATATTTACGGCCACAAGGACAAGTCCTTGAAGGGCGCGATGAGCCGTGGCAATTGGGACGGCACCAAGCAGATCCTCGAAAAGGGTCGCGACTGGATCATCAACGAAATGAAGGCATCCGGCCTTCGTGGTCGTGGTGGCGCGGGCTTTCCGACAGGGTTGAAATGGTCGTTCATGCCCAAGGAAAGCGACGGACGTCCGCATTACCTCGTCGTTAATGCCGACGAGTCCGAGCCCGGTACCTGCAAGGACCGCGATATCATGCGGCACGATCCGCATACGCTGATCGAAGGCTGCCTGATTGCCGGTTTCGCCATGGGTGCCAACACCTGCTACATCTATGTGCGCGGCGAATATATCCGCGAGCGCGAGGCGCTGCAGGCGGCAATCGATGAATGCTACGACGCCGGTCTTCTTGGCAAGAACAACAAGAATGGCTGGGACTACGATATCTTCGTCCATCATGGCGCTGGCGCCTATATTTGCGGCGAGGAAACAGCGCTTCTCGAGAGCCTCGAAGGCAAGAAGGGCCAGCCGCGGCTGAAACCGCCATTCCCGGCGAATATGGGCCTTTATGGCTGCCCGACCACCGTCAACAATGTCGAATCGATCGCTGTTGCGCCGACGATCCTGCGTCGCGGCGCGGCGTGGTTCTCCGGTATCGGCCGGCCGAACAATGTCGGCACCAAGCTCTTCATGCTTTCCGGTCACGTGAACAAGCCATGCACCGTCGAAGAAGCCATGGGCATTACCTTCCGCGAGCTCGTCGACAAGCATGGCGGTGGTATCCGTGGCGGCTGGGACAATCTTCTGGCGGTCATTCCCGGCGGTGCTTCCTGCCCGGTGGTTCCGGCAGCGGACATTATCGATTGCCCGATGGACTTCGACGGGCTGCGTGCAGTCAAGTCGTCGTTCGGCACCGCTGCCGCGATCGTCATGGACAGGTCCACCGACATTGTTCGCGCCATCGCCCGTATTTCCTACTTCTTCAAGCACGAAAGCTGCGGCCAGTGCACGCCTTGCCGCGAAGGCACAGGCTGGATGTGGCGGGTGATGGAGCGCATGGTTACCGGCAACGCGCAGAAGCGCGAGATCGAGATGCTGCTCGACGTCACCAAGCAGATCGAGGGTCATACGATCTGTGCGCTTGGCGATGCCGCGGCATGGCCGGTTCAGGGCCTCATCCGCAGTTTCCGCCCTGAAATTGAGCGCCGCATCGACGAGTTTTCCCGCAATGCCTCGCCGAGCCCTGTGCTCGAAGCGGCGGAATAGGTGGAAAAGCCGATGGCAGACAACGCAAAACATCGCATCGACACATGGACAGCCTTGATGCCGAACCACACGGTTGCGGCAGTTAACCTGTTGACGCCGTCGCTGGGCGCGGCCGCCGCCGCATCCGCAATCGGTCTTGGCATTGCCAGCCAGATGTGGGGTTTCTGGGCCGGTGCTTTTGCCGGGGCGTTTGATCTGAACTCGAAGACGGCGGAAGCCGGTGCTCCGCGCGTTGCAGCGGACGTCGATGATCTCAAGATGATCATTCGCGGCAAGACTGCCACGGCATCCGCGAAGCGGCTTCAGGCACCCGTAGAGCCGCAGGTTGTTCCAGTTGAAACGGCAATTGCCGTAACATTGGCTCCGGCCGTGACGACTGAGGCCGACGATCTGAAGCGGATCGCGGGCATAGGGCCGAAGCTTGAGCAGGTCTTGAACGGCATGGGAATAAGCACCTATGCGCAGATCGCCGGATGGACGGCGGACGAGATCGCGAAGGTCGATGACGAACTCAAGTTGGGGGGGCGCATTGTGCGCGACGATTGGGTTGGCCAGGCAAATCGATTGATGGGGAAACCCTGAACAAGGTGCGCGCCGGTTGTTACCCGGCACGTTGAGAATTAAGGGCATTTCGGCAACTGCGGAAATGCCGGACTGGAATGCGGTATGTTCCGCGAGGTTGGACGGACGATGGCAAAGATCAAAGTCGACGGTAAGGAAATAGAGGTACCGGATCACTATACGCTTCTGCAGGCTGCGGAAACGGCGGGTGCCGAGGTTCCGCGCTTCTGCTTCCACGAGCGTTTGTCGATTGCCGGCAATTGCCGCATGTGCCTGATCGAAGTGAAGGGCGGACCGCCGAAGCCGGCAGCCTCCTGCGCCATGGGCGTGCGCGATCTGCGCCCCGGTCCGAATGGCGAGACCCCGGAAATCTTCACCAATACGCCGATGGTCAAGAAGGCCCGCGAAGGCGTGATGGAATTCCTGCTCATCAATCATCCGCTCGATTGCCCGATCTGCGATCAGGGTGGCGAATGCGATCTGCAGGACCAGGCTATGGCCTTTGGCGTTGATTCCTCGCGTTATCGCGAGAACAAGCGCGCCGTCGAGGACAAATATATCGGTCCTCTCGTCAAGACGATCATGACGCGCTGCATCCATTGCACCCGCTGCGTCCGCTTTACGACGGAAGTTGCCGGCATTTCCGAACTCGGCCTGATCGGCCGCGGTGAAGATGCCGAGATCACCACCTATCTCGAACGGGCGATGACCTCCGAACTCCAGGGCAACGTCATCGATCTTTGCCCGGTCGGTGCGCTGACCTCGAAGCCCTATGCCTTCCAGGCTCGTCCCTGGGAGTTGAACAAGACGGAATCCATCGATGTGATGGATGCAGTCGGCTCGGCGATCCGCGTCGATACCCGTGGCCGCGAGGTGATGCGCATCCTGCCGCGCGTCAACGAGCAGGTGAACGAGGAATGGATTTCCGACAAGACGCGCTTTATCTGGGATGGCCTGCGCACGCAGCGCCTCGACCGTCCCTATATCCGTAAGGACGGCCGTCTCGTTGCCGCGACCTGGCCGGAGGCCTTCGACGCGATCAGGGTCGCCGTTGCCAAGACCGACGGCAGCAAGATCGGCGCCATTGCCGGCGATCTCGCCAGTGTCGAGGAGATGTACGCGTTGAAGGCGCTGATGGCGTCGCTTGGTTCGGCCAATATCGACGCACGTCAGGACGGCTCGGCGCTTGCTACGGCGGGCGGCCGCGCTTCATACATTTTCAATCCGACGATCGACGGGATCGAGCAGGCTGATGCGATCCTCATTGTCGGATCAAATCCGCGTTTCGAGGCATCGCTGCTCAACGCTCGTATCCGCAAGCGTTGGCGTGCCGCTGGAACGCCGATCGGCCTGATCGGTGAACAGGCCGACCTGCGCTACAAGTACGAATACCTTGGCGCCGGTGCCGAGACGCTTGCCGATCTTGCGGCTGGATCGATGAATTTCCTGTCGGTTCTGAAGACAGCCAAGAACCCGATGATCATCGTCGGGCAGGGCGCTCTGTCGCGCGCGGACGGCCAGTCGGTATTGGGACTTGCGGCAAAGATCGCCGCTGAAGCCGGAGCCCTACGGGACGACTGGAACGGATTTGGCGTGGTGCATACCGCTGCGAGCCGTGTCGGCGCGCTCGACATCGGCTTCGTGCCGGGTGAGGGCGGCAAGACGGTAGCCGAGATGCAGGGCGCGATGGATGTTCTGTTCCTGCTCGGCGCCGACGAACTCGACTGGTCCGGCAAGGACAAGGCATTCACGGTGTACATCGGCACGCATGGTGATCAGGGCGCGCACAATGCCGATGTGATCCTGCCCGGCGCGACCTATACCGAAAAGTCGGGCACCTATGTGAACACCGAGGGCCGCGTGCAAATGACGAACCGCGCCGGCTTTGCTCCTGGCAACGCCAAGGAAGACTGGGCAATCCTGCGCGCTCTATCCGACACACTCGGCAAGAAATTGCCGTTCGACTCGCTCGCGGCCTTGCGCTCCGGCCTCTATGCGGAGTATCCGCATCTCGCTTCGGTCGACTCGATCGAAGCCGGCAATCCTGCCGATGTCGAGAAGCTGGCGAGTGCAATCGGCGCAGTCGAGAAGACGGCCTTCATCTCGCCGGTCAAGGATTTCTACTTGACCAACCCGATCGCACGCGCCTCTGCCGTCATGGCCGAGTGCTCGGCGCTTGCCAAGGGCGGCTTCAAGCAGGCGGCCGAGTAGGCGGGAAAGAGACTGATATGGAAGAGATTTTCGCAACCTACATCCTGCCGCTGCTGATTATCCTCGGCAAATCACTGCTTTTGCTGGTCGTGATGCTGCTGATTATCGCCTACCTGCTTCTGGCGGATCGCAAGGTCTGGGCGGCCGTGCAGTTGCGGCGCGGCCCCAACGTGGTCGGACCGTTTGGTTTGCTGCAGTCCTTCGCCGACCTTTTGAAGTTCGTCGTCAAGGAACCGATCATCCCCTCCGGCGCCAACAAGGGCATTTTCCTGCTGGCGCCGCTGGTATCGTCCGTCCTTGCCATGGCGGCCTGGGCTGTCATTCCGGTCAATGAGGGCTGGGCGGTCGCCAACGTCAATGTCGGCATCCTTTACGTCCTCGCCATTTCGTCGCTTGAAGTCTACGGCGTCATCATGGCGGGCTGGGCATCCAACTCGAAATATCCGTTTCTCGGCGCGCTGCGCTCGGCCGCGCAGATGGTCTCCTACGAAGTGTCGATCGGCTTCGTGATCGTCACCGTCCTCCTTTGCGTGGGTTCGCTCAACCTGACCGACATTGTCATGTCGCAGACGACCGGCCTCGGCACGATGATCGGTCTGCCGAATACGTTCCTCGACTGGCATTGGCTCGGCCTGTTCCCGATGTTCATCATCTTCTTCATTTCGGCACTGGCGGAGACCAACCGTCCACCCTTCGATCTGGTGGAAGCCGAATCGGAACTCGTCGCCGGCCACATGATCGAATATTCGTCCACGGCGTTTCTGCTGTTCTTCCTCGGCGAATATGTCGCCATCACCCTGATGTGCGCGCTGACGACGATCCTCTTCCTCGGCGGCTGGCTGCCACCCGTCGATGTGTGGTTCCTGAACTGGGTGCCTGGCGTCATCTGGTTTCTGCTGAAGCTGTTCCTTTGCTTTTTCATGTTCGCCATGGTGAAGGCTTTCGTTCCGCGCTACCGCTATGACCAGTTGATGCGCCTTGGCTGGAAGGTATTCCTGCCGATCTCGATCTTCATGGTCGTCGCCACCGCGGCCTTCCTCAAAATCACCGGCCTGACGCCTTAAGGAGAACGAGCATGGCACAACTGGCACAAGCTGCTAAATCGCTCCTGCTTCTGGAATTCGTCGGGGCATTCTTCCTGTCGATGCGGCAGTTTTTTGCGCCCAAGGCGACGCTAAACTATCCGTACGAAAAGGGACCGGTTAGCCCGCGCTTTCGTGGTGAACATGCGCTGCGCCGTTATCCTAACGGCGAAGAACGCTGCATTGCCTGCAAGCTGTGCGAGGCGATCTGCCCGGCACAGGCAATCACGATCGAGGCTGGTCCGCGCCGCAACGACGGCACGCGTCGCACGGTTCGTTATGATATCGACATGGTGAAGTGCATCTATTGCGGCTTCTGCCAGGAAGCATGTCCGGTCGACGCGATCGTTGAGGGGCCGAATTTCGAGTTCGCCACGGAAACACGCGAAGAACTCTACTACGACAAGGAACGTCTGCTTGCCAACGGCGATCGTTGGGAGCGGGAACTGGCGCGCAACATCGCGATGGATGCGCCCTATCGCTGAATATGAACTGCGCGCATGTGTCTTGGCCGTTGATCTTCAACCGGCAGGGAACATGCGCTAAGAGGCTTGAAAAATTGAAAGATCATTTGGCCGGAACGGCAAACGATCCGTTTGAATTGGCAGTCTTATCTGCCGGGTTTAATGGCAGGACGACCTGCCGGAATGGAAATCGGGGGAACCCATGCTGACAGGTATCGCGGCGGCGTTTTTCTATCTCTTCGCCTTCATCACTGTAGCCAGTGGTTTCATGGTTATTGCTGCACGCAATCCCGTGCATTCCGTGCTGTTCCTGATCCTCGCCTTCTTCAACGCGGCCGGTCTCTTCCTGCTGACCGGCGCCGAATTCCTGGCGATGATCCTTCTCGTCGTTTATGTCGGCGCTGTGGCGGTGCTCTTCCTTTTTGTCGTCATGATGCTGGACGTGGACTTTGCCGAACTGAAGAGCGGAGCGCTGCAATATGCGCCGATCGGCGCACTGGTTGGGCTCATCCTGGCCGCTGAGCTGATCATCGTTCTGGGCGGTTCGATTTTCGCGCCGACCCTGACCGCATCGCCGGTCCAGCCGACGCCGGATCTTGCGACCCGCACCAACACCGCGGCGCTCGGCGACATCCTTTATACGGACTACATTTATTTCTTCCAGATTGCCGGGCTGGTGCTTCTGGTTGCGATGATCGGCGCCATTGTTCTGACGCTGCGGCACAAGCCGAACATCAAGCGGCAGAACATCGCGCAGCAGGTGGCTCGCACGCCTGCAACGGCCATCGAGGTCAAGCAGGTCGAAACCGGCAAGGGTATCTGACAGGAGCGTCATGATGGAAATTGGTATCGCACATTATCTGACTGTCTCTGCCCTGCTGTTCACGCTCGGGATCTTCGGCATCTTCCTCAACAAGAAGAACATTATCGTCATCCTGATGTCGGTCGAATTGATCCTGCTTGCGGTCAATCTGAATTTCGTGGCGTTTTCCGCCGCTCTGCACGATCTGGTCGGCCAGGTCTTTGCGCTGTTTGTCCTGACCGTCGCCGCCGCCGAGGCAGCCATCGGTCTTGCTATTCTCGTCGTGTTCTACCGCAATCGTGGATCGATTGACGTAGAAGACGTCAACATGATGAAAGGTTGACGGGGGCATGCTGTATCTGGCGATTGTCTTCCTTCCGCTGCTCGGCTTCCTGATCGCCGGGCTCTTCGGCTCCGCTATCGGCGCGAAGGCGAGCGAATATGTCACGACCGGCTTTCTGATCGTCTGTGCCATCCTTTCGTGGATCGCATTCGGCTCGGTCGCCCTTGGGCATACCGAGGCGTTCAAGATTCCCGTGGCGCATTGGGTCGAGTCCGGTTCGCTGAGCTTCGACTGGTCGCTGCGCATCGACACGCTGACGGCGGTCATGCTCGTCGTCGTCAATACGGTCTCGGCGCTGGTTCATACCTATTCGATCGGCTACATGCACCATGACCCCGATCGCCCGCGCTTCTTCGCCTATCTCTCGCTCTTCACCTTTGCCATGCTGATGCTGGTGACGGGCGACAATCTCGTTCAGATGTTCTTCGGTTGGGAAGGCGTCGGTCTTGCCTCGTACCTGCTGATCGGGTTCTGGTACAAGAAGCCATCCGCCAACGCCGCCGCCATGAAGGCCTTCATCGTCAACCGCGTCGGCGACTTCGGTTTCCTTCTCGGTATCTTCTCCTTGTTCGTTCTGTTCGATACCGTCCAGTTCGACACGCTGTTCGCATCTGCCGCGCAATATCTGCCGGCAGAAGGCGCCGCAACTGACGGTAGCCAGATCGTTCTCAACTTCCTCGGCTATACGCTTGATAAGCAAGGCGCAATCACGATTGCCGCGCTCCTGTTGTTCATGGGTGCAATGGGCAAGTCGGCGCAGTTCCTGCTGCACACCTGGTTGCCGGATGCCATGGAGGGCCCGACCCCGGTTTCAGCGCTCATCCATGCCGCAACGATGGTCACCGCCGGCGTTTTCATGGTCGCGCGCCTGTCGCCAATCTTTGAACTTTCGCACACGGCGCTGATGTTCGTCACTTTCATCGGCGCAACGACCGCGTTCTTCGCGGCCACGGTTGGCCTCGTTCAGAACGACATCAAGCGCGTGATCGCCTATTCGACCTGTTCGCAGCTCGGTTACATGTTCGTGGCGCTCGGTGTCGGCGCCTATGGCGCAGGCATATTCCACCTCTTCACGCACGCCTTCTTCAAGGCGCTGCTGTTCCTCGGCGCGGGCTCGGTCATCCATGCCGTTTCGAACGAGCAGGACATGCGCCACATGGGCGGACTGCGCAAGCTCATCCCGACAACGTACTGGATGATGATCATCGGCACTGTTGCACTGACCGGTCTCGGCATTCCGGGCACGCTGATCGGCACGGCCGGCTTCTTCTCGAAGGACATGATCATCGAGTCGGCCTTCGCCTCGCACAATCCGGTGGCGAACTACGCCTACATTCTTCTTGTCATCGCCGCTGTCTTCACCAGCTTCTATTCGTGGCGCCTGATTTTCATGACTTTCCATGGCAAGCCGCGCGCCAGCCACGATGTCATGCATCACGTGCATGAATCGCCCTATGTGATGCTGGTGCCGCTCTTCATTCTCGCGGCAGGCGCACTCTTTGCCGGCGTGATGTTCCACGAGTACTTCTTCGGCCACGAGTATGCCGAGTTCTGGAAAGGCGCGCTGTACACGGCTCCGGGCAATGAGATTCTCGAGGAACACCACCACGTGCCGTTCATCGTGCAGCTGTCGCCATTCATCGCGATGGTCGTTGGGTTCCTGATCTCGTGGCAGTTCTATATCCGCTCGCCGGAAACACCCAAGCGCCTCGCTGCCCAGCATCCTGGCCTTTATCAGTTCCTGCTCAACAAGTGGTATTTCGACGAGCTCTACGACTTCCTCTTCGTGCGCCCGGCGAAAGCCCTAGGCCGGTTCCTATGGAAGCAGGGCGACGGCTGGCTGATCGATGGCCATGGCCCCGATGGAATTTCGGCACGCGTCGTTGACGTGACCAATCGCGTCGTGCGGCTGCAGACGGGTTACCTTTATCACTATGCGTTCGCGATGCTCATTGGGGTCGCCGCACTCGTCACCTGGATGATGCTCGGGAGCAACTTCTAATGACCGACTGGCCAATTCTCTCGACCGTTACCTTTCTGCCGTTGGTCGGTGTTCTGCTCATCCTGTTCATCCGTGATGACAGCGACTCAGCGCGGACGAACATCCGCAATGTGACGCTGTGGACGACGATCATCACGTTCCTGCTGTCGCTGCCGATCTGGTACTATTTCGACAATAGCCAGTCGGGCTTTCAGTTCGTCGAAAAGACGGCGTGGCTCGACTCGGGAATCTCGTACCATATGGGCGTCGACGGCATTTCCATGCTGTTCGTCATCCTGACGACGTTCCTGATGCCGCTTTGCATCCTTGCAAGCTGGGATGCCATCCAGAACCGCGTCAAGGAATACATGATCGCATTCCTCGTGCTGGAAACGCTGATGATCGGCGTCTTCTGTGCGCTTGATATCGTGCTTTTCTACGTGTTCTTCGAAGCCGTTCTCGTGCCAATGTTCATCATCATCGGCGTTTGGGGGGGCAAGCGGCGCGTTTATGCAAGCTTCAAGTTCTTCCTTTATACGCTGCTCGGCTCGGTGCTGATGTTGCTTGCCATCATGGCGATGTACTGGCAGGCCGGCACCACGGATATTCCGACGCTGCTCGCCTACAAGTTCCCGGCATCCATGCAGACCTGGCTGTGGCTGGCATTCTTTGCCTCCTTCGCCGTCAAGATGCCGATGTGGCCGGTCCATACCTGGCTTCCCGATGCGCACGTCGAAGCGCCGACCGCGGCTTCGGCGATCCTTGCCGGCATTCTGTTGAAGCTCGGCGGCTACGGTTTCATCCGCTTCTCGCTGCCGATGTTCCCGCTCGCCTCCGCCGATTTCGCGCCGCTGATCTATACGCTCTCGGTAGTCGCCATTATCTACACGTCGCTCGTTGCCTTGATGCAGGAAGACGTGAAGAAGCTCATTGCCTATTCCTCGGTCGCGCATATGGGCTATGTGACCATGGGCATTTTTGCCGCCAACGAGCAGGGCATCCAGGGAGCATTGTTCCAGATGCTGTCGCACGGCCTCGTGTCGAGCGCGCTGTTCCTTTGCGTCGGCATCATCTATGACCGCACACATACCCGCGAGATCGCGGCCTATGGCGGCCTCGTCAACAACATGCCGAAATATGCCGTCGTCTTCATGATCTTCACCATGGCGAATGTCGGCCTGCCGGGTACGTCCGGGTTCGTGGGCGAATTTCTGACGCTTCTCGGTGTCTTCCGCGTCAACACGTGGGTGGCGATGTTCGCGGCAAGCGGTGTTATTTTCTCTGCGGCCTACGCGCTCTGGCTTTATCGCCGCGTCATCTTCGGCGTGCTCGACAAGGACAGCCTGAAATCGCTGCTCGACATGACGACGCGTGAGAAAGCCGTGGTCTATCCGCTGGTCATTCTGACGATCTTCTATGGCGTCTACCCCATGCCGATCTTCGATGCGACGGCAAGCTCCGTGCACGCCATCATCAATCAATACAATAATGCGCTGTCCTCGGCCGCCACACTGGCGCTGAAATAGCAGGAAGAGGCCTAACCGACATGATTGCCAACTTGACGCTTATGGCTCCTGAACTGCTCATCGCGGGCGGCGCGCTCGTGCTGTTGATGATCGGCGCGTTTTCCGGCGAGCGGGCAAACGGGCTGGTTGGCGGCCTTGCCGTTGCACTGCTTCTCGCCGCACTCGCGCTTGTCGTCATATTCCCGCAGGACGGCCATGTTTTCGGACGCGCCTTTGTCAGCGATCCTTTCTCACGCTTCATGAAGGTGTTGACGCTTGTCGGTTCAGTGGTGACGCTGGTGATGTCGGCGGGCTTTGCCAAGGAGCAGAAGTTCGACAAGTTCGAGTTCCCGATCCTCGTCCTTTTGGCGACGCTCGGCATGCTGCTAATGATTTCGGCCAATGATACGCTCTCGCTCTATCTTGGCCTCGAACTCCAGTCCCTCGCGCTCTACGTCGTCGCCGCCATCAATCGCGACAACGTCCGTTCGACCGAAGCTGGTCTCAAATATTTCGTGCTCGGCGCTTTGTCGTCCGGCATGCTTCTCTACGGCATTTCGCTGGTCTATGGCTTTACCGGACATACCGGCTTTGAAGCGATCGCGCAGGCACTCAGCGGCGGCGAACGCCAGCTCGGCGTCGTCTTTGGCCTCGTTTTCATCCTGGCCGGCCTTGCCTTCAAGATCTCGGCCGTCCCCTTCCATATGTGGACCCCTGACGTTTACGAAGGCGCACCGACACCGGTGACAGCTTTCTTCGCCTCGGCGCCGAAGATGGCGGCGATGGCACTTCTGACCCGCGTCGTCAGCGAAACCTTCCAGCCGATCACCCACGATTGGCAACAGGTGGTCGTTTTCATAGCCATAGCTTCGATGGTGCTTGGTGCGTTTGCGGCCATCGGCCAGCGTAACATTAAGCGGCTGATGGCCTATTCGTCGATCAGTCACATGGGGTACGCGCTCGTTGGTCTCGCCGCCGGGACGGTTGTCGGCGTACGCGGCGTTGCCATCTACATGCTCATTTATCTCGTCACCACGCTCGGCACCTTCGCCTTCATCCTCGCAATGCGACGCAAGGACGGCAATGTCGAGCAGATCAGCGATTTGTCCGGGCTCTCGCGCACCAATCCGATCATGGCGACGATCCTGACGATCCTCATGTTCTCGCTCGCAGGCATTCCGCCGCTCGCCGGCTTCTGGGGCAAATGGTACACCTTCCTTGCCGCGATGCAGGCAAACCTCTATGCGCTGGCGATCATCGGCATTGTCGCCTCGGTCGTGGGTGCATTCTATTATCTGCGCATCATCAAGATCATGTGGTTCGATGAACCGGCAGGTGCTTTTGTGCCCATGGCCGGCGAGTTGCGGCTTGTTCTCGGCGTTTCCGGCCTGTTGGTTCTGTTCTATATCTTTGTCGGCGGACCGGTCAGCACCTATGCGGAAGCCGCAGCGAAAACCTTCTTCTGACGACTATGGGCTTTTCCCTATCGCCCTTGGCCCAGCAGAACTTCTATCGCCTTGAGGCCTTCGAGACGATAGGTTCAACCAATGCCGTGGCGTTGGAGCGGGCACTTGCGGGTGACCCCGGAAAGCTCTGGATTGTTTCCAAGCAGCAGGAAAGCGGGCGCGGACGGCGCGGGCGGGCCTGGGCGACATCGCACGGCAACCTCGCGGCCTCGCTGCTGCTAACCGGCGCATTCGACCTGAAGGCCGCAGCGACGCTCGGTTTTGTCGCGGGCCTCGCATTGGCCGACGCACTGGACGCGGTCTGTCCATCGACTACCTTCTCGGTTGGCCTCGACGGTGCCGGCAATCACGGTTCTACCAACACACCGCTGCGTGTCGAGTTGAAATGGCCGAACGATCTGCTTGCAGGCGGGGCAAAACTCGCCGGTATCCTGCTCGAGTCCACCCAGCTTGAGGCCAATCGTTTCGCGATTGTCATTGGTATCGGTGTCAACGTCGTGGCATACCCTGACGACGTGCCTTATCCGGCAACGTCGCTTGCCCGCCTTGGGGCGGATTGTAATGCCGAAACACTGTTTCTGGCGCTGTCCGACGCCTGGCAGGAAAACAGCTGGGTTTGGAACGAGGGACGGGGACTTGCCGAAATTCGCAAGCGCTGGCTGGCACGTGCGGCCGGCCTCGGCAGCGAGGTCGCTGTGCGAGTCGACGGCGCGGTCCTGCGTGGTATATTCGAAACCATTGACGAAGATTGCCGTTTCGTCATTCGCGACAGCGAGGGCGAGCGCATAAAGATCGCCGCTGGTGATGTGCATTTTGGTGCGGTGGCGTCCGCAAGGGCTGAATAGAATTCGGCTATTAGGAGTATAGATGGCGAATTCCGATCAAGCTGAGCTTGTTTTCCTTCCACTCGGCGGTGTCGGTGAGATCGGAATGAACTTGGCCATGTATGGCTATGGCCCGGCGCATAAGCGCGAATGGGTGGTGGTCGATATGGGCGTCAGCTTTGCCGGCCCCGAACTTCCCGGCGCCGATCTCATTCTGCCAGACATCCGGTTCCTGCAGGCCGAACGCCAGAACCTCAAGGGTATCGTCATCACCCACGCCCATGAAGATCACTACGGGGCGTTGCTCGATCTGTGGCCGCTCCTCAATGTTCCGGTTTACGGCACTCCCTTCACCGCCGGGCTGCTCGAGGCCAAGCGTCATGCGGAGCCCGGCGCGCCGGACATTCCGGTAACGATCTATCGCGCCGGCGAGACATTCAATGTCGGCCCATTCGAGTTCGAGGCGCTGGCGGTCACCCATTCGATCCCCGAGCCGGTATCGCTCGCGATCAGGACACCGCTCGGCACGATCATCCACACTGGCGACTGGAAGATGGATCCGGAGCCATCAATGGGGCCGCTGATCAATGAAGCGCGCTTCCGCGCCATCGGCGATGAAGGCGTTCTCGCCATGATGTGCGATTCGACGAATGCGCTGCGCGAAGGCGAATCGCCTTCCGAGCGCGAGGTGGGTGAGAGCCTGCGCAATATTATCGAGAACGCGCGTGGCCGCGTCGCCATCACGACCTTTTCGTCGAATGTCGGCCGTATCCGCTCGATCGCCTTGGCCGCGCGCGATGCGGGAAGGCAGGTATTGGTGCTCGGCCGTTCAATGAAGCGCATGATCGATGTCGCCAGTGAGCTTGGATATCTCGACGATGTCTCTGAATTCCTGTCGGAAGACGATTACGGCTTCATTCCGCGCGAGAACATGGTGATTATCCTTACCGGCAGCCAGGGCGAACCGCGCGCAGCGCTGGCCAAGCTAGCCCGCGATGAAATGCGCAGCGTCGCGCTTTCGGCCGGCGATCTGGTGATCTATTCGTCCCGCACGATCCCCGGCAATGAAAAACCGATCATCGAGACCAAGAACCTTTTGATAGAGCAGGGCATCCAGATCATTTCGGATGACGACCAGCTCGTGCATGTTTCCGGGCATCCCCGTCGCAACGAGTTGCGGCGGATGTATGAGTGGGTACGTCCACGCATTCTCGTCCCGGTGCATGGCGAGGCCGCGCATCTCGTCGCCCAAGGTTCACTCGCTGCCATGGCCGGCATCCCGGAAGTGCCGCAGGTGCGCAATGGCGACATCTTGAGGCTCGCGCCGGGCAGGGCCGAGATCATCGACAAGGCGCCGTTCGGCCGGTTGGTCAAAGATGGCAAGCTCATTGGCGACGAGGAAGAGGTGGGTATCGTCGAACGCCGCAAGCTCGCCTATGTCGGGCATGTTGCCGTGTCGATGCTGCTCGACGACAACTACAACATCATTGAAGATCCGGAGATCGTGCCGGTGGGGCTGCCGGAAAGCGACGATGAGGGCGAACTGCTCGAGGACTTGCTCTACGATGCGGCAGTAAGCGCCGTTCAAAGCATTCCCCGTGAAAAGCGCAGGGATCTGGCGATGGTTCGCGAAGCAGTGCGCCGCGCGGTACGGGCGGCAACAAACGAGGTCTGGGGCAAGAAGCCGGTGGTTACCGTCTTCGTGACCCGCCCATAGGACAATCCTTATGCTGGGCCGTCTCAACCATATCGCCATTGCGGTGCCTGATCTGGCAGCAGCGTCGGCGACCTATCGCAACATGCTGGGCGCCAAGCCCACCGAGCCGCAGGTCCTCCCGGAACACGGCGTGACGGTGGTCTTCATCGATGTCGGCAACACGAAGATTGAGCTCCTCGAACCGCTCGGGGCTGATTCACCGATTGCTGCCTTCCTGGCCAAAAATTCCTCCGGAGGCATGCATCACGTCTGCTACGAAGTGGCCAATATCATTGCCGCCCGCGATCATTTAAAAAGTGAGGGCGCCCGTATACTTGGCGATGGAGAGCCCAAGATCGGCGCGCATGGCAAACCCGTTCTCTTCCTCCACCCGAAGGATTTCAACGGGACATTGATCGAACTGGAGCAAGAATAATGCCTATCGCGACGGCCATGGCAGTCTATTTCATCCTCTGGTGGCTGACATTGTTCACCATGCTGCCGATCGGCCTGCGCACGCAAGGCGACGAGGATGACGTGACGCTGGGCACGCCAGCCAGCGCCCCGCACAAGCATCGCATGGGCAGGGTCTTTCTTCTGACGACGATCATTTCGGCGGTGCTATTCGGAGCCTTCTACGTCGTGAACCAGGAATATGGCTTTGGCGTAGACAGTTTCCCGGTCTGGTTCCCGCAGGCAAAATAGAAATTCACGCCACTAACTTCAGTTTTGCTGGATCGAAACGCCACTTTCGCCGATTTTGAGCTCGACGGCGGGTTTGGTCTCTTCGCGATAAATGTAGATTCCCAATCCGATGACGGCAACGAGAAGTGCTCCGACGATCAGGTAAAGGCCATTGCGATTATTCAAGATCATTTCCTTTAATTGTGATGGAGAGACTAACTAGAGAAGTGAGAGGGCTTTGAATATTAGCCGTTGGTCTGATCCAGCGCGTGCGGCGCCGGTGTTCCGGGTTCATTGCTTCCTCTTAGGGGAAAGACTGCCAGCAGGCCGGCAAGAATGAGTAATGTCAGAAGCGCTGCAATGAACAGGGTCTGCAAGTTCATAACGGTCTCCAGTTTGCCCTATCAACCAGCGCGGCGGCGAAAAGTTCCGCGAGGCCCGGCTTTTGCGCTTCTTTAGGATTGTTACCGCGGAAAAGAATATTGATTCGCCGGCCCTTTCGCGTGAAACGGCGTCTGAAAATCCTGCCTCGCACCGATCTCCGGGAACGATCGATAAACGTAAACTGGCTAAGAACTTTGATTGGGCGTCGCGCGATCTGGCAAACAGCGGCAGCTCGAAATTGAAATCGGCCGAAGAGGTAGGCTAACAGAGCCGAAATGCAGCAACAAAAAGCGGCTGCTTAGAATTCGATTTCAGAACAGCAAGCAAGTACTTGAATCTGCGCTTAAGGACAAAAAAAATGCAAGGCTTTCACCTTGCATTTTAAGATCGCGTCCGACCTGATCCACTTGCGTGGCGGCTGCGTGTTATCGCGCCACAGGTCACATCCTCCCAAGACTTTGACCGCGTAGGAAAGCAGAATTTTTCTTACTTTCTCCTTATGCCGAAAAAAATAGCGGACTGCCTGCGAAATGTCACGAAAAATATTCGTTGCCATCACATTTTGCTTACATTTCCAGCAGGATCATGAATCTTCGATAAATCAGTAGCTTCTTCGCGCCTGCTTACGGGTTTCCAATCAGATGCGAAGCAGTTAAGTAAACTTTGCTGCTGGCTTGTCTTCTTTCGAACTACGAGAAACGCAGCGTGATTTTGATGGGTGCACGATTCCCTCCCAAAAATCGAACACGATTTATGGAGTTATGCGCTACCTTGCACTTGGTTTTGCCTGATTCTTAACGCACTCAGGCTGTATTCAATTTGGTGATCTTCAATGCGGCTTTCCCGGTACTTTTTGCCCATCCTCAAAGAAAACCCCAAGGAGGCGGAAATCGTCTCCCACCGGCTCATGTTGCGCGCCGGGCTGATTCGACAGGAGTCAGCCGGCATCTACGCATGGCTGCCTGCGGGTTTGAGAATTCTCAACAAGGTAAGCAATATCATCCGCGAGGAGCAGAACAGGTCCGGAGCTATCGAACTCCTGATGCCGACCCTTCAATCGGCCGATTTGTGGCGTGAAAGCGGTCGCTATGACGCCTACGGCGACGAGATGCTGCGCATCAAGGATCGCGGCGAACGCGATATGCTTTACGGGCCGACAAATGAGGAAATGATCACAGAGATCTTCCGCGCCTATGTGAAGTCTTACAAGGACTTGCCGCTCAATCTTTATCACATCCAGTGGAAATTCCGAGACGAGCGCCGTCCGCGTTTCGGCGTCATGCGCTCGCGTGAGTTTCTGATGAAGGACGCCTATTCGTTCGACCTTAACTTCGAGGCAGCGAAGGCAGCGTATAACCGCATGTTCGTCGCCTATTTGCGCACGTTCTCGCGCCTCGGTATCCAGGTCATACCCATGCGTGCCGATACGGGCCCCATCGGCGGTGAACTCAGCCACGAATTCATCATCCTTGCCGATACCGGCGAAAGCCAGGTCTTCTGCGATCGGGCTTATCTCGACCTGCCTGTACCGGGTCCCGATACGAATTTCGACAATGACGACGAAATCGCCGATATCGTAAAGCGCTGGACGACGCCCTATGCGGCGACCGACGAAATGCATGATGAGGCCGCCTGGGCCAAGGTCGGAGCTTCGGATCAGCTGGCCGCTCGCGGTATCGAGGTCGGTCACATCTTCCACTTCGGTACGAAATACTCCGAACCAATGGGCGCCAAGGTTAGCGGCCCCGATGGAAAGGATCATCTCGTATCGATGGGTTCCTATGGGATCGGCCCTTCGCGCGTCGTCGCTGCCATCATTGAAGCCTCGCACGACGAGAACGGCATCATCTGGCCGAAATCCGTAGCGCCGTTTGGCGCCGGCATCGTCAACATGAAGCCCGGCGACGCGGCTTGCGATGCGGTTTCTGCCAAGATTTACGAAGCTCTGACGAATGCCGGGCTCGATCCGCTGCTTGACGATACGGACGACCGTCCGGGCGCCAAGTTTGCGACCATGGATCTGATCGGTCTGCCGACGCAGATTATCGTCGGCCCGCGCGGCGTCGCTGCTGGCGAAGTCGAACTCAAGAATCGCGCAACGGGCGCCCGCGAGACGCTCAGCGTCGAATCGGCGATCAACAAGCTTGCAGGACCCCATGACTGAACAGACTGCGATGACCGGTTCCAAGCCGTTCTCCGCCTATGAGCGGATGATCGCCTGGCGTTATCTTCGGGCGCGGCGCAAGGAAACCTTCATTTCGGTGATTGCCGGGTTTTCGTTCACCGGGATAATGCTGGGCGTTGCGACACTCATCATTGTCATGGCCGTGATGAACGGTTTTCGCAGCGAACTGCTGACCCGCATCCTTGGTATCAACGGCCATCTGATCATGCAGCCGATCGACCGGCCGCTCGATGATTACGATGCGGTAATCAAGCGTGTTGACGGCGTCTCCGGCGTATCCTTTGCCATACCCGTTGTTGAGGGCCAGGTGCTTGCCAAGGGCACTGTCGGCGCAGGCACGGGCGCTCTGGTGCGCGGCTTGCGCGAGGAGGATATCGCCAAGCTCAAGCTCGTTGCGACGAATGTGCGGCAGGGGACCTTCGAGGGGTTCAATACGGCAGGCGGGGTCGCCATTGGCACGCGCATGGCCGAGAATCTCGGCCTCGGCCTCGGTGACCGTCTCACATTGATTTCTCCCGATGGCGACGTGACCCCGCTCGGCATGGCGCCGCGCGTCAAATCCTATCCGGTCACCGCCATCTTCGAGATCGGCATGTCGGAATATGATGCTTCGATCGTCATCATGCCGCTCGAGGAAGCGCAGCTCTATTTCAACCAGGAAGGCAAAGTTCAGTCGCTCGAAATCTTCGCCGACAATCCCGACAATATCGATGCGCTGAAGAAGCCGGTCGAGGATGCTGCGCAGCGGGCGCTCATGCTAACCGACTGGCGTCAACGCAACCAGACCTTCTTCTCCGCGCTTCAAGTCGAGCGCAACGTAATGTTCATGATCCTGACGCTGATCGTGCTCGTCGCAGCACTCAACATCATCTCCGGCCTGATCATGCTGGTGAAGGACAAGGGGCATGACATCGCCATTCTCAGAACGATGGGAGCGACGCGCAATTCGATCCTGCGCATCTTCCTGATGACCGGCGCCGCCATCGGTGTGACCGGCACGCTCGCAGGCGTCGTGCTTGGCGTGGTCGTTTGCCTTAACGTCGAGCGGATTCGGGAATTCTTCTCCTGGCTGTCCGGAACCACCCTGTTCAATCCGGAACTCTATTTTCTCAGCACGCTTCCGGCCAAGATGGACTTCAACGAGACGTTTTCGGTCATTCTCATGGCGCTGGTTCTATCGTTCCTTGCAACCCTTTTTCCCGCATGGCGCGCAGCCAAGCTCGATCCAGTTGAAGCCCTGAGGTACGAATAAATGGCAGCCGGTCCCATTCTTCAACTGACGGGCGTCGGCCGTCGGTACAATGAGATCGACCGCGAATTGGTGATCCTCAACGACGCAAATTTCGCGCTGGGCAAGGGCGAGATGGTGGCGCTTGTCGCACCGTCGGGCGCCGGCAAGTCGACACTGCTTCATACGGCCGGCCTTCTGGAGCGGCCTGACAGTGGCGATGTGATTCTTTCCGGAAGGTCATGCGGCACGCTTTCTGATGAAGAACGTACGGCAATCCGCCGCAATGATATCGGCTTCGTCTACCAGTTTCATCATCTTCTGCCCGAATTTTCCGCACTTGAAAACGTGATGATGCCGCAGATGATCCGTGGCATGAAGCCGGGCATAGCGGCTGAGCGGGCGCAGCAACTCCTCGATTACATGAAGGTCGGGGCCAGGGCTTCGCATCGGCCGAGCGAACTTTCGGGCGGCGAGCAGCAGCGTGTGGCGATTGCACGTGCGGTCGCTAACGCGCCGCTGGTGCTCCTGGCTGACGAGCCCACCGGCAATCTCGATCCTGTTACCTCGTCCTATGTGTTTGAAGCTCTGGAGGCGCTCGTTCGCCAATCCGGGCTTTCGGCGATGATCGCGACTCACAATTTCGATCTCGCCCGCCGCATGGACCGGCGCGTGACCCTGAAGGACGGCAAGATCACCGATCTTTGATCCCCCGGGGATTTTCGGGGGCCTGATAGTCGCGTCCAAAATGAAGCGCGCGGTCAAATAATCCTGTTCAAATGCGCTTCGCTGCGGACATCGTTCATCTTCTCTTAAGATTTTGCAAACCATAGCGCCAACCCGCACTCTGGCTGGCTTGACTTCAGAACAAAAAAAGAACAAAACATATACATAGAGACAACGAAGAAGGGTTTTACCGATGAGCGAACTTTTCCAGGACGTCATGTCATTCGTTACTGTCAGCCTTTTCATTGCCACTTTCGCAATGTGGGTCAGCGTTATCTGAAAAGCTGAGATCGCGCGGCAGAGCGTCAGCCCGCGCGATCTTGCTCTATCCACTGTTGTGGTCGGGCAAGACCCCAATACGGGTGGACACCGTGTGGCGCTTGTTCGACTATGCCGCAGCGGTGAATCAGTTCTCCGTTCAATATCCGGAGACGACAATTGGCAGACGGGCAGGGCAATAGCGGCGGCAAGGCAAATGCGCAGGCGCTGCGATTCGTCCACCTGAGGGTTCACTCCGCCTATTCGCTGCTCGAAGGCGCATTGCAGGTTCCCAAGGTCATCGATCTTGCGGTTGCCAGCAAGTTTCCGGCGCTGGCAATCACCGATACGAACAACCTCTTCGGCGCACTCGAGTTTGCGCAGAAGGGTTCGAAAGCAGGATTGCAGCCTATCATCGGTTGCCAGCTCGACATTGCTTTCCACGACCAGGCCGAAGAAAGCCGGAGCGCCAATCGGCGCGAGGCGCTTGGTCTTGCCCCGCTCGTACTGATCGCTGCCACCGAGGCGGGCTATGCCAATCTCGTTCGCCTCGTGAGCCGTGCCTACCTTGATTCACCTGCTGGCGATCCAATTCACATCGCGGCGGACTGGCTTCCCGGCAGAGCCGACGGCATCATTGCCTTGACGGGTGGACCGGAGGGGCCGATCGCCAAAGCGATCAAGGACGACCGCAGTGACCGGGCCCGCCAGCGCCTGAGCCTGTTGCGGTCGCAGTTCGGGGATAGGCTCTACGTCGAATTACAGCGACATGCGGGGTACGATCGTGCTCTGGAGGCAGCGCAGGTCGAACTGGCCTATGAGCTGGAATTGCCGCTTGTAGCGACGAACGATGTGTTCTTTTCAAAAAGCGAAGACTACGAGGCGCACGATGCGCTGCTTGCCATTGCCTCGGGTTCGCTCCTTTCCATCGACGACCGGCGCCGCCTCACGTCGGACCACTATCTGAAAAGCGAAGCGGAGATGGTAGCGCTCTTCGCCGATCTGCCGGAGGCAATCGAAAGCAGCGTCGAGATAGCGCAGCGTTGCTCCTATTATCCAGAGAAACGCGCGCCGATCCTGCCGCGCTTTACCGGCGAAAGCGATGATCCCGATGCGGCGCTCCAGGCGGAGGCCGATGAACTCGCCCGGCAGGCGCGGGAGGGGCTTGCCCAGCGTATCCAGCAACAGGGCCTGGCTGACGGCCATACGCCACAGCAATATGCAGAACGGCTTGAACACGAGATTTCGATCATCACCCGGATGAAATATCCGGGCTACTTTCTCATCGTTTCTGACTTCATTAAATGGGCAAAGGCCCACGACATTCCGGTCGGGCCAGGTCGCGGCTCGGGTGCAGGTTCGCTCGTCGCCTATGCGCTGACGATCACCGACGTCGATCCGTTGCGCTTCTCGCTGCTGTTCGAGCGCTTTCTCAATCCCGATCGTGTATCAATGCCGGACTTTGACATCGATTTCTGCCAGGAGAGGCGCGATGAAGTCATCCGCTATGTCCAGGGCAAGTATGGCCGTGATCAGGTGGCGCAGATTATCACGTTCGGCACCCTGCAGGCCCGCGCCGTCCTGCGCGATGTCGGGCGCGTTCTCGAAATGCCCTATGGCCAGGTTGACCGCCTGACCAAGATGGTTCCGGCCAATCCCGCCAATCCGGTTACGCTGTCGAAAGCCATCGAGGATGAGCCGCGTCTTCGCGAGGAGCGCGACAAGGAGCCAGTGGTCGAGCGGCTGCTCGATATTTCGCTCAAGCTTGAAGGCCTTTATCGCCACGCCTCTACTCACGCAGCCGGCATCGTCATCGGCGACCGGCCGCTGTCCGAACTCGTGCCGATGTACCGCGATCCGCGTTCGGACATGCCGGTCACCCAGTTCAACATGAAGATGGTGGAAGAAGCTGGACTGGTGAAGTTCGACTTCCTCGGCCTTAAGACCCTGACCGTGCTGCAAACAGCGGTCAACCTCGTCAAGCGGCGCGGGATCGCGGTCGACCTTTCCAATCTGCCGCTCGATGACAAACTGACCTACGAGATGCTCTCGCGCGGCGAGACGGTTGGCGTGTTCCAGGTGGAAAGTACCGGCATGCGCAAGGCGCTGATCGGTATGCGGCCGGACCGGATCGAAGATATCATCGCGCTCGTCGCGCTCTATCGCCCGGGCCCGATGGAGAATATCCCGACCTATAACGCCCGCAAGAACGGCGACGAGGAGATGGCGTCGATCCATCCAAAGATCGACCATCTCGTCAAGGAAACGCAAGGCGTCATCATCTACCAGGAACAGGTGATGCAGATCGCGCAGGAACTGTCCGGCTATTCGCTGAGCGAAGCCGATTCTTTGCGCCGCGCCATGGGCAAGAAGATTCGCGCTGAAATGGACATGCAGCGCGTGCGCTTCGTCGATGGCGCGGTCGAGCGCGGCGTGACCAAGCCGCAGGCCAATTTTATCTTCGATCTTCTTGCGAAATTTGCCGATTACGGCTTCAACAAGTCGCATGCGGCGGCCTATGCGATCGTGTCGTTCCAGACCGCCTATATGAAGGCGCATTATCCGGTCGAATTCCTCGCCGCGTCGATGACCTACGACATGTCGAATACCGACAAGCTCAATGACTTCCGGCGAGAAGCTGTTCGGCTGGGTATCGAAGTGGTGACGCCCTCGGTCAACACATCCTATCGCCTGTTCGAAGTCGGCGAGAACCGGATCTATTATTCGCTCGCGGCCATAAAGGGCGTCGGCGAGGCGGCCGTCGACCATATCGTCGAAAAACGTGGCGCGACGCCCTATGCCAGCCTCGAGGATTTCTGCGAGCGCATCGACCCGCGCGTCGTCAACCGGCGCGTATTCGAAAGTCTCATCAATGCCGGCGCCTTCGATTGTTTCGGTCGCGAGCGCCCCGCCATGATTGCCGGGCTCGACCGCATCATCGGCCATGCGCAGCGCACCCAGGAAGACAGCCTGAGCGGGCAGGCGGATATTTTCGGCGGCATGGCCTCGGGCGCGCAAACGCTGCAACTGCCTGCGGCAGCGCCCTGGCTTTCGGCGGAAAAACTGCGGCGCGAATACGAGGCGGCAGGGTTCTACCTTTCTGCCCACCCCCTCGACGAATACAGGCCTATCCTCGAAAAGCTGCGCGTGCAGACCTGGCTCGAGTTTCAGGCGGCGGTCAAGCGCGGCGCCAATGCGGGGCGGCTGGCGGGCACGATCACTGCCAAGCAGGAGCGCAAGACGAAGACCGGCAACAAGATGGCAATCATCCAGTTCTCGGATTCCTCCGGCCAGTTTGAAGCCGTGCTCTTTTCCGAAGCGCTGTCGCAATATCGAGATTTGCTCGAGCCCGGCAAGTCGGTCGTGGTGACTGTCGGTGCGGAGGACCGTCCGGAAGGGATCAGCCTGCGCATCCAGACCGCGCAGTCGCTGGAAGATGAGGCAACGCGCATGCAGAAGGCGTTGCGGCTTTACATGCGCTCCAGCGCGCCGCTGACCTCGATTGCGCCTTATCTTGCGCCGCAGAATGACGGCCAGGTCGTCAGTCTCGTACTGATCAAGGAAAACGGCGCGACTGAAGTCGAGATCGAGCTTCCCAATCGCTACCGGGTCGGACCGCAGGTTGCGAGCGCCATGAAGGCCATTCCGGGCATCGTCGAAGTCGAGATGGGGTAGGGTCGCTCACTCCAGTTCCTCGGGCGAAGCCTTGGGCGGTGTCCTGATCTTGCCGAACGTATAGCCGGTTTCGACGGCATTGTTGCCGAACTTGCCCCGTAGTTTGTCGATGGCGCTCTCGGCCACGGCGCGCTTCGTAGCTTGCACGTCGACCAGATCCTTCGGGTCGGCTCGTCCGTCATCGCTGAGATCGCTCACGCCTATGCCGATTAGGCGAAATCTCGTACCATCGATTTCTTTTTCAAGGAGCGAGCAGCCGGTGCGAAAGATGCGATCGGCAAGCTGCGTCGGATCAGCGAGCTGGCGATTGCGGGTGCGCAACTTGAAGTCGCGTGTCTTGAGCTTGAGCACGACCGTGCGACCCGCAATGTCGGCCGCTTTCAAACGGCGCGAGACCTTTTCGGATAGCGAGCGCAGGATCGCCACAAGTTCGTCCCTGGACCCGATGTCTTCGTTGAAGGTCGTTTCCGCCGACACGCTTTTGCTCTCGCCATTCGGCTCGACGCGCCGCGTGTCGAGGCCTCGCGAAAGCCGGTAAAGCCGTTGGCCCATCGTGCCGTATGCCGCCATGAGCGGGCCGAGCTCCATGGTCTGCAACTGGCCGATCATGCGGATGCCATCCTTCTCCAGCGTCGCGGCGAAAGCCTTGCCGACGCCCCAGATCATTGTCACCGGCTTGTCGGCAAGAAAGTCCTTCGCTTCGGCCTCGCCGATAATCGAGAACCCGCGCGGCTTGTCGAAGTCGGAAGCGATCTTTGCGAGGAACTTGCAGTAGGAGAGGCCGACGGAGACAGAGAGCCCGATTTCCCGCTCCACGCGGTTTGAAAACTTCGCCATCACCCGCGCTGGCGGATCGTGATGCAGCCGTTCTGTGCCCGCCAGATCGAGAAACGCTTCGTCGATCGACAGCGGCTCCACCATCGGTGTCAGATCGCGCATCATCTGGCGTATCTCTCGGCCGACGCGGACGTATTTCTCCATATCGGGTGGAATAACGACCGCGTTCGGGCAGGCCTCCAGTGCCTTGAACATTGGCATTGCCGACTTCACGCCATGGATGCGCGCAACATAGCAAGCTGTTGAAACGACGCCACGTTTGCCTCCGCCGATAATGACGGGCTTGTCGCGAAGCTCGGGATTGTCGCGCTTTTCCACCGCGGCATAAAAAGCATCGCAGTCAACATGGGCGATGCTCAGCCTGTACAGCTCTGGATGACGCAGCACGCGCGGGCTGCCGCAAACGTGGCAGCGGCGGCCTTCCGCGCGTTGGGCGGCCATACAGTCACGGCAAAAGCCATATCGCGGATCGTTGAGGGAGGCCATGATGCTCGGAACATAAAAGGAACGTCGCCAGCTTACCGAAGCGGCTGAGTCCGCGCAATATCGCGCTGGCGATTATGAACCGGTTACATCTCCTGGGTCCGTCCACCGGGAAGCAGACGAAGCGCAGCCTGAAAGGTGGCGGGGTCGGTTCCATTCGTCTCGCAGAATTTCATCAGGGTGGGCTCGTGACCAAGATAGAATTGCAAAACGCCGGCGAGAAAGCCTGGCTCGCCTGCCGCGGCGCGGATTTGGTCGGCGTTGATCCCGGTCAGCGCGAGGAAGCGGGAAAGCAGCTCGCTGTCTTGCGCCAGAAATACCAGGGCGTCGATCGCGAATTGCTGCGCGTCGTCGAGAGAGAGCTGATTTTTCATCTGGGTACGTTCCTCAATGTCGCACATCGCGGTCGATCTTTCTGCTGCACCCGCAACCACATGCGGTTGAATATGAGCAAAAGAAGTTGTTGAATAAATCCTTGGTTAAACATGATCGACAGCATATCTGGATTGGTGTGCGGAGTTACCTTTTCATCAATCATCCGCCGATATCAAATGTATCCTTGGAGCGGAGTTGCTGCTGATCTTTGTCTCATGGAATTCGGCAGGTGGCATGCGCCTTCGAGCATGGTCAACAGGAATTTGCCAATGGTGAAGAAAGTAATGATCGTCGAGGATAATGAGCTGAACATGAAGCTCTTTCGCGATCTCATCGAAGCCAGCGGCTATGAGACCATCCGTACGCGCAACGGGCTGGAAGCGCTCGATCTTGCGCGCGAGCATCGGCCCGATCTCATTCTCATGGACATACAGCTGCCGGAAGTTTCCGGACTAGAAGTCACCAAATGGCTCAAGGCCGACGACGATCTCCACGTCATCCCGATTATCGCTGTCACCGCCTTCGCCATGAAGGGGGATGAAGAGCGCATCCGGCAGGGCGGTTGCGAAGCATATATTTCAAAACCGATCTCGGTGCCGAAGTTCATCGAAACCATAAAATCTTATCTTGGCGACGCGTAACCGTCAGTTCGGAGTAGTGAAATATGACGGCCCGCATTCTTGTCGTTGACGATGTACCCGCAAATGTGAAGCTGCTGGAAGCGCGGCTGACGGCGGAATACTACGAAGTCGTGACCGCTACCGACGGCTATGCGGCGATCGATATTTGCGAGACCAGCAACGTCGACGTCATCCTGCTCGATATCATGATGCCCGGCATGGACGGCTTCGAAGTCTGCCGCAGGCTGAAATCGAGTGCAGCGACTGCCCACATTCCGATCGTGCTGGTCACCGCGCTCGACGGCGAGAAGGATCGTATCACCGGCCTCGACCTCGGCGCGGATGATTTTCTGACGAAACCGGTGAACGACCTGCAACTCCTCGCGCGGGTGAAAAGCCTGGTAAGGCTGAAGAACCTGACTGACGAACTGCGGCTTCGGGTGGCGACGACGCGCGATGTCGGGCTCGAATCGATTCTGCGCTTCCCGGGCAAGGACGGTGGCAACAAGAAAGCGCGCGTACTGCTCATCGACGAGCGGCTGGAAAGCGCCGAGCGCATCCAGTCGATCCTTGGGGTAACTGCGGTCGTTGATGTCCAGATTGACCCGCAGACCGGCTTCTTCGATGCGATACAGGGCAACTATGATTGCTTGGTCATATCGTCCAATCTGTCCGATTTCGATCCGCTGCGCATTTGTGCCCAGCTGCGTTCGCTCGACAATACGCGCTCGCTGCCGATTATCCTTATCGCCAGACCGGGTGAGGAGACCTTGATCCGCCGCGCCCTGGAGCTTGGCGTCAATGACTATGTAATGCGTCCGCTGCATCCCAACGAACTTTTGGCGCGGCTGCGGACGCAGTTGCGGCGCAAGGCCTATCATGACGGTCTTCGCGCGAGCGTCGTCAAGACCTACGAAATGGCGGTGACCGATAGCCTGACTGGCTTGCACAACAGGCTTTATCTTGAAACGCATCTGGCAACGCTGTTCAAGCGCGCGGTGGAGCGGCGTCGGCCGCTGTCGGTGCTCATGACCGATATCGACCGCTTCAAGCTGATCAACGACACGCACGGCCATGATGGCGGCGATGAGGTGTTGCGCGAGTTCGCCAAGCGCCTGCGCCGCAATGTTCGCGGCAGCGATCTTGCCAGCCGTTACGGCGGCGAGGAGTTCTTTATCGTCATGCCGGACACGGATACGTCAATTGCTGCCGTCGTCGCCGAGCGTATCCGGCGCGAAGTCGCCTCCACACCGTTTCCAGTCAACAAGAATGCGATCAGCGTGCCCGTGACGATCAGTGTCGGCATCGCCAGCGTGCTGCCGACCGGTGACAGCGTGTCAGCGCTCCTCAAGCGCGCCGACGACGCGCTTTACGATGCCAAGGCCGCCGGCCGCAACCGTGTTGTCTCAGCCGCCGCCTAGTACGCCTCTATCCGAACAAGAACACCCAGTTGCAAACAAAAATGCCGCCCTGGGGCGGCATTTTGATGATCTGGATGACCCAAGATTACTTGATCTTGGTTTCCTTGAATTCAACGTGCTTGCGCGCAACCGGGTCGTACTTGCGGAAGGACATCTTCTCCGTCTTCGTACGGCTGTTCTTGCTCGTGACGTAGAAGAAACCGGTGTCAGCGGTCGACAGAAGCTTGATCTTGATATTCGCAGCCTTAGCCATTTCAGTTTACCTGTTCTGATTGTTGAGGACCGCTATTCAAATCCAGCAGCGTGGCTATAAGCGGAAATTCGGCCGGACACTTAACCGAATGGCGCCGAAAGTCAAGCCCACTCGATTGGCTCACGGCATACTTCCTCCAAATCGACCCGACACCCGGTTGCGGCGATCATCACTAAGCTCGCCGCTGTTCGAGTATGTGCTCGAACGCATAGGTGTGCCGCGTGGCAGCTTTTCAAATGACGAAATGGCGAAATTCTATTAAAGGTAGCTGCCGGACACACGCTGACGTTGAAACTGGCAATTGCATCTGGCTCGGGCGCGATTCGCGGGTTCTAATCCTCCCATCTGACCATCGTTTGGCGGAGAATTTCACCAATGAAAGTTTCACTTCTGACTGTCGCCATGATTTTTGCGATACCCGGTCTCGGCTCGGCACAGAGCAATTGCGGCGATCTGAACAATCAGACGGAAATGAACGTGTGCGCCGGGAAAGCTTATGCAAAATCCGACGCCGAACTGAACAAGCTCTATAAGGAGATCGAGGCGCGGCTCAAAGACGACACGGACACGACAAAGCTTCTCGTTTCAGCGCAGAAGGCATGGGTGGCCTTCCGCGATGCCGAATGCAATTTCTCGAGTTCACGCGTAGCTGCCGGTACCGTATATCCGTTTGTCTCCAGCTCGTGCCTCGACGGCATGACACAAATGCGCATCGAGAACCTGAAGGGCTATCTCAAATGTACGGATGGCGATCTGGATTGTCCGGTGCCGGCGGCAAACTGACGGGGTTAGGGGTGGGTTGAGCGTGGCTGAAACGCAATGCCGTCACCTTTGTTACTCGCGCACTACCAGTCTCCGGTGCCAGACTGGCTCATGACCGCATGATTGCCGCGCGAAATAGGCGCGGCATTGCCAGGATCAGGAGGAAATAACATCATGGCTTCATCTATCAAAGGCGGCAACGCCAGCGGCACGACCGGAATGCATACGCCGTCAGTCGTATCGCCCCAGGAGTGGGAAACGGCGCGCGAAAAGCTGCTCGTCAAGGAGAAGGATCACACAAGGGCACGCGACGCCCTTGCTGCCGAGCGCCGACGCATGCCGTGGATGTCAGTCGACAGGGAATATGCTTTCGAAGGACCTGACGGCAAGGTCAGCTTGCGCGACCTGTTCGATGGCCGCCGGCAGCTGATCGTCTATCGCGCCTTTTTCGAACCCGGCGTCTTTGGCTGGCCGGAACATGCCTGCCGAGGCTGCTCGATGGTGGCCGACCAGGTTGCGCATGTCGCCCACCTCAATGCCCGCGACACGACGCTTGTATTCGTTTCGCGTGCGCCCCAGGCAGATATCGCACGCCTGAAGGAGCGAATGGGCTGGGGGATACCCTGGGTCACGGTCACCGACGGGTTCGATGCGGATTTCGGCGTCGACGAATGGCACGGAACGAACGTCTTTTACCGTGACGGCGATCGCATCTTCCGTACATATTTCATCAACAATCGCGGCGACGAGCAGATGGGGGGTACCTGGAACTACCTCGACATCACGCCGCTTGGCCGGCAGGAAGTCTGGGAGGATTCGCCCAAAGGCTATCCGCAGACACCCACCTACAAATGGTGGAACTGGCACGACGCCTATGTGCCAAATGCCGCGCCCGACAAGAAATGGGTCGAAGTCTCGGATGCAGGCGAGGCGGCGTTCCGCAACAAGAAATGAAGCGGTAGATACATAACTGGTCGCCGGGGTTCAGTCCCGGCGAGCCAGAAGCCTCGATCCGACGAGAAGCGCGTAGAAGGCAAAGAACACGGCGAGGGTGATCGAAAAGCCTTTGGGCCCGAGAACATCCATGCCGGCGCCAACCGCCTGCGGTCCGACCAGCATGCCGACCGCATAGCAGAAAACGAACGCTGCATTGGCGGAGGCGAGTTCACGGCCGGTCAATTGCGATCCGAGATGCGCGAGCCCGACCGTGTAGAGGCCGGCAACCACGCCGCCCCAGACGAAAAGCAGGGCGGCGACGATATACCAGTTGCTCGAAATGAACGGCAGAATGCACATGCCGGCAAGCCCGATCAGGGCGCAACCAAGCAGGATCTTGCGGCGATCGTTGACGTGATCGCTGAGAAGACCGATGGGAATTTGCAAAAGAACGTTGCCGAGCCCGATCGTCGTGAGCAGCAGGGCAGCATTGGCTTCGCTATAGCCTATGCGCGAGCCAAACACCGGGAAGAGGGCGAAGCCTCCCGTTTCGACCGCGCCGAACACGAAGACCGCTGCCGTGGCAGTAGGGACCGCCCAGATGAATGGCGCAAAGGGCACATGTTCTTCTTCCTTGAAGTCCGGGCTGTCGTTCCATGCGAGAAGCACGGGCAGTATCGCGAACAGAATGATCCCGAAGCCCACCGCGAAAGGCATGATTCCCGTGCTGCCAATGCGCGAAAACAGCCAGGGGCCAAGCGCAAATCCCATCGAAAGTACGGTGGCATAGATGCCGAGTACCAGACCGCGCTTCTCGGGCGGGGCCGCCGCATTGATCCAGTATTCGGAAAGGATGAACAGCATCGTCAAGGCGAAGTGCAGGAAGACACGCAGCACCATCCACATCCAGAAGTCGGTGAAGAAATGAAATCCGACAAAGGAGAAGGCGCCGATAAGAAGCATTCCGATCAGGGTTGGTACGACACCGAGTCGGGCTGCAATCGGAGCTGCGAAAGGCGCGGCGACGATGGACGCAATGCCGGCGACGGCCGCATTCAGGCCGATCATGGTTGCCGAATGACCGCGACTTTCCAGAATGACGCTGAGGAGCGGAATACCAAGACCAATGGCAACGCCAACGGCGCTGATGGTAGCAATGGCAGCGACGAGTGCGCGCCAGTGGGTCTGAACCTTCACCTGTTCAGCCGTCTGCATTGAATCCATGAATCAAAAGACCTCTCGGACGAATCGTCCATATTTCATGCGGTATTGAATAAGGGCATTGCCGGGTGTCAGTGACGGATTCTCGCCGAGGAGAGTCTCCGCCTCCTTGATGATCAACCGGGTAATTTCGGGAATGTCGAGTTGCCTTGCCTGCGCGAAGGGAAGCCAGCATAGCTCCTCGAGTTCCTGGGAAGGACCGGTCGGCTCGGGGAGCGTATCGGCGACGGCGTCGCGAAAAGCAAGGAAGAATCGCGTATCGAACCGGCGCGAGCCACCGGGGGGCGTGGTCGCCCTTGCAAAATATCGAAGGAGGGACAGGTCCGGTATGATCCGGCGCTCCGAGAAGGCCGCCCAGTCCGGATGCTTGATCAAAGAACGATCGTCATGCCGGCGCCCGAGGAGAAGACCGGCCTCTTCATAGGTCTCGCGGATCGCTGCAAGGGCCAGAGCCCTGCAGCGCTGGAGGCTGGGCCTGCTGCCCATGCCGCCGAGAAGCTTCGCCTGATCGGCCTCCGCAAGTTCCGAAAACGCAGATACCCGCCCATCGAACACTTCGGTGCGGCCGCCGGGAAACACGAATTTTCCTGGCATGAAGACGTGGCGCATGTGGCGCTTGCCCATGAGTATCCGCAGCTCTGGACCGGAACGGTCGACGAGCAATAGCGAGGCAGCATCGCGGGGCCTTATGCGCGCCGCTCGCCGCTTGTCGGCGACCGCGGCTTCGTGGTTCTGGCCGTTCACCGCCATGAGCTCACTGGTCCGATGGTTCCAGATCGTCGGTCTCGCCGCCGAAGCCATGCATGTAATTTGCCCACTGCAAACCGATGATCGCACCCTTGATCGGCTGAAGCAGGGCAATCGACATAATGATGGTCAAGGGCACCCAGATCGCGAGGTGCACCCAGTTGGACAGGATAAAGAGGGTTTCGACTGCGAGGAAGCCGCCGAGGACGACGTGTCCGACAATCGTGATGGTGATGTAGGCGGGAAAGTCGTCGGCGCGTTGGTGGGTAAAGTCTTCGCCGCATACCGAGCAATTGTCGACGGACTTGACGAACGCACGGAAGAGCTTGCCTTCGCCGCAATTGGGGCAGCGGCAGCGAAAGCCCCGCCACATTGCCTGTCCCACGGGACGAACGGGCCGCGTCTCGCCAGTGCCTGCGCCAAACGTCTGTATTGTCGTCATCCTCTGCCTCTTCGCCCTCCGCGGGAGACGGTGGATGGGCGCTTCTGGTTTCCGCGCACGAAGCGCTTTGCCTTGTGATGCGAGCGTACCCCGCTTGGTACGGGGTGAGGCTCGGAGAGCATTTCGAACCGCAATGCGCCCGCCACGGGCAATGCTTCTACCAGCCTGACTTCGACGACATCGCCAAGTCTGAAGCCTTTTCCGCTTCGTTCGCCAGAGAGGGCATGGTTGGTTTCGTCGTAAAGATAGTAATCATCACCCAAAGTTGAAATGGGAATAAAGCCGTCGGCACCATATGTCGCAAGCGAAACGAAGAGCCCCGACTTGGTTACGCCCTGCACGCGCCCCTCGAAACTCGCGCCGACCTTGTCGGCAAGATAGTGCGCGATGAGGCGATCCACCGTGTCGCGCTCGGCGGCCATGGCGCGCCGCTCCGCCGTCGATATAAGCGCGGCAATTTCCGCAAGATCGGCTTCTTCCTTCGGCGTGATGCCGTCCGAACCAAGACCGATCGCCGCGATCAGCGCCCGGTGGACGATCAAATCGGCATAGCGGCGGATCGGGGACGTGAAGTGGGCATAACGATGCAGATTGAGACCGAAATGCCCAATGTTCTCAGGATTGTATTCAGCCTGCGACTGGGATCTGAGCACAACCTGATTGACCAGTTCCTGGCTTTCGCTGCCTTCCACCCGTTTCAATATGTTGTTGAACTGGTTCGGGCGCAGCTCCGCACCGCGCGCCAGCGAGATGTCGAGCGTGCGCAGAAATTCCCGCAGCGTCTCCTGCTTTGCCAGCGACGGCGCATCATGGATGCGGAAAATCAGCGGCTGCTTCTTGCGCTCGAGTGTTTCCGCGGCGGCCACGTTGGCCTGGATCATGAATTCTTCGATGAGCTTGTGCGCGTCGAGCCGTGGGGGCACGACGACCTTGTCGACCTTACCCTCCGGCGTCAGCAGAATCTTTTTTTCCGGAAGATCGAGTTCGAGCGGCTCGCGCGCATCCCGGCCGCGCTTCAGGACGCTGTAGGCGTCCCATAGTGGTCGCAGGATGGTGTCGAGGATCGGCTGTGTCTTTTCATCCGGGGAACCGTCTATGGCGGCCTGGGCCTGGGGATAGGCAAGCCGCGCATGCGAGCGCATCATGATGCGGTGGAAACTGTGCGATACCTTCTTGCCTTGGGCGCTGAAAATCATGCGGACGGCGAGGGCAGGGCGATCGACCAGTTCCTTAAGCGAGCAAAGATCATTTGAAATGCGCTCGGGCAGCATGGGCACCACCCGGTCGGGAAAATAGACCGAGTTGCCGCGCCTCAGCGCTTCACGGTCGAGCGCGGAGCCCGGCGTCACATAGGCGGCGACGTCGGCTATCGCGACGGTGACGATGTAGCCGTCGGGGTTCTTCTCGTCGGCGTCAGGCTCGGCATAGACCGCATCGTCGTGGTCCTTGGCGTCGGCCGGGTCGATCGTCACCAGTGGAACCGCGCGCCAGTCCTCGCGGTGCTCCATTGTTGCGGGTTTGGCCTTCTCTGCTTCGGCGATGACGCTGTCTGGAAATACGTGCGGTATCTCGTGCTCGTGGATCGCTATCATCGACAGCGCTTTTTCACTGGCCACCGACCCGATGACTTGCGTGATCCGGCCCAATGCGAGCCCATACCGACTGACCTTCAGCACCTCGACTTCAACAAGATCGTTCGGCTTGGCATTGTTCAGCTGCGCGGGATCGATCGAAAGCTCTACCTGGCGACGCTCGACGGGCTCGAGCCGCCATTCGCCATTGTCGAGTTTGCGCAGGACGCCGAGCACTGCATCCTTGCGATGTTCGATCCGCTTGATGACGCGCGCCGTATAGGCATGGCCCGATGCATCGGCGCCATGAAAGATGCGCGCAAGGACCCGATCGCCGACGCCAGGGACAGGACCTTTCTGGTTCCGCGAGGCGCGAATGAAGACAACCGGCGGGCGATCATTATGATTGGGGTCCCATTCCGCGGGCCTGGCAATGAGCCCGCCGTCGCTTTCCCGCCCGGTGATATCAAGAACGGCCACATTGGGAAGGCTGCCGGGGAGAGCGAGACGCTTGGCACGCTTTTCGACGAGGCCGTCGTCGGCAAGATCGCGGAGAATGTCCTTCAGGACAATCCGCGCCTCGCCCTTGAGGTTGAATGCCTTGGCAATATCGCGCTTGCCGGCAAGGTCCGGATTTTCCTTGATAAAGGCAAGAATCTCATCCCGGCTCGGCAAGAAGGATTCGCGCTTGCCTTCTGCGGAACTGGCAGGCCGCTTTTTTCCGCTGGGTGGAGAGATACGGCGTGCCAATTCAGCTTCCTAACTTGCCTTTTTCGCGGCAACCTTCTTGGCTGCCGGCTTCTTGGCAGTTTTCTTCGCGGTGGGTTCCTTCTTGGCGGCAGCCTTGCGCGCCGGCGCCTTCTTGCCGCCCTTGGAGCCCGCTTTTTCCGCAATCATGGCAAGCGCTTCTTCGACCGTAACGACAGCCGGATCCTTGCCCTTAGGCAATGTCGCATTGACCTTGCCCCAATTGACGTAAGGGCCATACTTCCCGTCGCGCACCGTGATCGGACCGCCATCAGGATGATCACCGAGCTGCTTGAGCGCTGCGGGTGTTCCTCTGCCGCGACCCGGACCCTTCGCCTGCTTTTCAGCAAGAACAGTCACGGCGCGGTTGAGCCCGATAGAGAATACGTCCTCGGCGCTTTCGAGATTGGCATAGGTGCCGTCATGGGCGATATACGGGCCGTACCGCCCGATGCCTGCCGAAATCATCTTGGCGGTTTCGGGGTGCTGCCCGACATCACGCGGCAGCGACAATAGGGCCAGCGCTTTTTCGTGGTCGATCGTTTCGAGCGTCCAGCCCTTGGGCAGGCTGGCGCGCTTGGCTTCCTTGCCGTCGCCGCGCTGAATATAGGGGCCGAAGCGGCCGCTGCGTGCAGTGATGTCCTCGCCGGTATAGGGATCCTTGCCGAGAAGCTTGGGCTCGTCGCCGCTATTGCCGTTCTCGTTTGCCGCCTCACTGCCGCCGAGCTGGCGCGTGAACTTGCACTCGGGATAGTTCGAGCAACCGACGAATGCGCCGTATTTGCCAAGCTTCAGCGAAAGATTGCCCGTTCCGCACACCTGGCAGATGCGGGGATCGCTGCCGTCTTCACGCGGCGGGAAGACGAGCGGGCCGAGTTCCTCATTGAGCGCGTCGAGAACGTTGGTGACCCGCAGTTCCTTGATACCATCGACGGACCCGAAAAAATCGGTCCAGAAATCGCGCAGGACATCTTTCCACTTGAGCTTGCCGTCGGAGATTTCATCGAGCTTTTCCTCAAGGTCCGCCGTGAAATCATATTCGACATAGCGCTTGAAGAAGCTTTCCAGGAAGGCGATCACAAGCCGGCCCTTGGCCTCGGGGATAAGTTTGCGCTTCTCGACCGCAATATATTCGCGGTCGCGCAGTGTCGTTATCGTTGCCGCATAAGTGGACGGGCGGCCTATGCCGAGCTCGGTCATCTTCTTGATGAGCGTTGCTTCCGAATAGCGCGGCGGTGGTTCGGTCGAGTGTTGGCTGGCTTCGATCTTCTCGCGGGCGAGGGCCTCGCCAGCCCTGATCTCGGGCAGGCGGGCGCTGTCTTCGTCGACATCCTCTTCCTCGCGGTGATCGACATAGGCTCCGAGGAAACCGTCAAAACGGACGACCGAACCTGTCGCACGCAATTGCGCCAGGCGGGAACCGTTCCGCGCCTCGATGTCGACGGTCGTACGCTCGATGTCGGCCGATTGCATCTGGCTCGCGATAGCGCGCTTCCAGATCAATTCATAAAGCCGCGCCTGATCATCATCGAGGAACTTGCGCATGTCCTTGGGGTGACGATTGAAGTCGGTCGGGCGGATGGCCTCATGAGCCTCCTGCGCATTCTTCGCCTTGGTCGAATAGTAACGCGGCTTCTCCGGCACATATTTGTCGCCGAAGACGCGCCCGATGGTCTTGCGTGCTGCCTGCACCGCTTCCGGATCCATCTGAACGCCGTCAGTACGCATATAAGTAATGAGACCGGCAGTTTCCCCGCCAAGGTCCATGCCTTCGTAAAGACGCTGGGCGATCTGCATCGTCCGTGACGAGGAAAAGCCCAATTGTCCGGATGCTGCCTGCTGCAAAGTGGAGGTGGTGAAGGGCGGTCCGGGACTGCGCTTTATCGGCTTTGCTTCAACGGCGGTCGCCTTAAACGAAGCGCCTTCGAGCATGGCGCGAATCTCACCGGCCTGTTCGCCATTCTTGATGTCGAGCTTGCCGAGCTTCTTGTCGTCGATTGCCACAAGGCGCGCTTCAAAGAGGTCGTTGCGCGGCGTCTTCAAGTGCGCTGCAATCGTCCAGTATTCTTCGCGCACAAACCGTTCGATCTCCGCCTCGCGATCCGCGACGAGCCGCAGGGTGACGGACTGGACACGTCCAGCCGAACGGGCGCCGGGCAGCTTGCGCCAAAGCACGGGCGAGAGGGTAAAGCCAAACAGATAGTCGAGCGCACGGCGGGCGAGATAGGCATCGACCAGCGGCATATCGATATCGCGGGGGTTCGCAATGGCCTCGAGCACCGAATCCTTGGTAACCGCGTTGAATGCAACACGTTTTACCGCCTTTGTACCGATTGCCTTCTTTTGCTGCAGCACCTCGAGCACATGCCAGGAGATCGCCTCACCCTCGCGATCAGGGTCGGTCGCAAGAAAGAGCGTGTCGCTCTCCTTCAAGGCCTTGATGATATCGCTCAGCCGCTTTGACGATTCGGAGCTTACTTCCCAGGACATCGAGAAATCATTGTCGGGGAGGACCGAGCCGTCCTTGGCAGGCAGATCGCGCACGTGGCCGAACGAGGCCAGGACCTTGTAGCCCGGGCCAAGATATTTGGTGATTGATTTGGCCTTGGTAGGCGATTCGACGACGACGAGATTCATTACGGATTCGAGCTTTCTGCCCTTGTCTGATTAAAGAAGTGCCGGTTTCGCACCGGTACAGAAGTCTGTGAAATGAACAGGCTTCTGCGCAACGTCAAGGTCTGGGCTTCAAAAATCGACAATTGCAACCACGGGTTGCTCAACGAGCTAATACAATTAATGGTATTGTCGTTTGCGGTGCAAGAGCCCCGGAGATTTTTGGCCGGTTATTTGATGTGTACGTGTGCAAAGTATAAAAAACAAGGACTTAAGTAGCTATACATTAAGCGATTTCTGGTCAAATATAGCGCCATTTCAGCATGGGCTTTTTCAAGGATGTAATTATGAGCGAAAGCAAAATCAATCCAGTCGAGAACGTCAGATTTATTCAGCAGATGCTCGGTGAGCTCCGCACGATGGCCCAAAACACCCGGTTGGACATGTTGGCCTACCTCATCGAGATCGCCTACATCGAGGGCAGCGACCAGTTGCGTCGCCACACGGGCTCGGACTCAGGAATAAACCAGCGAAACATATCCGCCTGAGTGGCGTTGCAAACGTCCGGCAAGATCGAGCTCAAGCAGAATCAGCATGATCAGGGAAGGATGCAGTCCACTCGCACGGATCAGCTCATCGATTTCGGTCGGAACAGGCCCAAGGAGGTTGACCACCCGGTCACGGTCGCTTTCATCAGGTGGGTTGAGCGAAAGGAAATCGATTTCCGGCGCGAGGAAGGCGGGCGGGTCGGCGATCGGTCGATCGACAAGCGGCGTGAGGCCGTCGATCACATCCTGCGTGCAGGTTGTCACCGTCGCGCCATTCTTCAGAAGATCGTTGGTGCCCTTGGCCCTCGGATCGAAAGGTGAGCCCGGAACGGCGAAAACGTGCCGTCCCAGTTCGCCGGCAAGCCGGGCGCTGATGAGCGAACCCGATCGTTCTGCAGCTTCCACCACGACGAGCCCCAGGGACAGTGCGGCGATGATTCTGTTGCGCCGTGGAAAATCCCGCGCACGCGGCTCCCAGCCGAAAGGCATTTCGCTGATGGCAGCGCCGTGTCGACTGGATATGGCTGCGTAAAGGTCAAGATTTTCCGGCGGGTAGGGCATGTCCAGTCCGCCTGCCATGACCGCGACGGTTCCATGGTCGAGGCTTGCCTCATGGGCGGCGGTATCGATGCCGCGCGCCAGGCCGGAGATCACGGCGAAACCTGCTTCTCCGAGGTCTCGCGCAAGCATGCGGGCAAACTTGAGCCCCACCAACGAGGCGTTGCGGGCGCCAACGATAGCAACCGGCGGAAGCCGGAAAACGTCAGGATTGCCCTTGATTGCCACGAGGGGAGGCGGATTATCGCATTGCCGCAGGTAGCGCGGATAGTCGGGTTCGCCGATCCCGACGAAGCGCGCGCCGGTTTTGGCCGCGGCTTCCATCTCGCGCATGGCGTCCTCGACCGGAGCGATGCGAATCGGGCGGTGCCCTCCACCGCGCCGAACGAGTTCGGGAAGCATTTCCAATGCGGCAGCGGCTGATCCGCAATGGGCTATGAGATCGCGAAAGGTCGCGGGGCCGACATTGTCGCTTCGGAGCAAACGAAGCCAGGCCAGCCGCTGGCTGTCAGAAAGGCGAATGCCTTTCGCGGCGTCATTCACCCTTTGGATCCGATCTTGCCCTCATTGCCGGCGACGAGACGCTGGATATTGGCGCGGTGCTTGATGAAGACGATGACGGTAAGGATCAGGAACAGCACGGCTATCTGGTGCAAGCCTATAATATAAAGTGCGATCGGAACAATCGCGGCCGCGACAAGAGCGGCGAGTGACGAGTAGCGCGTGGCATAGGCCACGCCAAGCCAGACTGCGGCAAAGATCAATGCACCCTGCCAGAACAATCCGAGCAGAACGCCCAGATATGTGGCGACGCCCTTGCCGCCTTTGAACTTCAGCCAGACTGGAAAAATATGGCCGAGGAACGCACCGAGGCCCGCTGCGATTGCCGCTTCCGGACTGGCGATCCCGGCGATCAGTACGGCGGCCGTTCCCTTCAACATGTCGAGGAGCAGGGTGGCCGCTGCCAGCTTCTTGTTGCCCGTGCGCAGCACGTTCGTGGCGCCAATATTGCCCGAACCAATGCTGCGGACGTCTCCGAGCCCTGCCATGCGCGTCAAAATCAGGCCAAACGGGATGGAACCCAGCAGATAGCCGAAGGCCAGTGCAAAGAGAAGAAGCGGAACGCCTGCTGGTCCGCCTGAAAAATCCGACATGCAACGCCCCCCTGGCGGCTTCTAGATAGTGAAGACTGATTTGCCTGCAACGAATGTCTGAATGACGCGCCCCTGGAACCGTGCTCCTTCGAAGCAACTGTTCTTGGAGCGCGACCGCAGATCTTCTTCCTTCACAACCCACGGCTCGTCAAGATCGACTATGGTCACATCTGCTTTGGCGCCGGGCCGCAACGAGCCGGCCTCGATGCCGAATATCCGGGCTGGCGCGCTCGACAGCGCTTCGACGATGCGCAGAAGCGGTACATCGCCGTTGTGGTGCAGCCGCAGCGCCGCACCGAGCAGCGTTTCAAGTCCGATCGCACCGGCGGCGGCATCGGCAAAGGGCAGGCGCTTGGTATCGACATCCTGCGGATCGTGGGCCGACACAATAATGTCGATCACGCCTTCGCGCAGCGCCTCCACCATGGCAAGCCGGTCCTCCTCGAGTCGCAGCGGCGGTTGCAGGCGGAAGAAGGTGCGGAACTCGCCGACATCATTCTCGTTCAGCGACAGGTGGTTGATCGAAACACCTGAGGTCACGTTGAGACCGTCCTGCTTGGCTTTGGCGATGACCTCTGCCGACATGGCAGTCGAGATCTGCGCCGCATGATAAGCGCCTTGGGTGAGGGCGGCGAGCCGCATGTCACGCTCGAGCGGGATAACCTCCGCTTCGCGCGGCGTGCCGGAAAGGCCGAGCCAACTGGCGAACAGGCCCTCGTTCATCACCCCGTTGACGCCGAGGTGGGGATCCTGGGCTTCGTGCGCGAGCACGACACCAAAATCGCGCGCATAGGTCAGTGCCCGTCGCATCAACTGCGTATTGGCGATGGAGTGTCGGCCCTCGCTAATCGCGACGGCTCCGGCTTCGCGGAGCAATCCGATCTCGGTCATCTCCTCGCCGTTGAGACCCTTGGTGACTGCGGCGGCCGGATAGACGTTGACGACCGCTGTGTCGCGCGCGGTACGCAGCACGAATTCGACGAGGGCGACATTGTCGATGACCGGGTCGGTATCGGGCATCATGATCATGGAGGTGACGCCGCCGGCGGCGGCAGCATGACTGGCGGACGCGATCGTTTCGCGATGTTCCGCCCCCGGTTCCCCAATGAAGACGCGGGCATCGACAAGACCGGGGAGGACAGATTTGCCCTTGCAGTCGATTATCGTTGCGCCTTCGGGCGTGCCCTGGTTACGAGCATCCGCTCCGCTCGCGACAATCCTGTCGCCGTCGATGATCAGGGTTCCTGTTTCGTCGAGGCCGCGCGAGGGGTCGACAATGCGGGCGTTCTGCAGAACTGTGGTGCTCATCCTGCAACTCCCTCCGCATTGCGGCGGGGGTCGAGCAGCGCTTCCATCACGGCCATGCGCACGGCGACGCCCATTTCCACCTGTTCCTGAATGACACTCTGTGAGCCGTCGGCAACGTCCGAAGCAATCTCGACACCGCGATTCATCGGACCGGGGTGCATGACCAGCGCGTCGGGCTTGGCATATTTGAGTTTCTCGCGGTCAAGCCCGTGATAGCGGAAATATTCGCGCACCGACGGAACGAATGATCCGGCCATGCGCTCGCGCTGAAGCCGCAACATCATGACCACGTCGGCGTCTTTCAGGCCGTCTTGCATGTTGTGGAACACCTCCGCGCCCATGTGGGCAATGCCGGAAGGAAGCAAGGTGGACGGTGCAACCACGCGAACGCGGGCGCCCAAGGCGTTGAGGAGGATGATATTCGAGCGGGCGACGCGCGAATGCAGGACATCGCCGCAGATCGCGACTGTCAGCCGCTCGACTTTCCCCTTGGCACGGCGGATCGTCAGCGCATCGAGCAGCGCTTGGGTCGGATGTTCATGCGCCCCATCGCCGGCATTGACCACCGAGCAACCAACCTTCTGCGCCAGAAGGGCAGCGGCGCCGGCGGAAGAGTGGCGGATGATCAGGATATCGGGCCGCATCGCATTGAGCGTCATCGCCGTGTCGATGAGCGTCTCGCCCTTTTTGACCGATGAGTTGCCGACCGACATGTTCATGACGTCGGCCCCGAGACGCTTGCCCGCAAGCTCGAACGACGATTGCGTTCGTGTAGAGGCTTCGAAGAAGAGGTTGATTTGGGTCCGGCCGCGCAGAACGCTCTTCTTTTTCTCGGACTGCCGTGAAACGGCAATCTCACTTTCGGCGAGATCGAGAAGCTGCGTTATGTCCTGGGGTGAAAGACCCTTGATGCCAAGCAGATGGCGATGGGCGAAAGGAGGTGGGAGCGTTTCCAATGTCATAGCAAGTCCCCCCTATAGGCCCGATGCCCCGCTGCTGCAAGCATCGGAGCGCGCATATCCTTTGTGATCGCCAACATGGCTGTGAACAATGGAGCATAAAGGTGGCGGGGTCGGCAACGGGCGTCAATTGCTGCTGTTGTCGAAGAGGCGTACAATCACCTCTGCCAGTGACGACGCGGATGCAATGAGGGGGCAGCATGTCAGATGGCATTATCCCGACACGCGCCGCCATGGAAGGCGGCGGATACTATAATCGCCATTCGGCGATGCAGGCTGCCGGAAATGCGGCGGCCTTGGCGCTGTGGCAATCGGCGGCGAATTCGGTCGCCTTCGGCGACGAACCGCTCGTCATTGTCGACTACGGCTCTTCTCAGGGCAAGAACTCGATGGATCCGGTAGCCATCGCGATCCAGGCGCTGCGGGCACGCGCCGGTGACGAGCGTTCCATCGAGGTGATCCACACGGATTTGCCCTCGAATGACTTCACATCGCTGTTCAATGCCCTCGAAAGCGATCCGCAGAGCTACATGACGGGATCGACGGGAATATTCCCCTCCGCGATCGGGCGCAGCTACTATGAACCCCTCTTTCCCCCGGGGCGGGTGCACCTTGGGTGGAATTCCTGGACCATGCAGTGGATGAGCCAGCACCCCGTCGACATTCCCGACCACATTTTTGCCCTTCACAGCAAATTTGAGGACGTTCACAAGGCATTACTCCTTCAACAAGCCCGCGACTGGCGGCTATTCCTGCAGCGCCGGGCCAGGGAGCTGCGCCATGATGGCAAACTACTATGCCTTTTCCCGGGACGGCCGGAAGACAGGGTTGGCTGGGAGTGGCTGACCAGCGAGTTGTGGCACGCCTTGCTCTCCATGAAGCACGATGGACTTCTTTCGGAAAACGATCTTCTGCATATCAATATTCCGACGGCCCCGCGCAAACTTGCCGATATCCGGGCGCCCTTTGCAACGGGAGATGGCGCGTTTGCCGGCCTGCGGATCGAGCACTCGGAAATATTGCCCGGGCCGGACTTGCATTGGGATGCGTTCGAGCGCACCGGCGATCCACTACCGCTTGCGCGCGGCTGGACCGGCATGATGCGGGCTTTCTCCGGCCCAACCGTGGCAGCCTCACTCAGCGCCAAACCGAACCGGGCAGCGTTGGTCGATGAGCTTTACGGCAGAATGGAAGCAAGCCTCGCGTCGAACCCGCGGCGGCATGAACACTTTGTCGCCGTCGTGCTTTTGCATAAGGTCGGTTGAGACGACTGGTTTTCTCCCACGCGGCCGATATCGACTAACGCCGGACACATCATATATTGAGTGAGTTAACCGCTTGTCAGATTCTTGGCACGATAAAGAGTCTGCGCGCGCCCGCATTCCGATTAAAACCCGAGCGTGCGACTACCCAAGCAAGTCAGGACCCGCTACTTGAAAACCCATGATGTTCTCAACCAGACACCGCCGATGAGCGGCCTTAACGCCTACCTCGGCGATCCCTTGCTGATGCAGATCACCAAGCGTTTCCCGCAGGAGGTGCGCAAGGAACTGGAACAGAACGGGCGCTTCGTACTCTCAAGCGATGCGCAGGATTTGGCGAGGCTAGCGAATGCGGAAACGCCAAAGCTGCGCACCCATGACCGTCAGGGCCGGCGCATCGACGTCGTCGATTACCATCCTGCCTATCATGCCTTGATGCGGCGATCGGTGTCGCAGGGCCTGCATTCCTCGATATGGGAAGACGGAAAGACGGAATCAGGCGTACGCCATCAAGCGCGCGCCTCGCGCTTCTACCTTACGGCCCAACTCGAGTGTGGCCATCTATGTCCGCTGACAATGACGAGCGCTTCGCTCGCGGCCCTGATGGCATCGCCCACGCTCTATCGCGAGTGGTCGCCGCTGATCCTGCCTCGCAAATATGATTCCAGCAACAAATCGCCGGCAAAGAAGGCCGGTCTCACACTCGGTATGGGGATGACCGAGAAGCAAGGCGGCACCGACGTTCAGGCCAATACAACGCGCGCCGAGCCGGATGGAAGCGGCTTTTATCGGATCACTGGGCATAAATGGTTCATGTCAGCGCCGATGTCCGATGCCTTCCTCGTTCTCGCGCAGGTCCGCGAGGGACTTTCATGCTTTCTCGTGCCGCGCATCCTTCCGGACGGAAGTTCGAACGGATTCCGCTTTCAACGGCTGAAAGACAAGCTCGGCAACCGCTCGAATGCCTCGTCGGAAGTCGAATTCGAAAGTGCCCTTGGCCAGATGATCGGAAATCCTGGAGAGGGCGTTAAAACGATCATCGACATGGTGACGCTGACGCGGCTTGATTGCGCCGTCGCTTCGGCAGGCCTGATGCGTGCCGGGCTTGCGGAAGCGGTGCACCATGCGCGCTACCGCGTTGCGTTCGAGACGACGCTCATCGAAAAACCGCTCATGCTGCGCGTGCTCGCCGATATGGCCCTCGATGTCGCGGCTGCCACGGCACTTGCAATGCGCCTGGCGCGCGCATTCGACAATGCTGCCAAGGATCGCAGCGAAGCCGCCTTCGCCCGCGTCATGACCCCGGTGGTCAAATACTGGGTCGCAAAGATCGCACCCGCGATGCTCTATGAAACGATGGAGTGCCTTGGCGGCAATGGTTACATCGAGGAAGGCAATCTCGCACGCTTCTATCGCGAGGCGCCGGTCAATGCGATCTGGGAGGGCTCGGGCAATGTCATGGCACTGGATGTTGTTCGCGTTCTCAAACGTGGTCCGCAGCTTTTCGATGAAGTGCTGAACTGGATCGGGGCCCAACTCGGACGGGGCGGGCAGGGCACAGTCGAAGTGCTGCGCGCAGCCATGCGCGTCACCGAGAACGATGAAGGTGCGGCCCGTATTCTGACCGAGCAGCTTGCACTGGCGGCGGCCGGTGCGGAACTGCGCTATCTCCATTCGGAAGATATAGCTGACGCCTTTATCGAAACGCGGCTCGGCGGCCAGTGGCGCACGACCTATGGCATGCTCGACGCGCGCCACAACGCTAAGAACATCGTGAATTCGCTTTATCCGGGCGCTTCCTGATTCTCAGGGGAAGCCGCAGAACCTTTGACCGCGCAGTGCACGCACCGCGTGCAGCATCATCATTGTCAGAAAAATCGGATAGTGACGCACAAAAATGCATCCCGAGTGCGCACGGGGGCTCGCTAATAGCTTCAATTTGAATTAAATTTTTGTAAATTAACCTTAACAAACGGTTTACATTGCGGTTCACTTCTTAAACGATAACACTGTCGTTCGAAATTGCACTGCAAATTCGTAGGGTTAAGATAAAGTGATTATGAGCTTCCCTTGGAGGAGTTACTGAATGCGCAGCTTCCTGATTTTCTGGGCGGGACCGCTGACTTTCCTTTGGGGATGGTATTTCCTGTCGTATTACGACCTCAGCATGGGCATGTATTTTTTCAGCCGTGAGATGCATGACCTGGTGTTTCAGATTTACGGGCAGGCGCTCGGCATAGCGCCGGAAAGCATTCCACCTCTGGTTGCGCGTGCTTGTATAATCGACACCGGCCTGGTCCTTGGCCTCATCGCCTTCCGCCGTCGACGCAAGATCATTGCCTGGGTAAGGGAATGGCGCGCAGCGCGGGCTGGCTACGGGAAGGAACTTCCGTCAATATCGGTTTCCTGACGCAGCGCCCGCAGACGGTCCAAAGCGCCTTGCAAGATAAAGGATGCAGCGGCTGAATCGATGCGGTCGGCCCGCTTCTGGCGCGATACATCCATTCCGATCAGAACGCGCTCGGCCGCAACCGTCGACAGCCGCTCGTCCCAATAGACAAATGGAAGTTCCGTCAGCTTTTCCATATTGCGCACGAAGGCGCGGGTCGCCTGCGCCCGCGGTCCCTCGCTGCCGTCCATGTTTACCGGCAGCCCGATGATAATAGCGCCGACATTTTCGGCATTGAGCGCTTTCAGCAAATCCTGAGCATCGTGCGTGAACTTGCTGCGTCTCAATACAGGGCGTGGATTGGCGAACGAGAAACCGCGATCTGAAATCGCGATGCCGATCGTCTTGGTCCCAAGGTCAAGACCGGCGAGCGTCTTGCCCTCCGCCACGCGCGTCTCAAGTTCTTCAATTGCCAATACCGTCAATTTGATTGCTTCCTGCACTTGCAATGCGGATCGATCGATCGCTTTAATCCGGCACACCTGACACATACCGCTTCTACGGCAGCGTGGCGAGCATCCAGTGAATGAAGGGATAAAGACATGAAAATTACCTGGCTTGGCCATTCGGCTTTCCGGCTCGAAACCGCAAAGAAAACGATTCTGATCGATCCGTTCCTGAACGGGAACCCCGGCGCCAAGGGCGTGGACATCAAGGAAGCAACCAGGGGCGTCGACCACATTATCCTGACGCACGGCCATGGCGATCACGTGGGCGACACGATCGCGATGGCCAAGGAAACCGGTGCGCTTGTCACTGGCAACGCCGACCTTGTGTCGTGGCTCGCTTCTAAAGGCGTCGCCCGGGTCGATCCCACCAATACGGGCGGTACGGTTTCCTATGACGGCTTTACGGTCACTTATGTCAACGCATTGCATTCATCGGCGCAGTTAACCGAAGACGGCGTGTCGCATTCCCTCGGCAGCGCGAACGGCGTGGTGCTGCATTTCGATGCCGATCCGACGCTTTATCACATGGGCGATACCGATATCTTCTCGGACATGGCGCTGATCAACGAACTGCACAATCCGCAGATCGGTATTTTGCCGGTTGGCGACCGTTTCACCATGGGTGGTGCGGTGGCGGCCCTTGCGGCGCGGCGATATTTCAAGTTCGAACACGCCATTCCCTGTCATTACGGCTCATTTCGCATAATCGACCAGACCCCGGAGAAATTCGTGGCCGGAATGGAAGGTGGTGAAACTAAAGTCGTAGTTCCGACAACGAATCAGCAATTTACCATTTGAATTGAAGTTGCTAGATCAACGCTGGCTCGTATCGACGCCTGGAGAAATGACGTGCGCAGACTGCTTTTTGCTTCCCTCTTGATGACATCGGTCTGGCCGGCATTCGCTCAAACCGTCGATGCGGATGGCGCGAAGGCGCTCGCCGATACGCTGGCGAAATATTTCGGCCGGTCCGCGATCGAGGGCAAGATCGTGAACGTTGCGCCCGCCGGGGATAACTACCGTATCACCTTGAGCCTGGCGGAGCTTTTCAAAGGAATGCCCAGTCGCGGCGTTAATGGCGATTTTATTAGCTCTGACCTGCTCGCCCGGCCGCTGGCCGACGGAACGTGGAACATATCGACTGCAACCCCTCCTGATTGGATCGACACGTCAACGTTTACGGGGTCGACGTATTGGTCGGTCAAGAATGCCCAAATGAACGGTGTTTTTGACCCGAAACTCGGTACATTCAGCAAGTCCGATTTTTCCTACGATGGCATGAAGATGAGGGTGGCGGCCGGTACCCAAGCCGCCGACGTGACTGCCGGCCCGGTGAAAGGCCAATTGAACGGGATGGCAAATCCTGCCGGCGGCGTCGATATGGGTTATACTCAAACCACAGGTAACTTCGTCGAAACGATCTCGCTGAAATCCCCGCTTCCAGCGGCACCGGATGATGGCGCTGTTACGCCGGCGCCGACCCTTCCCGCACCGCCGTCGAAGGTGGTTTTCAGCAGCGGGGAAGTGACGTACTCGGCGGATGCCAAGGGCGCACGCAATCTCGAAATTCTGGACCTATGGGCTTATTTTGTCGCCCATTCCGACACGAAGACGCTGACCGACCCGCAGCAGGCGGAACTGAAGGGCAAGCTCCTTGCGGTATTGCCGATCTGGGAGGAATTGACGGGGACATATCGGTTCGCTGGGCTCGATATCGATACGCCGCTCGGCAAATTCACAGCCAAGAACATCGTGCAGGAGATGGATTTCGACGGTATCAGCAAGGACGGTGGCTATCACTTTGCACTTCGAACCAACGGCCTCACCTATCCGGCCTTGCCTATACCGGATTGGGGCCTGCCGTTCCTGCCTACCGATGTCGAACTTGCCTTTGGCGCGGAAAGCGTTGATCTGGAAACCCTGGTGAAGGCCGCCGTGGCGGATATGGACCTGCGTCGCGACGAGCCGTTTTCGGATGCATTTGAGTCAAATGCCGCTGCGGCCTTTGTGACCAATCCGCCCAAGGTGGTTATCGACAAGAGCATGGTTCGGACCGCCGAAAGTGAAATCACCGTGGAGGGCGAAGTATCCTTTGCCGGCATGAAGCCGACAAGCCGCACCACCTGGGAAATGGCCGGGTTCGATGCCGCGCTCGATCGGCTGAACAAAGCCGCCGAGCATGAGCCCGAGGTCAAGAATTACGTCGTCTTTGCCAAGCTTGCGAAGGATTTCGGCACGAAGCTGCCGAACGGACATATGCAGTGGATCGTAGATCAACAGGCGGATGGGTCGGTCAGCGTGAATGGCAATCCTGTCAAGGGACCCGATCCGGTCGCGACACCCGACGATGACGACGCGCTGGATGGAACGACGCTCGACGACAATATTATCGATCCGGATGCCGGGAGCGATAGCGATAACGCGGATGCGCCGAAGCAATAGGCTCGTTTCACTGCGTCTTGTCCGTTGCGCTCGCGCGCGACGGACACTATAGCTCTGGAAGAAAAACCCGAACTTTAGGAAGTCCCATGTCTGTCGACGTATCCACCGTCAAGCGCGTCGCGCATTTAGCCCGGATTGCCGTGAGCGAAGCCGATGTCGAGCGCATGACCGGCCAGCTGAACGCCATTCTCGGCTTCGTGGAACAACTTGATGAGGTCAATGTCGACGGCGTCGAGCCGATGACGTCGGTGACGCCCATCGCGATGAAGAAGCGTCGTGACGAGGTCGATGACGGTGGCAAGGCTGCCGATATCGTCGCCAACGCGCCGATCCACGAGGAAAATTTCTTCGTCGTTCCGAAGGTCGTGGAGTAAGACCAATGGCCATCTCCATAGCCATCGAAACTCCATTGCAGGATGATGTAAGGTCGCTTGTTGCCGATCTTAATGCGCATTTGTTGCCGCTTTCTCCGGTCGAGTTCCAGTTCAAGATGACCGTCGAGGAAATGGCGGGCGCCGATACGACCGTTTTCGTCGCGCGCGATGAATCGGGCTTTGCCATCGGGTGCGGCGCGCTTAAAGAGCATGCAGACGGGCTTGGCGAGATCAAGCGCATGTTTACGCGGCCAACCGTTCGCGGCCAGCGCGTGGGATCGGCTTTGCTCGAGGCGATTACGGCCGTTGCGGTGGAAAGGGGCGTCACGCACCTCGTGCTTGAGACCGGCGTCGGGCCGGGTTTCGACGCGGCGTGGCGGCTCTACCAGCGCGCGGGGTTCACCCGTTGCGGCGTCGTGCTCGACTATCCGGATTCCGAACACAGTGCATTTTACGAGAAGCGGCTGGCGCTGACGCCGGCCCAATAGACAGGACCAGTCTCTGATATGACCGATTTGACCGCTCTCACCATTGCCGAGGCGCGCGACCAGTTGAAGGCGAAGGCGATCACCGCCACGGAACTCACTGGCGCCTATATTCAGGCGATCGAGAACGCGAACGATGCCCTGAACATCTATGTCGCTCAGACGCCGGAAAAGGCGCTGGAAATGGCCAAAGCATCGGACGCGCGGCTCGCGGCCGGGCAGGCTGGGGCGCTTGAAGGCATTCCGCTCGGCATCAAGGACCTGTTCGGCACCGAAGGCGTGCACACCCAGGCAGGTTCGCATATTCTCGACGGCTTCAAGCCGCACTATGAATCGACGGTCACGGCGAATCTCTGGGCTGACGGCGCCGTCATGCTCGGCAAGCTTAACATGGACGAGTTCGCCATGGGCTCGTCGAACGAGACCTCCTTTTACGGCCCCGTAAAGAACCCGTGGCGCGCCAATGGCTCGAATCTGGACCTCGTACCGGGTGGATCGTCCGGCGGTTCGGCTGCTGCCGTTGCTGCCCATCTCTGCGCCGGCGCGACGGCGACCGATACCGGCGGTTCCATCCGCCAGCCCGCGGCCTTTACCGGCACCGTCGGCATCAAGCCGACCTATGGCCGCTGCTCGCGCTGGGGCATCGTTGCCTTCGCCTCGTCGCTGGACCAGGCCGGGCCGATCGCACGGGACGTGCGCGACGCTGCGATTCTGCTGAAGTCCATGGCTTCGGTCGATCCGAAGGACACGACTTCGGTCGATATCGCGGTTCCGGACTACGAAGCCGCCATCGGCAAGCCGCTCGCTGGCATCAAGATCGGCATTCCGAAGGAATACCGCGTCGATGGCATGCCGGAGGAGATCGAGAAGCTCTGGCAACAGGGCATTGCCTGGCTGAAGGATGCAGGCGCTTCGATCGTCGACATATCCTTGCCGCACACGAAATATGCGCTCCCGGCGTACTACATCGTTGCGCCGGCGGAGGCATCGTCGAACCTCGCCCGTTATGACGGCGTACGCTACGGCCTGCGCGTGCCGGGCAAGGACATCGTCGATATGTATGAGAAGACGCGCGCCACCGGCTTCGGTGAAGAGGTGAAGCGCCGCGTAATGATTGGCACCTACGTGCTGTCCGCCGGCTATTACGACGCCTATTACCTGAAGGCGCAGAAGGTGCGCACGCTGATCAAGAAGGATTTCGAGGATGCCTTCCATGCGGGCGTCCATGCGATCCTGACGCCGGCAACGCCATCGGCGGCATTTGGCATCGCCGATCAGGATATGGCGGCCGATCCGGTGAAAATGTACCTCAACGACATCTTCACCGTCACGGTGAACATGGCCGGCCTGCCGGGCATCGCCGTACCCGCGGGCCTCGACGCCAAGGGTCTGCCGCTTGGATTGCAGCTCATTGGGCGGCCGTTCGATGAGGAAACGCTGTTTCAGGCGGGCTACGTCATCGAGCAGGCAGCCGGAAAATTCACCGCTCCGAAATGGTGGTAATCAGGCGCGCAACAGAAGCCGACATCGCGGCAATTGCCGCAGTCGGCTCCCGCGCCTGGGCATCCAATATCTTCTCGTTCGAGCCTGAATTGCCGGGCATGCGTTCGCATGTCGAACGGGCGTTTCAGTCTTTTGCCGAAAGTTCCTATCAGCACGTGACGGTTGCCGAAGTCGATACAACCATCGTCGGATGGGGTGCTCGCGAAAAGGATAATGACTATATTTCCGACCTTTGGGTCGAACCTGCCGTTCAGGGGCAGGGCATTGGTTCGCAACTCCTGCGGGTTCTCAAGATTGCGATAGCAGATGCTGGATATGCGAAAGCCCGCATCAGCACGCATGCCCGCAATTCCGGCGCCATTCGGCTTTACCGGCGCGAAGGTTTCGCGATCATCGAACAGGGCCTTGAATGGTCGACCAGCCTTGAGCGCGAAATCGAGAAGGTGCACATGCTGGCGGAGCTTGGCTGATGTTCTTTGCCGCCTCGAAAATTTTCTGGTTCTTTGCCCAGCCGCTCAACTTCTCGATCTTGCTGTCGGGACTGGCTTTTCTGGCAATTCTCCTGTCTCGCAGGCGCCTCGCACTGGCAACGGCTGGCCTGTCGTTTCTTATTCTCGGCGTCGGCGCCTGGACATCGGTCGGCGCACTGATGATGCATCCGCTTGAAGACCGCTTCCTGCGCCCGCAAACCATGCCGGACAAGATCGACGGCATCATCGTCCTCGGCGGTGGCTTCGAGGCCGGAATTAATCTCGTCCGCGGCGGCTATGAGCTCAACGGCAGCGGCGATCGCTTCGTCGAGGCGGCCATTCTCGCGCGGCGATTTCCAGAGGCGAAGGTGGTCGTCACCGGTGGTGCCGGCGACCTGATCCTCGACGGAGAAGCGGACGGCGTGACGGCGCCGCGCTTGCTGACTGCTCTTGGGGTCGCACCGGAGCGCCTTCTGCTCGAATCCAAGTCGCGCAACACCTACGAGAATGCAATGTTTACCAAAGCCATGGTTGACGCGAAGCCCGGCCAAACCTGGCTACTGGTTACATCGGCGTTCCATATGCCCCGTTCGATGGGCCTCTTTCGCAAAGCTGGCTTCAATGTCCTGCCGTGGCCGTCCGATTACCGGACTTCGGGCAAGGAGCACCTTGGTATCGCACAGGACAATGCCCAGGATTCGCTGCAGAACCTCTCTATGGCGCTGCGCGAATGGATTGGTCTCGCCGTCTATAGGCTGACCGGACGTATCGACCAACTGGTTCCCTCGCCATGAAGGTGGATGTCCTTGTCATCGGCGCCGGGGCTGCTGGCATGATGTGCGCCATTGAAGCGGGAAAACGCGGACGTTCGGTGCTGATCATCGATCACGCCGCGGCGCCCGGCGAGAAAATCCGGATATCGGGGGGCGGGCGCTGCAACTTCACCAATCTCAATGCCGCGCCGCAGAATTACATCAGCAACAACCGCCACTTCTGCATATCGGCCCTGCGCCGATATACGCAGCGGGATTTTATAGCGCTCGTCGATCGTCACGCCATTGCTTGGCATGAAAAGACGCTGGGACAGCTGTTTTGTGACGGCTCGTCCAGGCAGATCATCGACTTGCTCGTCACGGAAATGAGCCGTGCTGGCGTGGAAATGCGTTTACGCACAACGGCAAGTTCAATCGAACCGATCTCCGACGGCTACAGTATCGACCTCGATGGGCAGAAGGTCAGGTGTGCATCGCTTGTTGTCGCTTGCGGCGGAAAATCCATTCCGAAAATGGGTGCGACGGGATTCGGCTATGATATCGCCCGCCAGTTCGGTATCCCTGTCACGGAGACTCGGCCGGCGCTGGTCCCGCTGACCTTCGACGAGAAGACGCTTGCACCGATCAAGCCCCTCTCTGGCGTCTCGGTCGATGCGGTGATTACGCATGGACGTACAAGCTTTGCCGAGGCGATGCTCTTTACGCATCGCGGCCTCAGCGGTCCGGCGATCCTGCAGATTTCGTCTTTTTGGCGGGAAGGCGATACGATCTCCGTGGCGATGCTGCCTGGCACCAAGGTCTTCGAGGCCTTGCGCGGAGCGCGCTCGCGCAATGGCAAACAAGCCCTGCAGACTGCGCTCGGGGAGCTTCTGCCGAAGCGACTTGCGCAGCTCATTGCGGAAAACAGCAAGATCGATACGCACCTTGCCGACCTCTCGGACAAGCAACTCCTGGCTGTAGAAAAGGCCGTCAACGATTGGCAAATCAAGCCGGCCGGTTCGGAAGGGTATCGCACGGCGGAGGTCACGCTTGGGGGCGTCGATACAGACCATCTCGACCAGAAAACGATGGAGGCAAAGTCGCACAGGGGACTTTATTTCATCGGTGAGGTTGTCGACGTAACCGGTTGGCTCGGCGGCTATAATTTCCAATGGGCCTGGTCGTCGGGCTGGGCGGCGGGTCAGGTTGCATAAACCTGCATAAGCTGAGATTCTGCTGATGACTGTTTCGCCTGAGGGAGGCAATCATGACCATTCATGCAAGCTGCCATTGCGGCGCCATCAAATTCGAGGTCAGTGAAGTGCCGGCCTCCGTAACCGCCTGCACGTGTACCTTCTGTACCAAGCGCGGGGCGCTGTGGGCCTATTACACGCCGGATCAGGTCAAGCTCTCGGTGACGCCCGAAGCGGATGCCGTTTACTCGCGCAGAGGCTTCAGCAAACACCATCATTGCCTCGTATGCGGTTGCGGCACGTTCTCGGTACTGCCGACCTGGGTCGACTTAAAGCCGGATTTCGAACATCCGCGCACCAGCGTCAATATTCGGCTGTTCGACGATTTCGATATCACCTCGCTGCCGGTCAAAACGGTTGACGGGAGAAATCTCTGGTAAGTCGTTGCCTCCGGTCGAGAATCCTGCTTCCCTGACCCGGGGCGATGTTTTAGTCGAACAGGGAGGTAGGCCATGTGGATCAATCTGACTGACGTTAATGGCGACCACGTTACCGTCAATTTCAATCACGTTGTTTCATTCAATCCCTATGGTACTGGAACGCATATTGTAACGATCACGGCCGGGTTAACCTTCTTCGTCAAGGAAACTACTGACGAAATTCAGAAGAAGGTTGGAATTACCGCAAGCTGAACGGTTCCTGAACGACTTTGTCTGTAACGGCGAGCATCTTATCCTGATCGCCTCACCCCCGGCCTTTCCAGGCCCGCCCGACCTCGTTGGCGCAATTTTATTACGTGCGCCGACACTTTTGCGCAATGAACAGGATGCTTATTCATCGGCGGGGAAACTATTCGCAATCTACTGGTTTTATTCAAATATAGGTCAAAATTCGATACAAAGAGTGATTTGTTAAATCGGTTTAGATCCCCTATTTATGTAGCATGCAGCGGACAAATGCGTCTGCTGAGGGAAGAGTACTCTGTTTGACGGAGTAGTTCGAAGTGGAGATGTTGCGGAATGATAACAATAACTAAAGACACATCATCATTGCCAGATACAAATGTACTGAAGATTGCAAACATTGCAAAAGCCAAGCCAACCCTGATCAAGGCGACCAAGAAATTGAGCCAGCCTGGCGAAAGCCGGACGATTTCGCAGATATTGCGCGAGTCCAGCGGCGGTTTTAGCTTCCGCCGTTAAGTTTGCTGCGCTTGCATATTTGGAAGAAGCACGACTACAGCGGAATATTATCGTGCTTCTTCCATGGATTTTCCAAATTCTTATTGCGCAGCATGCGTAGCGCCCTTGCGACCCGCTTTCGCGTGGAATGGGGCATGATCACTTCATCGACATAACCGCGTTCCGCGGCAACGAATGGTGACAGGAACCTGTCTTCATAACGCTTCGTATGTGCTGCGATCTTCTCGGCGTCGCCGATATCCTTGCGATAGATGATCTCGACCGCGCCCTTGGCACCCATGACGGCGATCTGGGCTGAGGGCCAGGCGTAGTTGATGTCGCCGCGCAGGTGCTTCGACGCCATCACGTCATAGGCGCCGCCATAGGCCTTGCGCGTAATGATGGTGATCTTCGGGACAGTCGCCTCGGCATAGGCGAAGAGCAGCTTCGCCCCGTGCTTGATCAACCCGCCATATTCCTGCGCGGTGCCGGGCAGGAACCCCGGCACATCGACGAACGTGACGATCGGGATATTGAAGCAGTCGCAAAAGCGCACGAACCGCGCTGCCTTACGGGAGGCATCACTGTCGAGTACGCCAGCAAGCACCATCGGCTGGTTGCCGACAATTCCCACAGTCCGGCCCTCGACGCGGCCAAAGCCGATGACGATATTCTTGGCGAAGCTTTCCTGGATCTCGAAGAAATCGGCTTCGTCGACAGTCTTTCGGATCAGCTCCTTAATATCATAGGGCTTGTTGGCATTATCCGGGACCAGCCGGTCGAGCGAGTGGTCCGGCTCGTCGGTTGACTGGAAACATTCGATCTCGGGAAGCGTGGCCGTGTTCGAGGCAGGCAGGAAATCGATCAGCCGGCGCATTTGCAAAAGCGCTACCACATCGTTGTCATAGGCACCGTCGGCGATCGAGGACTTCGTCGTATGGATTGAAGCGCCGCCGAGCTGTTCGGCGGTAACAGTCTCGTTGGTAACGGTCTTCACCACATCCGGTCCCGTCACGAACATGTAGGACGTATCGCGCACCATGAAGATAAAATCGGTCATCGCCGGCGAATAGACATCGCCGCCCGCGCAGGGGCCCATGATCACCGAGATTTGGGGAATGACGCCGGATGCGAGCACGTTGCGCTGGAAAATCTCGGCATAGCCGCCGAGCGCCGCGACGCCCTCCTGAATACGCGCGCCGCCCGCATCGTAAAGGCCGACCACAGGGGCGCGGGTGCGCAGCGCCATATCCTGGATTTTCTGGACCTTCTCCGCGTGAGCCTCGGAAAGCGAACCCCCAAAGACAGTGAAGTCCTTGGCAAAGACGAAGACCGTCCGGCCGTTGACGGTTCCCCAGCCGGTGACGACGCCATCACCCGCAAACTTGGTTTCTTCCATGCCGAAATCGGTCGAGCGATGCTCAACGAACATGTCGAATTCTTCGAACGACCCTTCGTCGAGAAAGATGTCGATGCGCTCGCGCGCCGTCAGCTTGCCACGTTTGTGCTGCGCTTCGATCCGTGCCGCGCCGCCACCCTCCCGGGCAATTTTCCTGCGGCGTTCAAGCTCGATCAGCACGTCCTTCATGGCATCCTCCCACTTTCTTCGATCTGATATCAGGTGAGGAGGGTGCTTGGAAGCTGTTTGTATTTGCGGCACTATCGCGCCGCGGAACGCCCGGATTATCGTGCGCTCCATTGGCCTGACGCATTGACTGCTCAGGACTTTGAAAGTGCCGGCTTACCAGACGCCGGTATTAGGCATGGATGCCCAGGGCTCCTGCTTGGGAAGGTCGGGGCCCTTCTGAATGATTTCGATCGAGATACCGTCGGGCGAGCGCACGAATGCCATATGCCCGTCGCGCGGCGGCCGGTTGATCACGACACCCTTGTCGGCGAGCTTCTGGCAGGTCTCGTAGATATTGTCGACGACGTAGGCAAGGTGGCCGAAATTGCGCCCGCCGGCGTATTCCTCAGGGTCCCAATTATAGGTGAGTTCGAGTTCAGGCGCGCGTTCGGCGGCCGATCGTCCCTTGTCTTCCGGTGCGGCGAGAAAGATCAAGGTATAGCGTCCCTTCTCGTTTTCCATGCGGCGAACTTCCTCAAGTCCGAACTTGTTGCAGTAGAAATCAAGCGATTCATCGATATCGCGGACACGGACCATGGTGTGAAGATAACGCATCTTTAGCCTCGGACTTTCTTTCAGGTGGATCGGATGGGCGCTGCAACCATACTCGTAACTTTGGTTGAGGGCCGGGGATGTTTCGTAACACTTACTATTTAGCTCGACAAATTTGTGGCGGTTCGAGCAAGGGTTGTAGATAATGCTCAACAGTTTTGCCTGTGGTTTTCAGTAAAAACAGGCAGATCATACTTGCTCTCTGGCCGCGGTCAGGTGCTATTCTTGAAGAAGAGAATCAGTGGTTTCTTGCAGGAGAGGAGGGGCTCGCTTCATGTCTGACAGACCAGTATCAGCCCGGCAATCCCAAGATAGTGAAAGTTTGAGTGACGGATTGGACCTTATCGAGGTTTCGGGCGCGATAAAGTGGTTTGATGTTGCCAAGGGCTACGGCTTCATTGTTCCCGATAATAGCGAGCTTCCAGACATACTCCTCCATGTGACCTGCCTGCGTCGCGACGGTTTCCAGACCGCGCTTGAAGGCGCCCGCGTCGTTTGCGAAGTCAAGCAGGGCGAGCGCGGCATGCAGTGCTTTCACGTCAAATCCATGGATAACTCAACCGCGGTCCACCCGACGGAATTGCCGCCGGTCCGCACGCATGTGACGGTGACGCCATCGAGCGGGCTCGAGCGCGTTCTCGTCAAGTGGTTTAACCGCACCAAGGGCTTCGGATTCCTGACCCGCGGCGAAGGAACCGAAGACATCTTCATTCACATGGAAACGCTGCGCCACTTCGGCCTGACCGAACTGCGACCGGGGCAGGTGGTTCTGATCCGTTTCGGACATGGCGAGAAGGGCCTGATGGCTTCCGAGATTCACCCGGATATCGGCACGCAGTTGCCTGCTTCCCACTGACGCCAGCCATGTCGCGCCCGGCATCGTTTCTCGTCAGCCTGCTCTTTCTCGTATTTGCAGTCTTTCCGGCCCTGGCCCTCGATCAGGGGCCGATGCACCTTCCAATCGACGCCAAGCCGCTGACGATCAATACGGCGCGCGGTGACGTGCCGTTTCGTGTCGAAGTTGCCGATACGGACGAGGAGCGCGAGCGCGGCCTGATGTTCCGCACGGATCTTAAGGACGACAGCGCCATGCTCTTCGTCTTCGACGAATCCCAGCTCGTTACAATGTGGATGGAAAACACGCCGTCTGCGCTCGACATGCTGTTTCTCGACGACAATGGTCGTATCTCGGCAATCCGCGAACATGCGGTGCCTTTTTCGCGTGACATCATATCTTCGGGCGGCCCGGTTCGCTTTGTCGTTGAGGTGAAAGCCGGTACCGTAAAGCGCCTCGGCTTGACAATTGGGGACAAGGTGCGGCATCCCGCTATAAATGCCATAGGTCATTGACGGACCCAGCCGATGCAATTCTTCGAAAATGACGGACTGAAGCTCGCTTTTCTGGACGAGGGCGAGGGTGAACCGATCCTACTTATTCACGGCTTTGCTTCATCTTCCTTCTACAATTGGGTGCAGCCCGGCTGGATCCAGACCCTGACTGCAGCGGGCTACCGTGCAATTGCCATCGACAATCGCGGCCACGGCAATTCCGACAAGCCGCACGACCGGTCGCTTTATACCCCCACCTTGATGGCAGGCGACGCCGCAGCGCTGCTCGACCATCTCGATATTCCGCAAGCCCATGTCATGGGCTATTCGATGGGCGCGCGCATCAGCGCCTTTCTGGCGCTCAATCATCCGGAACGCGTCCATGACCTGATCTTCGGGGGACTTGGCATTGGCATGGTCGAGGGTGCGGGCGACTGGTCGCCCATTGCGGAAGCCCTGCTGGCCGACGACCCAGATTCCGTCAGCCATCCGCGCGGCAAAATGTTCCGCATGTTCGCCGACAAGACCCAGAGCGACAAGGTCGCGCTGGCTGCCTGCGTGATCACCTCCAAGGAGGAAATCAGCGAAGCGAACATGGCGCGGATAACGCAGCCGACGCTCGTGGGTGTCGGGACCAAGGATGATATCGGCGGGGACCCGCATCGCCTCGCGGCGCTCATGCCCCGGGGCGAAGCCATCGATATACCGAACCGCGACCATATGCTCGCTGTCGGCGACAAGGTCTTCAAGCAGGCGGTCATCGAATTTCTCAAACGGAATCCGCTGTAATCTCTAGGCTTGCAAACCGGAACCCTCAGGATCACTGATCGTTTCTTGCGAGAGTGCCCCGTATGGAGTATGGGAACGCCATCATTTTGAGGATTGTCGGTTCAGTCAAATCGATCAAGGCTTCAATTTTTCTTGGCCGCCGGGTCTGGAAATTGGCGTGTCAAGGAAACACTTTTGCCTTATGCTTCACCAACGAGCATAAAAATTGGCCGAATGCTGGAGTTAGGAAATGCCATCAAGCAGTCCGATAAAGATGACCGGTTCAGTACAGCAGATGGACCCGATCTGGCATGCAATCCGGGCGGAAGCGGAAGAGACCGTCCGTAACGAGCCGCTGCTTTCCACGTTCCTCTATTCGACGATCTTGAATCACCAGTCGCTCGAAGAAGCGGTTATCCACCGCATATCGCAGCGCCTCGACCATCCCGACATGGAATCCGAACTGCTGCGCCAGACCTTCACCGCCATGCTCGAGGCCAATCCGGCCTGGTCGCAAGTGCTTCGCGTCGATATCCAGGCCGTCTATGACCGTGACCCTGCTTGCACGCGCTTCATCGAGCCTGTGCTCTATTTCAAGGGCTTCCAGGCCATTCAGACGCATCGCCTCGCCCATTGGCTGTGGAAGGAAGGGCGCATCGATTTTGCCCTTTATCTGCAAAGCCGCTCGTCATCGGTGTTCCAGACCGATATTCATCCGATGGTGCCGATGGGCCAGGGCGTGTTCTTCGATCATGCAACCGGCATTGTCGTCGGCATGACGGCCGTGATCGAGGATAATGTCTCCATCCTGCAGAACGTGACGCTAGGCGGTACGGGCAAGGAGTCGGGCGACCGCCATCCGAAGATTCGCAACGGCGTGCTGATCGGCGCCGGCGCCAAGATTCTCGGCAATATCGAGATTGGTCACTGCTCAAAGGTTGCCGCAGGTTCCGTGGTCCTGAAGCCGGTTCCGCATAATGTCACCGTCGCAGGTGTACCCGCACGCGTTGTCGGCGAGACCGGTTGCGCCGAGCCTTCGCGCGCCATGGACCAGCTCATTACCAACTTCGACTAGGCGGAAACACAGGTCTCCACGCGGCACGTGGCAGCAATCAGTCCTTTACACGGCTGACTTCTGCGTGCCAAAAGCGCTCAAGCAAATACGACAGGAGACCCCAGTGAAACCCGAAGAACTTAAAAAACTCGACAGCTATTTCAAGCGCACGTTCCGGAACATGGACCTCACTGTCAAGGCACGCCCGCGCAAGGACGATTCCGCCGAGCTTTACATCGGTGAAGAATTTCTCGGCCTCATTTACAAGGATGAGGACGAAGGCGAGCTCTCCTACAATTTCTCCATGGCAATCCTGGAGATGGATCTCTGATCCATCCAACGTTCGGTAAGGAGCATCCATGCCGATATTCAACCTGGATGGACACGAACCTCAGTTCGAGCGCCGCAGTTCGAACTGGATCGCGCCGGACGCCACGATCATCGGCAAGGTGTTTCTCGGCGAGGACGCTAGCATCTGGTTCGGCGTGGTTTTGCGCGGCGACAACGAACTCATCCACGTCGGGCGCCGTTCCAATGTCCAGGAACACGTCGTCATGCACACCGACATGGGCTTTCCCCTGACGATCGGCGAGGGCTGCACGATCGGGCATCGCGCCATGCTCCATGGCTGCACCATCGGCGACAATTCGCTGATAGGCATCGGAGCGATCATCCTGAATGGTGCGAAGATTGGCAAGAATTCACTCGTCGGCGCTGGCGCGCTTGTCACCGAACGCAAGGAATTTCCCGATAATTCGCTGATTGTTGGTTCGCCCGCCAAAGTGATCCGCACTCTGGACGATGCCGCGATTGAAAGTTTGAGGCTGTCGGCCCTTCACTATGTGGAAAACGGCAAGCGCTTCATGCGCGGCATGGAGATCGCCTGACACAAGAAGACCGGCTCCGCTGAAGGAGCCGGCGTTCTGCGTCGAGGTGTCGGTTATTGCTCGATGCTGCCGACGAGTACCTGTCGGTCGTCGTTGATCGAAACCCATGCGCCGGTATTGTTCGTGGCCTGGCGCTTCAGGTAGTCATAGCTCGTTTCACTCCAGGCCTTGATGCGCGGCTCCAAGTTGTCGAGTACATAGTCGCCGCGATCGGTGCGGACCGTCAGCACCGCATGGCCTTCGCCATTCATCTGCCGCACGACGGTGATGAGGAGATCGCTCAGCGGGACGCCAGCCTCATTGATGAGCTTGCGCTTCAAAAGAACGTAGTCCTCACAATCGCCCTTGGTTGTCGGATAGGACCAGACCTCGGCCTTTCCCCACATATCCATGTCCGTTGCAGGTTCGATCTTGGCGTTGACGCTGGTGTTGACCTGCACGAGCAGGGCCCATGTCTTCGACGTCAGCGCAACGGGCTGCTGATCGCTGCTCTTGATGTTGCACTCATTCTTGTAGGTCTGGCAAAATTCGTAATGCCCGATCGGCTGCGATGTGCGTGAGCCGGTCTTCATGAACGGCGCATTGGAACTGACTGGATCTGCGCTAGCCGCCAGGCAGGAAGCCAACAGCGCCACTCCAACCAAGATTGTCTTTTTTATCATACCGTCGTCTCCCCGGTTGAGACGACAATGACAGAGAGAGTTTGATCGACCGGAAATGCATGTGAGTAAATATGAATCAAATCGGTAGCAAAAAATAAACGAATTTGACTATAACCATGTATTAAGTTTTATTATTGTTTTATTTAAGGTAGCTTATAAATGAAATTTCGAGAGTATAATAGAATTAAACATCGGTTATTGTGAGAAGAGCGTGATTGAAAATCGATTAATATGTTCGGGAAAGGGCTCAGGCCAGCGCCGTGAACAGGCCGCAATCTCGCCAATGATGTTCACCGATGATGAACCATATCTGTAGAATTGTTTGCAGGGCAGGTCGAAATGATCGTTGTGCACACGCGGTGCCGCGCACCATTAGCCGTCAGATTGAGGAAATGAACTCAGTGCTCGAGCGCCAAGCCAATGGTGTCACGGCTCTGGACCGTGGCAAATTCGATGGCGATGCCTTCTTCGAAATGCCGGACGACCCGGCCACGCATGGTCCCGAGCACGACCTCGCTGTTGAGGGCAGGGCGTATGCGAATTTCCACGGCAGCGCCGGAGATCGACAGGTCGATGATGCGGCAGGGGTACTGGCGCCCGTCGGCCATGGAAAGCGTGCTGATCGGATTGCGCGGCGCAACACGCTGGTGGCGGCGGTCTTCCGGCATGTCGAGTTCATGCTTGTTGGTAAGCCAGGTCAACTGCGCCGCGATTTTGTTCTTCTTGCGGTCGGACGCCACAAGGGAGATCAGAAAGCCGCCACGCACCGCGCGCTCGACCGTACCTTCAATCCGACCGATGTGATCGATGTAGGCGATGACGCGCTCGCCATTATGCGCCATGACATCCGTGGTTAGGATGGCATTGCCGGGTGACATTTCCTCGATCTGGCAGGAGTGCTCGGTCCGGTCTTCGAGCATGAAGCGGCCATAAAGCTGCACTTTCACACTGAAGAATTTGCCCGTGGCGGCAGGGCTATGGCTCGGAACGTCACGGTGGAGTTGCATAAAGGTGTCCAGATGGCGGAATCTAGGAGGTGGGTGGTGCTCATAGATTAGGACACAAGTCTTAATGCCAGGTAACAACAACTGGTGGTTGCTCATAAATTGCTAACCTCGCCCATTAACGGAGCGAACCGCGAAAGTAGAAAATCCTAAGACTTGATCCTGCCGCCTTCGATGACGCGCAGATGCCCGACCTTTCGACTAACCAGCGCGCGCGAGGCGGAAGGCGGGACAGCTGCCTCCGGCGCTATGCCCAAATCAGTCTCGTGCCGGGTCTGGCGCGGGTCGACGAGGGAGACCGTTTGGATGTGATTTTCAACTATTGCATCGGATTCAAGCCAGAATGGCCGGCCGACAACCGTAATTATTCCCATGAGATGACGTTCGTTTGCCTCGCTGGCGAGCGGCAGAAGGACGAACTTGAACAAGGTCTTGCGGCCGCGTGCGCTGCGACCCTCACAGTCGATCTGAACCGCCGTCTTGCTTGTCATGCAATTTTTGACGAGGCGCAGGATGCTGTTGCGATCTTTGGGCTGCCATAGTGACGCGAAGGGCTGGCGGCCGAGTTCCTTGCCGTAGATCGCACAAATGCGGGTGCCGGCCAGCCGAAAACGGGGTTCGCCCGAACCACTCGACTGCAGTATGAACGTTTCTGGAAGCCGTGCGCCGAGGGCAGCCGGTACAATTTCCCGTCGCTCAGGAGCCGCGCGCGGTCCGCGCAGCCGGTCCCAATAGGCGAAAAGCCTGCCAATATCATCGTGCCGCATGAGATCGATTTTCCGGACGCCGAAGCGATTCTGCTTCTGTCCGCCTGACTCTGACAGGCGCCTTTGAAAGGTGCTACCTGGGAAGTGGCAAGGTCCACCGCGGCTGGCAATTAACGTTAACAATTGGTTTCGATTGAGCGCTGGCTCCGTCTGTGAGACAAAGACCCCATTGGAGATTGCAGATACGAATGCTCATGTAACTTACGGCCGCTCGCTTCCAGCTGAGCGGCCTTTTCTTTTGGTGCTTGCCTTGGCGATGCGCCCCGAACCGGATAGCTTGCCCCGGAAACAATAACGAGGCGGTGCATGAGCGAGCGAGGGGACATCCGAAACAACACCACCGGCCGCGAGCCCGTTTTCAATATTCCTGGCATCATTCTCGCCATCATGGGCTTGTGCGCGCTCGTCTATATCGCCGAGGCATATGTCCTTGATGAGCAGCAGGCCGACACTCTCCTGTTGAATTTTGCCTTCATTCCCGCACGCTTCTCGCAATATGGCGGGTTCTATTCCCCCTCGGCCTGGCTGACGATGGTTACCTATTCGTTCATGCATGGCAGCTTCGCCCATATTGCGCTCAACATGATCTGGCTTGCCGCATTCGGCTCGCCGTTGGCGGCCCGCATAGGGCCCTTGCGCACAACATTGTTCTGGATTGCCACGGCCGTTGCGGCCGTCCTGACCCATTTTGCCGTCTATCCCGACAGCATGACGCCGCTCGTCGGTGCCTCAGGTGCGGTTTCGGGAATGATGGGCGCGGCCGCCCGCTTCGGTTTCCGCAGGTCGGACTCACGCAATTCCGCAGCATTCGTCGGCGATATCCTGCCCATCAGCGTTGCCCTGCGCATGCGCTCGGTCATTGTGTTCCTGGGCGTCTGGTTCGTTACGAACATAGTCACGGGCCTGCTTTCCGTCGGGGTGGACAATTCTGCGACAATCGCATGGGAAGCTCACATTGGCGGCTTTCTGGTGGGTTTTTTCGGCATATCCCTGTTTGACAAGCCTGATCGTGGTCGTACGGACGTAGATCTGTTGGTATAATTGCTCAGTAGTTGCAATAAGCGCGACTTACGCGCACGATGAACCTAGACCATCGGATGTAATTGGGGGATTTTCGGCGGTCGAATGTCGATTGTGCAAGGAGGATGTACATGACAGTCAAAATGATACTCGAACGCAAGGGTTACGACGTCTTCAACACGAATCCGGAGACCACCCTCGGCGAAGCGGTCGCCATGCTTGCCCAACACAAGATTGGTGCGATTGTCGTCTGCAATGACAAGAGAGCGATAAAGGGTATTCTTTCCGAGCGCGACGTGGTGCGGGCCATTGCCGCGGAAGGCGCCGATGCACTGGCGAAGCCCATTTCGGAGATCATGACCGTCAAGGTCAGCGTATGCAGCGAACGTCACACGGTCAATCAGGTCATGGAGATGATGACGCGCGGACGCTTCCGCCACCTTCCGGTCGAGAAAGACGGGCAGTTGTACGGGCTTGTGTCGATTGGTGACGTCGTGAAGCTTCGTATCGAAGAGGTCGAGCGCGAGTCTGAAGAGATCCGCAGCTACATCGCAACGGCTTGATAAGGCTCAAAACACCAGCTTCTGCATGCGCTCGAGTTCACCGAGGCGCGCCATGGTCTCTTCATAGCCGAGTTTGATCGCTTCGTCAGCGCGATGAAACTCGGCGAGGCCGACATGGCCGATTTTCGGCAGGAGCGCGATATCAGGTGGATCGCCCGCCATACGCGCCCGCGAGATGCGGTCCTGGATGATGTTGAACGCCTCCATCATCACGCCGGTAATTCCGAGCCGCTTGGAAGCTGGACGGCTTGCTGCAATTTCACCGTCGCCCCGTGCCGAAATCGGACCTTCTGCCGCGTGCTTGATGACGGCAGCGCGTCCGAACTGATCGTAGTGCAGGTTGACCGCCACGACGAGCGGTTGCTCATGTGCGCGGCACACCGATACCGGCACCGGATTGACCAATGCGCCATCAACCAGGGTGCGGCCATTGCAATCCACCGGCTCGAACACGCCGGGGAGGGCATAGGAGGCGCGCATCGCCGTAATCAGGCTTCCGCGTGTCAGCCAGATTTCGTGGCCTGTGTTGATTTCGGTACAGACCGCGATGAAGGGCTTGCTGAGTTCTTCGATCGAAAGCTCTTCGAGGTGGTCGCGTAACCGCCTGTCGAGTTTCATGCCGCCGAACAGGCCATTGCCCCGGAACCGCAGGTCGAGCAGGCTGAAAATGCCGCGCTTGGTCAAGCTGCGGGCAAAATCCTCGAGCTGGTCGAGCTTGCCGGCGAGATAGCAGCCGCCGACGAGAGCGCCGATCGAGGTTCCGGCGATCATGGAAATCTCGATGCCGGCCTCGTCGAGCGCACGAAGTACACCGATATGCGCCCAGCCGCGCGCCGCGCCACCGCCCAGCGCCAGGGCAATGGGTGTCTTCCGCTCTCGCGGCTGCTCTGGTGCGATCAACTGCACGCCCGGGCTATCACTGATGCCGATTGATTCGGCTGCGCGCAACCGGCGCGATGCCCATTCGAGCATGGCACACACTCCTGACGTCGTACTGGCTCATTATCCCTCTGCATTGGTATCCAAAGGATAAATATTGCGGAATTGTGACCCCTTAGCCAACCAAGGAAATAGGATTACAAAGGTCGATAATGGCGGTTACGAGGCATAGAGGGGTATCGCGGCATATTGGCCCTATGGCTAAGTAGGCTCTACTTTGTCTCTAACTGCATTACCAATGCGGATGTTCCATTTGCGGTCACCACCTGACGATAGAAGCAGGAACGGCGACCCGTATGACATGTCGGGCCATCGGCGGCGACCCGGACCTTGAGCCACAGCGCGTCCTGGTCGCAGTCGGTGTGCATCTCGACGACGGTCTGCAGATTTCCCGACGTTTCGCCCTTTTTCCACAGCGTGCCGCGTGAACGCGACCAATAATGGGCAATGCCTGTCTCGAGGGTAAGGCGCAACGCCTCAGCATTCATATGCGCAACCATCAACAGCTGGCCATCGCCTATATCGGTAACGATGGCGGTGATCAGCCCTGACGCATCGAAGCGCGGTGCGAACACCGCGCCTTCTTCGTTCTGATGTTTGTCAGCGAGCGGTTCCGAGAAGTCAGTCATAAACGTGTTCGGACTATCGGCCTTTGACGAGTGTCATGAACCGGACTTGTTCGTTGACATCGGTTTTGTAGGTGCCGGTGAAGGTTGTCGTGGTGGTCGTCGAACCAGACTTGCGGATTCCGCGCATCGACATGCACATGTGTTCAGCTTCGATCATGACGGCAACGCCACGCGGCTGCAGCGAATTCTGGATGGCATTGGCAATCTGTGCGGTCATGCTCTCCTGCGTCTGCAGGCGGTGTGCATAAATATCAACGACGCGCGCGATCTTGGAGAGGCCAACGACCTTCTCGCCATCGGGCAGGTAGGCAACGTGGGCCTTGCCGACGATCGGTACCATATGGTGCTCGCAATGCGAGAAGAACGGGATGTCCTGAATGAGAACAATATCCTCGTAGCCGGCGATTTCCTCGAACGTGCGGCCGAGGACCTCGGCCGGATCCTGTCCATAACCGGAAAACAGTTCCTTGTAGGATTTGGCGACACGTTCCGGCGTGTCGAGCAATCCTTCGCGGTCGGGATTGTCGCCGGCCCACAGCAGCAGCGTACGCACTGCGTCTTCAGCTTCCTGTTGAGTGGGGCGTTTCGAATTGTCCTGCTTGGCCGTTGCCGACTGCAAGTTCTTGATTACCGCATCCATCGCGATCTCCCGTAGCCGCCCTCAAAGGAGCGACGAGTTAAACGGCAATACACGATAGTCGTTCTGGCGAACGGACGGTGTATTGAAGCCAGCATTGACGGATTTGCCAACGCCACCAGCATGTTATCGAAAGAGAGAATTTAATCTATTCGACTTTGTGCTGGCCTACTCACATACTATATAGAGATCGAGCATGGAATTCATAGGGTAAAACGATACGGATTGACGCAATTGCGATGAACACTGTGTCGAGAACAGGCATCCATCATGATCAATGACGTTTATAACGGGCGCATTCTCGAATTTGCCGGAAATATTCAACGGGTTGGCCGCCTTGCAGATCCCGATGCCACTGCCACGGCACATTCGAAACTGTGTGGCTCGACGGTTATCGTTGATTTGAAGATGAAGGATGGCGTTGTCTCCGATTTTGCCCATGACGTTCGCGCCTGCGCCCTGGGCCAGGCCTCGTCTTCAATCATGGCGCGACATGTCATCGGCGCGACGGCGCAGGAATTACGCGACGTCCGCGATACGATGTTCAGGATGCTCAAGGAAAACGGAGTACCGCCTGAGGGACGCTTCGAGGACCTGAAGTTTCTGGAACCCGTGCGCGACTACAAGGCGCGCCACAACTCCACCATGCTGACATTCGACGCGGTCGTCGATTGCATCAACCAGATCGAAAAGAAGACCGCAGAGGCTGCGGCCTGACCAGCGCCATGTGCGACCAAAAGCTGCGCGATCAAACGCGACCTTCATCCCGCTATAGCAGGAACTGGAACGGAGCCTGGCGAAAAACGCCTGGCCGGCTGCTCGGAACCGGTTTGGTGAGGCTTTACCAGCTCACACTGTCCGGCTTCATCGGGAATTCCTGCCGCCACCTGCCGACCTGTTCGGAATACGCCTACGAGTCGATCGCGCGCCATGGACTGTGGTCGGGCAGCTGGATGGGTCTTTTCCGGCTGATGCGCTGCGGACCAGGCGGAACCCATGGCATCGATCCCGTACCGACGACGCTCGAAAGCCGCTATGTCTGGTACATGCCCTGGCGCTACTGGGCGATCGCCTCACGCAAAAGCTGAGGGGTACTTTACGCCAGCCGAAACAGGCTTTAGAAGTCCGCTCGCCGGCAGGAAGTCCGGTTGTTCAACACCACCCGCAATCGTTGGCGGGACTGGATAGGAGTGGTTATATGTCCGAGGCAGTTGCCAAGACTGTGTCCCTGCGTTTCCCCGATGGCTCCCAGCGCGACTACGACGCTCATCTGACCGGGACGGAACTTGCAGAATCGATTTCCAAATCACTGGCGAAGAAGGCGGTCGCCTATGCGGTCGACGGCGTTGTGCGCGATCTTTCCGATCCGCTGCAAAAGGGCGGTGCGGTCGAGATCCTGACGCGCGACGATCCGCGCTCGCTCGACCTTATTCGGCATGATTGTGCCCACGTCCTTGCCGAAGCCGTCCAGGAATTGTTTCCCGGCACTCAAGTCACCATCGGCCCCGTCATCGAAAACGGATTCTACTACGACTTCGCCAAGAACGAGCCGTTCACGCCCGACGACCTGCCGGTGATCGAGAAGAAGATGCGGGAGATCATTGCCCGCAACAAGCCGTTCACCAAGGAAGTCTGGTCGCGCGAGAAGGCCCGCAAGGTTTTTGCCGAGAGGGGCGAGGCCTACAAGGTCGAGCTCGTCGATGCCATTCCCGAGGGCCAGGATCTGAAGATCTATGCGCAGGGCGATTGGTACGATCTCTGCCGCGGCCCGCACATGGCCTCGACAGGCCAGATCGGCAATTCGTTCAAGCTGATGAAGGTGGCGGGCGCCTACTGGCGCGGCGACAGCAACAATCCAATGCTGAGCCGCATCTATGGAACGGCCTTTGCCAACGACACCGATCTCAACGCCTATCTCCACATGCTGGAAGAGGCCGAAAAACGCGACCACCGCCGTCTTGGCCGGGAAATGGACCTGTTCCATTTCCAGGAAGAGGGCCCGGGTGTCGTATTCTGGCATCCGAAGGGCTGGCGTATGTTCCAGAACCTCGTCAGCTATATGCGCCGCCGTCTCGACAGCCATGGCTACAGCGAAGTCAATGCTCCGCAGGTGCTCGACAAATCGCTGTGGGAGACGTCGGGCCACTGGGGTTGGTACCGCGACAACATGTTCAAGGTCACGGTTGCCGGCGATGAAACGGACGATGAGCGCGTTTTCGCGCTGAAGCCGATGAACTGCCCGGGTCACGTGCAGATTTTCAAGCATGGCTTGAAATCTTACCGCGATCTGCCGGTAAAACTTGCGGAATTCGGCAATGTGCATCGCTATGAACCTTCCGGAGCGCTGCATGGCTTGATGCGCGTTCGCGGCTTTACCCAGGATGATGCCCACATTTTCTGCACCGACGAGCAGATGGAGGCCGAGTGCCTGCGTATCAACGACCTTATCCTGACGACCTATGCCGATTTCGGCTTCGAGGGCATTACGGTGAAGCTGTCGACGCGTCCCGACAAGCGCGTTGGGTCGGATGAGCTTTGGGACCGTGCCGAAGCAGTGATGAGCAAGGTGCTCAACACGATCGAGGCGCAGTCGGGCGGCAAGATCAAGACGGCGATCAATCCGGGTGAGGGCGCTTTCTACGGCCCCAAGTTCGAATACGTGTTGCGCGATGCCATCGGCCGCGACTGGCAATGCGGAACGACGCAGGTCGATTTCAACCTGCCGGAGCGCTTCGGCGCTTTTTATATCGACTCGACTTCGGAGAAGAAGCAGCCGGTAATGATCCACCGCGCTATCTGCGGTTCCATGGAGCGGTTCCTCGGCATCCTGATCGAGAACTATTCCGGACACATGCCGCTGTGGTTTGCGCCAGTACAGGTGGTGGTGGCGACGATCACCTCCGAGGCCGACGATTACGGTGCGCAGGTCGCCAAGGAGCTGAAGGCCGCCGGCCTGCAGGTCATCACCGACTTCCGCAACGAGAAGATCAACTACAAGGTGCGCGAGCATTCCTTGCAGAAAGTGCCGGTCATTCTCGTCTGCGGTATGCGGGAAGCGGAAGAGCGTTCGGTCAATATGCGTCGCCTTGGCTCGCAGAACCAGGTGTCGCTGACGCTGGATGAAGCTATTGCGCAACTGACCGCCGAAGCAACACCGCCTGACCTGGCGCGACTTGCCGCGCAATAGGCTAAAAGTCGAAATATGACGGCGCGGTGACGTTCATCGCGCTGTCACAAGATTACGAGAAAATTGTTCAAATTTGTTTCAGCCAAAGGTCTAACGTGCACTTTCCCGAACTCTCCTATGCCAATGACACCCAGTCGCGCCTGACCCAGTGGCTGATCCGGGCCATCGAGGGTATATCGGGCCGCAACTATTACGCGGGCCTCTATGATATCTGGCGCCGGGACATCGTGCCTGCCGGCATCGATGTCTTCTGCCGCATGATGGATCTGATCAATGTCCGGCTGGACGTTCAGGACCAGTGGCCGCCGCGCGATCTGCCAGATACGCCGCTCGTCATGATTGCCAATCACCCCTATGGCATTGGCGATGGTATCGCGGCTCTTGCACTCGCCGAGCAGCTTGGCCGGCCGTTTCGGGTGCTCATCAACAACGATCTCTTGAAGGTGCCGGAAATTCGCCCCTACGCCTTGCCGGTCTGTTTCGATGAAACCAAGGAAGCCATGGCAATGAACATGGCGACACGCCATGAGGCCGTGCGGCTTTTAAAGGAGGGCGTGACGATCGTCGTCTTTCCGGCGGGCGGCGTTGCAACTGCGCCCAAGGGTTTCGGGCGAGCCGAAGACCTGCCGTGGAAGATATTTCCCGCCAAGCTCGTGCAGCAGGCCAAGGCGTCGGTGATACCTGTCTATTTCGGCGGTCAGAACGGCCGTGTCTTCCACCTTGCCAGCAAAGTATCGATGACGCTGCGCATTTCGCTGCTGATTCGTGAATTCCGGCGCCTATCAGGAAAATCCATCGAAGCGCATGTCGGCAGGATTATCGGCTGGGATGAATTGAAGGGTCTCGAGGACCGCAAGCAGATGCTCGAATACCTCTACAACGCCGTTTTCTCACTTGATCCCAAGTTCCGCCCGGCAACCAGCGCGGTCTAATCCAAGGGCTCTTCACCATCTGCGGGTTGGCTGGCGCTGGTGGCGGTAGCTGCGCCCTCGGACGCGACGACTTCAACATCCTGGTTGCGGCCGGCGACGACCTTGAAGTCGCGCTGATAGATCTTGTCCTTATTCTTGGCGATGATCACATAGTCGCCCTCGGCCAGAACGATTGACGCAAACGCGCCAACGCTTTCCCTGACGATATCCCCAGACGTGGTAAGCACGGACCAGGCCGTATCGGCCAACGCCTCGCCGCCTTGCTCGCGTACAAGCTTCAGCGTCAGCTGCGCCGCCCTGTGCTCGACATTCGCCTCGGTAATCTTGCCAGCTTCGACACGGATATCGGCGCGGATTACGGCATTGGCCGTGCCATAGTTGGAAACGATCTGGTAGGTGCCAGTATTGAGGCGCACGACCGTGTCCGGCTTCACATCGGGAATGATGAGCGCGCGCTCGCCGTTTGAATCTTCATGGTCTTCGTAGATTGAGAAACGCAGCTGATCGGGCGGGATGCGACCGCCGCCGGAAAGGACGGCATTGAGTTTGACGCCGCCGGCGTCAAGGATCATTGTCTCCGAGCGTTTGGCACGCGTCATGGTGATGCGCTTGGTTGCGCCAGCACGGCCAAACGCAACATGGACGAGATAGCTGCCGGGTGCGAGGTTGAAAGAGGTTGTGCCGCCCTTGGCCGTTGCAAGCAAGGCGAGCTTACCGTCTGCACCGGGCTCGGGAGCGAAGACGCGCCAAACCAATCCGCGGCTGATGGCACCGCCATCGTCGGAAAGCTTGGCCGAAAGCATGAGTTCGGGTTCGTTTGCCAGCGGGTTGTTGGCGGGAGCCTTGGGATTGGCATATTCGCGCAGATTGGGAATCGTTGGAAGTTCAACCGTCGGCGTCTGCGGCAGATCCGGCGCCAGTGCCTGGGCCGTTGCGCCTGGAACATAGATCGCCAGGCCGGCAAACAGGATCGCGATGCGGACATGTCCGCATTTGAAAGCTTTCCGCCCCACCGGGAAATTATTGGCTGCACCCATGTGATGGTTTGATCCGAAGCCGATGGCAATTTCAAGGCTTTTTCGCTATGCCGCACCTTTACTTGGCCCGAGAAACCACCACATTGTCGGCGCATCGCAAAAGCAGGATTATTATGGATACATCTGTGCCCCACTCCGTCATCGAATTCTTGTCCACACGCAGCTCGACGCCTATTTCAGCGATCGGGCTTCCGGCTCCTTCCGACGGCGAGATCGAAACGATGATCCGCATAGCTTCGCGGGTACCTGACCATGGGCGCCTGACACCGTGGCGCTTCATCGTCTATCGCGGCGAAGCGCGCGAGCGGATTGGCACCTATCTTTCGGCGCTGGCCGAGGAGCGGGAGGGGCCGCTCACCGAACAGCGGCGCGAGCAGGAATTGAAACGCTTTGCCAGGGCGCCGCTGGTCATCGGCGTGATCTTTTCTCCGGTCGACCACCACATTCCTGAGTGGGAACAGTTTCTTTCCTCCGGCGCCGCCGCCATGAACCTTTCGCTGGCGGCCAATGCGCTCGGCTACGCAACGAACTGGATCAGCAACTGGTATGCTTCGGACGAGAAGGGCCGGGCCTTGCTGGGGCTGGCGCCGCATGAGCGAGTCGCCGGCTTCGTTCATATCGGGACCTGCGCCCAGAAAGTCCCGGAGCGTCCGCGGCCCGAGATAAAGGACATTCTTTCCGAATATTCCGGTCCCTGGGAGGGCTGAGACGGAAAGTATCAGGATGCTGACCGGGCCCGGGCCAGAAGGCGCTGGGCGCGTTTGAGATGCGGCCGGTCAAACATCAACCCGTCAATGCCGATAACCCCTGCCGACGGTTCGGCCGCGAAGGCATCGACGATTTTCTGCGCCTGGGCGACAGTGTCGGCCGATGGCGTAAAGACCCGGTTGATGATGGGCACCTGCGCCGGGTGGATCGCTAGCTTCGCCGTAAAGCCGTCGCGCTCCGCCTCGGTGCATTCGCGTTCAAGGCCGGCATCGTCGCGATAATTGATGTAGACCGTATCGATGGCGGCGACATCAGCGGCCGACGCGCCGAGGATGGTCGCGGCGCGGGCGATGCGAAACACGTCCGTATAGGCTCCGGTCTCGTTGCGCGACGCGCGCGCGCCGATTGCCGCCGATAGGTCTTCAGCGCCCCAGCTGAGCCCCGCCAGGCGGCCTGAACAGCCCGGATAACTGGCGGCAGAAAGCGTCCCGATGGCAGTTTCGGTTATGAGCGCAAGGATCTTCGTCGCCCCTTCTTCTGCGCCGCTGTTGGCTTCGTGCACATTGAGCTTGGCGGAAAGCCGCGTTACGTCCTTGCCGCTATTGGATTTTGGCAGAAGGATGCCCTCAGGCATGGCGGGCATCACCGCCGCGAGATCATCATCGGCAAGCCCGCTTGCAAGGTCGTTGATCCGCACGAAAAGCCGGGGCGAGCTTTCGCTCCGATGCGCCCGCAGGAATGCCGAGGCGATGTCGCGCGCCACTTCCTTGCGGGCCGTGCCGACCGAATCCTCGAGATCGACGAGCAGGACGTCGGCGCCGCTTCCCAAGCCCTTTTCCAGCTTCTTTTCCGAGTCGCCGGGTACGAACAGAAGTGAGCGCATCAGGCCGCACCCTTCGATTTCATCATCGCCTGCCGCGTACATTTGGCGACGAGAATGCCGTGCTGGTTGAAGGCCCTGTGTTCGAATTCGACGATGCCGCGGTCAGGCTTGGACTTCGACCGGCGGACCGAGATGACCTGCGTTTCGACGCGCACGGTATCGCCATGGAAGAGCGGAGAGGGGAACGTCACATCGGTCATGCCGAGATTGGCAATGGTCGTGCCGACCGTCGTATCATTCACCGATATGCCGATCATCAGCCCCAGCGTGAACAGCGAATTCACCAGCGGCTTTCCCCACTCTGTCTTCGAAGCGTAATCGAAATCGATATGGAGGGGCTGCGGGTTGAGCGTCATGACCGAGAAAAGCATGTTGTCGCTCTCGGTGACCGTCTTGCGCAGCGCATGCTGAAACACATGCCCGATCTCAAATTCTTCCAGATAAAGCCCGGCCATACGCCTCGCGTCTCCTCAATGTTTTTGCGAGAGACTAGGGCGGCCTGCTTGAGTTCGCAACCTGTCGCGTGGACATGCATGGTTAACGCGCATGGTGAACGGATCGTAAACTTTTTCCCTTTAGAGTTGTGCCCAATCAGGGGACTCGGGGGCGAAGACAGAATGTCCGTTCAGCATTATGTGAAGATGATCGACAATGCCTCGGTGGCGCAGCGCTGCCATGCGGCGGCTGCCTTGGCGCATATCTACTTGCAGCCCGACCTCGAATTCGACGAACGGCGCTCCACCGAAGCGGTGTTGACACTCTTGCTCGATGATCCTTCGCCCAAAGTGCGGCTTGCTCTTGCTGAAGCTTTTTCGACGAGCGCCCATGCGCCGGCTCACATCGTTGCCAGCCTCGCGCGTGACCAGATCGAGGTCGCAACCTATATTCTCGGCCGTTCCGTATTGTTGAGTGACGCCGACCTTATCGATTGCGTCGCCGGCGGCAGTGGCGAAGCGCAGCGCCTGGTGGCGGCGCGCGCAAAGGTGTCCTATCCGGTGAGCGCTGCCATTATCGAGATCGGCGAGGTCGAGGCGGTCGCAGCATTGCTCGCCAATAGCCAGGCGCAGATCGCCGACATAAGTTTTCGCAGGCTTGTCGAGCGCCTCGGCCATGTCGCGGAAATCAGGACGCTCCTGATCGATGACAACCGCCTTCCTGCCGATTGCCGGCATGCACTCGCAGTTCGTATCGCCGAAGCCCTGTGTCAGATGGATATGGTCATGGCTCTTATGGGAGAGCGCCGCGCAAAGCGCATCACGCGGGACGCCTGCGTGCGGGCATCCGTCAGCCTCGTCGCGGCAACGCGCATCAATGAATATCCGGCGCTTATCGAGCATCTGCAATTGCGCGGCGACCTGACCACCGCCTTCGTCATTCGGATCGTCGCGGCTGGAAAGATCGATTTCTTTGCCGCCGTTCTGGTTGCGCTCTCGGGTTACAGTCTCGGGCGCGTGCGCAGCCTCATCATCGACGGACGGCCGGCCGCGCTCGGCGCTTTGCTCAGCGCAGCGGGTTTGCCGGTCAGCACGCATCTTCCGCTAAAGGTGGCGCTCGAGGGCTGGCGTAACGTTGCCAACGGCAGACAGGACGTTGGTTCGCCCGAAATCATCCGTCGCATGATCGAGCATCTGGAGCCAATCGGTCGAGATGCGGGCACGATTCCCGCCGCCGCAAATGATGATATGCTGTCTCTGCTCAAACGCATCCACCTCGATGCCATCCGGGAAAATGCGCGCGAACAGGTTCTCGCCATCACTGCCGCCTAGAACGTGAATGAGCATAATCTGCATTTGATTGCAAAATCGCGGCCGCTTGCGAACGAATAGGCCGGCGGTCGTGACCCGAATTGAAGTATTGTTGCTTTTTTGCTCGGACGTGCCACACCCATGCACCACACGTGATGCACGAATGCCTAATAATATCAAACTGATGTGATCGTATATTGAGGCAGGGCATGATGCCATGCTCGAAGGCCGCTGTTTTAAGACAGTATTACTGACCTAATAATTCATGGTAGACTGCGTGGAAAATGTCAGTGGTTGGGAGGCGATGGCATGTCGAATGACGGTCCCCTTGGAGAATTTGATCCTTTAAGCCTGCATGTGCCGGAGCCGGCCGTGCGGCACGGCGGCGAGCCGGACTTTTCGAATGTGAATATTCCGGAGGCTGGATCGGTCAGGCGGCCCGAGGTGGACGCAAATTCCGAGGATTTCCGCGATCTCGCCTTTTCGATCATCCGGGTTTTGACCCGCGAAGGCGAGGCGGTCGGTCCCTGGGCCGGCATGCTGACCGACGAGCAACTCGTCGAGGGCTTGCGCCATATGATGACGCTGCGCACCTTCGATGCCCGCATGCAGATAGCGCAGCGGCAGGGCAAGACGTCCTTCTACATGCAGCATCTTGGTGAAGAAGCGGTAAGCTGTGCCTTTCGCAAGGCGCTTGCGCCTGGCGACATGAATTTCCCGACCTATCGCCAGGCAGGCCTGCTCATCGCGGACGACTATCCCATGGTCGAGATGATGTGCCAGATCTACTCGAACGAGCGTGATCCGCTGAAGGGGCGCCAGCTGCCGATCATGTATTCGTCGAAAGAGCATGGGTTCTTCTCGATCTCGGGCAACCTTGCGACGCAATATATCCAGGCGGTCGGCTGGGCCATGGCGTCTGCCATCAAGAACGATAGCAAGATTGCGGCAGCCTGGATCGGCGACGGCTCGACGGCCGAGTCGGATTTCCATGCCTCGCTGGTTTTCGCATCGACCTACAAGGCGCCAGTCGTCCTCAACATCGTCAACAATCAGTGGGCAATTTCCACCTTCCAGGGTATTGCGCGCGGCGGATCGGGTACATTTGCCGCGCGTGGCCTTGGCTTCGGCATCCCGGCCCTGCGCGTTGACGGCAATGACTATCTCGCGGTCTATGCGGTGGCGAAATGGGCGATCGAACGGGCGCGGCGCAATCTCGGTCCGACGCTTGTCGAATACGTTACCTATCGCGTCGGCGCGCACTCGACCTCGGATGATCCGTCCGCCTATCGACCCAAAACGGAATCCGATGCCTGGCCTCTCGGCGATCCGGTCATGCGGTTGAAGAATCACCTGATTTTGCGCGGCGCGTGGACTGAAGAGCGTCACAAGCAGACGGAAGCCGAAATCCTCGACACGGTTATTGCCGCGCAGAAGGAGGCTGAAGGCCACGGTACGTTGCATGCAGGCGGCAAGCCTTCGGCGCGCGATATGTTCGAGGGCGTATACGAAACCATGCCGCCGCATCTGCGTCGTCAGCGCCAGCAGGCAGGAGTCTGATCCATGGCCCGCAAAACGATGATCGAAGCCATCCGCGACGCGATGGATATCACCATGGAGCGCGACGATGACGTCGTCGTCTTCGGCGAGGATGTCGGCTTCTTCGGCGGTGTCTTCCGCTGTACGCAAGGGCTGCAGGCGAAGTACGGCAAGACACGCTGCTTCGATGCGCCGATCAGCGAGGCCGGCATCGTCGGCGCTGCGATCGGCATGGCCGCCTATGGCTTGAAGCCCTGCGTCGAGATCCAGTTCGCCGATTACGTTTATCCGGCATATGACCAGATCGTCTCCGAAGCAGCCCGCTTGCGCTACCGGTCCAATGGCGGCTTTACCTGCCCCATCGTTATCCGCATGCCGACAGGCGGCGGCATCTTTGGAGGGCAGACGCATAGCCAAAGCCCGGAAGCTCTTTTCACCCATGTATCGGGCCTGAAGGTGGTGGTCCCGTCCAACCCGCACGATGCGAAGGGACTTCTCATATCCGCGATCGAGGATCCGGATCCGGTGATCTTCCTCGAGCCGAAACGCCTCTATAACGGACCGTTTGACGGCCACCATGATCGTCCCGTCACGCCGTGGTCCAAGCATGATCTCGGCGACGTGCCGGACGGTCATTATACTGTGCCGCTTGGCAAGGCTATCAAGCGGCGCGAGGGCAAACAGATGACGATCCTTGCCTACGGTACAATGGTCTATGTCGCAGAAGCTGCTGCCGAGGAGCACGGCATCGACGCCGAAATCATCGATCTTAGGACGCTGCTGCCGCTTGACCTCGAAACGATCGTCGAATCGGTCAGCAAGACGGGGCGCTGTGTCATAATTCACGAAGCGACCCTGACGTCCGGCTTTGGGGCGGAACTAGCAGCTCTGGTTCAGGAACACTGCTTCTACAAGCTGGAAGCGCCGGTTGCTCGCGTCGCCGGCTGGGATACGCCCTATCCGCATGCGCAGGAATGGGACTATTTCCCGGGTCCAGCGCGTGTCGGTCGCGCCCTTGTAGAAACGCTGGAAGGATAGGAGCAGAAGATGGGTGAATATGTCATCAAGCTGCCGGATGTCGGTGAAGGCGTTGCGGAGGCCGAACTCGTCGAATGGAACGTAAAGATCGGCGATCTCGTGCGCGAGGATACGGTGCTTGCCGCCGTCATGACCGACAAGGCAACCGTCGAAATTCCTTCGCCCGTGGATGGCGAAATCCTCTGGCTCGGCGGTGAAATCGGCGAGGTGATAGCCATCGGTTCGCCGCTGGTGCGCCTTAAGATTGAAGGTGAGGGTCATGCACCTGAACCGGCCAAGCCCGCCAAAAGCGAGGCTGCAGCCCCGCAGCCGGAAAAGAAGTCCGAACCGGCGAAGGCAGAGGTAGAAAAGCCCAAGGCCAAGCCGGCAGCAGTCGCCGAGCCGCCCCGCGTGATGGCACCGCCCGTCAGCGGAGTGGCGCCGCGCGGTGAGGGCGAAAAGCCGCTCGCTTCGCCTGCAATCCGGCTGCGCGCCAGGGAAGCAGGCGTTGATCTGCGGCAGGTAAGCGGTACCGGACCTGCCGGACGCATCACCCATGAGGATTTAGAGGCTTTCTTCGCCCGTGGCTCGCAGCGTCCGGGCGCTGCGGCGCTTGCTCCGGACAATTCGATCAAGGAGATCAAGGTTGTCGGTCTTCGGCGCAAGATTGCCGAGAAAATGGCGATCGCCAAGTCTCACATTCCTCACATCACTTATGTCGAGGAGATCGACGTCACCGCGCTCGAGGAACTGCGCGCGACGCTCAACGCCAAGAAGCGCGCCGAGCAGGCTAAGCTCACGATTCTTCCGTTCCTGATGCGGGCAATGGTCAAGGCCATCGCCGACCAACCAAACCTCAATGCGCTATACGACGACGAGGCCAACATCATCAACCAGTATGGCGGTGTGCACATTGGCATTGCGGCGCAGACCCCGAACGGACTGGTGGTGCCGGTGGTGAAGCATGCCGAGGCGCGCACGCTCTGGGACTGCGCGGCTGAGGTCAATCTGCTTGCGGATGCTGCAAAGACGGGTTCTGCCACGCGTGAACAACTGACCGGCTCGACGATCACCATAACGTCGCTCGGCAGCATGGGGGGCGTGGTGACGACCCCGGTTATAAACTATCCGGAGGTCGCGATCATCGGCGTCAACAAGATCATGGTACGTCCGGTTTGGGACGGGACGAATTTCATTCCGCGCAAGATGATGAACCTGTCATCCAGTTTCGACCATCGCGTCATCGACGGCTGGGATGCCGCAGTTTTTATCCAGCGGATCAAGACGCTGCTCGAAACGCCTGCGCTGATCTTCGTGGAGGGCTGACCTATGAAGGACATTTCCTGCAAATTGCTGGTGATCGGGGCAGGGCCGGGCGGTTATGTCTGCGCCATTCGCGCCGGCCAGCTTAACGTCGATACCGTGATCGTAGAAGCGGTCAAGGTGGGTGGAACGTGCCTGCTCGTCGGCTGCATACCATCGAAAGCCTTGATCCACGCAGCCGACGAGTTTGCCAAGGTCGCGCATTTTGCCGCGGGGCAAACCCCGCTCGGCATTTCACTGAAAGAACCATCCATCGATTTCTCGAAGACCATTGCCTGGAAGGACGGCATCGTCAGCCGCCTCAACAATGGCGTCGCTGGGCTTTTGAAGAAGGCCAACGTCAAGATTGTTACCGGCAAGGCAAAATTCCGCGACGGCAAGACGGTCGAAGTCGAGACCTTGACAGGGCAGCAGATCATTCGCGCTGAAAATATCGTAATCGCCACCGGGTCGGCGCCCGTGGAGATTCCGTCATTGCCGTTCGGCGAAAACATCATTTCCTCGGCCGAGGCCCTCGCCCTGCGCGACGTGCCCGAGAAGCTTGTCGTGGTCGGCGGCGGTTACATCGGGCTTGAGCTCGGCACGGCCTATGCAAAACTTGGCTCGAAGGTCACTGTCGTCGAGGCATTGCCAAAAATCCTGCCGCAATATGATGCGGAACTGACACGGCCGGTATCGCGCAGCCTTTCCGAACTTGGCGTGATGGTGCTGACCGGCGCCAAGGCCAAGGGCATGAGCGCCAAGGGCGATGCGCTCCTGATCGAAAACGCCGATGGCAATGACGACAAGATCCCGGCCGACAAGGTTCTGGTGACTGTTGGCCGCAAGCCGGTGACCTCGGGTTGGGGGCTTGAGGAGATCGACATCGACATGGATGGACGCTTTGTCCGCATCGATGACAAATGCCGCACGTCGATGCGTGGCATCTATGCGATCGGCGACGTGACCGGCGAGCCGATGCTCGCACATCGCGCCATGGCGCAGGGCGAAATGGTGGCTGAGATCGTGGCCGGCGAAAATCGCAGCTGGGACAAGCGGGCCATCGCCGCAGTCTGCTTCACCGATCCGGAGATCGTATCGGTCGGCCTTTCGCCGGACGAGGCAAAGGCGGCCGGTCACGAGGTCAAGGTGGGACTGTTTCCCTTCGTCGCCAATGGCCGCGCCATGACGCAGGAAGGCGAGGAAGGGTTCGTGCGCGTAGTGGCTGCCGCAGGCAATCACCTGATCCTTGGCATCCAGGCGGTTGGCAAGGGCGTGTCGGAGCTTTCGGCAGCGTTTGCCCTGGCGCTCGAAATGGGCGCTCGCCTCGAAGACATCACTGGTACGATCCATGCGCACCCGACGCAGAGCGAGGGCTTCCACGAAGCCTGCCTGAAGGCGCTCGGGCACGCATTGCATATCTAATCAGGAGCCCGCCTGGTCGAAGGATCGCTGGTTCTTAACATACAAACACAGGATAGGCCCATCCGGCGCGCCAGCGCCGGATGAAACTCTTCAGGCTTAACCGACGAGCGTTACTTTCCGGCTGCGGTGTCAGCGTCCTTGCGGGCAAGCCATGCCTCGAGTGACGCTTCTTCCGCGTCGTCGATAGCAGCGGCGGCGACTTCGCGCGCAGCGAGCGCATATTCTTCGGCCAATACGGCGCGATCCTCGAGGCGGTCGACTTCGAGCTGCGTCTTCCACGCGGAAATCTGCTCGTCCGTTGCCGCCTTCTTGGCATCGACCCAGTTCTTGATCCGGGAGTTTGCCGCTGCAACCGAGGCCTTGCCCTCGTCTATACGGCTTTTCACATCATCGAGACGGGTCCGCACATCCTGCTCGGCATCATCTACTTTGCCGTCAATTTTGGCTTTGAGACTATCCAGATTTTCGCTGGCAGCGGTCAGCTTGAGACGGAGGCTTTCGGTGAATTGATCAATCTTCTGGCCCATGGCAATTCCTTAAATAAAATTGTGATTGATTAAGTTGTTGCTCGGCGAATATGAGCTCCGAGACGCTGAATATTGCATTGTTATAAAATAGATATGTGACAAGCATCGGAGATGCGTCGCAGCACATGAGGGCCCGCGACGCAGGCCAAAAAAGAGCAGAACCAGATCAGTTCAGCTCAAATATCGAGTTCTTCGACGAATGCCGCGCGATCCTGAATGAAGCGGAAACGGGCGTCGGGGCGCGTGCCCATGAGATCGTCCACGGCAAGCTTGGTCTCGTTGATCCATTCCTCGTCGATCTGGACCCGAAGCAGCGTACGCTTGCGCCGGTCCATCGTCGTTTCCTTGAGCTGGTCGGCGCGCATTTCGCCGAGGCCCTTGAACCGGCCGATCTCGACCTTGCCCTTGCCGGTAAACTCGGTCTTCAGGAGTTCGTCCTTGTGAGCATCATTGCGGGCATAGGCGACCTTGCCGCCCTGCGCGATCCGATAGAGCGGCGGTACGCCGAGGAACAGGTGGCCGTTGCGGATGAGATCCGGCATTTCCTGATAGAAAAAGGTGATGAGCAGCGATGCGATATGCGCGCCGTCGACATCGGCGTCAGTCATGATGATAACGCGGTCATATCGCAGATCCTCGTCGCGATATTTCGATCGCGTGCCACAGCCCAGCGCCAGGATAAGATCGCTGATCTGCTGGTTGGCGGTCATTTTCTCGCGGCCGGCGCTGACGACATTGAGGATCTTGCCGCGCAGGGGCAGCACAGCCTGCGTCGCGCGATCACGCGCCTGCTTCGCCGATCCGCCAGCGGAATCACCTTCGACGATGAAAAGCTCAGCGCCGATCGCTCCGGTCTGGCTGCAATCGGCAAGCTTGCCGGGAAGCCGCAGCTTCTTGACCGCGGACTTGCGGTTGACCTCTTTTTCCTGCCGGCGCTTGACGCGCTCGTCCGCGCGGTCGATCACCCAGTCGAGAAGCTTGGACGCCTCTTGCGGCGAGGCGGCAAGCCAATGGTCGAACGGGTCGCGAATAGCATTCTCGACGATGCGCTGCGCTTCCACCGTCGCGAGCTTGTCCTTGGTCTGACCGACAAATTCCGGCTCCCGGATGAAAACGGAGAGCATTGCGGCCGAGGAGATCATCACATCGTCGGTGGTTATGATCGAGGCGCGCTTGTTGCCGGCAAGCTCCGCATAGGCCTTCAGGCCGCGGGTGAGGGCGATGCGCAAGCCCGCCTCATGGGTGCCGCCTTCGCCAGTCGGAATGGTGTTGCAATAGGAATGGACGAAGCCGTCGCCGCCGTGCCAGGTCACAGCCCATTCGAGCGCGCCGTGTCCTCCGGACTTTTCAGTCTTTCCCGCAAACATTTCACGAGTGACCTGAAATTCCTTACCAAGCGAGTTGCTGAGGTAATCCTTGAGTCCACCGGGAAAATGAAAAACCGCCTTATCCGGCGTCGGGTCCTTCGGATCCAGCAATGAAGGCGCGCAATTCCAGCGAATTTCCACACCGCCAAAAAGATAGGCCTTGGAGCGCGCCATTTTGTAGATGCGCGCCGGATCGAATTTGGCGCCTTGTCCAAAAATCTCGGCGTCGGGGTGAAACGTCACCTTGGTGCCACGGCGATTCTGAACGTCGCCAACCTCTTCGATCCGGCCGAGCGGTTTGCCGCGCGAAAATCGCTGGCGATAGAGCTTGCGATTGCGCGCGACTTCGACTTCGAGGTGATCGGAGAGCGCGTTGACGACCGAGACGCCGACGCCATGCAAGCCGCCCGAGGTCTCGTAGACCTTGGAGTCGAACTTTCCGCCCGAATGCAGCGTCGTCATGATCACTTCAAGGGCCGACTTATCCTTAAACTTGGGATGCGGGTCGACAGGGATGCCACGGCCGTTGTCCGTTACCGACAGATAGCCGTGTTCGTCGAGCTCGATGTCGATGAAATTGGCGTGGCCCGCCACCGCCTCGTCCATGGCATTGTCAATGACTTCGGCAAAGAGATGATGCAGCGCCCGCTCGTCCGTGCCGCCAATATACATGCCGGGACGCCGACGTACCGGTTCCAGCCCTTCCAGAACCTCAATGTCGGCAGCGCTGTAACTATTTTCTGCGGCCTGCTTCTGCGGCAGTTTCGCGCTCGGCACTGATCGCTCGGATGACGCAGGGACGCTCGTTTCCGGACGCGACTGTACCGCCGCCTGGCGTTCGCGGGCTGTCTTTACGACTGCAGAAAATAGATCGTTGCTGTCATCCATGGTCTTGATCGGCCAATTCTATCCCAATTCGAATCACCTGCAATCCTTGCATGCCCCGAGGGGAAAGGCGATGGGAGTTCGCTGTCTGTTCTGGTGTTCACCCACAGGACTATGCCATGCGCGTGGGCGTATCAAGCAACTTTCTACCTCCAACTCACCTTTTCGGATCCAGCCTGCGTCAGGAGGTCCAAGAACGAACATGTCCGGCGCACTCCAGCAATTGATTTTTTCTGCGGAGCCGATATGCCAGCAGTCATCTCGCCCGCCTGCTTCATCCGGAAAGGTCAAAGCCATGGAAAACACGACCTCGCAACAGTTGAGGGGCGTTTCAGCAATGGCCGCGGCCATGTTTTTCCTGCCGATGATGGATGCGATCGCCAAATGGCTTTCGACGGTCGACAGCATGCCCCCCGCGACTGTAACCCTGTCGCGCTTCGTCGTCCAAACCCTGTTGACCCTGTTGATTATCGTCGCGCTCAGCGGCGCCCGTTCGCTGAAACCGGTAAAGCTCTGGGGCAATATGTTTCGTGGCCTTTTGATGGGCATCGGCAGCCTCTGCTTCTTTGCAGCCGTGAAATACATGCCCCTTGCCGATGCAATGGCCGTCTTTTTCGTCGAACCGCTGATGCTGACCCTGCTTTCAGCCCTGATCCTCAAGGAAGAGGTCGGCTGGCGCCGGCGCAGCGCTGTCGCGATTGGGTTTGTCGGCACCCTGATCGTCATCCAGCCGAGCTGGGAACTCTTCGGATGGGTGTCGCTGCTGCCGCTCGCCACCGCGACGCTTTTTGCCTTCTACCTGATATTGAACCGCCGCTATGGCGATGCGGACACGCCGCTCGTCATGCAGCTCTATGCCGGCATCGGCGGCACGATCACCGTTATCATTGCCCTGGTGCTCGGCCAAATCTTCGGCGTGAGCGACATGACGCTTGGCCGGCCGACGGCCGGACTCTCATGGCTGTTTCTTTTCGCGATCGGCGCGATTGCGACCGGTGGGCACCTGCTCGTGGTACACGCATCGCGTCTTGCGCCGGCGTCGCTGCTCGCTCCATTTCAATATCTCGAAATCGTCATGGCCGTAATCATCGGGCTTGTCGTCTTCAACGAATTTCCTTCCGCCTCGAAGTGGCTGGGCATTGCGATCATTATCGGTTCTGGCGCCTATGTGGTCTGGCGCGAGGGCAAGAAGCGCAACGCAACCGGAGCGACCGCCGAAGAACCTGTTGAGCAAGTGCGCGATTGGCAATAGAAACAGGAACATGCTCCGGGGAGGACTTACGTGTTCAAGAAAATCCTGATCGCCAATCGTGGTGAAATCGCCTGCCGCGTCATCAAGACCGCACGCAAGATGGGTATTGCCACTGTAGCTGTCTATTCGGACGCCGATCGCGATGCGGTGCATGTGGAGATGGCCGACGAGGCTGTGCATATCGGCCCTTCCGCCGCGTCCGAAAGCTATCTTGTCGCCGACAAGATCATTGCGGCTTGCAAGGCCACCGGGGCCGAAGCCGTACATCCGGGCTATGGGTTCCTTTCCGAGCGCGCTTCCTTCTGCGAAGCGCTGGAAAAGCAGGGCATTATTTTCATCGGGCCGAAGCCCAGGGCGATCATCGCCATGGGCGACAAGATCGAGTCGAAGAAATTCGCCAACGAGGCGAAGGTCAGCACTGTCCCGGGCTTCCTCGACATCATCAAGGATGCCTCGCATGCGGAGAAGATCGCCGGCGAGATCGGCTATCCGGTGATGATCAAGGCTTCGGCAGGCGGCGGCGGCAAGGGCATGCGCATCGCCTGGGACAAGTCCGAGGTGCGCGATGGTTTTGAGCGGGCAACCTCCGAGGCGCGCAATTCCTTTGGCGACGATCGCGTCTTTATCGAGAAATTCGTCGTCGATCCGCGCCATATCGAGATCCAGGTGCTGGCCGATGCGCACGGCAACTGCATCTATCTCGGCGAGCGCGAATGCTCCGTGCAGCGGCGCAACCAGAAGGTCGTGGAGGAGGCGCCGTCGCCCTTCCTTGACGAGGCGACTCGCAAGGCCATGGGCGAACAGGCGGTAGCGTTGGCAAAGGCGGTCGACTACCAGAGCGCCGGGACCGTCGAATTCATCGTCGACAAGGACCGCAAGTTCTATTTTCTCGAAATGAACACGCGCCTGCAGGTGGAGCATCCCGTCACCGAGCTCATCACCGGCATCGACCTGGTCGAGCAGATGATCCGCATTGCCGCCGGCGAAAGGCTTGGCCTTGAACAAGCTGATGTCAAACTCAACGGCTGGGCGGTGGAGAGCCGTCTTTACGCCGAAGACCCCTATCGCAATTTCCTGCCGTCGATCGGCCGGCTCACACGCTACCGGCCGCCAAGCGAAGGCCCAGTGGGCAAGGCGATCATCCGCAATGATACGGGCGTCACCGAAGGGTCGGAAATCTCCATGTTCTACGATCCGATGGTCGCCAAGCTTTGCACATGGGCGCCGACCCGACTTGAGGCGATCGACGCAATGGCCGATGCTCTCGATGCGTTCGTCGTCGACGGCATCGAGCATAATATTCCCTTCCTTGCCGCGCTGATGCAGCATCCCCGCTGGCGCGAGGGCCGACTTTCCACAGGGTTCATAGCTGAAGAATTCCCCGATGGCTTCAAGCCCGTGGTCCCGGCGGACGAGGATCGTGATATCCTTGCCTGCGTGGCGCTTGCCGTTGAACTCGTGCGCAAGGAGCGTCTCGACCGGCTCAACGACCGCCTGCGGCCGCACACAGGCAAAATTCGGGCCGATTGGGAAGTCCGCATCGGCGACGACTACGTCCCTGTTCATATTGACGCCTGCACGGCCCATCCGCCATCAAAAATGAAATTCAGGCTGCATGGCGAGAAAGCGGTTACGGTTCGCGCCAACTGGCAGCCCGGCGATGCGGTCTGGGACGGCTATATCGGCGAGCGTTCTGTCAAGGCGCAGCTTCGCCCGGTGCTGAATGGCATGCGTATCGACTGGAAGGGCATGTCGGTTACTGCCCACGCCATGCAAAATCACGTCGCCGCACTTGAAAAGCTGATGCCGGTGAAGGTGCCGCCTGACACCTCGAAGCTGCTGCTTTGCCCGATGCCCGGCCTGATCGTGTCGATCAATGTGACCGTGGGGCAGGAAGTGAAGGCCGGCGAAACGCTTGCGATCGTCGAGGCGATGAAGATGGAGAACGTTTTGCGCGCCGATCGCGACCACATTGTTTCGGCGATCAACGCCAAGATCGGCGACAGTCTCGCCGTTGATGCGATCATCATGGAATTCGCGTGAGGTCCAGCTAGGCCGCCGCGACCTTCACAACTGGTCCAAACACATCTTCGAAGGCCTCCAGCAAGGCGCGATCGACATCGTGCATGTCGACCGGCAGGCCAAGATCGACGAGGCTGGTAACGCCGTGGCCGCGCACGCCGCAAGGAACAATCCCGTCGAAATGTGCGAGTTCCGGTTCGACATTGATGGAAATGCCGTGAAAACTCACCCATTTGCGCAGGCGAATGCCAATGGCGGCGATCTTGTCTTCAGCGGGCGAACCATCGGGCAGGGGCGGGCGCTCCGGCCGGGTGACCCAGACGCCGACCCGATCCTCGCGCCGCTCGCCGCGAACATTGAATGAGGCGAGCGTGGTGATGATCCACTGTTCGAGAGCGGTCACGAAGGCGCGTATGTCTTCACGCCGTCGCTTTAGGTCGAGCATGACGTAGACAACGCGCTGGCCGGGGCCGTGATAGGTATATTCGCCGCCCCGTCCGGTTGCATGGACCGGAAAGCGATCGGCGACGAGTAGATCGGCCGCCTTGGCACTGGTGCCGGCTGTATAGAGCGGCGGATGCTCGACGAGCCAGACAAGCTCACGCGCCCTGCCGTCGCGAATGGCCGCCACACGCTCGTCCATGAAGCCGAGGGCGGTGTCATAGTCTGTCAGTCCATCGGTAACGAGCCATTCGACGGGTGACGATTCGCCTTCGGGCAGGAAATCGGGGACGAGGTCGTCGCGAATGGTTCTCATGGTATGAATGCTGGTCCGGTTGTATCTGCCTGCGCCAGAATCGTAGTCCGCTTAGCCGGTGTGGCTTCGTTTCAACGATTGCGTTGGGTCTGCCGCATATGGACCTTTTCGGGCGGAATTTCCAGTCTTGCGCGGCTGCGTGAAGGTTTATGCCAGCTTTCTAAAAAACAATCGGATTATCGGTAGATAGGGCTTGTTTCACCGAAACCTATTTGCTACATGCCGCGAGCCGACTGGTTCGGCTTCTACCACAGAGTGCGGTCGTGGCGGAATTGGTAGACGCGCAGCGTTGAGGTCGCTGTGTCGCAAGACGTGGAAGTTCGAGTCTTCTCGACCGCACCATTTTCTCTCAAATATTTGAATCTAAAGCAAAATATGGCGGCTTCGGCCGCCATATTGCTTATAGATGCCACCCGTGAGGAAGAGTTTGGCGAATGATCGAATCTTGGTCACATAAACGTGCTGATGATCGACTTGATTTCACTCATCGGCAACAGAGCCATACAGAGTAACGCAGCTAGCCCCAATTGAGCCAACCGGGCGCTTGACGACGCGAAGCCCAGAATTCCAAAGGCTATAGGCAAGCCCCAACTGCTCTGCAAGCCCAACTGATTATGGTGCAGAAGCAACCAACTAACGATCATATATCCCGATGCGCGAACCGCACGTTTTCCGAATTTGACAATTAAATCGACAAATTCCTGATCAAAAGTGTCGCCGTCGGTCATGCCATCCTCCAAACTTGGGAGGACAGGAAGCGTTCAGCGACAAGGAAAAGCCCTGGGCGGAGGCCCAACGTGGACTGGGAGATCATAGTATTTTCCTTAATTCAAAATATAAAAAGTATGCCCTACTCCTCTAGCCAATTTGTGGATCGAGAACAACCATCATGAATTGTGCGACGGAATTTTTCGCGGACTAGACGTAGCGCTCACACTCGGTCGCCTTGACGTGATGCCGCTCTCCGCGCCACCTAATTATACAAACGTATAAAGTTCTTGCCTTCGTCCGATTGTTGGTCAGAATGGGCCTACGGCTAAGTTCTCGGAGGAAAGTTTCATGCTCGACAAACGCAACTTCTATATCGATGGCGAATGGGTAAAGCCGCTTGAGCCAAACGATCTGGAAGTCATCAATCCGGCGACTGAACAGCCGATTGCGGTTATTTCCATGGGCACGGCCGCCGATATCGATCGCGCGGTGGGTGCGGCCAAGAAGGCTTTCCAAACCTATAGCCAGACGTCGGTGGACGAGCGCATTGCGCTGCTCGAAAGGTTGCTCGCTATCTACAAGCGCCGCTACGACGAAATGGCGCAAACGATTACGCTTGAACTCGGCGCTCCTATCACGATGAGCACGCAGCAGCAGGCGGATGTGGGCGTCGGCCATCTTCAGGGCTTCATTGATGCTTTGAAGAACCTACATATGCGCGAGGAATTGCCCAATGGCGACCTGTTGGTGCGCGAACCTATCGGCGTCTGCGGCTTGATCACGCCGTGGAACTGGCCGATCAATCAGATTGCGCTCAAGGTCATCCCGGCGCTCGCAACGGGCAGCACATGCGTGCTGAAGCCGAGCGAATTCACGCCGCTCAACGCCATGCTCTACGCCGAAATGATCGACGAGGCGGGTTTCCCGGCTGGCACATTCAATCTCGTCAATGGCGATGGTGCAACTGTGGGAGCGGCGCTCTCCAGGCACAGGGATGTCGACATGATGTCCTTTACAGGATCGACCCGCGCCGGCATCGCCGTCAGCAAGGATGCGGCGGAAACGGTGAAGCGCGTGACCCTCGAACTTGGCGGCAAATCGCCGAACATCGTTTTTGAGGACGCGGATCTCGAGGATCGCGTCGCCGGCAGCGTGCTTGAATGCTTCAACAATAGCGGCCAGTCCTGCGATGCCCCGACGCGCATGCTCGTCCAGCGCTCGGTCTATGACCGGGCAGTGAAAATTGCCGGAGAAACCGGAAAGCAGGCGCGCGTCGGCAATCCGGAGGAGGAGGGTGAACATATCGGCCCGCTCGTCAGCCATATCCAGTATGGGAGGGTGCAAAACCTCATCGAGGCGGGGATCGCCGAGGGCGCGCGCGTCGTCGTCGGTGGCGCGGGCAAGCCAGAAGGCTACGAGACCGGCTATTTCGTGCGTCCGACCATCTTTGCCGATGTCAGCAATACCATGCGCATTGCGCGCGAAGAGGTGTTCGGTCCTGTGCTGGCGCTGATACCCTTCGACACGGAGGAAGAAGCGATCGCCATTGCCAATGATACGCCCTACGGTCTCGCGGCCTACGTGCAGACCGGCGACGCCAAGCGTGCCGAGCGTGTCGCTGCAAGGCTTAAGGCCGGCATGGTACATATCAACGGCGGGCCGCATCGCTACGGCAGTCCGTTCGGAGGCTACAAGCAGTCCGGCAATGGCCGCGAGGGTGGCAGGTTCGGTCTCGAGGACTTCCTTGAAGTGAAGACAATCCACCGTCCATAAGACGGAAGAAGGGCTGACGGCTGCAAGCCGTCAGCCAACCAGTTTTTCATCGATTTCAATCAGGTACGGGCTATTGCTCGCCTTGCCTCGCAAAAGCGAAGCCGGGAGCTCTCCGATATCGCTGAGACGCTCGGCCGGTACCCCATAGGCTTCGGCAATCTTGATATAGTCCGGAGCGGAGGGGCGAACACCAACGGGGTCGATATTCACATCGACCATTGCGCGCTCGATCTCCTGATAGCCCTGATTGTTCCAGACGATGAAGATCATCGGCACGTTTTCATCGACGGCTGCGCCGATTTCACCGAGGACGAACTGGAAGCCGCCATCGCCGACAATGCAGACCGTCGAGGTCTCGGGCTTGCCAAGGGCTGCGCCAATGGCTGCAGGCGGCCCGAAGCCGAGCGCGCCGAAACCTGTGGCAGCGTTGAACCACCCGCCGACGCGGTCGTGATCGTAATAGAGGTTGCCGGAGTAAATCGTTTGCGTCGAATCGCCGACGATCAGCGAATTGGGCAGCGTATCGCGCAACGTATTGAGGAAACGCACCTGCCCCTGGATGCGCGCGCCGACATCGGCCCAGGCCGCGTCGCGCACGCGCTTTGCGCGTTCTTCGCCGCCTCGGCCGTTTCTGCGGTCCGGCAGGGCTGCAGAAAGTGACCCGACGGTTTCCTTCGCGTCCGCCTCGATCGGCATGAATGCAGGCCAGCGATCGAGCTGTCCGGCATCGATGTCGATTCGCACGAAGCGCTTCAATTCCGGGAAGCCGCCATCGGCGTACATGTCATAGTCGGTCGGTCCCATTTCCGTGCCGATGGCGATGACGAGATCGCTGTCGGCTAGGAGCTCGCGCACCGCCTTGAGGCTCGGGCTTGCCGGGATGAGCAGCGGATGCTTGTGCATGATGCCACGCCCGTTCGTGGTGGCGACTACCGGCGCATCGAGCTTCTCGGCGAGAACCTTCAAGCCGTCCGCCGCAGACTTTGCGCCGCCGCCAACGAGAATGACGGGCCGTTCCGCTGACAGGCAGTGGCGGACCAACTCCGCTATGGTTTCGGTTGATGCGTGCGGCACCGGCGCATCGGAAGGCTCGCGCTGCGCGCCTTCAAGCGGTAGCGCCATGACGTCGAGCGGAATTTCAATGTGAACGGGGCCTGGACGGCGAGACGCAAAAAGAGCAAAGGCCCGGGCAAGCACGATGGGCAGTTCATCGGGCTTTTCGATCCGGTGCGAGAACATTGCAACCGTTTGCAGCATGGCGCGCTGGTTCGGAAGTTCGTGCAGGAAACCCATGCCCTTGCCGAGCGAGTCACGTTGGTTCACGCCGGAGATGACCAGCATCGGAATGGAATCGGCGCGCGCTTGTCCCATGGCAGTGATCGTATTGGTAATGCCCGGTCCGGTGATGACGAATGCGACGCCCGGCTTGCCCGTCGCGCGTGCGTAGCCATCCGCCATGAATCCGGCACCTTGTTCATGGCGCGGGGTAATGTGGCGTATCTTGGAGCCGGCAAGGCCGCGATAAAGCTCGATGGTGTGGACGCCCGGGATACCAAAGACGGTATCGACGTCGTAGGATTCGAGCAAATGAACGAGAGCTTCACCAACCGTGGTCATGCGGATTTCCGTTTCTGAAGGCGTGATGCGAGGCGGACGATGCCGGCACAGGCTGCGTCGATCTTGTCGTCGGCGACACTGAGGCTGAGGCGAAGATAACCGGCAAGGTTTTCGCCGAACGATTCGCCCGGCATGACCGCGACGAGTTCTTCTTCGAGGAGCCGCATCGCAAATTCATCGCCACTGAGACCAGTGGCGCGGATATCGGCGAGAATGAACATTCCGGCCTGTGGGATCTTGCAGTCAATGCCGGCAACGCCATCGAGGCGGTCGGCGATCGAACGCGCCCGGCGAAGATAGCTTTCACGCATCGTCGATGCGGCGGCTGAAGGCTGGCCGAGCGCATAGGCGGTCATATCCGCGATGAAGGGCTGGCCGCCAAAGAGCATCGATTCGGAAAGCGGCAGCAGGCGGCGGGTAAAGTCCTTCGGCCCGACGCACCAGCCGCTGCGGAAGCCCGGCGCCGCATGCGACTTGGAAATGGAGGAGACCGCGACAGTGCGGTCCGCAAGTTCCGGCTGATCGAGCGGCGAAGCAAAGGTACCGTCGAATATGAGCTGCTCGTAGACCTCGTCGGAGACAATCCAGAGATTATGTTTCCGGCAGACCTCGCCGATTTCAGCGATTTCCCTGGCGCTGAGTACCGCCCCCGTCGGGTTGTGCGGCGTATTCAACAGCAACACCTTGGTGCGCGGCGTAATGACCTTTTCAAGGTCGGCCGCCTGCATGCGAAAACCCTTTTCCGGACGCAGCGGTACTGAGACGCGCATTGCGCCGGTTGCACGTACGACGCCGTCATAGGTCGCATAGAGCGGATCGCCCGTTATGATTTCGTCGCCTTCCTCGGCGATGCCAAGCATGACGAGGGAGAGGGCGGTCTGGGTGCCGGGAAAGCACATAATGTGCTCGGCATCGATCGGGCGCCCGGTGCGGGCAGTATATTTGGCCGAAAGCGCGGCCAGTACTGCAGGTTCACCGCGGCCATTGGAATAACCGGTGCGTCCGGCGCGCATCGAGCGTTCTGCGACGTCAATCATATCGTTTGGCGTCGGGATGTCCGGTTCGCCGATGGTGAGCTCGATGACGTCTTCGCCGGCATGCTTCATTTCGCGGGCGCGCATATGCACCGCCCACTTGTCAGAGCCAAGCCCCGCGAGACGATTCGTAACAGACGCATAGCGCATCATGGCGCGCCTCCTTCAGCTTTGAGAGAAATTCCAAGTACGGCTTCGATAGCGCTTATGCCGGTTTCGGCCAACTCGCCATCGGAGAAAATATCGCCGGCCAGGCAGCCTTCGAGCCACAGCCCGTCGATGATCGCATTGATGGCAATGGCGTGGCTGCGGGTGTGGCGCGACTCGGCCGGTGCGCTTGCCGACAGCAGTGCATCGCGTATCAGGATTTCGAGTTCGTCGCGGAAGCCGAGATAGCCGTCGCGATGTGCTGCTGCCATGGCCGGATCGGCGTGGACGAGCGCAATGAAACCCGCCCAGAGCGAAAGATTGTGCGGATCCATGATCGGCTGGCCGAGATTGGCTGTCACGAAGGCGTAAAGGCGGGCGCGGGGATCGTCATTCGCGCTTCTAAGAGCGTCGCTCGCCTGCACGGTCATGCGTTGCATGACGGCACGGTAGGCCGCGCCGATCAGTTCATCCTTGGTCGGAAAATAATAGCGGATAAGCCCGGCGGTGACTCCGGCGCGTTGCGCAATCTCACGTACTGTCGCACCGGCAAGGCCGCGTTCGGCCACGCATTCGAGCGTTGCCGCGATAAGATCCTCGCGGCGCTTGTCCTCGCCCTCGCGGCGAAAGCTCTTGCGGGTGGCGGTTTCAGCGTTCATTGGCGCCAGACAGGGCGGGTGAGACAGGTCGGGCCGCCTTCGCAGGCGATGCAGAGCGCATCGGCCTCGAAGGTTGTGACAGTGCAGCCTGCTGCTTCCATAGCGGCCTTCGTGCCCTCGAAGCCTGCGACGGCAATGACCTCATAGGGCGCTGTCGGCAGGACGTTGAGGTTGAGACCATTGCTGGCCGCAAATTCTGCTTCAGGAGCGGCAACCAGGCGAATGCCGCGTTCTTTCAAAAGCTGGTAGAACGCTGCCGGCAACAGCGGCATGTGCACAAGCGCAAGGTCTTCGGCGAGCGGGGATATGATCGACATAAGGTGCAGGCAGGCCTCTTCTCCATGCCAGAGCGGCAGGTCGAAGCCGAGAACGGTGACGCCAAGCGGCTTGAGAATATCGGCGAGCTGCTCGATCCCCGCCTGATTGGTACGGACCCCGCGCCCAACCGCCAGGGTCTTTTCGTCGACCCAGACGCAATCGCCGCCCTCGACGGTGCCGGGCGCCTCGATGCGGCCGAGGACCGGCACATCCATCTGCCGATAGGTCTCCCGGTGCAAGTCCGTTTCCTCAAGGCGCAGGGGCTTTCCCATGCGCAGGATAACGGCGCCCTTGTCGGTCACCAACGATGGATCATGGGTGAAGATGGAATCGGACAGCCCGTCATTGCCGTCGCGTATCCACGTGATCTCCGCGCCCGAACGGGCAACGAGATCGGCAAACACGCGATGCTGATCGGAAGCCTTGCGTGGATCGAATTGCGGCCCATAGTGCCAGACGTCGCGTTCGGCCCCTGCCATGACGTGGTCCGGCTTGCGCATGATGACGCGCTTCAAGGGGAGGGCCATGGACTGGGAACCGAATGCTTGCATCTGCGCTGCTCTCAAAAAATTGTTTCTCGGAGTATTTATACGCTTGCATAAATAGAGCGCAAGTGGTGTGATGCAGCCAAAGAGGGCAATTTAGACCCTGTCAGATAATGAGGCGGATCAAAGGCTGTCATGACAAAACGTGCAAGCCCAATACGAGCAGGTATCCCGGAATGACGGCGATGGAAGCGGCAACCGTTTCGACGGATCCACTTCAACGGGCGACAGGCGAACAAGCTGAAGCCATTCATATCGAGAAGCTTCACAAGCGCTTCGGAGCACTCGAAGTTCTGAAGGGCGTGTCCCTGACGGCGCGGGATGGCGATGTGGTCGCCATGATCGGCGGCAGTGGCTCCGGTAAATCCACGTTCCTGCGTTGCATCAACTTTCTCGAAAATCCCACCAGCGGCATCATTCGCATCAATGGCGAAGACGTAAAAATGGTCAGCGATGGCCATGGTGGCCTGCATCCCGCCAACCGGCGCCAGATCGAGCGCATCCGCAGCCGTCTCGGCATGGTGTTCCAGAACTTCAACCTCTGGCAGCACATGACGCTCATCCAGAATGTCATCGAAGTTCCGGTCCATGTGCTGGGCATGAAGCGCGATGAGGCCATGGTTATCGGCGAGCAATTGCTCGAGCGTGTCGGCCTGTCGGCCAAGCGCGACGTTTATCCAGCCTATCTCTCCGGTGGCCAGCAACAGCGCGGCGCGATTGCGCGGGCGCTTGCAATCCAGCCGCGCGTCATGCTGTTTGACGAGCCCACCTCCGCGCTTGATCCGGAACTTGTCGGCGAGGTGCTGCGGGTGATCGGCGATCTCGCCGAGGAAGGCCGGACCATGCTTCTCGTCACGCACGAGATGAAATTCGCACGCGAGGTCGCGAGCCACGTCATCTATCTGCACAACGGCATCATCGAGGAAGAGGGTCCGCCGGAATCATTGTTCGGATCGCCAAAATCTGAACGTTTGAAGCAGTTTATCCGGACTGTTTCATAAAATAAGCAAGCAACAGGAAACAATCCTGGGGAACATTGAAAGAATGGAGATGAGAATGAAGTCGTTTTTGAAAACAACGGTATCCGCCGTTGTCCTGGTCGTCGCTGGCATGGGCGCTGCAAGCGCCGAGCAGGTGAAAGTCGGCATCGCTGCCGAGCCCTATCCGCCATTCACCTCGCCCGACGCATCGGGCAAGTGGAACGGCTGGGAAGTCGATATCATCAACGCGCTGTGCGAGCAGGCCAAGCTTGATTGCGTCATTACGCCTGTCGCTTGGGACGGCATCATTCCCGCCTTGACCACGAAGAAAATCGACATGATCGCCAGCTCCATGTCGATCACCGACGAGCGGTTGAAGACGATCGATTTTTCCGACAAGTACTACAACACCCCGACTGTCATCATGGGCGCCAAGGGCGTGGAGATGCAGCCGACGCCGGAAGGCCTGAAGGGCAAGATCATCGGCGTTCAGGTTTCGACGGTGCACCAGGCCTACGCCAAGAAGTACTTCGCTTCGACCGCAGCCGAAATCAAGGAATACCAGACGCAGGATGAAGCGAACCAGGATCTCGCCGCAGGCCGCATCGATGCGACGCAGGCCGACTCGCTCGCGCTCGAAACCTTCGTTGCGACCGATGCCGGCAAGGCGTGCTGCGAGATCAAGGGCAAGGTAGCCGATGATCTGGAGATCCTCGGCCCCGGTGTCGGCGTCGGCCTGCGCAAGGGCGATACCGAGCTGAAGGACAAGATCAACGCTGCCATCAAGGCGATCCGCTCAGATGGTAAGTATGACGAGATCTCAAAGAAGTATTTCAACTTCGATATTTATGGCGGCTAAGCTGTCCGGCCGGAGTGGGACAGCCCGTTCCGGCCAACTTGTTCAAAACTCTATCCGATACTGAATCGAGGACGGCTTGGCCGACGCATCGATCCTTCCCGCCGCCATATCCGGCATGTTCGGGCTCCTGTCGCCAAATCCACCTGGGTGGGGCGGCAATCTGCTTCGCGGGCTCTTTCACTCCCTGCAGATCGCACTTGGTTCTTTCGGCATTGGGCTTATCATCGGAACGCTCGGCGCCTACGGCAAGCTCTATGGCGGCCCGATTGTCCGCGACATTGCCGCTATCTACACCACAATGGTGCGAGCAATTCCCGAACTGGTGTTAATCCTGCTGCTCTATTATGCCGGCACGGACCTCATCAATCGCCTATTCGAGGCCCTCGGTTATAGCCGGGTCGATATTAGCGGCCTTGTCGCCGGTATCGTCGTCCTCGGTTTTGTCCAAGGCGCCTATGCAACGGAGGTCTTGCGCGGCGCAATCAAATCCATTCCGCAGGGCGAGATCGAAGCGGCGAGGGCCTATGGCATGTCGCCGAGCCTGATGATGCGGCGCATTACGCTGCCCGCGATGCTGCCGCATGCGCTCCCGGGACTAGCCAACCTCTGGCTGATCGCCACCAAGGATACATCGCTTCTGGCCGTCGTGGGCTTCGCCGAGCTAACGCTCGAAACGCGCCAGGCGGCGGGTGCGACCAAGGCTTATTTCCTCTTCTATATGGCAGCAGGCGCGCTTTATCTGTTCATCACGCTGTTTTCAAACGCCATTATTGGCCGGGTTGAAATCTGGGCCCGACGCGGCATGCCCTCCGTCAAGGAGGCGCATTGATGTCCGAAACGCCTATCGAAGTCCCGATCGAGACATTTCCGATCCACAAGGAAACGGGCGGGATCCGCATCGCTAGCCTGCTGCAGCCGCATCGCATCGTCATGATGCTGATCGGTTTGGCGTTGATTGCGTCCGCCGTTTTCTTCATGCGCTGGGACTGGCTGCAAAACTACGGCGACCTTATCGCTCAGGGCCTGTGGCGGACGATCTGGATCTTAATCGTGACGGTTATCCTGGGCTTCCTGCTGGCGGTGCCGCTGGGACTCGCCCAAGCGTCCGGGCCGGCGATTCTCGCTGTTCCGGCCAAGATGTTTTGCACCGTCATTCGCGGCACGCCGCTGCTGCTGCAACTCTGGCTGCTCTATTACGGCCTTGGTTCGCTCTTCCCGCAATATCCGTGGATACGCGGATCGGAACTCTGGCCTTATTTGCGGCAGGCCTGGCCCTATGCAGTGCTGGCGCTGACCTTGTCCTACGCGGGCTATGAGGGCGAGGTAATGCGAGGCGCATTCGCCAGCGTTCCCAAGGGACAATTGGAAGCCGCACGTGCCTTCGGCATGCCGCGCTTCACGATCTTCAGGCGGATATGGCTGCCGCAGGCGATCCATCGCGCGCTGCCGACGCTTGCCGGCGAGGCTGTCCTGCAGCTGAAGTCGACGCCGCTCGTTGCGACGATCACCGTCGTCGATCTTTACGCAGTCGCTTCGCGTGTCAGGCAGGATACGTTCCTGACCTACGAGCCGTTGCTCCTCCTTGCCGCGGGATATCTGGTGATCACCGGCATTATCGTGATGCTCTTCAGGCGCGTTGAAAGAATGATCCCCTCGAAGCTCGGATGAAAAACTCGGGTGTGGCGCAAATTGTGTGAGTTATGTCGCAGCTGTTTTATGCCTGCTGGCGAGCAGATGCGCATAGTGTGGGCAAAGGAACACCTCGCAAAGACGAGAAAATGGGATTCTGGCTTTCGCCGGGCGTCACGCCTTCGGCGGGCATTGTCTGTTTTCAACTCTGCGCGAGATGAAAGGCGATAATGCGGACAGTCGAAACGTTTCCTCAGAATGTCATCGAGCATGCCGATATGGGCATCGTCCTGGCTGATGGTTGCCGGCTCTCGGCGCGGGTGTGGATGCCCGAAAATGCCAACGATAGTCCCGTTCCCGCCATTCTTGAATTCCTGCCCTATCGCAAGCGTGACGGAACGACGGCGCGCGACAATCTCACCCATCCGTATTTTGCCGGCCACGGCTATGCCTGCCTGCGTGTCGACATGCGCGGCAATGGCGATTCCGAAGGGCTCATGGAGGATGAATATTCCGAGCAGGAACTTGCCGACGCGTGCGAGGTGATCGACTGGATCGCCGCGCAGCCATGGTCGACCGGCAAGGTTGGCATGATGGGCATATCCTGGGGCGGATTCAATTCGTTGCAGGTAGCAGCGCTCCAGCCCGAGCCGCTCAAGGCCATTATCACGTTGTGCTCGACCGATGATCGCTTCGCCGACGATATCCATTACAAGGGCGGCCTGCTGCTTAATGAGAATCTTGGCTGGGGCGCAACAATGCTTGCCTATTCCTCGCGCCCGCCAGATCCGGCGCATGCCGGCGCAAAATGGCGGGAGATGTGGCTGGAGCGTCTGCGCAACGAGCCGTTCCTGCCAGCTGTATGGCTCAAGCATCAGACACGCGACGACTATTGGCGGCGTGGCTCCGTCTGCGAGGAGTTTTCGGCGATCAAGGCCGCGACCTTGGCGATCGGCGGCTGGGGCGATGCCTATAAGAACGCCGTGCCGCGCTTGATGGAAGGTATAACCGCGCCGGTCAAAGGCATCATCGGTCCATGGGTACACAAATACCCGCACTTTGCCGTGCCGGAACCGCGCATCGGCTTCCTGCAGGAGGCGTTGCGCTGGTGGGATCGCTGGCTCAAGGATATCGACACCGGCGTCGAGAACGATCCGACGTACCGTGGTTACCTGATGGATTCGGTCCGTCCGAAAAGCTGGTACACGGAACGCAGCGGCTATTGGATTGCCGAAAACGAGTGGCCTTCGCAACGTATCGGCAGCAAGGTGCTTCACCTTGCGGGCGACCGGTCACTGGCGCCGGAAGCGAGCGAAAACTTCTCGCATCTGGTCGCGTCGCCGCAGGATTGTGGCATGATGAGCGGCGAATATTGTGCGATCTGGCTCGGACCGGAAATGCCCGGCGACCAGCGCCGCGACGACGCGCTTTCGCTTTGCTATGACACGTCCCTCGACGAGGCAATCGACATCGTCGGAGCGCCGGAAATCACGCTTACGCTTTCGAGCAACAAGCCCGTGGCCATGGTCGCGGTGCGGTTGTGTGACGTGCATGCGGATGGCGCATCGACCCGTATCACCTATGGCGTCTTCAATCTCTGTCACCGCCATGGCCATGACAATGCCGAGCCACTGGTGCCCGGCGAGCAAGTGACAACTACGTTCAAGCTCGATGATATTGCCTATAGGGTCCCGGCCGGGCACACCTTGCGCGTGGCGGTTTCAACGTCTTATTGGCCGCTTGTCTGGCCGTCGCCATCCCATGTCAGCCTCAGCATCCACGCTGGCAGCGTGGCAATTCCCTCGCGCCCGCTTGCGCTCGGCGACGAGTGGACTTTCCCCGAGCCCGAAGGCGCGTCGCCATGGCAAATTGAAACATTGCGCGAAGGTGGCAATAGCCGGACGATCGAACACGATCAGGTAAGCGGCAAGATCACCTTGCTGATCGAGGATGATTTTGGCGAGGCGCGCGACAAGGATCATGGGCTGATCCATGGCGGCGTAGCGCGCGAGCGTTGGGAGATCCATCCTGACGATCCGCTGTCGGCCTATGGCGAGACGCATTGGACCGAGATTTCCGGACGCGACAATTGGCGTACGCGCACGGAGACCTACACGACGATGCGATCGGACCAGCACAATTTCTACCTGACGGGGCGTATCGAGGCCTACGAAAACGACAATGTCATCTTCGAGCACGACTTCGCAGAAACGATCAAACGAAGCTTCATTTGATATTCAGATGAGCCGAGGAGGACTATTTAGCAATCAACAGTTGTAATCCACGGGTATCAAGTCACATTATCACAAAAACCAATCCGGGCGCGTTGCGTCGGAGCAAGAAGGGGAACTGGTATGTCTAAAGAACTCGAATATCTCAGCCGCAAGGTCGCACGCGGTCACATCTCCCGCCGCGACTTTCTCGGCAGGGCCGCCGCACTTGGTGTTACGACCGTATTTGCCAACTCCCTTCTGTCCAGCGCAGCACTTGCCGAAGGGCCTGTGAAGGGCGGCACGCTCAAGGCGGGCATGCAGGGCGGTGCATCCACGGACAGTCTTGACCCTGCGACCTGGCAAAGCCAGGTGCCCTACAAGTTCGGCCGCCAGTGGGGCGAGCAGCTTGTCGAGATTCAGCCCGATGGCAAGCTTGAGCCGAAACTCGCCGAAGAGTGGGGTTCATCGGACGACGCGAAGGTATGGACCTTCAAGATCCGCAAGGGTGTCCAATTCCACGACGGCAAGGAAATGACGCCGGACGACGTTGTCGCCACCATGGAACGCCACTCGGACGCGAACTCCAAGTCGGGCGCCCTTGGTATCATGGGCGGCATCGAGAACGTGAAGAAGGACGGCGATACCGTTGTTTTCACATTGAAAGAAGCCAATGCCGACCTGCCGTTCCTGATGGACGACTATCACCTTATGATCCAGCCGAACGGTGGCAAGGACAAGCCCACCGCAGGTATCGGGACGGGACCATACAAGGTCGTCACCGATCAGCCGGGCGTACGTCACATTGGCGAGAAGTTCGCCAACTACTGGAACGGCGACAAGCGCGGCCATGCCGACCAGATCGAAATCATCGTCATCAACGATGCGACCGCCCGTACCGCGGCTCTTCAGTCCGGACAGGTTCACATGATCAATCGCGTCGAGCCGAAGATTGTCGATCTCGTCAAGCGCGTCCCTGGCGTGACCATCCAGAACGTGGCCGGCAAGGGACACTACGTGTTCATTGCACATTGCAACACGGCGCCTTTCGATAATGTCGACCTGCGTCTTGCGCTGAAATACGCCATGAACCGCGAAGAGATGGTGCAGAAGATTCTGCGCGGCTACGGTTCTGTCGGCAATGACTTCCCGATCAACAAGGCCTATCCGCTGTTCTCCGACGATATCGAGCAGCGCACCTACGATCCGGACAAAGCCGCGTTCCACTTCAAGAAGTCCGGCCATGACGGCACCGTTCTCCTGCGCACATCCGATGTCGCCTTCCCGGGCGCCGTCGATGCGGCACAGCTCTATCAGCAGAGCGCCGCCAAGGCCGGCATCAAAATCGAAGTCAAGCGCGAGCCTGGCGACGGCTACTGGTCGGAAGTCTGGAACAAGCAGCCCTTCTCGGAATCCTATTGGGGCGGACGTCCGACGCAGGACCAGATGTATTCCACGGCCTACTATTCGAAGGCCGACTGGAACGACACGCGCTTCTTCAATCCCAAGTTCGACCAGATGCTGATCACCGCGCGCGGCGAACTCGATGAGGGCAAGCGCAAGCAGATGTACCGCGACATGGCGATCATCGTTCGCGATGAAGGCGGTGTCATCGTGCCGATGTTCAACGACTTCATCGACGCGACCAGCGCCAAGGTCGGCGGCTGGGTGCCGGACGGCAATCAGGAGATGAGCGGCGGCTATGCTCTGTCGCGCTGCTGGCTGAACGCCTGATCGGCGCCGGGCGGATGAGTGCACCTGTCCTGAAACTGGTGGCCCAGCGCATTGCGATGGGCCTTCTGCTCCTGCTTGCGGTCTCGGTGCTCATCTTTGCCGGCACGCAAATCCTGCCGGGCGACGTGGCCCAATCCATCCTCGGCCAATCGGCCACGCCGCAGGCGCTTGAAAACCTGCGGCGTGACATGGGTCTGAACGACCCTGCCTATATTCGCTATTTGCGCTGGCTCGGCGGGATCCTGACCGGCGATCTCGGGACGGCACTTTCCAGCGGACAGGATATCGCGACGTCGCTGAAAGAGCGGCTATGGAATACGCTGTTCCTGGCATTCTGGGCGGCGGTGGTGTCCATTCCGCTTGCCATCATGCTCGGGCTCTTGGCGGTGCGCTACCGCAACGGCATCGTCGATAAGTTGATCTCCGGCCTTGGTCTCGCTTCGACCTCGCTGCCGGAGTTCTTCACCGGCTACCTGCTTATATATTTCGTGGCGGTGCGGCTGCAGTGGTTCCCGAGCGTATCGACCGTCTATGAAGGCATGCCACTCGGCGAGCGGCTGAGCGCGATTGCATTGCCGGTGACGGTGCTTACGCTTGTCGTTCTCGCGCATATGATGCGCATGACGCGCGCGGCAATCCTCAACGTCATGCAGTCTGCCTATATAGAAACGGCCGAACTGAAGGGGCTTTCGCCGCTTCAGATCATTACCCGGCATGCGTTTCCCAATGCGATTGCGCCGATCGTCAACGTCGTGATGCTCAACCTCGCATTTCTCGTGGTCGGCGTCGTCGTGGTCGAGGTGATCTTTGTTTATCCGGGGATGGGCCAGTATCTTGTCGACCACGTGGCCAAGCGCGACGTTCCGGTCGTGCAGGCATGCGGGCTGGTTTTCGCGGCCGTCTACATAAGTTTGAACATCATTGCTGACATCGTGGCGATTGTTTCCAATCCCCGCCTCCGGCATCCGAAGTAGGGGCGCGCCATGCTGAACGTCAAAGCTATTCCCATCAGCGCATGGATCGGCCTCATCATCACCGCCGTGTTCCTGTTTGCGGCTATATTCGCTCCGTGGGTCGCGCCATATCCCGTCGGCGAGACGGTGGGCGATGTGTGGGAGCCCTCGTCGGCCAAGTATCTGCTCGGTACCGATAATCTCGGCCGTGACCTCCTGTCGCGCATGATCTACGGTGCGCGCATAACGATCTTCATCGCCGCCATGGCGACGGCCCTTTCCTTTATTCTCGGTTCGGTGCTGGGGTTCGCCGCCGCCGTCGTCGGCGGATGGTTCGACCAGCTCATGTCACGCTTTGTCGATCTGATCATGGCAATCCCGACGCTGATCTTTGCGCTTGTGGTGCTTTCGGTCCTGCCTGCCAATGTGGTCACGCTCATTTTCGTCATGGGCCTGCTCGACGCCACCCGCGTCTATCGACTGGCGCGGGCCGTCGCGGTGGATATCAACGTCATGGACTTTGTCGAGGCCGCAAAGCTGCGCGGTGAGGGCCGGGTATGGATCATATTTCGCGAAATCCTGCCCAATGCGCTCACCCCGCTTATCGCTGAACTCGGGCTGCGCTTTATCTTTGCCGTGCTCTTCCTGTCGGCGCTTTCCTTCCTCGGGCTCGGCGTGCAACCGCCGGATGCCGACTGGGGCGGCATGGTCAAGGAAAACAAGGAAGGCATCGTCTTCGGTGTGCCGGCGGCGCTTATTCCTGCAGCGGCGATTGCCGTTCTCGCGATCTCGGTCAACCTCGTTGCCGATTGGATATTGAACCGGACGACAAGTCTGAAGGGAGGTCGCAATGGCTAAGGCACCAAGGAAGGACAAGACCGGTCTCCTGCTCGATATCCAGAACCTGCGCATCGAGGCCACCAGCTACCCACCCGGTGAGCCGCCGCGCAACGTCGTCATCGTTGACGACGTGTCGGTCAAGCTCGAGCGCGGCAAGGTGCTCGGCCTTATCGGCGAGTCGGGCGCCGGCAAATCCACCATTGGCCTGTCAAGCATGTGCTATGGCCGGGGAGGTGTGCGCATTACTGGCGGGCAAGTGATCCTCAACGGCCGCGATCTTGTCAAAGGTGGCCCACGCCTGTTGCGCCAGGTCCGGGGCAAGGAGGTCTGTTATGTTGCACAGTCGGCTGCCGCCTCGTTCAATCCCGCCCGCAAGCTTATGGACCAGGTCATAGAAGCAGCGCTTCTGCACCGTATATGTTCGAGGGCAGAAGCCGAGAAGCGTGCGATTGGCTTGTTCAAGAAGCTTGGACTTCCGAATCCCGAGACCTTCGGTCAGCGCTTTCCCCATCAGGTATCCGGCGGCCAGCTGCAACGCGCCATGACCGCTATGGCATTGTGCTCGGAGCCCGACCTCATCGTCTTCGATGAACCGACGACGGCGCTGGACGTGACCACCCAGATCGACGTGCTGGCATCGATCAAGGAGGCCATCCACGACACCAATGTCGCCGCGCTCTATATCACGCATGATCTTGCTGTCGTGGCGCAGGTCGCCGACGACATCATGGTGCTGCGCCATGGCAAGCTCGTGGAATATGGCGATACACGCCAGATCATCAAGGAGCCGCGCCAGCAATACACCAACCAGCTTGTTTCCGTGCACCACATTCCGCATGAGCAGAAGAACCCGAACGATGCGCCGGTGCTGGCGGTCAACAACATTACCGCGGCCTATGGGGGCGGACTGGTCAAGGTGCTCAAGAACGTTACCGTCGACGTCCATCTCGGCCAGACGCTGGCCGTCGTCGGCGAGTCCGGTTCCGGCAAGTCGACGCTGGCTCGCGCCATCACCGGGCTGTTGCCGCCGATGGAAGGGAGCATCACGTTCAACGGGCGCACACTGTCGCCGCGCCTCGCCAACCGCACGCGCAACGATCTGCGCGAGTTGCAGATGATCTACCAGATGGCGGATGTCGCGATGAACCCGCGCCAGACCATCGGCACGATTATCGGCCGCCCGCTCGAATTCTATTTCGGTATGAGAGGCAAGGAGCGCGATGCTCGTGTTCGCGAACTGCTCGACAAGATCGAGATGGGGACGGGCTTTGCCGATCGCTACCCGGCCGAGCTGTCAGGCGGACAGAAGCAGCGTGTCTGCATTGCGCGCGCGCTTGCCGCCAAGCCCAAGCTCATCATCTGCGACGAGGTGACGAGCGCGCTCGATCCGCTGGTGGCGGACGGCATCCTCAAGCTTCTGCTCGATCTGCAGAAGGACGAGAACGTCGCCTATATCTTCATCACCCACGATCTTGCCGTGGTCAAATCCATCGCCGATGCGATCGCAGTCATGTATCGCGGCGAAGTGGTGCGCTACGGTCCGAAGACCGAGGTGCTGAAGCCGCCTTTCGACGCCTATACGGATCTGCTGCTGTCGTCGGTGCCGGAAATGGAGCTTGGCTGGCTCGAAGGCGCCATGAAGAACCGGCGCATGGCGAGCGCCGGGAATTAGATGAATCAAAGCTGGCCGGGCCAGCGGCCTTGCCCGAGCAGATGCACGGCGGTGACGATCCGCCGGAAGCTTGACCGCGCCCGCTCGACACTGTGGCGGGCGCGCAGATAAGCGTGGATCAGGCCCGGCTCATTGTTCCAGATCGCCTTGCCGCCCGCTGCGAGAATCTTGTCGCGGTAGCGCCGGCCATCGTCCGAGAGCGGATCGCATTCGGCCGAAATGACAACTGTCGGCGGCAGTCCGCCAAAATCCGGATCGTTGAGGGGCGCGAAGCGCGGATCAGTGGACCAGTTGAAGCCGCCGCCACGCATATTGGCGTAGTAGACGGTATCACGGGTCGACAGCATCGGCGCTTCGGCGTGAGTGAGATAGGAGCCCTGATCGGTCGCGCCACCGAGCCCCGGATAGATGAGAACCTGGCCGATCGGTGCGCGGTCATGGCTGCGGACGTGATGGATGACTGCGGCTGCCAGATTGCCGCCGGCGCTGTCTCCGCAAATGACGATTGGAAGATCGGAGGTTTCAGCCACGTGCTCGAAGGCTGCGAGGCAGTCGCGGAACGCCGTGGGATGCGGGTGCTCGGGTGCAAGGCGATAATCGACGGAGATGATGCGAAAGCCCGTAGCATCACAAATCTCGGCGCAGACGTCATCATGGCTGTCGAGTCCACCGACGACGAAGCCGCCACCGTGGAAATAGAGGCAGACAGCTTCGGGCTTGGAGCCGCTTTTGTCATAGACACGGACCGGTATCCGGTGGTCGCGCGCGTCGATGAACGCATCCATCGATGACACTGCCTCTGGATAGCCGGCAAAGAATGCGCGGCACATCGTGTTATAGACGCCGCGCTGCTCTTCGATAGTCAGGTCTATCGCGTTCGGGGGATAGAAACTGTTCGTCCTGTCGATGAACGCCCAGGTCTCTTTATCGATCAGGACGGAATAGTCTGTGCTCATCTACCCTTCCAGACAGGTTCACGCTTCTCGGCAAAAGCCTTGAATCCTTCCTGTCCGTCTTCCGAGGCATAAAGGATATCGACCGTGCGGAACTTCCGCTTGGTGATCATATTCATTGCCTGCTGGAATGTCATGTTCTCTGCTTCGCGCGCGACTTCCTTGATCGCGGCGAAAACGAGCGGCGGACCGCTTTCGAGGAGGCGGGCGATCTCCCAGACACGCTCCATCAGCCTGTCCTTGGGCAGAACCTCATTGACGAGACCCCAGCGATGCGCCTCGGCGACATCCATCCAGCGACCGGTCAGAAGCAGGTCCATCGCGACGTGATAAGGAATGCGCTTGGGCAATTTGACGGTCGCGGCGTCGGCAAGAGTGCCGGCCCGAATTTCGGGCAGGGCAAAGCTCGAATGATCAGATGCGAGGATCATATCGCAGGAAAGCGCGAGTTCAAAACCACCGCCGACGGCCATGCCGTTGACCGCGGCGATGACTGGCTTGTTCAGGTCGCGCAACTCCTGCAGACCACCGAAACCGCCGACACCATAGTCGCCGTCGACGGCGTCACCGCCTGCAGCTGCCTTCAGGTCCCAGCCGGCGCAGAAAAACTTGTCTCCGGCGGTCTGGACGATGGCGACGCGCAATTCGGGATCGTCGCGGAATTCTCTGAACGTTTCGCCCATGAGGCGGCTCGTGATCAGATCGATCGCATTCGCCTTCGGGCGGTCGAGCGTGACCTCGAGAATGCCGCCCTCGCGCCTTGTCCTTATAACGTCGTTCAATTCAGCTCTCCCTTTGTGACCAGCAGCGCATCGGCAATCCACGCGCCGTCTCCCTTGCCGCAGACGAGCAGCGGATTGATATCCAGCTCGGCTATGCGGCCTGCATTCTTCACGGCAAACGTGGCAATTGCCGCTATGGCATCAATCGCGGCATCAAGATCCGCCGCCGTCCTGCCGCGATAGCCGTCGAGTAGCGGGAACATGCGGAGCGAACGCAGTGCCGCCTCGATATCTTCACGGCTCGACGGCAGCAGCAACGTCGCCGTATCTTGCAGAAGTTCGACGAGAACGCCGCCGGTTCCAAGCGTCATGACCGGGCCGAACTGCGGATCATCGACTATGCCGACAATGAGTTCGGCGACAGCACCCGTTACCATGCGCTCCACGTAAAGTCCCGTTCCAAGGCCGGCAAGGTCATTCGCCGCGCTTCGAACTTCGTCGCTGCTTTTTAGGTTCAGGCGCACCGCATTATGCTCGGATTTGTGGGCGATGCCGAGCGCCTTCAAGACAACTGGATAGCCGAGACCGTTCGCGATAAGGACTGCCTCATCGGCTGTCTGGCAGCGGCGACCTTCCGGTACGGGGAGTTCCAGCCTGCGCAACAGCGCCTTGGCGTCCGCCTCATCGGGAGAGGCGGGTTCGTAAGCGTTTGAACTGCCAGGTGCTGCGACGGGTGCGGAAGCGCTACGCTTCCAGGCACGGCCGATGAACGCGGCGGCCTCGGCGGCGTCGAACGCTTCGGTAATGCCGCAAAGAGGCGCGATCCCGCTTTCCATGAGCCCGGCCATGTACTCTTCGGGAATGTTTTCGGGCAAGGACGCTACAATCGCTCCCTTGGCGCGATTGGTCTTGAGCGCGCTTTCGAAGCCGCGCACCGTCGACCACCAATCCACGTCCGAGCAGCGATCCTTGCGCGGAAAATCAAGAACGAGGCAGCTTAAGGCGAAGCCGCCGGAAACCATGGCGGTGAAGGTCTCCGTCAGGGCCGGTTCGTTGTTCCAGATGAAAGTATGATAGTCGAGCGGGTTCGCCACGGCGACGAGCGGCCCGAGCGTTGCCTTGACGCGCGCCCTGTGTTCCGGCGTGAGCGCCGGAAATTCCACCGAGCGGCCCTCGGCGCTGTCTGCCATCACCGATGCCTCGCCGCCTGAGCAGCTCATCGAGCACAGTGTGTTGCCATCGAGAGGGCCATGGACGTGGAGGAACTTCAACGTTTCGAGGAACGAGGCGATCGAGTTGACGCGGGCTATGCCGAGCCGCTTCAGGAACGCGTCCGATGCAGCGTCCGACCCTGCCAGCGATGCGGTGTGAGAGACAGTCGCCGCGCGTGCCTGCGCCGACCGGCCGACCTTCATGGCGACGATCGGCTTGCCGAGTTCGCGCGCCCGTTTTGCCAGAGCCTCGAATTTCGGCGCCGACTGGAATGCTTCGATATGCAGACCGAGCGCAGTCACGCGGTCGTCTTCGAGAAGTGCGATCGCCATGTCTGGAAGGCCGGTCTGCGCCTGGTTGCCCGCGGTCATGACGTGGGCGATCGGCAATCCGCGGTTCTGCATCGTCATGTTGATGGCGATGTTGGACGATTGCGTGATGATCGCAACGCCGCGTTCGTCGGCAGCAAGCCGGCGGCCGCCGTGCTGGTCCGGCCAGAGCAGGGCGCCGTCGCAATAATTGATAAGGCCGTAGCAGTTCGGTCCGATGATCGGCATGTCGCCTGCCGCTTCAACGAGCTCCTCTTGCAAGCGTGCGCCATCGGCATCGTCCGCGCCGGCTTCAAGGAAGCCCGAGGCATAGCAGACCGCGACGCCGGCGCCGGCATCGCGCAACTGCCGCACGATATCGAGCGTGACGAAACGGTTGACGCCGACAAAGGCGGCATCGGGACTTCCGGGGAGATCGGCCACCGAGCGATAGACCTTGAGGCCGAGGATCTCGTCATGCTTGGGATGGACCGGCCAAATCTCGCCGGTAAAGCCCATTTTCTGCGATTGCTTGATGACTTCGATGGCCTGGAGGCCACCGAAGACAGCAATGGATTTTGGCCGAAGCAGCCGGTCGAGCTTATGCGATGCCATGAAATGCTCCGTTATGCGCCATGCGGGCGGAGCAGGGCACGCGAGATGATATGCCGCTGGATCTCGGACGTGCCTTCCCAGATGCGCTCAACACGGGCATCTCGCCAGATGCGTTCGAGCGGCAGGTCATCCATAAGGCCCATACCGCCGTGAATCTGGATCGCCTCGTCGGCGACGAAGGCCAGCGTTTCGGTCGCCTTCAGCTTGGCCATGGCCATGTCCTGGTCAGTCACTGTACCCTGGTCGAACTTCCACCCGGCTTCGAAGGTGAGAAGGTCCGCCGCCTTGAGCTCCGTCGCCATGTCGGCGAGCTTGAACGAAACGCCCTGGAACTTGCCGATCTGCTGGCCGAACTGTTGTCGCTGGGCAGCATATTCAATGGCGTGGCCGAGCGCACGTTCCGCGCGGCCAAGGCACGTCGCCGCAACCTGCAAGCGGGTTGCTCCAAGCCAGGTGTTGGCGACCTCGAAGCCTTTGTGGACTTCGCCGAGGATCGCTTCCTGTGGCAGGCGGCAATCGTCAAACTCAACGATGGCATTGGTATAGCCGCGATGCGAGACATTGCGGTAGCCTTCGCGGATCGTCATGCCGGGGTGGCCCTTGTCGACGAAGAAGGCGGTGATTTTCTTCTTTTTGCCGCGCGTCGTCTCTTCTTCGCCCGATGCAACAAAGAGTATGACAAAATCGGCTTCGAGCGCATGGCTGATGAAATGTTTGGTGCCATTGACGACCCAGTCGCCGCCCTTTTCGACAGCGGTCGCCTTCATGCCGCGCAAGTCCGAGCCCGCGCCGGGTTCGGTCATGGCCAGGCAGTCGGACTTTTCGCCGCGAATGCAGGGGTAGAGGTATTTCTCTTTCTGCGCATCGGTACCTGCAAGCAGGATATTCGACGGGCGCCCGACGCAGGTCCAGTGCAACGCATAATTGGCGCGGCCGAGTTCCTTTTCGTAGAGCAGCCAGGTGACGGTATCGAGCCCCGCGCCGCCGACTTCGGCTGGCATGTTGGCTGCATAAAGTCCGGCTTCCATCGCCTTCTGCTTGAGCTCGTCGGAGAGTTCCTTGCGCAACACGCCCGTGCGTTCCACCTCCGCTTCGTGCGGGTAGAGTTCGTTCTCGACAAAGGCGCGCGTCGTTTCGACGATCAGCCTTTGCTCCTCCGAAAGACCGAAATCCATGTGCGTTAGTCCTTCTTTTTCTTGGGCTTGTTGGCTTTGGCCTTCTCGGCGGCCTTGGAGGTCGCCGGCTTCTGGGCGAGCTTCGAGAGGCGCTTCGTATAATCCTTGTAGAGGGCGCCCGCGCCCCAGCCCTTGCCCTTGTTCTGGCGCGACAGCGCTTCCATGATCGCCACGAGATTGTCGTCGCGGATGCGTTCGAGTTCGCGGATCGAAAGGCCGTGCGCCTGCTCATCCGACTGGTTGGCGATCTTGTCCACCAGTTCTTCGGTAAGTTCGGGCACGTCCATTAGCTTGGTCCACGGCCAGGACAGGCACGGACCGAACTGGGCGATGAAGTGGCGCATGCCCGCTTCGCCACCGGCGACGCGATAGACCTGGAACATGCCCATCTGCGCCCAGCGAATGCCGAATGAATAGCGCATGATATCGTCGAGTTCCTCGACGGTGGTAATGTCGTCCTTGATCAGCCAAAGCGACTCGCGCCAGACCGCCTCGAGCAGGCGATCGCCGACGAAAGCCTCGATCTCCTTGCGGATGACCACCGGCTTCATGCCGATGGAGGCATAGAGTTCGCGCGCTTTTTCGACAGCGTCCGGCGAGGTCTGCTTGCCGCCGACGATTTCGACGAGCGGCAGAAGATAGACCGGGTTATAGGGATGCCCTACGACAAGACGCTCGGGGTGTTTCATCGCGGTCTGCATGTCGGACGGGAGAATGCCCGAGGTGGATGAACCGACAATGGCATCCGTCGCGGCATGCTTGTCGATCTCGGCAAGTACCTTGTGCTTCAGTTCGAGCCGTTCGGGAACGCTTTCCTGAATGAAGTCAGCGCCGTCGACGGCTTCCTCTATGGACTTGGCGAATGTCAGCCTTCCTTCTTTCGGCAAGCCGTCCGGCACCATGGTCTTATAGGCGCGGCGAGAATTCTTCATCACCTCGCTGACTTTGCGCTCAGCCTCGGGATCCGGATCGTAGATCGAAACGTCGATGCCGTTGAGGAGAAGGCGCGCCACCCAGCCCGCACCAATTACGCCGCCGCCAACCGCCGCAGCCTTGCGAATTCCAGCCATTCTATCACCAGCCCTTTGTGAGTTTCATGCGCTCGCGGACGTCGTTCGGTCCGAGAATCTTTGCGCCGATGCCTTCGGCAACCTTTACTGCCCGCTCGACCAGTGGGCCGTTGGTGGCAAGCACGCCCTTGTCGAGCCAGATATTGTCTTCAAGACCGACACGGATATTGCCGCCGGCAAGCATGGCCATCGCCGCATAGGGCATCTGGTTGCGGCCGATCGAGAAAGCGGAGAACGTCCAGTTTTTCGGCAGATTGTTCGTGAGGGCCAAAAGCGTATTGATATCGTCGGGCGCGCCCCAGGGAATGCCCATGCAGAGCTGGACCATGACCGGATCTTCAAGCAGCTTCTGGTCATAGAGCCACTTGGCGAGAAGCAGGTGGCCGGTATCGAAGATTTCAACCTCGGGGCGAACGCCGAGTGCCGTTATCTGCGCCGCCATTGCCTTCAGCATCGCCGGCGTATTGGTCATGACGTAGTCGCCTTCGCCGAAGTTCATCGTGCCGCAGTCGAGCGTGCAGATTTCGGGACGAAGCTTGGCGACGTGTTCGAGGCGCTCGGTCGCGCCCGCCATGTCGGTGCCGATCACGGAGGGCGGCATTGGCTGCTCGACACTGCCGAGCGTCAGGTCGCCCCCCATCCCGGCGGTCAGGTTCAAGACCATGTCGACGCCCGACGCCTTGATGTGCTCGACGACCTCGGTATAGAGCGCGACATCGCGAGAACCCTTGCCGGTCTTCGGATCGCGGACATGGATGTGAGCGATTGCAGCCCCGGCATTGGCTGCGGCAATGCACTCGTCGGCGATCTGGCGCGGCGTGACCGGCACCTTGTCGGAACGACCTGTCGTATCGCCCGCGCCGGTCACGGCACAGGTGATGAATACTTCGCGATTGGGGGTAAGTCCCATAGCTCTGCTCCCATATTTTTCGTTGCCGTGATCATGCCCCGATTGCCACGCGATGCTTTGCGATATACGAATTGAAATTGATGAAAAGCGAAAATTCGCCAGTCTTTTTACCCGACACCCAACCGCTGGATGTGACCGTCCTCGTTTTCAGCGGCGCTTCGCTCATGTGTGTTGCATCGACAATCGATCCGATGCGCGCGGCCAACCGCGTCTCCGGGAGCATACTCTTCAAATGGCGAATCGTCTCGCTGGACGGCGAGCCGGCCATGATGACGTGCGGCTTGCCGATTGCGGTTTCTGGTTCATTCGATGCTTCCGTAAAAGGCGATATGTTATTGGTTATCGGTGGTTTTGGCACTTCAGACATCGCGCGCACGACCTTTACCGCCAACCTGCGGCGCGCCGTCCATCACTATCAGATGATCGGCGGCATCGAGGCAGGGTCCTGGCTGCTTGGCCGTGCTGGTCTTCTCGCCGGGCGCAAGGCGACCACCCACTGGGAGGACATGGAGGAGTTTACGGCGGAGTTCCCGGAATCCGATATCAGGCCCGACCGCTATGTCATCGACGGTCCTGTCTTCACGAGTGGCGGCGCCTCGCCGACCTTCGACCTGATGCTGCACTTGATTCGCTCGCGCTATGGCATGTCGGTCGCCCTCGATGTCGCCAGCGTCTTCATCTATGACGAGGCGCATACGTCGAGCGACGCGCAGCCGCTGGTTTCGTTGGGCCGGCTCGACGATGTGCATCCCAAGCTTGCGGGCGCGATCCGCCTCATGGAAGCCCATATCGATGCGCCCCTGACAGTCGGCGCCATCGCCCGGCGTTGCGGGCTCAGCGCGCGCAGCCTTGAGAAAATCTTCGCTAAAGCGGTCGGCGAGGGGCCCGGACGATACTATCTGCGCTTGCGGCTCAAGGTGGCGCGGCGGCTCATTACCGACACGAAATCGCCGCTGGCGGATATCGCTGCGCGGACGGGATTTTCCTCGGCTGCCGCATTCACACGGACATTCAGGAGTTTCGAGGGCAAGCCGCCAAGCGCTTTCCGGCCGAACCATTGATGAGGGAACCGCCATGGCTCGTCGCTTTTGGCACAGCGGAAGGCGAGGCACCCATGTTTCAAATCCAGCGATCGACAGGCGTCGGCTCGCCAAGAACGAGGACCATAACATGCTAGCAACCAATCGAGACGCTGAACTCTATCATTCGGCGCCCATCCCGATCGAGAAGGAATGGATCGACTATAACGGCCATCTCAACATGGCTTATTACAATGTCGTCTTTGACAGGGGCGGCGACGAGTTCCTGTCGGAGCTCGGTTTTGGCCCCACATACGCGGCCGAGCGAAAGCTGACGATCTACACGGCCGAGGTGCACATCTGCTACGTGCAGGAGCTCCACCTTGATGATGTCGTGACCGTCACCAACCAGCTCATCGATTATGACAGCAAGCGACTGCACACTTATCTCGAAATCATCCATAAGGATGGCTGGGTTGCGGCAACGTGCGAGGTGCTCTCGCTGCATGTCGACATGAGCGGGCCGAAAGTGACGCCGTTTCCGGAAGACGTGCTGCCCAAGCTTGAGTTTTATATGAAGGAACACGCCCAACTGCCGGCGCCGGATCGCGTCGGCCGGGCGATCGGCATCAAGAAGAAATAGGTTCGCCGCCGAACTGTTCGACGAGCCAGCGTTCGAATTGTCGAATTCTGGCCTCGCCGACCCGCTCCTTGCGGCAGATCATGTACCATGCGCCGGGCTGCGGCACCCTCAGCGCGAATGGCGCGACGAGGCGTCCGGCCCTGAGGTCGTCGGCGACCAGGAAATCCGGTGCAACGCACACGCCTTGGCCGTCGAGGGCCGATTGCAAGGCGGCGAGGTAGGTGTCGAACTTCAATGTGACAGCGCGGCCCGTATCGGCGATGTTCGCGGCCTCGAGCCATGTCCCCCAATCTTCCGGCGAGGTATAGAGTGCGAGGCGCGGCACGTTGCTCAATGCCTTGGCGTCGCCCCCACCCATGCGTGCCGCCACCTGCGGATTGCAGACCGGAAACATCTCCGCCTTGGCCAGCAACCGGTAGTGCAGATTGAGCCGCTCCGGCCGCGTCGTATGGATGATGCCGATATCGGAACTGTCGATATTGAGCTCCCAATCGAGCTGGCTGGTGCCGATGCGGATGGCCAGATTGGAATTGACCTTGCGGAAATCGGAAAGACGCGGGATGAGCCAGCGTATGGCGAAGGTCGAGTAGGTTTCGATCGCAAGATCGTCCGTCGTGCCGAGCCGATTGATCAGCGCGCTGCCACGCGCGATCTTCTCGAAGGCATCGCGCATGTAGGGGTAGTAGAGTGTGCCGGCGTCGGTAAGCGAAACGCCCCGCGGCAGCCGCTCGAAAAGCTTGACCCCGAGGATCGTCTCGAGTTCCGAGATGCGGTGACTTATCGCCGACTGCGTGACCCCAAGTTCATCGCCTGCCAGACGGAAGCTCAGCAGCCGCGCCGATGCCTCGAATGCCCGCAAGGAGCCGAGCGGGGGTATCCGGGGTTTGGACATCATGGCGGAGAAACCTTGTCGAAATCAGATGCGTGAGAATAATTCATGTCTTTATGAGCAACCATCGCTTGAATGCCGCTCAATGCGGAATCATTCTAAACTGCGACGCACCTGAGAAACAATAAGCGTCCAGAAACAATCTTTTTCGGAGAATGAAATGGCGGCGGAACAGGCTTTTGCAGAACTTGCACCGGCTCTGGACAAGATTGATCGTCTGGTGGCCGATCATCGGCCAGGGCATGGCCTCGTGCGCGCCTTCTACATGGATCCGGACGTCTATGCCCTTGATATGGAGAGGGTCTTTCGGCGTCATTGGCATTGCATCGGCCATGCCAGCATCATCCCGAACGCGGGTGATTTCGAATTGTTCAAGATCGACGCCGAAGCGATCATCGTTTCGCGCACCGAAGATGGTTCGATCCATGCGTTCCTGAATGTCTGCCGCCATCGCGGCGCGGAGGTCTGCACCAAGCAGAAGGGCAACGCCCGATTCTTCGTCTGCCCCTATCATGCCTGGACCTATGCCAATGACGGCAGCCTTCGCGCCGCGCGCCTGATGCCGCGCGACTTCGACCGTACGGCGCACGGCCTCAAGAAGCTGCATGTCCGCGTTGCGGATGGCCTGATTTTCATCTGCTTTGCCGACGAACCTCTGGACTTCTCGATTATCGAGCAGTCGCTGCGCACCACCTGCGGTCAATATGGCTGGGGCGACGCCAAGGTGGCGTATCGCGAAACCTATGCCGTCGATGCCAACTGGAAGCTTGCAGTCGAGAACTATGTGGAATGCTACCACTGCGGTCCAGCGCATCCGGAATACTCGCAGACCCATGCGCTGGAACAGCCGGCGGAGAAGATCGTCGAACTCAATGCCAAGATGGAGCAGCGCACCTGCGCGCTCGGCATAGACATTGCGACCGGCGACAACTGGCAGAATTCCGCGCAGGGTAAGGAAGCGATCCACACGTTCCGCTATGCGCTCTACGACGGCGTCAAGAGCGGCAGCGAAGACGGATCACCCGTTGCGCCGCTCATGGGCCGTTTCACCGAGTTCGATGGCGGCGTGACCTCCATTCACCTCGGCGGCACCAGCTTCCTCGTCTGCTATCCCGATCATGGCATGATTTACCGCTTCATCCCGAAGACGGTCGATACCTGCGAGATGGAACTGATCTGGCTGGTGCGCGGCGATGCCGAGGAAGGCAAGGACTACGATCTCGAAAAGCTGACCTGGCTGTGGAAAGTGACGACGGCAGAGGACAAGACGATCATCGAACATACGGCGCGGGGCGTGCGGTCTAACTATTTTGTGCCGGGCCCGATTGCGCCAATGGAATATAACGAGTTGCGGTACATCCAGTGGTACCTCGATGAAATCGGTCGGGCTTGAACCCGGCCCCGAAATTGGCATGAGACCACGGGAGAATTTATATGTCTGAGTTTCCAACGTCGGCGCGCGTCGTCATCATCGGTGGCGGAGCGGTCGGCGTTTCCGCGCTTTATCACCTCGCCAAGGCCGGCTGGACCGATTGCGTCCTGCTCGAAAAGAATGAATTGACCTCGGGTTCGACATGGCATGCCGCCGGCAACGTTCCAACTTTCTCGGCTTCGTGGTCGGTCATGAACATGCAGCGCTATTCGGCGCAGCTTTATCGCAATCTTGCCGCCGAAGTCGATTATCCCATGAACTATCATGTGACCGGCTCGCTGCGCCTTGCCCATAGCAAGGAGCGCTTGCGCGAGTTCGAACGCGTCAAGAGCATGGGCCGCTATCAGGGCATGGATATCGACGTGCTCGGCGTCGATGAAATCAACGGGCGCTATCCGTTCATCGCGACGCACGAACTTGCCGGAGCGCTCTACGATCCGAACGACGGTGACATCGATCCGGCGCAGCTGACGCAAGCGCTTGCAAAGGGCGCGCGTGACATGGGCGCGAAGATCATCCGCTTCTGCCCCGTGACGGGTGCGCGCCGCGACAAGGACGAGTGGGTGATCGCGACACCGCAGGGTGTGATCCGCTGCGAATATGTCGTCAACGCCGCCGGCTACCGCGCGCAGGAAATCGGCAAGCTGTTTGGCCGTGACGTGCCGATGATGGTCATGAGCCATCAATATCTGCTATTCGACGAAATTCCCGAGATCGCTGCCTGGACACGCGAGAATGGCCACAAGCTGCCGCTGCTGCGCGACGTCGATTCGTCCTATTATCTGCGCCAGGAAAAGAACGGCATGAATCTCGGGCCCTATGAGCGAAACTGCCGCGCACATTGGGCGACGCCGGATGATCCGATGCCTGACGATTTCTCGTTCCAGCTCTTTCCGGACGATCTTGAACGTCTCGACTGGTATTTGAACGATGCCATTGCCCGCGTGCCGATCCTCGGCACTGCCGGCCTTTCCAAGATCATCAACGGCCCCATCCCCTATGCGCCGGATGGCAATCCGCTGATCGGGCCAATGCCCGGCGTTCCCAATGCCTTCGAGGCATGCGTCTTCACCTTCGGCATCGCCCAGGCAGGCGGCGCCGGCAAGGTGCTTGCCGAATGGGTGACGGAAGGCGCCACCGAGTGGGACATGTGGTCATGCGATCCGCGCCGCTTCACCGGTTTCACCGATCCCGATTATTGCGTTGCCAAGGGACTCGAAGTCTATGGCCACGAATATGCGATCCATTTTCCGCGCCACACCTGGCCTGCGGGCCGCAACAAGAAGCTCTCGCCACTCCATGACCGTATCGCCAAGCTCGGCGGTCAATTCGGGCCTTACAACGGCTGGGAACGCGCGAACTGGTATGCGAGGCCCGGTGACGACACATCCGAGGAAGCGACCCAGACCTTCTCGCGCAATGGACCTTGGCACGAGCGTATTCGCGAGGAATGCCACGCGGTGCGCGACGCAGTCGGAATCCTCGATCTGCCGGGTTTCACGCGTTTTCGCGTGAGCGGCGAGGGCGCGCGTGAATGGCTCGCGACGCTCATTACCGGTATTGTCCCCAAGCCCGGCCGGATCGGCCTTGCCTATTTCGCCGACGACAAGGGCCGCGTCGTCACGGAAATGTCGATCATGGCGATCGACGAAAATCTCTTCTTCCTCATCACGGCGGCCGTTGCGGAGTGGCATGATCGCGACTGGCTGGTTAAACACCTGCCCGCGGGAAGCGCGATCAGGATCGACAATGTGACCGAGCAGTTCTCCTGCCAGATCGTCACCGGTCCGAAGGCACGGGACCTCTTCAAGGATGTGTGCGACGCTGAACTCGACCGACCCTGGCTGTCGCACCAGTCGACGCAGATTGCCGGACGGTACTGCCAGCTGGTGCGCGTGTCGTTCGCTGGGGAACTCGGCTGGGAGGTGCACACGAAAGTTGCGGACACCGCGACGATCTTCGACGCGATCTGGGAGGCTGGGCAGAAATACGGGATCAAGCCGTTCGGCATGTTCGCGCTCGACTCGTTGCGGCTCGAGAAAGGTTATCGCGCCTGGAAGGGCGATCTTTCGACGGATTATACGCCGTTGCAAAGCGGGCTCGAACGATTTGTCAAATGGGAAAAGCCCAACTTCCTCGGCAAGGCTGCGCTTGAGAGCGAAAAGCAGCGCGGTGTGGACAAACGCTTTGTCACGTTGACCGTCGATGCCGGCGATTGCGATGCGCCCTATATGTCGACCCTCTGGCACAAGGGAAATATTGTCGGCGAGACGACGTCCGGCGGTTGGGGCCACCGCATCGACAAGTCGATCGCGCTCGGCATGCTCAAGACCGAACTGACCGAGCCCGGCACCGAGATCGAAGTCGAAATCTTCGGCGAGCGCCGCAAGGCTATTGTGCATCCTGACCAGCCCCTCTGGGATCCCAAGAACGAAAGAATCCGCGCATGAGTTCGCTTCCCACCAAGGCACGGGCCGTCATCATCGGCGGCGGCGTATCGGGCTGCTCCGTTGCCTACCATCTGGCGAAACTCGGCTGGACCGACATCGTTCTCCTCGAACGCAAGCAGCTAACCTCAGGCACGACATGGCATGCCGCCGGTCTGATCGGTCAGTTGCGTGCATCGCAGAACATGACGCGCCTCGCAAAGTATTCGGCCGACCTCTACGTCAAGCTGGAAGCCGAAACTGAGGTCGCGACCGGCATGCGCCAGGTCGGCTCAATCACGGTCGCGCTCACTGAGGAGCGCAAGCACGAAATTTACCGGCAAGCATCGCTGGCCCGCGCCTTCGATGTGGATGTGCGGGAAATTTCTCCTAGAGAAGTCAAGGAGATGTATCCGCATCTTAATGTCGAGGATGTCGTCGGAGCAGTGCACCTGCCGCTCGACGGCCAGTGCGATCCGGCCAATATCGCCATGGCGCTTGCCAAGGGCGCACGTCAGCGCGGCGCGAGGATCGTAGAGAATGTGAAGGTGACCAACGTTCTGAAGAAGAATGGCCGTGTCGCTGGTGTTTCCTGGTCGAAGGGGGATGAGCAGGGCACGATTGAAACCGATGTCGTCATCAACTGCGCTGGCATGTGGGCACGCGATCTTGCTGCCACGTCAGGTGTGACTGTACCGCTCCACGCTTGCGAGCACTTTTATCTGGTGACGGAGGCGATTGAAGGACTTGGTCGGCTGCCTGTGCTGCGTGTCCCCGATGAATGCGCCTATTACAAGGAAGACGCCGGCAAGATGATGCTTGGCGCGTTCGAGCCGGTTGCCAAGCCGTGGGGCATGAACGGCATCTCCGAAGATTTCTGCTTCGATCAATTGCCGGAGGATTTCGAACACTTCGAACCCATCCTCGAAATGGGCGTCAACCGCATGCCCATGCTCGGGACGGCAGGCATTCATACGTTCTTCAACGGTCCGGAAAGTTTCACTCCCGACGATCGTTACTATCTCGGCGAAGCACCGGAACTTGGCGGCTATTGGGTTGCCGCGGGCTATAATTCCATCGGCATCGTGTCATCGGGCGGGGCTGGCATGGCGCTGGCGCAGTGGATCCACGACGGCGAGGCGCCGTTCGACCTCTGGGAGGTCGATATCCGCCGGGCGCAGCCGTTCCAGAAGAACCGGCGGTACCTGAAAGAGCGTGTCTCCGAAACGCTTGGGCTGCTCTACGCCGACCATTTTCCCTACCGGCAGATGGAAACGTCGCGCAATGTTAGGCGCTCGCCGATCCATGAGCACTTGAAGCAGCGCGGTGCGGTTTTTGGCGAGGTTGCTGGCTGGGAGCGGGCCAACTGGTTTGCCCGCGAAGGCCAAGAACCGGAATATCGCTATTCCTGGAAGCGGCAGAACTGGTTCGACAACCAGCGTGACGAGCATCTCGCCGTGCGCAATGGCGTCGGCCTCTTCGATATGACGTCGTTCGGCAAGATCAGGATCGAGGGGCGCGATGCTTTGGCTTTCCTGCAAAAGCTCTGTGCCAACCAGCTCGACGTAGAGCCGGGCCGTATCGTCTATACGCAGATGCTGAACAATCGCGGCGGCATCGAGAGCGATCTTACCATTACGCGGCTTTCCGAAACCGCGTTCTTCGCGGTTGTACCGGGCGCAACCCTGCAGCGCGATCTCGCATGGATGCGCAAGCATCTTGGCGATGAGTTCGTCGTCATAACCGATGTGACGGCAGCGGAATCGGTGCTTTGCCTGATGGGGCCAAAGGCGCGCGAACTGATCACGAAAATCAGCCCGAATGACTTTTCAAACGAGGCCAATCCTTTCGGTACGGCGCGCGAGATAGAGATCGGCATGGGGTTGGCGCGGGCGCACCGCGTGACTTACGTCGGTGAGCTCGGTTGGGAACTTTATGTTTCGACGGATCAGACGGCGCATGTCTTCGAAGCCATCGAAGAGGCCGGCCAAGATCTCGGTCTGAAACTCTGCGGCCTGCACACGCTCGATTCCTGCCGCATCGAGAAAGCATTCCGGCATTTCGGCCATGACATTACCGACGAGGATCATGTTCTCGAGGCTGGCCTGGGCTTTGCCGTCAAGGCAGACAAGGGCGAGTTCATTGGCCGGGAAGCGGTGCTTCGCAAGAAGGACAAGGGCCTCAATCGTCGCTTGGTGCAGTTCAGGCTGAGCGATCCTGAACCGTTGCTGTTCCACAACGAAGCCATTGTTCGCGACGGCAACATTGTCGGAACCATAACGTCCGGCAATTACGGCCACCATCTCGGCGGTGCGATCGGGCTTGGCTACGTTCCGAGTGAAGGCGAGAACCCGGACGACGTCCTGGCTTCCGCATATCAGATCGAGATTGCCGGCGAGCGCGTGAAGGCGGAGGCTTCGCTGAAGCCGATGTACGATCCGAAGGCTGAGCGCGTCCGGATGTAGGCTGAGAAGAGAGGCGCGTGGTTGCATCAACCACGCACCTCGCAGCCATCAATTCATGCTGGTGAGAACGGCGTCGAACTGTTCGAGTGCCCAGTCGACCTGGTCCCGCTTGATGACGAGCGGCGGCGCGATGCGGATCGTGTGGCCGTGCGTATCCTTGGCGAGGATGCCGCGTTCCTTGAGTTCGTAGCAAAAGCGATTGGCGCCGCCTGCTTCCGGATTGAGCTCGATCGCAAGCATAAGGCCACGACCGCGCACTTCCCGCACGATATTGCTGCGAATGCCCTTGAGCTGTTCGAGGAAGTATTCTCCCTCCTTGCGGGAGTTTTCGATCATGTTCTCTTCCGTGAGAACGCGTAGCGCCGCGCGGGCAATGGCGCAGGCGAGCGGATTGCCACCGAAGGTGCTGCCATGTTGTCCCGGCTTGAGAACGCCGAGCACATCGCTGTTCGACAGGACAGCCGAGACCGGATAAAAGCCGCCGGAAAGCGCCTTGCCGATCAGCGTCACATCCGCCTCGATGCCCTCGTGCTCCTCGGCGAGCAGCGCGCCGGTGCGGCCGAGGCCGGTCTGGATTTCGTCGAGGATGAGCGTGACATTATTGTCGGTGCACAGTTCCCGCACCTTGGTGAAATAACCTTTTGGCGGAATGAGGACGCCGGCTTCGCCCTGGATCGGCTCGACCAGGAAGCCGACGGTATTGGGGCTCAGCGCTGCGACGAAAGCGTCGATATCGCCGAAGGGCACGACCTTGAAGCCCGGGGCGAAGGGACCGAAATTGTCGCGGGCGGAAGGATCGGTGCTGAAGCCGACGATCCCCATGGTGCGGCCGTGGAAATTGTCGGAGCAGACGATGATCTCGGCGGCATTCTCCGGCACGCCCTTGACCTCGTAGCCCCACTTGCGCACGGCCTTGATCGCGGTTTCGACGGCTTCGGCGCCACTGTTCATCGGCAGAATCTTGTGCGAGCCGGTTAGCGCTGCAAGTTCCTCATAGAACAATGCCAACTGATCGTTGCGGAAGGCGCGGGACGTCAGTGTCAGTTTCGACGCCTGCTCGGTCATCGCCTTGAGGATCTTCGGATGGCAATGGCCCTGGTTGACGGCCGAATAGGCGGAGAGGCAATCGAGATAGCGATTGCCTTCGATGTCCCAGACGTGAACGCCTTCACCGCGTTCCAGCACCACGTCGAGCGGCTTGTAGTTATGGGCCCCGAGACGGGATTCTGTTGAAATCAGATCAGCGGCTGTGTGCAGCAAAATGTCCTCCTAATGCCAAAATCAAATGCTGAGCGCGCCGGCGCTCTGGTCAGCAAGGTTTGGCTTGTCAAAGATCTGCCGGCCGAACAGGCTGGCAACGAGATCGACGAGCAGCAGCGCGCTTCGGCCGCGTTCGTCGAGGAATGGGTTGAGTTCGACCACGTCGAGAGAGCCGACGACGCCGGAATCGTGCAGAAGTTCCATGACCAGATGCGCTTCGCGGAACGTGGCGCCGCCCGGCACGGTGGTGCCGACGCCCGGAGCAAGTGATGGGTCAATGAAATCGACGTCAAAGCTGACATGCAGGATGCCATTGGCCTTCTGCACACGCTCGATGATGCGGCGCATCAGCTTGGCGACCCCGAATTCATCGATGCGGCGCATGTCGACGACATCAATTCCGCGTTCACGCAGCAGGACGCGCTCTGTTGCATCAATCGAGCGTATGCCGAAGAGGTGCAAATTCTCTGGCTTGACGAAACCGCGCGGCTCTTCGCCGAAAACGCCTTCGAGACCAGGTTCGCCGCAAAGAAGTGCCGCCGACATGCCGTGCATGTTGCCGGAAGGCGAGGTGGCGGGTGTATTGAAATCGGAATGGGCGTCCAGCCACAACACGAAGAGTTCGCGGCCATGTTCCTCGCAGTAGCGGGCAACGCCGCTCACCGAGCCCATGGAAAGGCTGTGATCGCCGCCGAGAGTGATCGGGAACGTCCCCTTGGTCATTGCGTCATAGGTTTCGCTGCTGAGCATGCGCGACCAGGCGGCAATGCGCTCGATATGGTGGGCGAGGCCATCAACGGCTGGAACCACGGGCAAAACCGGAGGCAGTTGCAGATCGCCGCGATCCTCAACAGGATGTCCGAATTCCTCAAGCGTGCGGACGAGTCCGGCAGTGCGCAAGGCTGCCGGTCCCATGAGCGCGCCAAGGCGACCCGCGCCTTCCTCGATTGGCGCACCGATGATCGTCAGCTTCTGCTTGTGCGTGTCCTCAAAATTGCTGTGCATGTTCATAAACAACCGCCACTTTCGCGTTTGGATGGTCTCGTTCCGAAATTGAAAGAGAATATTATGTCCCGCAATGATTTTGGCATTTCGGCGCGGTGACAAATAGACGGCATCTTGATAGAAATGCGCAAGGAATTGAGCATTTTGCTCAAGAACTTTATGCAGAGTGAGAGCCCAATGGACGACGTGGATCGCAAATTGCTGTCGCTGCTGCGCGATGATTGCCGCTTACCTGTCTCATCGATGGCGACCGTGCTCGGCATATCGCGCGCTACTGTCCGCACGCGCATCGACAAGCTGACCACCGATGGGACAATTCAGGGCTTCACCGTCACGCTCAAGGCCGGCGCCGGCATTTACGGGGTGCGCGCCGTGGCGATGATCGAGGTAGCGGGACAGGGTGCCGAGAAGGTGATCCGCCGCCTGCAGGGCTTTCCGGAGATTCGCGCTTTGCACACAACGAACGGCCGGTGGGATATCGTCGCTGAAATCGAGGTGGAGACGCTGGAGGCATTCGACCGCACGCTTCGCGACATCCGTCATATTGACGGAATCACCTCGACGGAGACAAGTATTCTTTTATCGACCCGCAAGAGCGGATAATCTCAAAGGTTGAAGGGAGATCGGCGCTTGCATGTTCGTGAGATTCCATGGCTCGAACCTGTTGAAGCCGCCGAGCGGTTGCGGCCGTTGGGGGGCATGAGCTTTCTCGACAGCGCCATGCGCCATGACCAGTTGGGCCGCTATTCCTACGTGGCTGCCGATCCGTTCGCGAGATTGATCGTTGCCGGTGGCGAGGTCAGCTGGAACGGCGAAAGGGTCGAGGGCGAGCCGCTCACGGCGATTGCGGACTATATCGGGCGATACCGGATGGAGGTCCAGGCTGGGCTGCCGCCGTTTCAAGGCGGTGCCATCGGCTATTTCTCCTACGAGTTCGGCCGGCTGCTCGAACGCTTGCCTCAGCCCGGAACACCACCACAAGGCGCGATGCCGGACGCCGCCTGGCTATTTTACGATGTGGTGTTGGCCTTCGATCATGTGGAACAGCGGGTCTGGCTTGTTTCCTCGGGTTTTCCCGAAATGGCTGGGCCGGCGCAGGAGCGGCGGAGCCAGGAGCGCTCGGATCGTATTATCGAGGCGATCAGTCGTTCCGCTGCGCAGCCATCCGTCGAGATGACGGGGCAGCGCATCGCAAGAACCTCATGGCGGTCCAACTTCGAACGCACCGCCTATATGCAGGCAGTCGCCCGGGTCGTTGAGTACATACTCGACGGGGATATTTTCCAGGCCAACATCGCCCAGCGCTTCACCGCCGAGCTGCCGCAGAGTTTCGATCGTTGGCGTTTTTACAAGGCGCTGCGCAAGCGCAATGCCGCGACCTTTGCCGCCTATCTCGACCATGGCGAGATTGTCGTTGCCTCGAGTTCGCCGGAGCGCTTCCTTGTGGCCCGCGGCGACCTGGTTGAGACGAGGCCGATCAAAGGGACAATGCCACGTTCGGCTGATCCGTATGAAGACAAGGCACTGGCGGAGACTCTTCTGAGGTCGGAGAAGGACCGGGCCGAGAATTTCATGATTGTCGACTTGATGCGCAACGACCTTTCTCGCGTTTGCCGGCCGCATTCGGTGCTGACGCCTGTGTTATGCGGCCTCGAAACCTATGCCAGCGTGCATCATCTCGTCTCGGTCGTGACCGGCCGGTTGCAGGAGGACAAGGGCCTTATGGACCTTGTTCGCGCCGCCTTTCCCGGTGGGTCGATCACTGGCGCTCCCAAGCTCAGGGCAATGGAGATTATCACCGAGATCGAAGGTGAGGCGCGCGGTGTCTATTGCGGCTCGATCGGTTTCATTGGCTTCAACGGCAATTTCGACACCAATATCGGCATCCGTACCGTCTTGTTCCAAAACGGCATGGCGGTATTTCAGGCGGGTGGCGGGATCACCGCCCTGTCGGATCCCGCATCCGAGTACCAGGAGACGCTGGACAAGGCAGCACGCATCTTCACCGTGTTCGATGAGGGCGGGCCGGAATGATCCTCATTATCGACAATTACGATTCCTTCGTCTTTACCGTCGCGCGCTACTTCACCGAACTTGGCGTCGAAACGCAGGTGGTTCGCAACGATGCGATTTCGGTTGCCGACGTCAAGCGGCTGGACCCCGAGGCAATCGTCCTGTCGCCCGGCCCGTGTGGCCCGCGCGAGGCGGGGCAATCCATGGCGATCATCGAGGCGCTGAGCGGCACCACTCCGATGCTTGGCATTTGCCTTGGCCACCAGTGCATGGGCGAAGTTTTTGGTGGCCATGTGGTGCGGGCGCGCGAGCCCATGCACGGCCGCGCCTCGGCGATCAACCATGACGGCCGGGGCGTGTTCAAGGGGCTGCCAAGCCCCTTCCGCGCCGGGCGGTATCATTCGCTGATCGTTCAGGACCTTCCGGGGGATGGCGACCTTCGCATTACGGCGCGCTCCGAGGCGGGTGAAATCATGGGCCTTGCCCATGCCACTCACCCGACATATGGCGTTCAGTTTCATCCGGAGTCGGTCCTTACGGAATATGGCCATGCCATGCTCGGAAACTTCCTGCGGCTGGCGCGCGCATTCAATGGCAACAGGACGACATAGGCCAGGGAGGGCGACGCTATTTTCGCCTCTTTGTTCGATATTCCTGTTGGCCGTACCCGCATTCGTCCTTTACAACTGCAATCATTATGCGTTGGCGATCGCCGACCGCACATCAACGGACAATCCGCATTTACTGGCAGGAGACAGACCATGCTGCGCAAGACCGATTTCTATATAGATGGCAAATGGATAGCTCCAACGGTCGACAAAGAGCTGGAGGTTATCAACCCCGCCGACGAACAGGCTTTCGCCGTGATTTCGCTCGGCTCGGCCGCCGATGTCGACAAGGCGGTCACCGCTGCGCGCAAGGCATTCGCCAAGTGGAGCGTGACCAGCCGCGAAGAGCGCCTTGAATGGCTCCAGCGCCTGCTTGCCGCCTATCAGGAACGCATCGACGACATGGCCAAGGCCATTTCCGCCGAAATGGGCGCGCCGATCAAGATGGCGCTCGACGAGCAGGCAGCTTCCGGCACCGCGCACATCAAGGCCTTCATCCGTGCCTTGAAGAACTTCGAATTCGAGCGTCCACTCGACGCCCACAACACGTCGTCGCGCATCGTTTACGAGCCGATTGGCGTGTGCGGCCTCATCACGCCGTGGAACTGGCCGATGAACCAGGTTGTGCTCAAGGTTGTTCCGGCGCTTGCTGCCGGCTGCACGGTCATTCTCAAGCCGTCCGAGCTCGCGCCGATTTCCTCGGTCGTCTTCGCGGAAATCATCGATGCTTCGGGTCTTCCGGCCGGTGTGTTCAACCTGGTCAACGGCGACGGCCCGACCGTCGGCGAGGCCATGTCGCGCCATCCCGGCATAGACATGATGTCATTTACCGGATCGACGCGCGCTGGTGTCGCCGTCACCAAGGCGGCCGCTGATACGGTCAAGCGCGTTTCGCTCGAACTTGGCGGCAAGTCTCCCAACATCGTCTTTGCCGATTCGGACGTCGAGGCCGCCGTGAAGCGTGGCGTGGCGCACGTGTTCAACAATACCGGGCAGTCCTGCAATGCGCCGACGCGCATGCTGGTCGAGCGCTCGGTCTACGACACGGCCACACAGGTTGCCGCCGAGACGGCCAAGGCCACCAAGGTTGGCGATCCGTCAGAGAATGGCGACCACATGGGGCCGCTCGTTTCCGAAATGCAGTTCAACAAGGTGCAGGGCCTGATCGAACAGGGCATCAAGGAAGGCGCGCGACTGATTGCAGGCGGTACGGGGCGTCCCGAGGGCTTCAACCGTGGCTACTACGTGCGCCCGACCGTCTTTGCCGACGTCAACAATGGCATGACGATCGCGCGCGAGGAGATATTCGGACCTGTACTCGCCATGATTCCATTCGACACGGAAGAGGAGGCCGTCGAGATCGCCAACGATACGCCGTATGGCCTTGCCGCTTATATCCAGTCGGGTGATCCGGAACGAATCAAACGCGTGTCTAAGCGGCTCCGGGCAGGCATGGTCCGCATCAATGGCGCTTCCCATGCGGCCGATGCACCGTTCGGCGGCTACAAGCAGTCGGGAATTGGCCGCGAGGGCGGCCATTGGGGCCTTGAAGACTTCCTAGAAGTGAAGGCCATTAGTGGCTGGGAAGACACCGCCGCCTGAAAATAAGCGCAAAGCATGCCCGCTAGTTTCCTTTGGGCATGCTTTGCTCTAACTGACAATAGACGGCGTTGGTCGCCCGTCGCGTTTGACTTGTCAGAAAACGGGTGCGGACAGAATGGATGATCTAGAGACCCTACCGGAGGCCGCGTCCGACAATGATGAATCCGACATCTACGGGGATGACGGTGCGGTAAAGACATCCTATCTCGCCCGTGTCGGCGCTGCGATCGCCGATCGCGACGTCCTCTTCCTGCGCTCGCATGTCGGCAAGCTGCATCAATCCGAACTCGGCCACGTTCTCGAAGCGCTGCACTCGGAGCAGCGCGCCGCGCTCGTCGAACTTCTCGGTGACGAATTCGACTTCGCCTCGCTGACCGAGGTCGACGAAGCAGTCCGCATGGAGATTGTCGATGCCCTGCCCAACGAGCAGATCGCCGAGGCTGTCCAGGAACTCGACTCCGACGATGCCGTCTACATTCTCGAAGATCTCGACCAGGAAGATCGGGACGAGATTCTGGCGCAACTCCCGTTCACTGAACGCGTCAGACTGCGCCGTTCGCTCGGCTATCCCGAGGAAACGGCCGGTCGGCGCATGCAGACCGAGTTCGTCGCCGTTCCACCGTTCTGGACCGTTGGGCAGACGATCGACTACATGCGCGACAATGACGATTTGCCAGAATCCTTTTCGCAGGTTTTCGTCATAGACCCGATGTTCCGGCTGCTCGGCGCCATCGATCTTGACCGCATCCTGCGCACAAGGCGCGACGTCAAGGTCGAAGAGATCATGCACGAGACGCGCCATGCCATTCCGGCCACGATGGACCAGGAAGAGGCTGCGCAGATCTTCGAACAATATGACCTGCTTTCAGCGGCCGTCGTGGATGAGAACGAGCGCCTTGTCGGTGTTCTCACCATCGAGAACATTGTCGACGTTATTCAGGAGGAAGCGGAAGAGGATATCCTGCGCCTCGGCGGTGTCGGCGATGAAGAGCTTTCGGATTCCGTCGTATCGACATCGCGTTCGCGCGTGCCCTGGCTTGTCGTCAATCTTTTTACAGCAATCCTGTCGGCTTCCGTCATCGGGCTCTTCGATGCCACGATCCAGCAGATGGTCGCGCTAGCCGTGCTCATGCCGATCGTTGCGTCGATGGGGGGCAATGCCGGCACGCAGACGATGACCGTGACCGTGCGCGCTCTCGCGACGCGCGATATGGATATCTACAATGCCGGGCGTATCATACGACGCGAGGCGTCGGTCGGGCTCATCAACGGCGTGGTTTTCGCCATTTTGATCGGACTTGTAGCGGGGCTCTGGTTCGGCCACGCTAATCTCGGCGGCATTATTGCGGCTGCCATGATCATCAATATGCTCGCCGCCGCACTTGGGGGAATACTGATTCCGCTGCTCCTGCACCGTTTCGGCGCGGACCCCGCCATTGCCTCTGCCGTGTTTGTTACGACCGTGACCGACGTTGTCGGGTTTTCATCATTCCTTGGCCTGGCCACCTGGTGGTTTGGCTTTAAGTAACAGCAACTTACCTGATTTTGCACTTAAGTTCACAACCCTATACAATCGTCCAATTGACTTTTACGTAATTGCGTGGGCAAAACATTCAATCGATATAGTGGGGGAACTAGCAATAGTGTCGGGTATGCGCGAATATTATTCCATCACCGAATTGACACGCGAGTTCGGCGTATCGACACGGACGCTGCGCTTCTACGAGGACGAGGGACTGATTCATCCGATCAGGCGCGGGCGCACGCGGCTTTTTCGTCCATCGGACCGGCATCTACTTAAGCAGATCCTGCGCGGCAAACGGCTAGGCTTCTCGATCGCGGAAATTCATGAAATCGTCCAGATGTATCGCGAACCCCCGGGAGAGATGGGGCAGTTGCATCTGCTGATGAAGCGGGTCGAGGAAAAGCGTGGGGATCTGCGCCAGAAGCGCCGCGATATCGAGGAGACGCTGACCGAGCTCGACCAGGTTGAGGAAGCCTGCATCGAGCGTCTCGCTGAACTCGGTGTCAGCACTTAGCCATCTCATTGCGGCATGTTGAGCTGGGTGCACAGCCCGGCAATATCCTGCATCTCCGGATCGTTCTGATCCCGCCTTCCGGCGAACGCGTCGTCGAAAATATTGCGCGCCTTGCTCTCGTTGATGACGCAGGAGCAGAACTTTTGGCAAAACGCCGCTTCGTTGTCGATCGAGCAACTCTGCACGCAGGCATTGCCGAAGATTTCCTCCGGCGTTGCCACCGCCGGCGGGAAGACATGCGAGATCAGGAACACGCAGCTGATCAGAACCGGTTGATGGATCAGGTAGAATGCAAGGCTGTGACGGCCAATGAATTGCAGCGCCCGGTTCAGCCAGGCCGGCGCGATATCACCGGCAAGCAGTTTCATAGCGCCCGTCTGCTGCATTACCTTGGCAAGCGCCATCCCGAAAAGGACTGCGCCGAACCAGGGGAAAATCGGCACATAGTCGTTGGAACGGATCAATACTTCCGAAAGCCCGAGCGGCCACAACACCGGCGGATCGAATGCCGGCGAAACGAAGTAAAATGGCAATGCCACGACTGCCACCGCCGCAAGCGCCACGATGATCGCTGGAAGCCTCAGGAAAAGCAGTCCAAGTAGGCTCGCCGCCGCTATTTCATGCAGGATCCCGAAGAAAACGAAGCTTTCGGGCGTCATGTACCAGGTGACGAGGGTGATGGCCGCTGCCGCCACGACGACCTGCGCTAACCGCACGAGGAACGACCGCCATCTTATACCGCGCCCATGGGCAAGAACAAGGCTGAAGCCGACGAGCATCAGGAAAGTCGAGGCAATGATCCGCGCGTAGAGCTTCCAGGCTCCCTGGCCGGTCGTGCCCGGTTCGAGATAACCGAAGAATTCGAAATCCCAGCCCATGTGATAAGTGGCCATGGCGATAAGCGCGATGCCGCGCAGCACGTCGAGCCTGCCAAGACGCGGCTTTGCGGGCGAAATCGAACTGAGGTTGTCGGTCATGCGGAGAATGCTCGTATGTGGTGTGCTATCCCGCGCACGCTATGCGACATGGCCGGCAAAATCCATTGCCTTTCATATCGATCAATCAGGGCTTTTTATTACTTGTTTCAACGGTTTCCATGAAACGGACATAATATGTCGCTCCATCGACGGCCAATGACGGCGCAACGATTGAAACTCGCTGCAACGACCGAATCAATCCCTCCGAAGTTCCTCCGGTGATCAGCCAAGTCCGCTACCCTATCTGGATTACCACGGCCAAGCGTCCGACGGCGCGGGTCTTTGCGATCCTGTTCGGCGTTGAATCGATGGCGCGTGCCATCATCACCAGCGTCGTGCCGATCCAGACCTATGACCTGATGCAGAGCGAGCGCGGCGTCAGTATACTTTACACCTGCATGTCGCTGTTCGGATTGATCTCGACCCTGTCGATCCCGTTGCTGATCGTCCGTATTCCGCGCCGCTGGGTCTATACGGCCGGAGTAACATCACTGATCATCGGTTGCATGGCCTTTGCCCTCGACACCTTGCCGGGGCAGGCGGCCGGGCTGTTCCTGCGCACCTTCGGCGCGGGAACCCTGTCGATCACGCTCAGCCTCTACATCATGGACCACATCAAGAAGGGCGAACTCGTCCGCGCCGAGTCGGTGCGCATGGCAACGGCGACGATCGCCTGGACCGGCGGACCGTTTCTCGGTGTGTTCCTTTATACGCACGTGGGCATGGTTGCGCCGTTCGTGCTGTCGATCGGCTTCTCACTCGTGCTGCTGGCCTTGTTCTGGTACTTCCGGCTCAGCGACAACCCGGCGCTGCAAAGAGGGCCGAGCCGTCCTGCAAACCCCATTGCCAATGTGCGCCGCTTCGTCGTGCAGCCGCGCCTGCGTCTGGCTTGGCTTATCGCGTTCTCCCGCTCCTGCTATTGGAGCACGTTCTTCGTTTACGGCCCGATCCTCATGGTGGCGACGGGGCAGGGAACGCTGGCCGGCGGTCTTCTCGTCTCGCTCGGCAACCTCTTCCTTTTCGGCTCGATCCTCTGGGGCAAGGTCGGCATGTCCAAGGGCCTCATGCGGACGATCTCCGCGGTCTTCATGCTCCTCGCGGTCTCCCTGATCGGGGCAGGCCTCGCTGGTGAGAAATTCCCGATGATTGCCGCCATCATGCTGCTTGTCGGCGCGTTTTTCTGCGTTGCGATCGATACGCTCGGCTCAGCAACCTTCATCCGCGCCGTCCATCCGCATGAGCGCGCGCAGATGACCGCGGTCTACCGGACCTACCTCGATTTTTCCGAGATATTGCCGGCCTTCACCTATTCGATCATCCTGACGTTCTTTCACCTCGGCGCGATCTTCATCGCGCTCGCCGGGCTCATGGTATTCACATCCTTCTTCGTTTGGCGCTATCTGCCGCGAAGCCTATAGCTCGCTTACGCTGTTGCGCATCAAGACGTCGCGTGCCGTCGAGAAGAATTGCCGCCGCAGCAGGACGATGGCGACGAATGTCGTGGTCGCCATGAACAGCAGCGGATGCAGGAACCATCCGAGATAGCCGATCGAAAAGAAGATGCCGCGCAGGCCGCTGTTGAAGTGCTGGCCAGCCTGAATATTGATGCCCGCCGCGCGGTTGATGCTGGCAAGGACGAGCGGATCATCGGGGCCTTTGTCACGCGCCATGGGCACGCCGCCGATGAGTATCGAGCAGTAGTTGAACAGGCGATACGACCAAGCGAACTTGAAGAAGGCGTAGGCGAAGAGGACGAGAAGCCCGAGTATCTTGGTCTCGAACAATTGCTGGGTCGTCTCGTTGAGAAAAGGAATCTCGTGGAACAGCGTCAATACGCGGCCTGAGGAATTCAGAAGACCGAAGCAGCCGCCGATCGCAAGGATGGATGTGGAGGCGAAAAAACCGGTGCCTTGCTGCAGGCCGATCATGATGCTGGTGTCGATCATGCGCAACTCGCGTGTCGCCATTGTCGCCATCCACTGGCGTCGCGCTTCGTTCATTTCGTAGGTGAGGGATTTCCTGCCGCCAAAGCCCTTCGCGGTCGTATAGGAATAGACCATCCAGACAACGAAGAAATAGACGAGCGCCACGGCGTCGAGCCAATAGGATGTGTTTTGGGCAGGTTCCATTTCGGTCCTCTGTGACGCGCGGCGGCAATCGCGAATGTACGGAAATTCCGGCGCTTGGCAAACCGGCCGGAGGGTATTTTTGGAACTGCCGCCAACCAGGCGATACGGCGTTTTTCTTTGACTTTTGCAACAGCGCGCCTATGTCGTAGAAACACAACGCAAGGTCGGAAGCTGGCTTTGACGTTTGCCGGCAACCGGCCATTATCAACGGAAGCGATCCAGCTCGGGGTAAGTAACCGCATGTTCCTGTCGGTTTTCGATCTTTATAAAATCGGCATTGGTCCTTCGAGCTCCCACACGATGGGTCCGATGACCGCAGGCGGGCTGTTTCTTGAAGAACTCAAGAGCGGCCAGTGGCCACGGCCGAGCGGCGTCAAGGTCGATCATTTGCGCGTTCACCTGCATGGCTCGCTGGCGTTTACCGGCGTCGGCCACGCGACCGACCGCGCCGTCATCCTCGGCCTCTGCGGCTACCTTCCGGCCACTGTCGATCCGGACGCAATGGATACGATGCTTGAGACGGTGAGCCGCACGAAGCGCATCTCGCCCGAGGGGCATCCCTCCTACCGCTTCGACCCCGCGACCGACCTGATCATGGACCGACGCACCCCGCTTCCCGGACATGCGAATGGCATGGCCTTCGAGGCGTATGACGCCGATGAGCGGCTGCTTCTGCGCCGCATATTCTATTCGATCGGTGGCGGTTTCGTCGTCACCGAGGAAGAACTGGAAGCCGCGAAGACCCGCTCCGCGCCAAAGGCTGAAGCTGCCGTCCCGTTTCCGTTTATCAATGCCGCGCAGATGCTGAGCATGGCCAAGGCGAGCGGACTTTCGATCGCTGAAATGAAGCGGCAAAACGAAGAAACCTTCATGAGCCGCGAGGAACTCGATGCAGGTCTCGACCGCGTCTGGTCGGCCATGCGCTCATGCATCGATCGCGGACTTGCGCAGGAGGGCATCATGCCCGGCGGCCTCAAGGTCAAGCGCCGCGCCCGCTATTTGCATGATCGGTTGCAGGAGGAATGGCGGCAGAACCGGATCAATCCGCTCCTCGCCAATGACTGGCTCTCGGTCTACGCCATGGCGGTAAATGAGGAAAATGCGGCTGGCGGTCGTGTCGTGACCGCGCCGACCAATGGTGCCGCCGGGGTGGTTCCCGCCGTGCTGCGCTATTATCTGCATTTCCACGAGGATGCGGATGCCGATGGCATTCGTGACTTCCTTTTGACGTCTGCCGCCATCGGCGGGGTGATCAAGCACAACGCCTCGATCTCGGGCGCCGAAGTCGGCTGTCAGGGCGAAGTGGGTTCGGCATCCGCCATGGCCGCCGCTGGCCTTGCCGCGGTGCTCGGCGGCTCGCCGGAGCAGATCGAGAACGCTGCGGAGATTGCGCTGGAGCATCACCTTGGCATGACCTGCGATCCCGTGGCCGGGCTTGTGCAGGTGCCCTGTATCGAGCGCAATGCGCTTGGCGCGGTCAAGGCCGTTACCGCCGCTTCATTGGCCGTCAAGGGCGACGGTACGCATTTCGTGCCGCTCGACGCGTGCATCGAGACGATGCGCCAGACCGGCATGGACATGAACGAGCGCTACAAGGAAACCAGCCTCGGCGGGCTTGCCGTCAACGTCGTCGAGTGCTGACGCCCCTCAAGTCTCAGAATATCTATATTATGTCCGCAGCGCTTCAGGAGTGCGACTGATATCGTCCGCCCTCTCCAATAGGTGCGGATTTCTTGAAAACAGTTTCATCAAATCGGCTAAAGTCAGGTCTTGAAAAGGTTGTCATAGTCTTCGTCCCGCCCGGCGAGGAGGAAAAGCCGGGCATCAAAGGTATTGGGAGGACTTTACCTTGGAAGCAAACACAATCGGAGGGCCGCTGGATCAGCGGCCAGAGGATCGAAACCTTGGACTCGGCGCCAATCTCGCCTATGGCCTGCAACATGTTCTAACGATGTATGGCGGCATTATTGCCGTGCCGCTGATCGTCGGCCAGGCCGCAGGCCTTGCGCCTGACCAGATCGGTCTCCTGATTGCCGCCTCGCTCTTTGCCGGCGGCCTTGCAACCATACTGCAAACGATGGGAATTCCCCTTTTTGGATGCCAGCTGCCGCTCGTGCAAGGCGTCTCGTTTTCGGGCGTTGCCACCATGGTCGCCATCGTCAGCGGCGGTGGCGGCATGGACGCGGTGCTCGGTGCCGTCATGGCGGCATCGCTGGTCGGCCTGCTGATCACACCCATATTCTCGCGTATCACGCGCTTCTTTCCGCCGCTCGTCACCGGTATCGTCATCACGACGATCGGCCTCACACTGATGCCGGTTGCCGTGCGCTGGGCCATGGGCGGCAACAGCAATTCCCCCGAGTTCGGCAGCGTCGGCAATATTCAGCTTGCTGCGATAACGCTCGTCGTTGTCCTGCTGCTCAGCAAGCTCGGCAGCGCCACGATCTCGCGCCTCTCGATCCTGCTTGCCATCATCATCGGCACCGCCATAGCGCTCGCGCTTGGCATGACCGACTTTTCCAAAGTCGCCGAGGGGCCGATCGTCGCGATACCGACCCCGTTCCATTTCGGCTTCCCGACCTTTCACCTGGCGGCGATCATCTCGATGTTCATTGTCATCATGGTGACGCTGGTTGAAACCTCGGCCGATATCCTGGCAGTCGGTGAGATCATTGAAACCAAGGTCGACTCGAAGCGCCTCGGTGATGGACTGCGGGCGGATATGCTCTCGAGCCTTATCGCGCCGATCTTTGGCTCGTTCACGCAGAGTGCCTTTGCCCAGAACGTCGGGCTTGTGGCAGTCACGGGCGTCAAGAGCCGCTATGTCGTGGCGACGGGCGGTCTGGTGCTCGTAACCCTCGGCCTCTTGCCGATCTTGGGCCGGGTCGTCGCCGCCGTGCCGAGCGCGGTTCTCGGCGGGGCAGGGATCGTGCTCTTCGGTACTGTTGCCGCAAGCGGCATCCGTACCCTTTCCAAGGTCAACTACACCAACAACATGAACCTCATCATCGTAGCGACCTCGATAGGTTTCGGCATGATTCCGATTGCAGCGCCGAACTTCTACGATCACTTTCCGGCCTGGTTCGCGACCATCTTCCACTCGGGGATCAGTTCCGCCGCCTTGATGGCGATCGTATTGAACCTGGTCTTCAATCATCTCACGGCGGGTAATTCGGACCAGCAGTCCGTATTCGTCGCCGGAACCGAGCGGACGTTGCGCTACCAGGACATCGCACAATTGCATGACGGCGATTACTTCCTCAACGGCAAGCTTTACGATGCCAACGGCGTGGAAGTGCCGGTCTTGGCTCCAGATAATCATTCGGCGCCGTCGAAGCGGCAGTTCGAACCGGCACCAGCGGCCATCGCCGGAACTAGTCACTGATCGCAAAGGGGTCGGGCGCAAGGCCCGGCCACCGCCTCGTGAACCGTGGCCCTGTGGAGAAGCAGAGGCAATGGTTGACCTTGGCGGATGAAAGCGTAAATGCTTCTCACATGGTTCTCAATCTCGTCAAACTTTGCGTCGGCTGCAGTGCAATTGAAGAACTCGCGGCCTGGATCGATTTCCGCCTTGACGAACGCCGGCAGGCGGGACTCTCCATCGAGCAGTTTCATACAACCCGGATGGTGCCCAAGCGCATCGACGAGCTTCTCGACGGCGGCTCGCTCTACTGGGTGATCAAGGGCAACATCCAGTGCCGCCAGCGACTAACCGACATTCGCACATTCACGGACGATCAAGGCATTTCGCGTTGCCATCTGGTCCTCGACCCGCGCATCGTCCCAACGGAATGGCAGCCGCGCCGTGCGTTTCAGGGATGGCGGTATCTTTCCAGCGAAGATGTCCCCATGGATGAAGGACATGGCAAGTCCGGCCGTGCGAAACTCCCACCGGAACTGCGCAACGAACTCGCCTCGCTGGGCCTACTCTAAATCTGTTCTCGATCAGGAGAGGCGCAGCCGAACCGGACTGACGCCGTTACGGCCATCCGAGTGAATGCGCAGGCGCACCGGCGGCATCGCCGCGCGGCGGGTGCGGGCAGCCTGACAAAGCAGCACATTGACGAGGTCCATCGTCTTGAATGCCGCATTGCCGTGGCGAAGATCGGCGATCCGCAAAGCGGCCTGCTGCAAGGCGTGCATGCCGAACAGTGATGATTTCGATTCCTTGGCAGTCAGGCCCGCCGGGTCATGTATTTCCGTGGTGCTGGACATTCGCAAAACCCTCTACACTGTACAATCTGGGTCTGTCGGGTTGATGCCTTACGATTGTGGTGCAATTGCAAAGCAGTTGAAATTCTGACGTTTCAGTGCGGCACAGGCATTGTTGGCCGCCTTGGCGTTGGTAATGCCGGCAAAGCGCGCACGATGATAAGTCTGCGCACCCTTCTGGAATTTTTCCGTATAGGGCGAGAGCGAGGCGATCGGACCGCCAACCTGGGCTGCGGCCTTGGCAAGCATAGCCTTGGCTTCTTCGGAGCTACCGACCGAAGCAATCTGCACCATCCATCCCCCCGCCGACGGCGCGGAAGCGGTGGTCACTGGATCGACTTCGGAAACATCGCCTTCGCCGATCTCGGCCTTTGGCTGAGGCGCCGGAACCTGGAGAACGCGCGCTGCGACCGATGGAACCGGCTTCGGATCTGCATAGGCCGTGACGACTTCGGCGGCTTGGGTGGTCGCCACCTCTTCGCGCCGGGCCGGCACTGGGACGGGCGCGGTATCGGGGAGATCGACAGCCGCGATCTCGACCTTGCTGTTGCGACGCGAGGCGATCAGGTTGCCGCCGTCTCGGCGCGAAGCGCTGGGAAGATACTTGTCGATGAGCTGCGCCATCTGCGCGTCGCGGGCGCCGCCGCTCGTGCCGCCCATGACGACCGCGACAAGCTTCTTGCCGTCGACATTGACGGAACTGACGAGGTTGAAACCGGACGCGCGCGTGTAACCCGTCTTGATTCCATCGACACCACGTACTTTTCCGAGCAAGCGGTTGTGCCCAACAATGCGTCGCCCGTTGTAGGTGAAGCTGCGTGTGGAGAAATAATCGTAGTATTGGGGGAAATGCTCACGCAGCGCGATGCCGAGGAGGGCGAGGTCGCGGGCGGAAGAGCGCTGCTGCGGATCAGGCAGGCCGTTCGCATTGCGGAACTGCGTGTTGCGCATGCCGAGCTGGCGCGCCTTGTTGGTCATCATCACAGCGAACCGCTGCTCGGATCCGCCGAGATACTCGCCGATGGCGGTTGCCGAGTCGTTGGCTGACTTGGTGATCAGCGACAGGATGGCGGCCTCGGCGCTGATCGTCTGGCCGGGGCGAAAGCCAACCTTCGTCGGCGGCTGGCCGGCGGCGTAAGCGGAAACCGGGATGGGTGTCGATTTGGAGACCTTGCCTGCCGCCATTGCATCGAACAGCATGTAGAGCGTCATCATCTTCGTCAGCGAGGCCGGAAAGCGCTGGGCGTCAGGGTTGGACGAATAGAGCGTCTTGCCGGTGTTGGCATCGACAACGATGGCTGCCGCCTTGGTTTCAGCCGACGCTGCCGAGGTGCCGGCAGCGCTGATGCCGGAGATCATCGAGAGAGCCAGGAATGCATGAGCCACTTTTTTGATTAGTTTATTTGTTTGGCGGGCCGGATGGAGCACAATCAACACCTGTTCGATATGCGGGTGGGTTCTCTTTGATCTGACGCATCAGATTGATTTCGTGAACTTTATCCGCATCAGCGTTACCAAAATGTTTATGGTAACCGCCGTGTTGACGATTTCCTCCGCCTTTATCGAAAAATTTACCGGAATGCTGCAGTGCAGCAAAAAATTGACTTTTTGTGCATTGCACACTAAATGAAGCCCAACAACAATATATGTGAAGGATGAATCATGGCCACCCCGTTTGAAGCACTGAATGAATCCAGCAAGGAATTCATCAACAGCACGATGAAGAGCGTAAACGCGCTCAGCCAGGGTCTGCAGGCAATTGCAACCGAAGCTGCGGACTATTCGAAGCGTTCGTTCAATGACGGCTCGGTCCTGCTCGAAAAGCTCGCCTCGACGAAATCGGCAGAGCAGGCGTTCGCTGCACAGAGCCTGTTTTCGAAGAAGGCCTATGAGGGCTTCGTCTCGCAGGCTGCTAAGTTCGGCGAACTTTATGCCGATCTCGCAAAAGAGGCTTACCGCCCCTTCGAGTTGGCTGTCGCCAAGGTCGGCAAATAAACCTGAACTTGCTGCTGACATTGTTTAAAAGTCCGGTTGCCCACGCAACCGGACTTTTTTTGTTCCGCTGGGCCAAATGGCCCTTTGCAACGGCAACTTGATATTGCAAGCTTCAGGAGAGGGCTTAAAATCTGCTTGGTGCGACCTACATAGAATGCATGAAGCGACAAATAGCTATCAGGAATGCGGGTGTCTGAAGAGATGATGCGGTTATCACCCATTATGCAAGATGAAGAAAAGGGTGGCGGCAATGGTCCCGGACGTGGCACGGCTGTCATTACCCGGACTAAACCAAAGCTGAAAAAACCCAGCCTTTATCGCGTGTTGCTTCTCAATGACGATTACACTCCAATGGAGTTCGTCATTCATGTTCTGGAGCGTTTTTTCCAGAAGAACAGAGAGGATGCCACACGCATTATGCTCCATGTGCACAATCATGGAGTCGGAGAATGTGGTGTCTTTACCTATGAGGTCGCGGAGTCCAAGATGACCCAAGTCATGGACTATGCGCGGCAAAACCAACATCCGCTGCAATGCGTGATGGAGAAAAAGTGAGGTTTCATGCCATCTTTCTCACCTAGTCTCGAGCGGGCCCTCCATCAGGCGCTGACAATCGCGAACGAGCATCATCATGAATATGCAACGCTGGAGCATCTGCTCCTTGCGCTCATCGATGATCAGGACGCGAGTAGTGTCATGCGCGCCTGCAATGTCGACCTCGCTCAATTGACGCGAACGGTGACCGATTATGTCGATCATGAGCTCGACAACCTCGTGACGGGTTATGACGAGGATTCCAAGCCAACCGCTGCTTTTCAACGCGTCATCCAGCGTGCTGTCATCCATGTTCAGTCTTCTAATCGCGAGGAAGTGACCGGAGCAAACGTCCTGGTTGCGATCTTTGCCGAACGCGAAAGCCATGCGGCGTTTTTCCTGCAGGAACAGCAGATGACGCGCTACGACGCGGTCAACTATATTTCCCACGGGATCTCGAAGCGCCCCGGCGCATCCGAGCCGCGCACGCCCCTTGGGACCGAAAGCAACAACGAAGAACATCACGCTTCGGAATCCGATGAGGGCACCAAGAAGAAGCAGGACGCCCTGACGGCATACTGCAACAATCTCAACGAACGGGCAAAAGCTGGAAAGATCGATCCGCTGATCGGCCGCGACCAGGAGATCAGCCGTACGATCCAGATTTTGTGCCGCCGCTCAAAGAACAACCCGCTCTATGTGGGTGATCCTGGTGTGGGCAAGACGGCTATTGCCGAGGGTCTTGCGAAGCGCATCGTCGAAGGGAAGGTCCCGACCGTCCTCAAGGATGCGACGGTCTTTTCGCTCGATATGGGCACCTTGCTTGCCGGAACGCGCTATCGCGGTGATTTCGAGGAACGCCTCAAGCAGGTCATCAAGGAACTCGAAGAGTATCCGGGTGCCATCCTCTTTATCGACGAAATCCACACGATCATCGGCGCCGGCGCTACGTCGGGCGGTGCAATGGATGCATCTAACCTGTTGAAGCCTGCGCTTTCTTCAGGGGCGATTCGCTGCATAGGATCAACGACTTACAAGGAGTTTCGCCAGTTCTTCGAAAAGGATAGGGCGCTCGTTCGTCGCTTCCAGAAGATCGACGTGAACGAACCTTCGATCCCCGATGCAATCGAGATCATGAAAGGGCTGCGGCCGTATTTCGAGGATTTCCACAAGGTCAAGTATACCGTGGAGGCGATCAAGTCCGCCGTCGAACTTTCCGCGCGCTATATCAACGACCGTAAATTGCCGGACAAGGCGATCGACGTGATCGATGAGACAGGCGCCAGCCAGATGCTGCTGCCCGAATCGAAGCGCAAGAAGTCAATCGGCGTGAAGGAGATCGAAGCGACTATCGCGACGATGGCCCGCATTCCGCCGAAGTCCGTATCGAAGGACGATGAAGCGGTCCTCTCCAATCTCGAGGCTGAATTGAAGCGTGTCGTCTACGGCCAGGATCTGGCCATCGAAGCGCTGTCATCGTCGATCAAGCTTGCAAGGGCAGGCCTGCGCGAACCGGAAAAGCCGATTGGCTCCTACCTGTTCTCGGGCCCGACCGGCGTCGGCAAGACCGAGGTCGCCAAGCAGTTGGCGCATTCGCTCGGCGTCGAGCTCCTGCGGTTCGACATGTCGGAATATATGGAACGCCACACCGTATCCCGGTTGCTCGGCGCACCTCCCGGTTATGTCGGCTTCGACCAGGGCGGCCTTTTGACCGATGGCGTCGATCAGCATCCGCATTGCGTGCTGCTGCTGGATGAAATCGAGAAGGCGCATCCGGATCTGTTCAACATCCTGTTGCAGGTCATGGATCACGGCAAGCTGACCGACCACAACGGCAAGCAGATCGACTTCCGCAACGTGATTTTGATCATGACCACCAATGCCGGTGCCTCGGATATGGCGCGGGCTGCGATCGGTTTCGGGTCTTCGCGGCGCGAAGGCGACGACATGGAAGCGATCAATCGGCTGTTTACGCCGGAGTTCCGCAACCGTCTCGATGCGATCATTCCGTTTGGACCGCTGCCGGTTCCGGTCATCCATCAGGTCGTACAGAAGTTCGTCATTCAACTTGAGGCGCAACTTGCCGATCGCGGTGTAACCTTCGATCTGCAGCAGGACGCAATCGCCTGGCTTGCCGAGAAGGGCTACGATGACCGTATGGGTGCGCGGCCGCTGGCGCGCGTCATCCAGGAGCACATCAAGAAGCCGCTCGCTGACGAGGTACTGTTCGGCAAGCTGAAGAAGGGTGGCACGGTTCGCGTCTCGGTTGCCGAGAAGCCCGATGGTTCGCGTGGCCTCGTCCTCGACTATGTCGCCGACGAAGTCGTCGTGAAGCCAAAGAAGGAAATTCCGGTCGAGAAGAAGCCGATTGCAAAGCGCAAGCCCGCCCCGAAGAAGCCAGCGCTCGAAAAGGCCGGTGCCGGTCTCGCAACGAGCGAGCCGCACGTGCTGCGCAAGGCGTCGGTGCCAAAAGTGCCACGCAAGAAATGATGAAAAGGCCGCCTTCGGGCGGCCTTTTTCTTGCCCGCTGTGCTGCTTGCCTTTATCGCTGGACCCATGGCTGATTCCGCATTGCCCTCCCATCTGCCGGAACGAGAAGAAGATCCGGGGAGCCACCTCAAGTGGTTTCTTTCCGGCGCGGCGATGATACGCACCATCCCTGCACTGATCCTGATGACGGCGCATGTGGGATTTGCCGGCCTCGCCAGCCAGAGCGGAGTGACGGTTGGGGAAGCCATGTTCATGGTTGCGGCGATCTGGGCGCTGCCCGCCAATATCGTGCTCATCGGCGCAATCGGCGCCGGCTATTCGATCCTCGGCGCCGCAGTCGCGGTCGCGCTCTCCTCGATCAGATTTGTTCCGATGGTCGCCGCCTTCGTTCCCGAAATGCGCGGGCCGAAAACAGGCAAGATCGTGCTTCTTTTTCTCTCCCACTTCATCGCGGTAACCGCCTGGGTGCTGGGAATGGAGCATCTGCGCAACGTACCCGTCAAAATGCGCACGACCTATTTCGCCGGCCTTGGCATGACGCTGACCACAGCCAATACGCTTGTTGTCGGCCTTGTTTACTACCTTTCGACCGATTTTCCTCCGCTCGTATTCGCCGCGTTGTTTTTCCTCACGCCAATGTATTTTCTGGCCTCGCTCTGGGGGTCGGCGCGTGACCGTACGGTGCATGTCGCTATGGTGTCGGGTCTGCTGCTGTTTCCGCTGATCCACCATATCGCGCCGGCCTATGACCTGCTTCTTACGGGTCTTGCCGGCGGTGCTGCCACGATGGCCTACCTCCACTGGACAAAAGCCCGGGGCAGGGCGTCATGACCTGGGACAGCATTTCAGCCTGGTGGTGGCCCTACCTCTTCATACTGCTCGCCGGCTGGCTTCCGACCGATGTCTGGCGGTGGATCGGCGTACTTATCGGCGGAAGGGTTCGCGAGGACTCCGAAGCCCTCGTCATTGTGCGGGCAGTGGCAACCGCCCTTGTCGCAGGTGTTATCGCTCAACTGATCCTCTATCCCAGCGGTTCGCTTGCCGAATCGTCGGTGTTTTTGCGGATCGGCGCGGCGGCAGCAGGTTTCTTTGCCTATCTCAGCCTTGGCCGGCGTGTGATCGTCGGCGTTATCGTTGCCGAGATTATCCTGATTGCCGGACTTGTCCTCGCGTAAGCGCAGCGTTGATTCAGCGATCCTTAATTGGACCGGGTTAAGATCCCTAAAAAAGACAGGGGTGAGCGATGGTTCTCTATCCGGCCGAGAAAATCGTCGGTGGCATTATTGCTGTGCTGCTTATGATCAACATTGCACTTGCCAGCGCGAAGGGCGTCACCGTCGATTGGCTTGGCTATGCCGTTGGCGGCAGCATGGGGCTCGCCGCCATCGCGATCGGACAATTTTATCGGCTCTACCGTCACGACGAGAAAATCGCTGTTCCGACCACGGCAACGGGTTTCTACCTGCTCTTCTCGCTCGTCGGGTCGGTGTTCAATTATCTGCTGCTGCCGGTAGGCGAGAGTTACGACCGGATGCTGATCGAGTGGGATCGCGCTCTTGGGTTTTACTGGCCGGATTTCGTCCAGGCCGTCGTGGAGGTTCCCTACCTTCCGGCTATATTGCGCGTGATATACGGCAGTTCGCTCATCCAGATCACTTGCGTCATTCTCCTTGTCGGCTTTTTTGGATCCAAACGGTCGCTGCACCTCTTCCTGCTTACCGGCACCTTGTCGGCACTTTTGACGATTCTGGTGTGGCGCATCATTCCAAGTGCGGGACCCGCCGCATATTATCCGTTGCCGTCGGAGGTCGCTAACCGTTTGGGGGCGATTGCCGACCACGCGTATGGTCTCGAACTTATGCGGTTATATCGGGAAGGCGCAGCCTATATCTCGCCGAAGGACACGCTCGGCCTTATCGCATTTCCATCGTTCCATACCGTGATGGCCGGTCTTTCCGTTTACTTCACGATGGACTTTCGCAAAATATTTCCAGTCATCGCGGTCATCAATATTTTGATGGTTCCTGCTATCATCGTACATGGCGGTCACAACATCGTCGATCTGTTTGGCGGCGTCGCGGCGTTCACCCTTGCGCTCCTTGCGGCGCGCGCAGTTCTTGGCCTTGGTCGGTCCGAAGTGAAGGCACAACTCGCCGCGGAGTCTCATTAGAATTGCGCCGGCTCCATGTTCCGGTGCGTCAACTGCCCTGCGCCATCGCCTGCCGGATCTTCTCCGCATTGGCCGCTAGAACGCCCGGATCTTCCATCGGCCCCGTATGGGGTTTCAGGGGAATGCCTTCAAAGCGGGGAATGACGTGGAAGTGCAAGTGGAAGACCGTCTGGCCGGAGGCCGGCTCATTGAACTGCATAACCGTGACACCATCCGCGTCGAAGGCCTTTTTCACCGCCCGAACCAGTTTCTGGGTGGTCGCAACCACCGCAGCCAACGGTTCGGCTTCAACGTCAAGCAGGTTGCGGCATGGAGCCTTGGTGACAGCCAGGCAATGGCCTTTCCCCTGTGGCATGACATCCATGAATGCGTAGGTGTCGGCATCCTCGTACAATTTATGCGATGGAATTTCACCCCGCAGGATTTTGGCGAACACGTTGTTGTCGTCATAGGGCTCTGTCATCACGCACCTGTACCATTGGGGAACCGGCCGCGATGTTTGCCAAGGCGGACGCGCTAGTCAAGCGGTTCGAGCAACGCCGGTCAGTGATCGGAGTTCTTGAACGGCGCGTGCTCGCTCAGCGCCTCGTTGAGGAGCGCGACTTCACTGCGCTCATGGCGAAGGAAATCGCTCACCGCGCGCCGCAGCCCTTCATTGGCAAGGTAATGGACAGAGTGGGTGGTAACCGGCAGGTAGCCCCGGGCAAGCTTGTGCTCGCCCTGCGCGCCGGCCTCGACGACACTGAGCTTGCGTTCGATGGCGAAGTCGATGGCCTGATGGTAGCAGACTTCGAAATGCAGGAAGCGATGATCCTCGATGCAGCCCCAATGCCGGCCGAAGAGTCGGTCGGACCCGATGAAGTTGATAGCGCCTGCAATATATCTGCCTGCCCGTTTTGCCATCACCAGCATGACGTCTTGCGGCATGCGCTCCCCGATCAAGGCGTAGAATTCGCGGTTGAGATAGGGGCGACCCCATTTGCGGCTGCCAGTATCCATATAGAACGCAAAGAAATCGTCCCAAATCTCTTCGGTGATATCGTCGCCCGTCAAACGCTCGATGGTGATATCGTCGGCAACGGCCTCGCGGCGCTCGCGTTTTAATGCCTTGCGTTTGCGAGAGGCGAGGGTTTCAAGAAAAGCGTCGTAGCTTTCATAACCCTCGTTGAGAAAATGGAATTGTTGATCGGTGCGATGCAGGAAACCGGCTTCCGTGAAGGCGCCGAGATCGTCATCGTTGACGAAGGTCGAGTGAGCCGACGAAACACCCATCTGTTTGGCCAATTGGCGCAGGCCATTGGCGAGAGCGGTTCGCACGGCCGCGTGGTCCCAGTCCCGATTTACCAGTAGCCGGGGACCCGTCACCGGCGTGAAGGGGACGCTCGCCTGCAGCTTGGGATAGTAACGACCGCCGGCGCGTTCAAAAGCGTCGGCCCAGCCATGATCGAATACATATTCACCCTGACTGTGGCCCTTCAGATAGCACGGGATCGCGCCGATCAGATTGCCGCTGTCGTCATCGAGGCGCAGGAATTGCGGCAGCCAGCCAGCCCGGCGGGCGACGCAACCCGAATCTTCGAGCGACGACAGGAAGGCGTGCGAGAGAAACGGGTTGTAGTCGGGCGCGGCGCGATCGGCGCCGGTCAGCTTTGCCCATTCCTCGCGGGTGAATGCGCCAACGCCCTCGCAAGCGCGCAAGGTAAAATCGCCTCGGTGAGAATCATGCATCGTTGGGTTGGTTCCTGGCTTAGCCTAAGCTTACGGGCCGGCGACGCGCCGACCCGTGCAACCGCTTAAGCTAAAGCTAGGCATTTCATCCTGCGATGCAAGGGGCAGGGCGCATCCTATGCGGCGTGCGGGTCGAAGCCCTCGAAAGTGATCTGATCGACAAAGGCATCGCTCGTCGCCTTGTCGGCTAGGCTCCTTGCCGTCCAGGAAATCACCGGCAGTCCGAGCTTGCCGCGAACGAACTTGACGAAGCGATTGTCGAGATGGTGGACGTTGTAGGACACGAAATCGATCTCGTGAGCGAGCATGGAAAAATGTGCCTCAAGATCGGCGTCGTGCAATCCTTCAGCAGTCAGGCCGGCCGGTATGCCGGGCGCATCCGTGCCGAAAAGCCGGATCAGATGATGGTCGAACGACATGATAGCCGCTGTTCCCGCATAGCCGGCAAGGTCAGCCGCAACCGCCTTGACGAGGCCGTCGTCTCGGCCAGGAATGCCCTTGAGTTCGATGACGATCGGAACTCGCCCATCGATCATCTCCAGCGCTTCGACGAGCGTCGGAACATGATTGTCCGTGCCGCCGACCCGCATGGCCCTCGCAGCCTCGACAGTCACTTCGTCGATATTGCCTTGTCGGCCGATGAGCCGATCCAGCGTTCCATCGTGAAAGACGATGGCCTTGCCGTCGGCGGAAAGGTGCACGTCGCATTCGATGGCGTAACCCGCGCTCGCGGCCGCTTCGAATGCGGAGAGCGTATTCTCCCAGCGGGTTTTGTTGAGATCATGCAAACCGCGATGGGCGATCGGCACATCCTTGAGCCAGTCAGCCGATGTCATGATCAGCGGACCTCGATGATGGCTTCGACTTCAACGGGCGCGTTCAAGGGCAGGGCGGCTGTTCCCACCGCCGAGCGGGCATGGCGGCCTGCATCGCCAAGGACGGCAACCAGCAGATCCGACGCGCCGTTGGCGACGAGGTGCTGTTCGGTGAAATTCGGCGTCGAAGCCACGAACACGGTGATTTTCACGATGCGCGCGATCTTATCGAGATCACCCAGCGCGGCCTTGGCCTGCGAGAGAATGTTGATGGCGCAAGCCCTTGCGGCCTCCTGGCCCTCGGCAACGGCAAGCTGCGCGCCAAGAAGGCCGGTGTGGATGAGTTTGCCACCTGATAGCGGCAATTGTCCGGAGGTCAGCAGCAGTTTTCCTGTCTGTGCGAAGGGCACGTAGTTTGCAGCGGGCGCCGCGGCGACCGGCAATTCTATGCCGAGTTCCTTCAGGCGGGATTCGATGGTGCTGGTCATGGTATCTTCATCCTTATCAAGCGGAATCGTAATGAATGTGACGCAAGGTGCGATTTTTGCCTCGCTTCCGCCAAGAGTTTTTTTAATATGCGCGTTCTAATATGGAGAATCTTGTCTATGCGCGTCTTGTCCGCTCTCGTTTTCAGCCTCGGTGCCCTTGGTCTGACCCCCTCAACCATGGCTTTGGCTGCCGGAACGGCGACGCTTGTTCCACATCGCGCCATCTATGATCTGAAGCTGGACAGTGCCCAGGATAGCAGCGGCATTACCGGACTGACCGGCCGTATGGTCTATGAGTTCAACGGTTCGGATTGCGAAGGCTATACCACGAACTTTCGTTTTGTGACCCGCGTCGACATGGAAGAGCAGCCGCAGCGCGTTACCGACCAGCAGACGACGACCTACGAATCCGGCGACGGCGGCAAGTTCCGCTTTGTCAACAAGACATTCGTCGATCAGAGCCTGACCAAGGAGGTGCGCGGCAACGCTGCACTCCTGAAGGACAAAACGGAAATTTCGCTGACCAAACCCGAGGCGCTCAAGCAGGATCTGGAATTGTCGCAGTTCCCGACCCGGCACATGCAGGAACTGATCGAAAAGGCGCTTGCCGGTGAAGTCTTTTACCAGACGAAGCTCTTCGACGGTTCCGAGGATGCCAACAAGGTGATGGCAACGACGGTCGTGATCGGCAAATTATCGCTCTCGGATGGAGAGGACGAGACCAAGCACATGGGCCCCCTTGCCAAGGAAAACACCTGGCCGGTCTCGATCGCCTATTTCGACGAAAGCGAAAAAGCCGAAGGCCTGCCGAGCTACCGTATCAACTTCAAGATGTACCGGAACGGCGTAACCCGTGATCTGAAAATGGATTACGGCGATTTCTCCATGACCGGAAAGCTTGTCAATCTGCAGCTTTTCGACACGCCAAAGTGCAAGAAATAGTCCTGCTTGCCGCATAAGATCGTCTGATGCGGCGGCTTTTATCGCCGACACACTTGCGTTTGCCGCAATTATCGACTAACAGCCGCAGCATTCCACACACGGGATTTGGGTTGATATCGGGAGAAATCCGATATGGCCTCCGGTGGCGGTTCTCCCGCCTCTTTCCTGTGGAGGTTAAACCGGAAAAGGAAAATAGAGATGGCATTGCCTGATTTCAGCATGCGTCAGCTCCTTGAAGCTGGCGTTCACTTCGGCCACCAGACACATCGCTGGAACCCGAAAATGGCACCATACATTTATGGTGACCGCAATAATATTCACATTCTCGATCTCGCCCAGACCGTTCCGCTGCTGCATACGGCCCTGAAGAAGGTTTCCGACACGGTAGCCCGTGGCGGCCGCGTTCTCTTCGTAGGCACCAAGCGTCAGGCTTCGGACATCATTGCCGATGCCGCGACCCGCTCGGCCCAGTATTACGTCAACGCACGCTGGCTCGGCGGCATGATGACGAACTGGAAGACGATCTCGAACTCGATCCAGCGTCTGCGCAAGCTCGACGAACTTCTCGCTGGCGACGCCCAGGGCTTCACCAAGAAGGAGCGCCTGAACCTCGATCGCGAGCGCGAGAAGCTCAACCGCGCCCTTGGCGGTATCAAGAACATGGGTTCAACTCCGGACCTCATCTTCATCATCGATACCAACAAGGAAGCCATCGCGATCCAGGAAGCCAAGCGTCTTGGTATTCCGGTCGTTGCCGTGATCGATTCCAATTGCGATCCGGACCAGATCGACTTCCCGATCCCGGGCAATGACGACGCATCCCGCGCGATCTCGCTTTATTGCGACCTCATCGCCAAGGCTGCGCTCGACGGTATCGCCCGTCAGCAGGGTTCCCTCGGTGTCGATCTTGGCGCCCAGGAAGAGGCTCCGGCCGAACCGGCTCTTGAGGCCGCTCCTGTACAGGAAGGTGAAGCCTCCGCTTGAGGCTTCATACACCCGTCTTATCGGGTGATTAAAAATGATTCGATTGGCGCATGACGCGCCGCAAAGTTGGCATGCTGGTTTCACCAGTGTGCCTTCGCTTTGAGAAGAGGCGATCTAATGAGCATTTCTGCATCACAGGTAAAAGAACTTCGCGAACTCACCGGCGCCGGCATGATGGACTGCAAGGCAGCCCTTGCCGAAACCAATGGCGACATGGAAGCTGCCGTTGACTGGCTGCGCAAGAAGGGCATCTCCAAGGCCGACAAGAAGGCCGGCCGCACGGCCGCCGAAGGCCTCGTTGGCGTGGCTTCCAACGGCGCCAAGTCGGTTGTCGTCGAAGTCAACTCGGAGACCGATTTCGTTGCCCGCAACGACGCTTTCCAGGATATCGTCCGCAACGTCGCAAGCGTAGCGCTGACGACCGACGGTACGACCGCCGCTGTTGGCGCCGCGACCTATCCCTCGACCGGCAAGTCGGTCGTCGACTCGATCAAGGACGCCGTCGGCACGATCGGTGAGAACCTTTCGTTCCGCCGCTCCGCTGCTCTGAGCGTCAGCCAGGGCGTCGTCGCGACGTACATTCACAACGCCGTCTCCGACGGTCTCGGTAAGCTCGGCGTTCTCGTTGCCATCGAGACGGCCGGCAATGCGGAAGCAGCACAAGCATTCGGCCGCCAGGTCGCCATGCACGTTGCCGCTACCAATCCGCTCGCCCTGACCGCTTCAGAAGTCGACCCGGTCGCCGTCGAACGCGAAAAGGCGATCTTCGCCGATCAGGCCCGCCAGTCGGGCAAGCCGGAAAACATCGTCGAGAAGATGGTCGACGGCCGTATGCGCAAGTTCTACGAGGAAGTCGTGCTTCTCTCGCAGGCTTTCGTCATCAATCCCGACCTGACGGTCGAGGCGGCGCTCAAGGAAGCCGAGAAGTCGATCGGCGCTCCGGCCAAGATCACGGCCTTTGTCCGTTTCGCTCTTGGCGAAGGCATTGAAAAGGAAGAAAGCGACTTCGCAGCAGAAGTCGCCGCAGCTGTGAAGAAGTAATCTTACGCAACTGAATTCAAAGGGCATCGCGTGACAACGCGATGCCCTTCGTGTATCCGAACTCTGCTAAAAACTTGCAACAACTCCAAGGAGGTCCCATGGCTGGCACGGCTGTCTACAAACGCGTTCTGCTGAAGGCCTCCGGGGAAGCTCTGATGGGCGACCAGGGGTTCGGAATTGATGTGGCAGTGGCCGATCGCATTGCCAGCGACATTGCCGAAGCGCGCGCACTCGGCGTGCAGGTCGGCGTCGTCATCGGCGGCGGCAATATCTTCCGCGGCGTGGCTGTTGCCTCAAAGGGAGGCGACCGCGTTACTGGCGACCACATGGGCATGCTGGCAACTGTCATCAACTCGCTGGCATTGCGCACTTCCCTGGCGAAGCTTGGGATCGATACCGTCGTTCTATCGGCTGTAGCAATGCCAGAACTCTGCGAGACCTTTTCCCAACGTCAGGCCACGGCCTATATGGACATGGGGAAAGTCGTGATTTTTGCCGGCGGCACGGGCAATCCCTTTTTCACCACGGATTCGGCCGCGGCGCTCCGTGCAGCGGAAATCGGTGCCGACGCCTTGTTCAAGGGCACCCAGGTCGATGGAATTTACTCCGCCGATCCCAAGAAGGATCCGCACGCGGTTCGGTTTGACCACCTTACCCACAAAGATGTGCTTGATCGCGGTCTTGCAGTGATGGATACCACTGCTGTTGCTCTTGCACGCGAGAACAATATCCCAATAATCGTCTATTCAATCCACGAGAAGGGTGGATTTGCGGAAATCCTGCAGGGTAGAGGACGCGCAACCGTCGTATCGGACTAGTTGATCGTATCTGCCGGGCCTTTCGCCGAGAATAAGGAGCAGTAACTATGAGTGACGCACTCGATCTAAATGACCTGAAACGTCGCATGGACGGAGCCATCCAGGCATTGAGGCATGATCTAAACGGTCTGCGCACCGGTCGTGCCTCCGCAAGTCTTCTCGAACCGATCACCGTCGATGCCTATGGCTCGATGATGCCGCTGAATCAGGTTGCCAACATTACGGTACCGGAATCGCGCATGTTGTCGGTGTCGGTGTGGGACAAATCCATGGTCGGCAAGGTGGAGCGCGCAATTCGCGATGCAGGACTCGGTCTCAATCCCATCACCGACGGCAACAACCTTCGTATTCCACTGCCGGAGCTTAATGAGCAGCGCCGCAAGGAACTGGTCAAGATCGCCCATCAGTATGTCGAGCATTCCAAGGTTGCAGCGCGCCATGTCCGCCGCGACGGCATGGACGAGTTAAAGAAGCTCGAAAAAGATGGTGCGATCAGTCAGGACGACAATCGCGTCCTGTCGGAAAAAGTCCAGAAGCTGACCGACGAGACCATCGCAGAAATGGACAAGGTCGTTGCAGCCAAAGAAGCGGAAATCATGCAGGTCTAATATCTCGCAAGAGATGTGCTCGATCCGCTAACTGGAGGTCAATGCCTATGTCCATCCCACGCCACATTGCCATCATCATGGATGGAAATGGCCGTTGGGCAAAGGCGAGGGGTCTGCCCCGTACGGCAGGCCACAAGGCTGGCGTCGAGACGCTGCGTGAAACCATCCGGGCTGCCGGCAAGATGGGTATCCCGTTCATGACGCTGTTTGCCTTCTCGTCGGAAAACTGGTCGCGGCCGCGTTCCGAGGTTTCCGACCTGATGGGCTTGCTCAAGCTCTTCATCAGGCGCGATCTGGCCGATCTGCACCGTGAGAACGTCCGGGTGCGTATCATTGGTGAACGCGAAGGGCTGGGGAAAGACATTCGCGCGCTCCTGACCGAAGCCGAGACGCTGACGGACGCAAATACCGGTCTCACGCTCGTCATCGCCTTCAATTATGGCTCGCGCAACGAGATTGCCCGTGCGGTTCAACGGTTGGTAGCCGACGTCTCTGCCGGGGTTCTTGCCGCGGATGCGGTAACGCCGGAGGCGATCACAGCGCGCCTGGATACGGCCGGCATCCCGGATCCCGACGTGATTATCCGCACGAGCGGCGAAATGCGCCTTTCGAATTTTCTGCTCTGGCAGGCCGCCTATTCCGAGTTCGTCTTCCTTCCCTGCTATTGGCCGGATTTCCGCCCGTCGAATCTCGCCGAGGCGATTGAGACATTCCAGATGCGCGAACGGCGCTTTGGCGGCGTGACAGCCCAGGACATCGCTCTGTGACCTTCTTCGGAAGCGGCCTTTCCAACCTGCAAAAACGCATCATTAGCGCGATTGTCCTGATTATCATCGCCGTGGCGATGACCTGGATGGGCGGATTCGCCTTCGGTCTCCTGGCCTCGGCAATCGGCATCAGCGTCTTCTATGAATGGCAGCTCATCATTGCGAACCGATCGACTCCTTTGACGCGGGGGCTGGCATGGGGTTGCCTCCTGCTGCTCGTGGTCGTGCTGCTTTTTGCACGGGATACGTTCGTGATGATGGTCATCCTGTTCGGCGGTGCCTTCATCATCGCCGCTGTCGGTCGACGGGAGACCGGCTACTGGCCGGCGGCGGGTCTCCTCTATGCGGGGCTGCCTTGCATCGCGCTTACCTTGCTGCGCGGCGATACGGGCGATGGCTTTGCCGCCATTCTTTTCCTGTTCGCGGTGGTCTGGGCGACCGACATATTTGCCTATTTCAACGGGAAGGCGCTCGGTGGTCCCAAACTTGCCCCGCGGTTTTCACCGAACAAGACTTGGGCGGGTGCCATTGGTGGTGCGGCTGCCGGTGTCGCCGCCGGCGTTGCCTGCGCGGCATTCATCGGTCCTGCCGGCGGCGTGCCAATTCCGCTCATCGCACTGCTCCTGTCCGTGGTCGCTCAGATAGGCGATCTTGGGGAATCGTGGATGAAGCGAAAGTTCGGCGTCAAGGATTCGAGCCGCCTCATACCCGGTCACGGTGGCGTGATGGACCGGGTCGACGGGCTTGTCGCTGCGGCAGCATTACTATACGTCATCGGGGCAGTTCTGGTGTCGCCGGAAACGCCATACGACATACTTTTCTAGACGGCTGAGCTTTGAGGCCCGAGACGGGCCGTGCCAATGTGTTGCAGCCCGGAGGATATATAGACGGACATGCTGCACACCCTTTTTGGCACACAAAGTGTACTGATCGGCACGATCCTGCCATTCCTGATAGTTTTGACGGTCGTCGTCTTCGTCCATGAAATGGGGCACTATCTTGTCGGTCGTTGGTGCGGAATCGGCGTCAAGGCTTTCTCGGTCGGCTTCGGACCGGAGCTCATCGGATTCAACGACCGCAAGGGAACGCGCTGGAAACTCTGCGCCATTCCTCTTGGCGGTTATGTCAAATTCGCCGGCGACGAAGGGGTAACGAGTTCGCTCGCGGCGCCTGCCGCTGCGATGAGCGCCGAGGAGCGCGCCGTTTCCTTCCATACGCAGCCCGTATGGAAGCGTGCTGCAACCGTCTTTGCCGGACCGGCGTTCAATATCCTGCTCACCATTGCGATTTTCTCGGTCTTCTTTGCCCTCTACGGCAAGATGGTAGCCGATCCGATGGTTGCGGAAGTGCGGCCGGGAGGTCCGGCAGCCATTGCAGGATTTCAGCCCGGCGACCGGTTTGTCAGCGTCGATGGCGACACGGTTGAAACCTTTGCCGATGTTCAGCGCATCGTTTCCTCGCGCGGCGGCGATTCGCTTGATTTCGTCGTCGAACGCAACGGACAGGACGTCAAGCTGACGGCGACGCCGGAATTGACTGAACAAAAGGACCCGCTTGGGAACACTGTCAAAATCGCAGTGATCGGCGTCGTCAACAACCAGGAACTCGGCAACTTCCGGCGCATTGAGTACGGCCCGGTCGAATCAGTCGTGCAGGCCGTGCGGGAAAGCGGCTTCATCATGGCCCGCACCGGGCAGTTCTTCGGCCGATTCTTCGCCGGACGCGAGGATAAATGCCAGCTCGGTGGCCCCGTGAAGATCGCGACAATGGCGGGGCAGGCGGCAAGCCAGGGAGTGGATTGGCTTATACAGCTGACAGCGATGCTGTCGATCGGAATTGGGCTCCTCAATCTTTTCCCGTTGCCGCCGCTTGATGGCGGGCATCTCGTCTTCTACGCCGCCGAGGCAGTCATCGGCAGGCCAGTGAAACCGGCAGTTCAGGAGCTGTTCTTCCGCTTTGGCTTCTTTCTGGTGCTTGGTTTCATGGGATTCGTCATCTTCAACGATCTCTTCGCCTGCCGGTGACAAAGATTAAACATTGATGAAAATTAGAGGCTTGGGCTGGCAAATGGACATGATCTGTTTACTATAAGCCCTTATTGGCGTGGCAGGGATGCCACGCTTTCGCGTGAAGTAAACAGATTTTAACCGTAAGCCTTGCGTGTATGTAAAAACCGGTTATGACGGTGTGCGAGTAAGTGCTTAGTCCGGGATCTCGCCCGGGGACAACGAGAAAACGAAGGTTCATAAGGCCTATGGCGGCAAGTTCAAGATTTGTTGGTGCAGCGTCGGCGCTCGCCATATCAGCGGCGCTGGTAAGTTCTGGTGCAATCGTGACCACGGTTGCAGGCGTAACAGTCGCGCAGGCAGCAACAGTTAGCCGCATTGAAGTGCGTGGTAATGCCCGTGTCGACGCCCAGACGGTGCGCGACAATCTCGGCATTACCCCAGGCAAGCCTTTCACCAATGCCGATATCGATGAGGCCACCAAGCGTCTGTTTGCGACCGGCCTGTTCAGCGATGTGCGCATCAGCCAGGCAGGCGGCGCGCTTATCGTTCAGGTGTCCGAGCATCAGGTTGTCAACCAGGTGATCTTCCAGGGCAACAAGAAGATCAAGGACCCGCAGCTGCAGAATGCCGTTCAGTTGAAGCCGCGCGCTTCATTCGATCAGGCAACGCTTGATGCTGATGTGGAAGCCGTCCGCGCTGCCTATCGCAATGTCGGCCGCAGCGACGCGACCGTCAATGCCCGCACGATGGATCTCGGCGAAGGCCGCGTTAACGTCGTTTTCGAGATCAACGAAGGCGATCGCACCAAGATCACTGCAATCAATTTTGTCGGCAACCAGGCATTCGGCGACCGTCGCCTCAGCGACGTGATCTCGACCAAGCGTTCCAATCCGCTGTCCTGGCTGACCCGCAACGACGTCTATAGTGAAGACCGCCTGCGCGCCGACGAAGAAGCGCTGCGCCGCTTCTACTACAACCGCGGCTATGCGGATTTCCGCGTTGTGTCCTCGACTGCCGATCTTGATCCGGCGACAAACGATTATACCATCACCATCACGGTTGAAGAGGGTGAGAAGTACACATTCGGCCCGATCCAGATCGAAAGCTCGGTTGAAGGTGTCGATACCTCGCAGCTCAACGGTCTCGTGAAGACGCGCGAAGGCGATACCTATAGCGCCAAGGATGTCGAAGATTCGATCATCAAGGTTTCGGAGCGCGTTGCCGGTCAGGGATATGCCTTCGCCAAGGTTGAGCCGCGCGGCGACCGTAACTTCGAGAACCATACGATTTCCGTTACCTACGCCATCGATCAGGGCCCGCGCGCCTATGTCGAGCGCATCGAAATCCGCGGCAACGAAAAGACGCGTGACTTCGTCATTCGCCGCGAATTCGATGTCAGCGAAGGCGATGCCTTCAATCAGGTTCTCATCCAGCGCGCCAAGCGCCGGCTCGAAGCCCTTGATTTCTTCACCACCGTCAACATTTCGACCGCTCCCGGTTCGCAGCCGGATCAGGTCATACTTGTTGTGGACGTCGTCGAGAAATCGACCGGTGAATTCTCGATCGGTGGTGGTTATACGACCGGCGGCGAAAATCCCGGCCCGACGGTGGAAGGCTCGATCACCGAGCGCAACTTCCTTGGCCGCGGCCAGTATATCCGCATTGCTGCAGGTGCCGGTCTCGACAATAACCGTTCCTACTCGCTGTCATTCACCGAGCCCTACTTCCTCGGTCAACGCATTGCGGCAGGTTTCGACATCTACAAGCGTCAGTCCGGCGTCAGCGACAAGTATGAAACCGATGTGACCGGTGGCACGATCCGTTTCGGTCTGCCGATCTCGGAGGCGCTGGTTGCGGGCGTTGCCTATAACCTGTCGCGCGAAGAATACACGATCGACGATCAGGCGATGATCCCGGGTACGAACATCCCGGATCCGACCGAAATCTCGCAGGCGTTCATCGATGCGGCTGAAGAGAGCCCGTGGATCAAGTCGTCCGTAAGCTGGTCGTTGACCTACAACACCATCGACGATACCAAGAACCCGCATGACGGTATCTATGCGAAGTTCAATCAGGAATATGCTGGTCTCGGCGGCGACGCCAACTTCCTGAAGTCGACCTTCAAGGGCCAGTACTACAAGACCTTGTCGGATGAAATGGACATTGTCGGCCTCCTCGGTGTCGGTGCTGGCTATATTGCCGGCTTCGGCGACGAAGATCTGCGCGTGTTCGACTTGTTCAAGAACAATTCGGAAATGATCCGCGGCTTCAAATATGCCGGTATCGGTCCTCGCGATACCACCGTTACCGATTCGAAGGGCAGCTTCCTCGGCGGCACGACTTACTTCAATGCTTCGGCGGAAGCGCAGTTCCCGATGCCCGTGATACCGGAAAGCCTCGGCATCCGTGGCGCGGTCTTCGCCGATGCGGCAACGCTCTATGGTAACGACCTTCCGGAAGCGCAGGGCACGACTGGTTCGGAATGGCGCGCATCGCTTGGCGCCAGCATCATGTGGGCCTCGCCCTTCGGCCCGCTGCGCTTCGACTATGCGGTCCCGGTCAAGAAGGTTGACGGCGATCAGGAGCAGAACTTCAACTTCGGCATGTCGAGCAAATTCTGATAGATTGCTGACCTCCCGGGGGACAAACTTCCCCGGGGGAGAAAGTTAGTCGATGGCCGATCCGATCTTTTATGAGCCACTCAAGAATGTGACTATTGGTCAGATCGCTGGTCTGACCAATGGCGTACTTGTGGATGGCTCATTAGCCAATCGCCTTGTGAAGCGTTTGGCTTCCATCACGGAATCTGGGCCTGATGCGCTTGTTTTCGTCGAAAGCAAGAAACATGCGCACAATCTCGCGGGATTGAAGGCGGCGGGCATCCTCTGCACCGATGAGATCAAGGGCAGTGTCCCGAAGAACGTCGCTGTCATTGTGACGCGGCATCCCCAACAGGATTTTGCTGCGATTGGCCGTGCGCTCTACCCGAATGCCGTCACAGCGCATTTGTGGAGTGGCCAGACAGGTATCTCCGAGCACGCAATCGTCGATCCGTCCGCTGAAATCGAAGACAATGTAACGATCGAGCCCGGCGCGATTATCGGCAGTAATGTATCGATCGGGTCGGGCACGGTGATTGCGGCAAACGTGGTTATCGGCAATGGCTGCAAGATCGGCCGCGATTGCTACGTGGCACCAAATTCGTCCATCCAGTATGCGTTTCTTGGCAATCGCGTGCTGCTGCATCCTGGCGTGCGTATCGGACAGGATGGCTTCGGTTATGTCGCCGGCAGGGCAGGACTTGAAAAGATGCCGCAGCTTGGCCGCGTCATTATCCAGGACAATGTGGAGATTGGCGCGAATACCACGGTAGACCGGGGGGCACTGGCGGATACGGTCATCGGCGAAGGCACTAAAATCGACAATCTGGTGCAGATCGCCCACAATGTACGCATCGGCCGTCATTGTGTTATAGCCGCACAATGTGGCATTTCCGGCAGCGTTGAACTCGGCGATATGACGAGGCTTGGAGGAAGCGTCGGCATTGCTGATCACGTCAACATTGGATCGCGCGTCGAGATTGCGGCGGCGAGCGGCGTGATGAATGATATTCCGGATGGCGAGAGATGGGCCGGCGCGCCCGCCCAGCCATTCAAGCAGTGGTTTCGTGAAATCGCCAGCGTTCGTGCGATGACGAGGACCAAGAAGGAGAGCGGTTCAGATGAGTGACAATGTGAAGGTGGACAGTCTCGGTATTGCCGACATCCAGAAGGTTCTTGCGAACCTGCCGCATCGTTATCCATTTCTGCTGATCGATCGCATCGTCGATATCGATCGCGACGTTTCGGCCACCGGGATCAAGAATGTCTCGATCAACGAACCACATTTTGCCGGACACTTTCCTGAACTGCCGATCATGCCTGGTGTTTTGATCATCGAAGCCATGGCACAGACAGCCGGCGCAATCGTGCTATTCCATAATGGCAGCGGCAAGCCGGGCAAGGTCTTCTTCATGACCATCGACAATGCCAAGTTCAGAAAGCCGGTCGTTCCGGGAGACCAGTTGAAACTGCGCGTCACCAAGCTCAAGCAGCGGGGCAACATCCATAAATATGGATGCATCGCCGAGGTTGACGGTTTCAAGGTGGCGGAAGCCGAAGTCGCCGCCATGGTCAGTTTCCCTGATGAAGATGAGACCGGCGCCTGATGTCCTTGTCCATTATTCACCCGACCTCGATCATCGAGCCGGGCGCAGTCATTGGTGAGAGGGTTTCGATCGGCCCGTTGTGCCATGTGGGTCCCGATGCCGTTATCGGCGATGATGTCGAACTCCTGAGCCATGTGGTAATCATGGGCCCGACGACGCTGGGGAATGGCGCGAAGGTCTATCCGAACGCCGTACTCGGTGGCGAGCCGCAGAACACCAAGCATAAGGGTGGGCGCACCACCCTCGTTATCGGCAAGAACTGCGTCATCCGCGAAGGCGTCACCATGCACCGCGGCACGGACGGGAGCCGCGGCATAACCACGGTGGGCGATAACTGCATGTTCCTGGCCTATGCGCATGTGGCGCATGATTGCATCATCGGCGACAACGTGACTTTTTCCAATAATGTCATGATAGGCGGCCATGTCACCATCGGCAATAATGTGATTATCGGCGGCGGCGCGGGGATTCATCAGTTTGTGCGCGTGGGCCACCATGCCTTCATTGGCGGGCTTGCTGCGCTGGCGAGCGATCTCGTGCCCTATGGAATGGCAATCGGTAACCATGCCTATCTTGGCGGACTGAATATTATTGGCATGAAGCGGTCTGGCATGGCCCGTCCGGAGATTCACAAGCTCCGTCACGCTGTGCGCATGCTATTCGATCGCACGAAGTCTATCAGGGCGAGGGCAGACGACGTTCGCGCTGCCTATCCGGATTCGCCGGCTGTCGCGGACCTGATCGACTTCATCACCACTGATACCAAGCGCGCTTACTGCACGCCGCCGCTCGATTCCGCTATCGAGATCAGTGACAGTGACGACAACAGCTAAAGTTCCGCCCGCGATTTCAGGCAGGACAGCCATCGTCGCTGGCAATGGCCAACTGCCTCTGGCCGTGGCGGAGAGCCTACGAAAACAAGGCGCCGATCCGTTGATGATCGCCATCAAGGGCGAGGCGGAGCCTTCGATCTATCAGGGAAAACACGCCGAGATTTCCATCGTCGAACTCGGTGGGCTCGTTAGGATCCTGAAGGCCGAAGGCATCACGAACGTGGTACTGGCGGGCGGCGTTCGGCACCGCCCGGAGTTTCGCCACGCTCTGCGCCCGGGCAACGGCAACCTTGTGGCCCTCTACCGCTTCCTGCGCGCGTTCCGGCTTGGCGACGATGGGCTGCTGCGCGCCGTTATCGCAACCATCGAATCCTATGGATTTCGGGTTGTGGGCGCCCATGAGATCGTCCCTGATATCCTAACACCTGAGCCATCGACGCTTACGCGCAAACAGCCGGATCAGGACAGCATCGCCAATATGCAGGCCGCTCGGCGGGCTGCTGCCGCCATCGGTGCGCTTGATATCGGCCAGGGGGCCGTTGCGGTGGGTGGCCGCGTGGTTGCGCTCGAGGGGGTCGAAGGCACCGACGCAATGCTGCAGCGCGTCGCTGAGCTGCGTCTCGGGAAGCGCATACACAGCACGGGCGGCGTGCTGGTCAAATGCGCCAAGCCGCAGCAGGAGGTGCGGGCGGATCTTCCGGCGATAGGCATCAGCACCATTGAGAATGCCGCAAAGGCTGGCCTCAAGGGCATCGCCATCGAGAGCGGGCGTACGTTGATCCTCGGCTACGAGGAAACGATAAAGGCCGCCAATGAGGCCGGCCTGTTTGTCGAGACCTTTGTCCAGGAGACGCGCACCGATGCCAGCTGAAAAACCGCTGCGCCTCGCGATCGTCACAGGCGAAGAATCCGGTGATCTGCTCGGTGCCGATCTCGTCGATGCGCTGCGTCGCAGCTTCCCCGGCGACGTGACGCTGACAGGCGTTGGCGGCGAGCATCTTGCGGCGCTCGGTCTCGACAGCCTGTTCGACCAGCATGAAATCGCCCTTGTAGGCTTGAGTGCCATCGTCAAGAAGCTGCCGCAACTCATCCGGCGCATATCTCAACTTGCCAATGCGATTGTCGCCGCCAAACCCGATTGCCTGGTGATCATCGACAGCCCCGACTTCACGCATCGAGTAGCGCGCAAGGTGAGGGCGGCCGACCCTTCAATCCCTATCGTCAACTACATAAGCCCCTCGGTCTGGGCCTGGCGGCCGGAGCGGGCCAAGGCGATGCGATCCTATATCGACCATGTGCTTGCAATCCTGCCTTTCGAAGTGGAGGCCTTGAAGGATCTTGACGGTCCGCCTGCGACCTATGTCGGCCATCGGCTCGTTTCGCACGCGCCGCTTCTTGAAGCTGCCCGGCAGAACCGCTCGCGCGAAGCGCAGCTTGGCGAACGCACCGAAAAGACTCTCGTTGTCTTGCCGGGATCGCGCCGGTCCGAGGTAACGAGCCTTGCGGAGCCGTTTGGAGAAGCCATCGAACTTCTCGCCAAACGCGGCAACCAGATCAAGATAACGCTGCCCACTTTGCCGAAGATCGAGCCGCTTGTCAGGGAGCTTACAGCGGGGTGGAAAATCCAGCCTGACATAGTCGTCGGTGAGGCACAGCGTCTGCATGCTTTTGCGGCCGCCGATGCCGCGCTTGCGGCGTCCGGCACCGTGTCGCTTGAGCTTGCGCTCGCCCGCATCCCGACCGTTCTCTCTTACCGGCCGGACTGGCTCGCGCGCACCTTTCTGGCACCGCGCATTACCATCTGGAGCGCGGCTCTGCCGAACATCATCGCAGATGCACCGGTCGTGCCGGAATACTTTAACGTGTTCGTTCGGGCTGGATCTCTGGCCCGTCAGCTCGAACAATTGCTGGTTCCCGGCCATCGTCGCAGCGCCCAGCTCGAAAGTTTCGACAAGATTGCGAGCCTGATGCAGACCGAACGCCCGTCCGGCGAAATCGCTGCGCAAAAAGTGCTTGAGATGGCAAAGCGCAGCTAAGCTGAACGCTTGCCGCTGCAAAGACGTTCACGTTGAAGCTTAACGAATGATGCAAGGGCTGACGGCGTCGTAAACCGGTAAACTTTACCTGAAAATCCACTCATTCGTGCGAGATCGCGTTCGCGATGATCTCTTCTGTACCTAATGACATAGCGCAGAAACTGCCAATCGAAGCGCTCAGGACATCCAGGCCCAAGTTCGTTGCCCCGGATTTCTCCTAAGCCACGGGCCGTTTTTTCAGAATGACGCGCCAGAGACAACACCAAGTAGGATAATCCAGGTGAATAATCGTATCGGCACGAGCGAGCCTTTGCTGAAGCGTGCCGCTGTAAGTCCCATCCATGATCCATTCCGGCTGAGCCGACAGAGATTCTACGATGACCCTCCAGGGATCTCTGCTGGGCTCTTCCCATCCGGGCAACCAATAGTGGCGGTCGGGGTGGATCAGCGGAAGTCCGGTAATCTCCGCAAGTTCCTTCGCCACCGTTGATTTACCGGCACCGGCACAACCAACAACCAATTCGCGCTTCATGCTGCGGTCCTCTATTAATAGCTTTTGAAAAAAACGATTGAAAAATGTAGTTGGAACAAAAAGGGCGCCAAACGGCGCCCCTTTTTTCATTACGGCTGCAGGCAGATTACTTGCGATTCTCGACGCTGACATAGTCGCGCTGTGTCGCACCGGTGTAGAGCTGGCGCGGACGACCGATCTTCTGGTGCGGATCCTCGATCATTTCCTTCCACTGGGCGATCCAGCCAACCGTACGTGCCACAGCGAAGAGCACGGTGAACATGGTGGTGGGGAAGCCGAGAGCCTTCAATGTGATACCCGAATAGAAGTCGACATTCGGATAAAGCTTCTTTTCGATGAAATATTCATCCGTTAGCGCGATTTTCTCGAGCTCCATGGCAACGTCGAGCAGAGGATCGTCCTTGATGCCGAGTTCGCCAAGGACTTCCTTGGTGGTCTGCTGCATGATCTTCGCGCGCGGATCGTAGTTCTTGTAGACCCGGTGGCCAAATCCCATCAGGCGGAACGGATCGTTCTTGTCCTTGGCGCGGGCGATAAACTCCGGAATGCGGTCGACCGAGCCGATTTCGCCGAGCATGTTTAGTGCGGCTTCGTTGGCGCCGCCATGGGCAGGACCCCACAGGCAGGCGATGCCTGCTGCGATACACGCAAACGGGTTTGCGCCGGAAGAGCCCGCGAGACGGACGGTCGACGTCGACGCGTTTTGCTCATGATCCGCATGAAGAATGAAGATTCGGTCCATCGCGCGTGCAAGCACCGGATTTGGCACATAGTCTTCACAGGGCACGGCAAAGCACATGTGCAGGAAGTTCGTCGCGAAATCGAGGTTGTTGCGCGGATAAACGAATGGCTGGCCGATGTGGTACTTATAGGCCATGGCAGCGAGGGTCGGGATCTTGGCGATCATGCGGATTGAGGCGACCATGCGCTGATGCGGATCGGAAATATCGGTCGAGTCGTGATAGAACGCGGACAGCGCGCCGACGCAGCCGACCATGACCGCCATGGGATGCGCGTCGCGGCGAAAACCACTGAAGAAACGTGACATCTGCTCGTGCACCATCGTGTGATGGGTTACGCGATAGTCGAAATCGGCCTTCTGGCTCTTCGTCGGCAGTTCGCCGTAAAGCAACAGATAGCAGGCTTCGAGAAAATCGCCATGCTCGGCCAGTTGCTCGATAGGATAGCCGCGGTGCAGCAGGATGCCTTCATCGCCGTCGATGTAGGTTATCTGCGACTCGCAGGACGCCGTGGACGTGAAACCGGGATCATAGGTAAACGCGCCCGTGTTCTTGTAGAGTGTCCCAATGTCCACGACATCCGGTCCAATGGTCCCCTTGCGCACGGGCATTGAGAACTGGTGACCATTTAGATCGATGTTGACGTTGTTTTCAGACATTGCCGTTCCTTTCTTGCTTCAGCTTGCGCTGATCCAGCGCAAAAGCACTTGCCTCAACCGAGGCCGTAGATCGTGAATTCCTCAGGCACGACACCGTACTCAAACGGCGCGATGTTGCAATGCAAAAATGCGCCTGAAGGACGCACTTGTCATCCTTTTACCTGGTCCTTGATCCGGCCGAGGGATTCGTCCCTTCCGAGCACCTCAAGCACGTCAAAAACACCCGGAGACGTTGCTCTTCCTGTCAATGCGGCACGCAGCGGCTGTGCCACTTTGCCGAGTTTGAGCCCGGTTTTTTCCGCATAGACCCGCACTGCGGCATCGAGCGCGGACGCCGTCCAGTCATCGACCGCAGCAAGCTCGGGCAACACGCCGGCCAGCACGCCCAAACCTTCGTCATTCAGCAGTGCCGCTGCCTTGTCGTCGAGCGTCAGCGGACGCTCAACGAAAAGATATTTCGCGCTATCGGCGAGTTCGACGAGCGTCTTTGCGCGCTCCTTGAGCCCGGGCATGGCCGCCAGGAGCTGCCGCCTGGTCGTATCGTTGAGCCGGGCGAGAAGTGCTTCGCCGCCCTCAACCTCGGGCAGGATGGCGATCATGGCCTCGACCAACGCGGCATCGTCCGTGATGCGCATATAATGGCCGTTAATTGCTTCGAGCTTCTGGAAATCGAAGCGCGAGGCGCCGCGATTAATGTCCGATATCTCGAACCACTCGATCATCTGTGCGTCCGACATGATCTCGTCGTCGCCGTGGCTCCAGCCCAGGCGGACGAGATAATTGCGCAGTGCGGCGGGCAGGTAGCCCATTGCGCGATACGCCTCAACCCCGAGCGCACCGTGGCGTTTCGAAAGCTTGGCGCCATCCGCGCCGTGAATGAGTGGAATATGGCCCATAACCGGTACATCCCAACCCATGGCGTTATAAATAACGGTCTGACGCGCTGCGTTGGTCAGGTGGTCGTCACCGCGAATGATATGCGTAACGCCCATGTCGTGGTCGTCAACGACCACAGCATGCATATAGGTAGGCGTGCCATCCGAGCGCAAGATGATGAAATCGTCGAGATCCTTGTTGGGAAAACGCACGTCGCCCTGAACTTGATCGTGCACGACAGTCTCGCCTTCCTGCGGCGCCTTGACCCGAATGACCGGCTTGATGCCCTCAGGTGCTTCCTTGGGATCGCGGTCGCGCCAGCGTCCGTCATAACGCGGCGGCCGGCCTTCGGCGCGGGCTTTCTCGCGCATTTCTTCAAGCTCGGCCGGCGATGCGTAGCAATAATAGGCTTTGCCCTTGGCAACAAGTTCCTCGGCGACCTCGCGGTGGCGACCGGCGCGGGCGTATTGGGATACAGCCTCGCCATCCCAATCGAGGCCGAGCCAGGTCAAGCCGTCGAGGATGGCAGTTACCGCCGCATCTGACGAACGTTCCCGATCCGTATCCTCGATCCGCAGCAGCATCTTGCCGCCCGTATGCTTTGCATAGAGCCAGTTGAACAGTGCCGTGCGGGCACCGCCAATGTGGAGGTAGCCGGTAGGGGATGGGGCAAAACGTGTAACGACAGGGGACGACATGGGAGCTCCAGGGACGCGTCGCGCTATTAGCCGAACGTCCAATCGAATTGATCTGGCGTTCATGTAGCATAGCACCGCTGAGGTGCAAGGGTATTGGTGCTTGGGGGCAAATGGAGGAACCGCAGACCAGATCAAAAATCGATGAGCGGCTATTCTTTTTCAGTGTTCAGGACACTGGCAACGCCGTTGCGACCTATCCAGGCACAGAAACAGGCGTTCTAACGCGAGGGACTGAACTCTCTGCGGGTAGGCGACCCATGGCGATCGCCATGGCGGCGACAAGGCGCGCCTTCGTCGCAACGCCGACGCTTTTTAGCCAGGAGATCGAGCGCGGCACGCTGTTTCTGTTTCTCCCGGTGTGTTGCGGCATCGGCGCCATCATCTATTTCGGCGCGTCGGCCGAGCCAAGACTGAGCGCCATTTTGTTTGGGCTGACCCTGCTTGTCGGGCTGATGCAGCTCGCACATTCCCGTCCGAGGACCAGACTGGCGCTCGCCTTTGCAGTTGCCGTTGTCGCGGGAATGGTTGCCGGCAAGCTCGAAACCATGCGCGCGGATACGAAAATGCTTGGGTCGGACATTACTACCCGTTTGACCGGACGCGTCGTGGCCATGGCTAGAGACGCAAGAGGCGGCTGGCGCGTCACCCTCGACATTATCGCAACCGAGCGGCCGACACTCCGCTATTCGCCGCAACGGGTTGTCGTGTCGGCGCGATCCGTGCCGGCAGGAATGAAAATTGGCGCGGGACTGCAGGGCCTCGTCCACCTGCGTCCGCAGCGAGGTCCGGTACGGCCCGGCAATTACGATTTTGCGTTCAATAATTACTATAAGGGCGTAGGCGCAAATGGGTTTTTCCTTGGTAAACCTCAACTCGCCGCAACGCCGGTCGATGAGGCGATTGCGTCTCAAGCCTGGCAGACGGTCGCCAATATCCGCCAGCAACTTACGCAGCGTGTGCTTTCCCGCATCAAGGGGGAACCCGGCGATATTGCGGCTTCGCTGATTACCGGCCAGCGCGACGGCATTAGCGAGGCGACGAATGACGCAATGCGACTGAGCGGGCTTTCGCATATTCTTTCGATTTCCGGATTTCACATGGCGCTGGTGGCCGGCATCATCGTCGGCTCGCTTCGCGCCAGCATGGCCCTCTTTCCCGGCTTTGCAGCCCGCTATCCAATGAAAAAACTGGCGGCATTCGTCGCCCTTGCCGGTTCCGGCTTCTATCTCCTGCTCTCGGGCGCCGATGTAGCTGCGCAGCGCAGTTTCGTGATGCTGGCGGTGATGCTCATTGCCATGATGGCCGATCGCGCGGCAATCTCCATGCGCAATCTCGCCATCGGCGCTTTGATCACGATAGCGCTGCTTCCGCATGAAATTCTCGGACCGAGTTTCCAGATGTCATATTCGGCGACAGGCGCGCTCATTGCATATTACGGCTGGAGATCGCGCCGAAAGAACAGGTCAAACCGAACGAAAGGCGAGGGATTGCTTCTGCGTTTGCCGATGATGGCGGCAAGCCATGTCGGCGCTATCGCCATGACTTCGTTGGTTGCCGGGACGGCGAGCTCGATCTTCGCCGCCTACCATTTCAACAACACAGCGCCGCTTGGGCTTGTGGGCAACGCGCTGGCGCTGCCCGTTGTCTCGATCTTTGTGATGCCGTTTGCGGTGCTTGCTGTTCTTGCGATGCCATTTGATCTCGATTGGCTGCCGTTTGCTGTCATGGAACGCGGCATCGAATGGGTCATTGCGATCGCGAAGATGGTTGGCGCGCATTCGCCGAGCGGCAATTTCGGATCAATGCCGCAAACGAGCCTGCTTTTGATGACCGCGGGACTGGTCCTCCTCATGTTGCTGACAACGCGGCTGCGGCTCGTTGGATTTGCAGTAATGGCATTGGCCATAGTGCCGCTCCGCTCTGCACGTCCGCCGGATATAGTGATTGCCGAAGAGGGCAGGCTCGTCGCCTTGAGCGCCCCCGACGACGCGCTGACGGTGAACCGCGCAACGGCAAGCCGTTTCACCCTCGATAACTGGCAGCAGGGGTACGGCGCAATTCAAGTGCTCACGCCGGCAAAGAATGGCGCATCGCCGGCCGATGGACAATTTGAGTGCGCCGACGGCGTGTGCCTGGCGAGGGAAGCCGGCGGCCTGATCGTCGCCTACACGGACGATCCGACCAAAAAATCAACTGCTTGTGCCGAGGGCGATATCGTCGTCCTTGCCTTCACCGGTCCCACAGCAACCTGCGAGCCGGGGGACGTTCTTGTAATTACGGCGCAGGACCTGGCGCTACGCGGTTCCGCAGAAATCAGGTTCGGCGACAACAAGGTCGATCCACCGTCCGGGCTAGATGCGGCTGCATTTGCTGTAGAACAATTGCAGGCACGCCTCCAGTCTGCAAACATTACCTACGCCGTGGGCTCCCCTCAGCGCCCATGGAACGCCTATCGGGCTTTTTCCCGCACCGCCCGCAATCTTGCGGAGCAAAAACCGCAGCGGCGTGCCGCAAAGACCAAGCCACCGGCAGACGATCAGGAAAACCCGATCCGTCAGTAACGGCGGATCAAACCGACCAGCTTACCCTGCACGCGCACCCGATCCGGCCCGAATATGCGCGTCTCATAGGCCGGATTGGCGGCCTCGAGAGCAATCGATGCCCCTTTGCGCCGAAAGCGCTTCAAGGTTGCCTCTTCGTCATCGACAAGCGCGACCACAATTTCGCCGGGATTGGCCGTGTCGCCGCGCCGGATGACGACCGTGTCGCCGTCGAAGATGCCCGCCTCGATCATGGAATCGCCCTTGACCTCCAGCGCATAATGCTCCCCACTGCCGATCATGTCCGGCGGCAGGCCAATCATGTGCGTCTGATTCTGGATGGCGGAGATTGGTACACCGGCCGCGATCCGGCCCATGACGGGTATGTTGACGATCGTCGGCGCACCGTCGTCATCCGAAGCGCGTGGCTGCGGGCGGGGGGGGGCGACATTGCGGCCGAGGCTGCCCTCGATCACGCTTGGCGAAAATTTCTTTTGCGCATTGAGACCAGGCGCAATTGAATCCGGCAGGCGCAGGACTTCCAGCGCCCGCGCACGGTTAGCAAGCCGTCGAATGAAACCTCGTTCCTCGAGCGCTGTTATCAGCCGATGTATCCCCGATTTGGACGCTAGGTCCAATGCATCCTTCATCTCGTCGAAGGATGGAGGGATGCCGGTTTCCTTCAGGCGCTCATGGATAAAGAGCAGAAGTTCGTGTTGTTTACGCGTGAGCATCGGCGATCCTTCGAAACGGAATCGGAAAAACAAAACCAGAACAAACACTATCTGTTCCAGTTGTGTTCCACAAGTATTAATATGTCGTGTAGAAGGAGTGCGCCGATATCCAAATAGCGCATCTGGCCCGTTGCCGGCACCTGCGCGATGAACAACGCCCATGCGTCAGTACTTGCCGACGACGTTGAAGAACACACCGCGGTCGTTGAGCGTCAGGTCGCGCAGATCGTCGGAGAAATTGCCGAAATTATAGCCGACGCCGACCTTGAAGTTGTCGCCGACGTGGCGATAAACGGCGGTGAGCACGCCAAGATCTGTCGTATCCGCCTCGGCCATGTACATGACGCGCCCTTCCAGCAAGGCGTCCCATTTCTTGACGATGTGAAAATCGGTTCGAACAATGCCGAGATGCGCTGAGGAAGTCTGCCAATCGGAGAATGCGTCGAGATCGTCCTGAAGCCGCTCGCGCACTTGACCGTAGCGGAAGCCGTATTTCGCGCCGACGGACAGCCAGGGAACGAGATCGTAGGTGAAATCGGCGGAAAGAATGTTGCTGCGCTGTGCTGGCCCGTATTCGTCGCCGGTCACCGCGCTGACCTGATCCTCGCCCGGAAGATCGTAAAGCCAGGTATATTTGAGGAGAGCGTTCAGCCGGTCGTTCGTGATCGGACGGTAGGCATATCCGAGCGAGGCTTCGACATAGTCGCCATCCCTGAACGAACCATCACCGTTCGAGTCCGAGAGAACTGAATCGATATTGGCGAGCAGCCGCCAGCTATCGTTCGTCTTCCAGCTGAAGCCCGTTGCGAAGAGGTAGGTGTTGAGATCGCGGGTATCATCGTCGGAATCTTCAAAACGAGTCTCACCGCGAATGCGCGCGGCAATGCGATCCTCGTCCTTGTAGCCGACCGACAGGGAGATCGCCTTGCGGTCGAAATCGGAACGTTCGAGATTTGTGGAGGGATCGATCGTATCGTCTTCGACTGTGCCGATCTCCAGCCCGCCATCGACCGTCCATTTGGCGTCGGGCGTGTACACGACACCGTAGGTTTGGGCGAGCGAATTGCGCCTCCCGAACAGGTCGTAATTATTCTCAGCATAGGTCGACCAATAGTCGTCGAGCTTGCGGCGCGCGCCGATGACGATCGCGCCGTAATCAGTCCCGTCGAGATCGTAGGTTCGGTCAAGGTCGAATGCGCGATCGGGGTCGAGGCGGTAGCCGAGATAGTAACTATCCTCCGCTGTCGGCTCATAGGTGACGGCGGCGAGGGCGCCGAGCCCAGTCGCGCCATAGGATACTTCGCCGTTTAGCCCGATCTTTTCGGTGAGCTGATATTCGGCGCCGACGCCAAGACGGTCGCCGCGCTCGATGTCGCCGGATCGCGACAAAGTTCCTTGTCCGAAGCCGTAATAGGTATGTTCGGCATCGGGTGCATATTCGAGACGAGCGCCGGCATCGAGCCGCGACCCGTCATAGCCGGACTTGTTCGAAGTTGTTGCGAGCGGATTACTGAGTTCGAGATAGGTGACGCCGAACGAGGCTTTCCAGTATTCGTTCAGTTGCTTGCTGATTGCGGCAGCGCCCTTACGCTTGGACCTGCCGCCGACCGCCTGATCGTAGAAATCATTAGTCGCTTCACCTTCCTTGAAATCGTCATAGGTGAGGTCGAGGCTCAAATCTTTCGTGATATCGATATCTGCCGCGAGTCCCCAGATCCGCTGATCCGCCGCAACCTGTTCCGAAAGGGTGGAGAAGCCCGCGTCCTTTTCCTGGTAGTACCCGCCGAGCGTGCCCTTCATGCCGCTCTTGCTGATGTCTTCCAGGTCGAGTTGCGCCCGTGTGCGCCACGCCGTGGCCAGGCGGCCGCGCGTGCCCGTGGTCTGCACGTCGCTCAGGGTCAGCCCGCCATCGGTGGAGCGGGACGTGCCGAAGCCCGGTCCATCGGACCGCGATATTTCGCCTTCGATGAAAGTCGTATCGGAATGGCGGACCTTGATGTCGGCGCCATAAGCCTTCTGGTTGGCGAGGCCCGTATTTTCGTTCATGCCGGTGATGCCGACCCGAACCTTGTCGTCGAACCAATGCTGCGCCCGTCCGCCATAGGCATAGCCGTCAAGGTCACCGGCGATTGGCGTGTATTCGTATTGCGATACCAGATAGACCTTGTTGCCGCCGAGCGCGCCTTCACGCACCGGGCCCGTCGTGCCGGTCGAAGAGGAAAGCGGCCGCTTCAGGATCAGCATGCCCTGCAGGTAGTCGAACGAATAGTCTTCGCCATAGCGCAAGGTGCGCCGCTCGATGATCTGTCCAGTTGTCGAATCGCGGACTTCCACCGTCACGGTTTCGGAGCCGATCGTTATGTCCTGCCTGCGCATGAAATAGGCGGAGCCGCCGGTCCCGAGGAATTCGTCGCGTTGCGGCAGCGTATCCGGTTGCGCCGCATAGAGCGTCACTTCGCTGTTGCGCTCTCCGAAGGGTGTCGTCTTCTCTGAGCGATAGGCAGCGCTCGCGCCGTAGAGCGCTCGGTCCGAGCGCATGAACTCCGTGCCCTGGATGATCGCCTTGTAGCTCCCCCACAGGACCTGGCTGTCGCCGCGCTCGAGCCGCACGTAAAATTTGCCCTTGGTCGGAGCGTCGTCGATCGCCGTGGAATCGTCACCATAGATCGGGTAATAGTCGTTCGGGTCGAGCCGCCGCAGCAATTGCCGCGGATCCTTGGCATCGAGTCCACGGAACATATGATCGAGACTGTCTTCTCCTGTGTCGGCCGAGGCGGTCAGCAGATATTTGCCCTTGATCTTGCCTTTCACGTAAAAGGCGAGGCGACCCTTCGTATAAATGTCGTCATATTCGCCCGGCCGCACGCTCTCAATATGATCGCTGCCGCTATTCTTGCCGACAGTGAGGTCGGCCAGCGCGACATAGAACCAGTCATTATTGGGGATGTTGATCTGGCGGTGAAAGTCGACGGCGCTGCCCTTCGAGCCAACGACAGTCACGTCCACATCATGATCGCCGGGCGGCAAAATGCGCTGCATGACGAAGGAACGTTCGCGATCGACGGGGATCCTATCGTCGAGCGCCTGCACCCCGTAACCGTCGGGAACGTTCCGGCCGTAGACGGTGACTGCGCCGCCACGAACCGGGATGTTCCGTAATCCGGTGTTGTCCTCGGTCATGCCCGGCGCGACCGCATTCTCCTCTTCCCGCGGCAGGTCGCGATCCATGCGGCGAAGCGGGCGCGGCAACGTCTCGTCATAACGGTTGTCGACATCATAGACTCGCAGCACGTATTTGAAGCGCTGGTCGTCATTCTCGGTTGCTGGCATGGTCCAGCCGGCTTCGCCGTTGACCGGAACCGCAATGACTGCGATCGGCTTATCCGTGAGTTGCTTGTCATCCTCGAAGACGCGAATTTCGGAACGCTGGATGAAGGCGGGGTAGTTAGAGGTCGCAAGGAAGCGGATCGGCTCGCCCGTCCGATATGCGGTGCGCATCGGGGTCGTCGAAACATTCAGGACCGGGCGCGCGTCGAGCCCATCGAACTTGACCTGGATATCGACCGCACTGAGCCCTTGTTTTGGCGTGGCTTTGTCGGACCCAGCCCCAATTGCGGCGTGCTTTTGTGCGTTGGTCTCCTTGGCCACGCCCAGGGATCGCGGCTCATTGCTTTTGACGACGGTCTCGCCCTCGACACTGATGGCGAAAGGAATGGTCCCTTCGGCATCATCGGATGGGGACCGGGCACCGGGGGCTGCGATGCGGGAGCTTTTGACTGCTGGTTCGTTCTGCGCAGTCCCGGCAGCGCAATCGGTCTCGATGCATGCGCTCGCCTTCGCGGCCGCCGCTTCTTCCTGGGCCGTGGCTCTGGACGTCGTGAGATGCACCAGGAGAACGGTACAACCCGCCATAAGCATGCGCGCTTTGCGCGACGCAACCAGGTGATTTTGGGGCCGGATGGACACCTGAAAGCGGCCTTGGCTCATTGACCCACCTCCACGCGCGTTTCGATGTTAAGCGCGTACCCGCCTCCTGCGGCTTTCCATCGCTTGGCGATGGCGTCCTCGATCGCGTTCATGCGTTTGGCGGCAAGCTCTTCGGAACGCGTCGGGTAGCTGATCCGCAGCGTTGCCTCCTGCTGCTTCAGCATCTCGATCAGCGCATCCAGCCCCCTGTCCCATCGCGGCTTCAACGTCGTGAGAGCAGGTTCGAAGGCTTCGTCCTTGAGATCGAGCCGCACGACGCGGCCTTGCGCCGCGCCGAAGTTGAGCTTCGACATCTTGCCGGCGGTGAGACGGATCACCCGCGGGTTCTCGGTGGTCAGGTGGTAGCCGGCAGGCAGGGTGCGCGTATCAAGCTTCATGATGAAGTTGGAGCCGATACGCGCATCCGGAAGATCAGCGCAGGCAACGTGGAAGCGCCCAAATTCGTCGGTGGTCACCAGCAAGCCGCGCACGGTTGCAATACGCACGCCGGGCAGGCCCCGCTCGCCGTCGTTCGGGTAGCCATCGCTGTTAAGGTCGTCGAACACGCGGCCGATGAGATCGCCGCAATCGAAGACCGGTTCGACCATGATCTCGACGGCGGCGCTCGCCTCCGGGGCAAGCCTTTTGCCACTTGAACCGAGCGCTTGCGCCTTGTTGACGTGCTTGCCCGGCCCGGCCGTACTCAGCGCCAGCATTTGCAGGCGAATGACCACATCGCCCTTCGGACCAAGCGTCAGATTGTCAAAACGAAGGTTGGAACCGTCAATGCGCGGTTCAACGGCTTTGCCATTGAGCGTCGCCGATCCGCCGACATAGCGGAAGCCTGCGGGGAGGCGGTCAAGAACCGTCAAGCCTGCGACGTTGCTGGTGTTCTTGTTGATCACTTTGATTATGAACGGCGCCTTCTCGCCGCGGCGTATCTGCCGCAGGCCGGCCTGTTTGGTGATCGTTACGGAAGAGGCTTGGGCCGCCGGCAATTCGAGAACTGCCGTCGCCTCCGCCGAATCGACGACGGTGATCTTGCCTTGCCCCGGATTGGTGTAGGCAAAGCCGCGCCCGGCATTGCTTTCTGGAGCTTGTGGCCGCGTATAGGTGCCTTCGGCTTTGGCCTTGTTGACAATCCCGTTAGCGATACCTGCAGCCGCATCGATATCGGACTGCGCCAGCGTGTAGGTCGCCTCGAACACCTGCGTCTGCTTCGGCGCAATGGCAGTCGGCCCCGGCACAACCGCGCTGAGTTTGTTGGCGGCAGGCTGCTTGTTGAACGTTGGGCCGTGGTCGGTTGGAATGACGTCGTTGACGACGACATTGCCGGTATTGGTAACCTCGAAACGATAGGTGATCGATTCGCCGGCCTCGTATAAGCCGCTGCCATCGGTATCGTTGAGCTTCGCGGTTTTGACCAACGCGATCGTGGCGCTCTGCTCGATCGGTGTCCGCACTTCGCTCGCCGTGCTTGTTACAGTCGCCGTCGTCGGCGATCCTGCAACCGTCGCTGTGGCGGTCGCTGTGTTGGCAACCCCGCCAGCATCGATATCGGCTTGCGTCAGCGTGTAGCGCGCCGTGAAAGTGCTTGTGTCTTCCGCCCCCGGCGCCAGCGAGGCGAGGGGTCCGCCACTGACTGCGACATTGGGCAGATCGTCGCTGATCGCGATATTGTTGAGCGTGACGTTGCCGGTATTTCTAACGGTGAAGAAATAGGTGATCGTTGCCCCGGCGGCATTGCCGGATGGCGGGCTGGCGGTCTTTACGAGTTCGAGCGCCGCGCCCTGGCTAAGAGTGGTCGTGACCGTGCTTGCGTCGCTCGACGTGACCTTGCCGTCTGGCATCGTGCCTGAAGCTGTCGCCGTGTTTTCGACCTTGCCGGCATCGATATCGGCCTGAGTAAGCGTGTAGAGTGCCGTAAACGTTGTCGAATCGGTCGCTCCCGGTGCGAGCGAAGCGATGGGGGCCCCGCTCACGACGGCCCCATGCAGCGCATCTGTGAGCTTGACCTCGGTGAGCGTGACGTTGCCGGTGTTCTTGACGGTGAAGTTGTAGGCAATTGTTGCCCCGGCGGCATTGCCCGACGGCGGGGCTGCGGTCTTTATGAGTTCGAGCGTCGCGCCCTGGCTAAGAGTGGTCGTGACCGTGCTTGCATTGCTCGACGTGACCTTGCCGTCTGGCATCGTGCCTGAAGCTGTCGCTGTATTATCGACCTTGCCGGCATCGATATCGGCCTGTTTGAGCGTATAGAGCGCGGTGAAGCTCTTGTCGTCGACAGCCCCGGGGGCAAGCTCGGCAATGGCATCGCCGCCGACCACGGCATCCTTGAGACTGTCGGCGAGCCTGATGTTCCTCAGCGTCACATTGCCGGTGTTCCTGACGGTGAACGTATAGGCAATGGTCGAGCCGGCGGCATTGCCCGACGGCGGTCCGCTCTTCTTCTCCAGCACCAGCCCCGGCGCTGCCGCGATCGGCGTCGTCACCGCGCCGTTGCTGCTGATATCGCCGCCTGCGGGCAGCGTCGCGGTAACGGTGGCGGCATTGTCGACCTTGCCGGCATCGATATCGGCCTGTTTGAGCGTATAGAGCGCCGTAAACGTTGTCGAATCGGTCGCTCCCGGTGCGAGCGAAGCGATGGGGCCCCCGCTCACGACGGCACCGGACAGAGCATCTGTGAGCTTGACGTCGGTGAGCGTCACATTGCCGGTGTTCTTGACGGTGAAGCTATAAGCAATGGTCGAGCCGGCGACATTGCCCGACGGCGGTCCGCTCTTCTTCTCCAGCACCAGCCCCGGCGCTGCCGCGATCGGCGTCGTCACCGCGCCGTTGCTGCTGATGTCGCCGCCGGCGGGCAGCGTCGCAGTAACGGTTGCGGCGTTGTCGACCTTGCCGGCATCGATATCGGCCTGTTTGAGCGTATAGAGCGCGGTGAAGCTCTTGTCGTCGACAGCCCCGGGGGCAAGCTCGGCAATGGCCTCGCCGCCGACCACGGCATCCTTGAGACTGTCGGCGAGCCTGATGTTCTTCAGCGTCACATTGCCGGTGTTCCTGACGGTGAACGTATAGGCAATGGTCGAGCCGGCGACATTGCCCGACGGCGGTCCGCTCTTCTTCTCCAGCACCAGCCCCGGCGCCGCCGCGATCGGCGTCGTCACCGCGCCGTTGCTGCTGATGTCGCCGCCGGCGGGCAGCGTCGCAGTAACGGTGGCGGCATTGTCGACCTTGCCGGCATCGATATCGGCCTGTTTGAGCGTATAGAGCGCGGTGAAGCTCTTGTCGTCGACAGCCCCGGGGGCCAGCTCGGCAATGGCATCGCCGCCGACCACGGCATCCTTGAGACTGTCGGCGAGCCTGATGTTCTTCAGCGTCACATTGCCGGTGTTCCTGACGGTGAACGTATAGGCAATGGTCGAACCGGCGACATTGCCCGACGGCGGTCCGCTCTTCTTCTCCAGCACCAGCCCCGGCGCTGCCGCGATCGGCGTCGTCACCGCGCCGTTGCTGCTGATGTCGCCGCCGGCGGGCAGCGTCGCAGTAACGGTGGCGGCGTTGTCGACCTTGCCGGCATCGATATCGGCCTGTTTGAGCGTATAGAGCGCGGTGAAGCTCTTGTCGTCGACAGCCCCGGGCGCCAGCTCGGCAATCGTATCGCCGCCGACCACGGCATCCTTGAGACTGTCGGCGAGCCTGATGTTCCTCAGCGTCACATTGCCGGTGTTCCTGACGGTGAACGTATAGGCAATGGTCGAGCCGGCGCTATTGCCTGACGGCGGTCCGCTCTTCTTCTCCAGCACCAGCCCCGGCGCTGCCGCGATCGGCGTCGTCACCGCGCCGTTGCTGCTGATATCGCCGCCGGCGGGCAGCGTCGCAGTAACGGTGGCGGCATTGTCGACCTTGCCGGCATCGATATCGGCCTGTTTGAGCGTATAGAGCGCGGTGAAGCTCTTGTCGTCGACAGCCCCGGGCGCCAGCTCGGCAATGGCATCGCCGCCGACCACGGCATCCTTGAGACTGTCGGCGAGCCTGATGTTCCTCAGCGTCACATTGCCGGTGTTCCTGACGGTGAACGTATAGGCAATGGTCGAGCCGGCGACATTGCCCGACGGCGGTCCGCTCTTCTTCTCCAGCACCAGCCCCGGCGCTGCCGCGATCGGCGTCGTCACCGCGCCGTTGCTGCTGATATCGCCGCCGGCGGGCAGCGTCGCAGTAACGGTGGCGGCGTTGTCGACCTTGCCGGCATCGATATCGGCCTGTTTGAGCGTATAGAGCGCGGTGAAGCTCTTGTCGTCGACAGCCCCGGGGGCAAGCTCGGCAATGGCATCGCCGCCGACCACGGCATCCTTGAGACTGTCGGCGAGCCTGATGTTCTTCAGCGTCACATTGCCGGTGTTCCTGACGGTGAACGTATAGGCGATGGTCGAACCGGCGCTATTGCCCGACGGCGGTCCGCTCTTCTTCTCCAGCACCAGCCCCGGCGCTGCCGCGATCGGCGTCGTCACCGCGCCGTTGCTGCTGATGTCGCCGCCGGCGGGCAGCGTCGCAGTAACGGTGGCGGCGTTGTCGACCTTGCCGGCATCGATATCGGCCTGTTTGAGCGTATAGAGCGCGGTGAAGCTCTTGTCGTCGACAGCCCCGGGGGCAAGCTCGGCAATCGTATCGCCGCCGACCACGGCATCCTTGAGACTGTCGGCGAGCCTGATGTTCCTCAGCGTCACATTGCCGGTGTTCCTGACGGTGAACGTATAGGCAAT
>NZ_FNJP01000004.1:0-427203 GCF_900104165.1 Phyllobacterium sp. YR620
CACATTTTGTGCCACAAGTAGAACAGAATATCGGCAAAAATCAAACAAAAACAATAATCAACGATTGCCGGGGAAGCCACCCGACCGTACCATTCCCCCTCTAAAACTATCGTTGCTGAAAAATCTGTCTCACTTGCCGCCAAAAGTCGGTTCGATCTTAGTGACCGCCAGGGTCTTGCGTTGCGCGTTCTGAACCGTTTCTCCGATTGGATAAGTCCAGAAATCACCGGCTTGCGCGCAGTCGGTTTCTGAAGGAGCGGCCCCGGTTTCATCCGCCGCCAAGTTCTTCAAATCGAAGTTCAGGTATTTTGCGACAAGCTTGGAATAGTCATCATTGGCGTCGGCAACGACGCCGTAATCCTTGGATTGAGCCAGTTTGACGGCAGCCAGCATTTTGGACGAGGTGTCCTTGCAAGGGAACGTAAGGACCGATGGCTGGTTTGGCGCTGGTCACAATGAATCCGGATTTATCGGCATCGTATGTCCACTTGGCCGCGAGGCCGATCGATATGGGCGGGATTGGCCGGCCCGGAACGGAACATTCGTCCGTGGGTTCGGGCGCAATCTTGGTGACCTCCAACGGTATTGACGGTCCGACGGGCAGATGAAAAATTGAACGGTGGTCGCGCTGGTTTCGAAGTAGCCGCGTTCGAGGTTGCCCTCGGTGTGAACAGCGAACTTACGTTTTCCTATGGCAGCAAAGGTCCCCGCTTTATAGGTGGAGAAAAATGTCTCCCAATCCTTGCCCGCAATGTTGTCCTGCGCCAAGGCGCTCGTACCAAGGAAGGCGAATGTCGAGATCGCAAGGAGCACGGTCTTCATAGCTTGAACTCCCTTAATGCAAAAAACCAGTCCCGTCGTTCGATTGGACCAGAAGCAAGCCCTCCGTGGGCGTCGCCCGGCATACCGCATAGGTGTATTTGTCAATCGTAAGGATGTGCAGCAGCCCCGTTTTGCATCGCTCAAAACGAAGCGCGGTACTTGCTGACATTTCAAATTCATATTTGGAGAAGGGCGCCTTGAAGCTTACCCAGGCGGTGTCGCCGCTCAAGACCTTCTCGCTACGCTGATCCGCCGCAACCTGGGCGATCTTGTTGATCAGCAATCCCGCCACGAAAACCCCGATGATCATTATGACTGCGAGACCGCTTCGCGTGGCGACTACGGACTTTAGTTTGGCATCACTTAGTGCGAGCAGCGCCGCAATCGCCAGTCCAATCGATGCAAGGAGAAAAACCGGATTGGAAAACACGTTGAAGGAATGAGAAAGCACGATTGGAATCGGCAGATCGACCTCGTGCACCGAGATCGAAAATTTTGCGAGGTAGGCCGATAAATAAGCGATGCCCGCGAAGTAGGCCAACACAAGCGGGGCTGTTGCCGCGATGACTTCCAGTATTTTCTCGTTCAGTTTGTCCAAATCTTCGGACCCTTCGCCGGAAACACGTGGCAAACCTAATTGTCAAAACCTGCGAGCGTGTGACGCTTCATGCCTGCAGTCAGCACGAACCGGAGGGCGTGCTACCTTGGCCGGTCGTGCATGGGTCGCCATCGTGGCCACGTCCCTTGCCACTGTTTCCGCCGCTGCCGCCTTTTCCGCCTCCAGAGCCACCGCCGCCGCCTTTGCCGCCGCCTCCGCCGCCCCCACCACCACCTCCTCCGCCCCCGCCGCCACCGCCCTTAGCAGCAGTGATCTCGACGGCATAGCCGCATGCGAGGATTGCGCCGGCGATGATCAACACGCGGCGCGACAGATGTGATTGGCGTGAATGTTCGTCGGATGTCTTTCCCATGATCCCCTCCAGTTGACGGATGATCCGGTGAAAGCCTGTCCCTCAAGACCTCCATCAGAAGCAGCATCCGAGCCCGTCATTATGGACCGCAATTTCGGGAATGCATGTTGCTCTATCGGGCTACACCGATGGGACAGTTCACCGCCTCGTCATAATGTTTGCTGGCACTCGTGTTTCGTGCCAATGAAAGCGCCATGCGTATATTGCTCGTAGAAGACACGCGCGATGTGGGGGAAGCCATCTGCAAGCGTTTTGAGGCGACCGGCCATGCGGTCGATTGGGAAACCAATGGGCGCGACGCAGCCGAGATCATCGACTTCACCGACTATGCGCTGGTCATCCTCGACGTGATGCTGCCCGGTATGAACGGCTTCGAGATTCTCAAGCATATCCGCAAGTCCGGCAATGCGGTGCCGGTCCTTGTCCTGACCGCCCGCTCAGAGATCGACGATCGCGTCGGCGCGCTTGATCTCGGCGCCGATGATTATCTGGTCAAGCCTTTCGATTTTCGCGAGCTCGAAGCGCGTGCGCGCGTTCTTATGCGGCGGCGCACCGGCGGGGAAGCAACCAATCTCATCAAATGCGGCGATATCGCCGTCGATCGGGCCGCGCGCTCCGTCCATGTCGGCAAGCGCGAAGTTCAACTCAAACGCCGCGAATTGACCTTGCTGGAAGTGCTCGTGGCGCGTCCTGGCCGCGTTTTCAGCAAGGATGAGTTGCTCGATCAGATTTTCGGGTTCGATGAAGCTGCCAATGCCAATGCGATCGAACTCTATATCGGCCGGTTGCGCAAGAAGCTCGAAGGCGCAAAGGCGCGCATCGTGACTGTGCGCGGTCTCGGCTACCAACTGGTTTCCGATGATGCGCCGTGAACCGTCGCTTTTTGCCCGACTTGCCCGGCGTATTTCCGTCGTTCTCGGCATCGGCGCGGCCTTGCTCGTGACTGCCGCCTGGTACTATGCCGAAACGGCCGCCAACAAGGCCTACGACCGCCTCCTCGTCGGCGCCGCGCTGCAGATGTCCGAGAGTCTTGCTGTCGAGGACGGAATATTGACGGTGCGCCTGCCGACCTCGGCTTTCGAACTTCTCGGCCTCGCCGAACGCGACCGGATTTTCTACCGCGTCATCAATACGCATGGTGAGACGCTGACCGGTTATGACGACCTCGAAAGCCCGGTTCCGCTCGATCGCATCGACGATGTATCGAACGCTGAGGAAGGGTTCTACAAGGGCGAGCCCGTCCGCATTGCCAGTGCCAAGCGCGTCCTTGCGGACCCCGCGGTGTCAGGCGAGGCTTTTGTCATCGTTGCGCAGACAAACGAGGCCCGCTCGGCGCTGACTCGGGAATTGACGCTCCGCGCGACCATTCTCGTGCTCGTCATGAGCCTCCTCGCCTTCGTCGGCGCGATGCTGGCAATTCGTTATGCGCTGCAGCCCGTCGAACATCTCGGCACGGCGGTGCGGCGGCGCGATCCGCATGATTTGACACCCGTTACCGTCGATGTTCCGCGTGAACTCGATCCTTTCGTCGGGTCGATCAATCACTTCATGGGTCGTCTTAACGAGCGTGTCGATCTCTTGCAGCGCTTCATCGCTGATGCCGCACATCAGATCCGCACCCCGCTGACAGCGCTTTCGGCGCAGATCGACCTCCTTGGCGGCGACAAACTCGACAAGGCCGGGCGTCAGCACTACGAACGCGTGCAGGAGCGCGCGGGGGAACTGGCACGCCTTACCAATCAATTGCTGAGCCACGCCATGGTCATCCACCGGGCGGATTCTGTGCAACTTGAGCCGATCAGTCTGGTTGATGTGGCGCGGCGCGCTTATCGCGCCGCCATCCCGATCACCGTCGATCCGGATATCGTCATCTCCTTCGAAGCCCCCGACGAGCGTCCATTTGTCCTTGGCGACGCGGTGAGCCTGCGCGAAGCGATCGTCAATGTCATCGACAACTCCTTGCGGCACGGGGCCAAACACCTGCTGGAAGTACGCGTTCGCGCAAACGATGCCGAGGCTTTCGTCGAGGTCGAGGATGACGGGCCGGGCATTCCCCCGGAAGGCTGGGAAAGGGCGACGCAGCGCTTTGCTACCTCCAAGTCACACGAAGGAAGTTCGGGGCTCGGCTTTGCCATAGCACTTGAAGTTGCCAAGGCCCACGGCGGCACGTTGAGCTTCCGTGCACGCGACGAAAGGGGATTTACGGTGATACTTGCGCTTCCGCTTTTGAAGGGTGGTACATCATGATCCGGATAATCCTCGCAAGCCTCGTCGTCGCCTTCAGCGTCTCGCTTGCGAAAGCCGCCGACGACGACAAGACGGTGTTTCCGGCGAGCGGCGTGGAGACAGGCCGTTTGACGATCTATTCGACCACCGATCTCGTGGCGATGAAACCATTGATCAAGGATTTCCAGAAATCGTCGCCGGGCATCACCATCAACTATATCGAATACCTGACCAATGAGCTGAATTCGCTTGCGAGCGAGGCCTGCCGCAAGGGCGAGCCGCTTGGCGATCTACTCCTGTCTTCCTCGGTGGATCAATTGGTCAAGCTTGCCAATGACGGCTGCGCGACGGCTCACCGGTCACCAGAAACGGCACGGGTTGCAGAATGGGCCAATTGGCGCGACGAGGTTTTCGGCTTTACCTATGAACCGGCTGTTTTCGTCTACAACAACCGGTTGGTACCAGCCAACGAAGTGCCGCGCACCCACGTCGAACTCGCGGACCTTTTGCGCGAACGGCTCGACTACTATCGCGGGCGCGTCGGCACCTATGATATTCGGTTGTCGGGTATCGGCTATCTTCTTGCTTTCAACGATGCGCGCCAGACGACAACCGTTTTTGGCCGGCTGCTCGAGAGCATGGCGCGTGCTGCGGCGGTGGCGCGTTGCTGCACCGGCGAAATCATCGAGGAAGTCGCCAAGGGCAATCTCTATATCGGCTACAACATGCTGGGGTCCTATGCCTATGAGGCGGCCCTGCGCCATCCGCAACTGCGCATCGTCGTGCCGCGCGATTATACGCTGGTTCTCAGCCGTGGCGCGCTCATCCCGAAAGCCGCCAAACAAGCCGAACTTGGCGCACAATTTCTTGATTTCTTGCTTTCCGAACGGGGACAGGCAATCGCGCGCAGCAACGCCTTCTATTTTACGGAAACCGGTGGGCTGCCGCCCGATGTCGACGGGCCGCAGAATATGAAGGAGTCCGGCATCGCCCAGCCGATCCGCATCGGCCCGGCACTGCTTGCGGTGCAGGATCGCGCCCAGCGCCAGCAATTTATCGACGATTGGTCACGATCACTGATCGAACTCAATAGTCCTGACTGGACGCGGGAATAGTCAGAAAAGCGAGCCCTGCGAGCCGCTTGGCACCGGCGGCTTCTTGGCCGGGGCAGGGGCAGGCCGTTCGGGTTTTGGCTTGGCCGGGCGCTCGCTTGCCTCCGTGGCGACGGCCTGCACGTCGCCGTCCTGAAAACGTAGCGTGAGGTCATCGCCACCGGCAATGTCCAGTGCCCGCTTTATCGGAGCACCTGAGGGGTCGAGCACAATCGCAAAGCCGCGTTCCAGCACGCTTGCATGCGATAGCGTGCGCATCAGCCGTTCGAGTTCAAAACTTTTCCGGTTGGCGCGGTCGAGCCGAAGATCGATCGATTGACCAAGCCGCCGGTCCAGTTGCTGCAGATGCTGGCGTCCGCGCTCCGTCCGGCGCCCCGTCGCTTCGATCGAAAGGCGGCCAGTCCGTCGGTGATAGAGCGCCCGAAGATCACGCACGAAGACATCGAGTGCACGCGGCAAACGAACAGCGAGTATGCCGGTCTCGCGCCGCTTTTCGCGGAACCTGTGTTGGAGCAGGCGCGGTGACAATTGCCGGGCCCGCCCGTCGAAATGAGCGCGTTTCCCCTGGGTGTTCGCCTGGAGCGCGCGGGAAAGACGCGCGGCGGTCTCGTCGAAATGCCGTCGCGGCAAAGCCAGCAACTGATCCGCCGACGGCAACGCCCGCGAAAGGGCGCGCTGCGTTTCGCGGCGGCGGTTCAAATAGCGCGACATGCTTGAGGCGAGCCGCGCACCCATCATGGCGATGTGCGCCGCAAGGTCTGCCTTTACCGGCACGGCCATCTCCGCCGCGCCTGTCGGTGTCGGCGCCCGCACATCCGCGGCAAGGTCGATCAGCGTCCAGTCGGTTTCGTGCCCGACCGCCGAAATGACCGGAATGCGCGAGGCCGCGACCGCACGCACCACCGCTTCATCGTTGAACCCCCAAAGGTCTTCAAGGCTTCCACCGCCGCGCGCGACGATAAGCACATCAGGGCGGGGCAGGGCGCCGCCGTCCAACCCGTTGAAGCCATTGATCGCATTGGCAACTTCCACGCCGGAGGTCTCGCCCTGCACGCGGACCGGCCAGACCAGGACGTGCAATGGGAAACGGTCGGTGATCCGGTGGATGATATCGCGAATGACGGCGCCCGTCGGTGAAGTAACGACGCCGATCATGCGCGGCATGAAGGGGAGGGGCCGCTTCGCCGAAGCATCGAACAGGCCTTCTGCGCCGAGCCTGCGCTTGCGCTCTTCGAGAAGCGCCATCAGCGCGCCGGCACCCGCTGGCTCCATCTGCTCGATGACGATCTGGTATTTGGAGGATCCCGGGTAGGTGGTCAGTTTACCGGTGGCAATGACTTCCATGCCCTCTTCCGGCTGGAAGCGAAGGCGGTTCATGGAACTGCGCCAGATCACCGCCTCGATACGGGCCTTGTCGTCCTTCAGCGAAAAATAGGCATGACCGGACGAGTGCGGTCCGCGATAGCCGGAAATCTCCCCGCGCACGCGCACGTGGCCGAAAGCATCTTCAACGGTGCGCTTGAGCGCCCCGGATATCTCGGAGACGGTATATTCAGCGGCATTGGTGGCAGATTCGGGCACTTCGCTCATGACGTATAACTATCGGGGCCAGAAACAAGGTCAAGTCTTGCCCAACCATCGCTTGCGCCATTGTCAGCCGACGCGATATCGCCTTTAACTTGGGAAAAAAGGAATCGTCATGTCAGCAACAGCCTCCCTAACCGCCAAGCGACTGAAATTGCGCCATTATCTGCTAATCGGAGCGCTGATGATCGCTGCCGCTGCCGCGATCCTTTTGTGGATGGGCCGCAATCCGATCTGTACCTGCGGTACAATTAAGCTGTGGGTGGGCGAGACGAACTCGTCCGACAATTCGCAGCACATCGCCGATTGGTACACGCTGTCGCATATCATTCATGGCTTCCTGTTCTACGGTCTGCTTTGGCTTGTCGCCCGCAGGACGCCGCTTGGGGCGCGGCTCTTGATCGCAATTCTGATCGAAGCGTCCTGGGAGATATTCGAGAACACCGACATGGTCATCAATCGCTACCGCGAGGCCACGATTGCTCTCGGCTACGTCGGCGACAGTGTCCTGAATTCCGTATCCGACATCCTGTTCATGGTCATCGGCTTCTTTTTTGCGGCCCGCGCGCCCATCTGGCTGACCGTGGTTTTGGCGATCTTCTTCGAGCTTCTGGCTGCCTGGGTGATCCGCGACAACCTCACGCTTAACGTCTTGATGCTGCTTTATCCCCTCGACGCGGTCAAAGCCTGGCAAGGCGCAATGTAAGCGTCTACTTACCAGCCCGGCGCGAGTTCCGTGGCGCGCACCTGGCGCAGTCGCTGGTTCGCAAGGATCGGAGCCGCGGCCTGGGTCAACGTGACCGGCGTCGGCATCGACAGGTTGTCGAGGCTCTCCACGATATGCTGGGCCAGGGCATCTACGATCGCCGAGGGCTTGGTATGCCCGCGCATGATGCCGATGCCGAACTCCGGCAACCGGCCGAAACCATCGGCCTCGGTCAGGACGCGCATGCCCGGACGCAAGGCACATTCCGGCAGGATGGAGACGGCAAGGCCCGCAAGGACGGCTGCAGCCAGCACGGTTGCCGACCAGCTGGTAAAGAGGATGCGGTAGTCGTGGTTCATCCGGTCGAGAACGTCGATAGCGGCAGCACGCCAGATGCAGGTCGGCCGGCCGACTGCGAGCGGCAAAACCAGCTCCTCGTGGACATTGTGATGCGCGGACGTTACCCAAAGTAATTGCTCGCTTCGCACCACTTCCGATCGCCGCTGTTCGTCGCACTGGGTGACAAGTGCAATGTCGAGCTGGCCCTTGCGTATCATCTCGTCGAGATTGACGGTGGGCTCGCATACGACGGACAGTTCGACCCGCGGGTTGGAGCGCGAGAAGCGCGCCATGATTTCGGGCAGGAAGCGATCGGCATAGTCGTCGGGCGTGCCAATGCGGATATGACCCTGCAACTGCGTATCATCAAAAGCGGCGATGGTTTCATTGTTGAGCTGGAGCATGCGCCGCGCATAGGCGAGGAGGCGCTCGCCGTCCTCGGTCAGCCGGTTCGTGCGCCCATCCCGTTCGAACAGCGCCTTTGCGACCCGTTCTTCGAGGCGGCGCATCTGCATCGAGACCGCGGACTGTGTCTTGTTCACCTTGTCGGCGGCTTTGGTGAAGCTGCCAAGGTCGGCGATTGCTGTAAATGTCTGCAACTGGTCAAGATCGAGCGGTGCGTTCATGGTCGTGCTCCCAGGCGGCTCATCCATCATTATTATTGAACGTTTACATTAAAAACATTCGTTTGAATAATCAATTCTTATGGATCATTCTGAGGATGTTCAGGAAGCGCTGGCAACGATAGGCCAAGCGTGATGCGTGGGAATGGTTCCTGCGCGGTTTAACTTTCTTGATCAGCGCCACCAAAGGAGTAACGGCGATGACGACGACGACCAGATTGACTGAAGTAACCGGTTCCACCCGCCCGACCGCAGGATTTGCGTCGCAAGTGGCCAACTTTGTCACCCGTATGATCGTCGCTCGCCGCAATCGTAAAACGATTTTGAGCCTTGGCGAATGGAGTGACGAGATGCTGCACGACATCGGTGTCACCCGAGCTGATCTGCATTCGGCTATTGGTACCTCACTGCTCGATGATCCAAGCGAACGCTTGGGCGCGCTGGCTGACATGCGCACACGCGTGCGCGCCGCCCGCAGCATCGTCTGAGGACCTGACTGGTTAGCAGGCGCCCATTCACGCCGGAATCCCCTCCCGGCGCCTCGCCTGCCTACTGCCCGGCCCACCTTGCATCTGCAACGTGGCCGGGCTTTTTCTTTTAGCGGCTGCGGTCCATGCCGCGCAGATACTGGTCGAATATCGACTCAAGTCCCTTCTGGTACTGGTCGTTCGCCTGTCGGCCGGTGTCGAACATCTGGCCCAGTATGTCTTTCAGCGGATTGTCGGACGGCGCCGGCGGCGCATCGGGATCCGGCTGCGCCTGCCTCTGCCTTGCCTGCGGTTGCGGCGGTGGCGTGCCGCGCGGGGTACCGCCGCCCAGCATCTCCTCGAAAATCTTGCCGAGCGGATTGTCGCCAAAAGGATTTTGCCCTTGTGCGGTATCCTCGCTTCCATCGTCTTGCGGCGCGCGGCTGCGTGGTGTCGGTGCCTGCTGGGCGGCACCCGGGAGGCCACCTTTCATCATCTCTTCAAATATCTGGCCGAGCGGATTGTTTCCAAGCGGATTGGCCGATTGTCCCTGTCCCTGCTGACCGGCAGTGCCGCCGCCGAACATGCCTTCGAGGATCTGGCCCCAGGGATTTGCCGAGGCGTCGGGCGCGCTCTGGCGATTGGGGGCCGGCTGACCTCCGCCCATGGCAGCCCCACCCTGCCGCATCATCTGCTCGATGAGATCGCCGATGACATTGCCGCCGCCGAGCCCTGAAGCTGCGAATTGGCCGGTTGATTTATTGTAAAGTCCACCCATCATCATCGAAGCGATGACCGGCAGCATCTGCCTGAGCGTTTCCGCTCCAAGCCCTGTCATCTGCGCCGCATGGTCGGCGACAGCGCGCGACAAGTCTTTTGAACCAAATAGCTGGCCAAGAATATTATTGCCATTGGCGACGCCGGACGAATTGAAGGCGGCCTGCGGATTGTCGAAATAATTAGTGTGCTGGCCGGCGGAAAGTGCCTGAATGAAAGCGCCGAAGCCCATCGGGTCGGCGGCGTTCCGCTGCAGGCCTTGCGAGAATGCCGGCATCAGCGCTTGGATGGCAGCGACGGTCTGCTGTTGGGACAGGTTGAACTGGCGGGATAGCGCCTCGATATTCTGGCCCCCTTGTCCCTTTAGAAACATGTCTACAAGATTCATGGCGGCGATCCTCCTTCGCACTGGGCTGGGCAGAGCTTAGCGCCGCCAAGGACAGACTCCAATGCTTTATTCGTGTTCGACCGAGCGACCTTCGTCGTATGGAAAAGCGCCTCTGCGCCCTAGTCGGGTAAACCGGCAATGCGCAGTGCCTCTATATACCTGTCTCCATCATCTGGCCGCCGGAACGGCGGTAGTATCTCGGCGAGGTTTGAAATACGCAGCGTTGGATCGAATGCGCACAGGCGAGCAACCATTTCCCGCGCTTCGGCAATCCGCCCCGCCTTGGCGAGGCCGGCAGCCGCGACGCGCATTGCACTCGGGTAGTTGGGCTGATGCCGCATCGACTTTCCCGCCCAGACGGCGGCCTCGTCATAGCGGCCGGCACAAAAATGCGCGAGCCCGACATTGAACTGCCAGGCAAACAGGCGCGGATCGAACGGGCTGAGGCGCATGGCAAGCGAGGCGTGCTCGATCGCCGCTTCCGGCTCGCCCAAGCAAATCTTGATCCAGCTGCTGACGCCAACGGCGGCGGCCAGATGCGGATTGAGAACGAGCGCCCGCTCGATGCATGCCGCGCTGGTGTCAAGATCACCGCTGACATAGCCAAGAACATATCCGCCATAGGAAAGCGCAATCGCGTCATCCCAGCCGAGTTCGACCGCGCGCCGGGCAAGCCTGGTCGCCTCGGCGGTTTCCTGCGCGCGGTCGATCATCCAGCCATTGCTCTTTCGGGTCGCATAGCAGCGCGCCGCCCGCGCATAGGCCACGGCGAACTCCGGGTCGCGCTCGATTGCCTGCATGAAAAGGCGCAGGGCCTCCTCAAGGGACGACTTGTTTGTGATTGTCCGGTCAAAGGCAGCGAGCCCCCGCAGGTAGTAGTCATAGGCGTCAAGGCTTTCTGTAGGCTTGCGCTTGGCACGCTCTATTTCGGCCTCCTCGACCTTGGGGGTGATGGCGCCCACGATGCTTGCGGCGACCTGGTCCTGCAGATCGAAAACGTCCGCCAACGTCCCGTCAAAACGATCGGCCCAAAGGTGGGCGCCCGTCGATGTATCTATCAACTGCCCGGCAATGCGCAATCGGTCGCCTGTCCGCCGCACGCTGCCTTCAACCACATAGCGCACGCCAAGCTCGCGTCCGACCTGCTTTATGTCTACGGCCTTCCCCTTGTACATAAAGCTGGAATTGCGTGCGATAACATAGAGATGGCGGAACTGGGCGAGGGCGATCGTGATATCTTCGACGATGCCGTCGGCAAAATATTCCTGCTCCGGGTCTCCGCTCAGATTCTGGAAGGGCAAGACAGCGACCGACGGCCGGTCGTGAAGCGGGGTCGAAACGGCCGGCGCCGGCGGCTTAGGCCCAGTGGCAGCGTTGGCCTCGGGTGCAGTCAGCGGAAGGTCGCCTGCCTTGCCCGCCTGCAAGGGAGCCGCAAGCGCGGTCGTTTGCGCCTCTGGTTCTGCGCCGAGGTGCTTTTTCAACAGGGCCTTGCATAATTCAAACTGGCGTAAAGCCGCGTTTTCGTGGCCGCGCAGCGTATGTATCCGCATCAGTGCTCGATGCGCAGCTTCTGCGGTTGGGTCCGACGCCAGCAGTCTTTCCGCAAGCCCTTCGCAGGCGGTCTCTTCCGGGGAGCCAAGCTGAGACAGCGCAAGACTGAGCCGTTCCACCAGCTGTTGCGCCTTCTGCTCGTATTTGTTCTGGTGGGGTCCGAACCACTCGTCCATGCCATCCGGAAGGGCTTCCCCCGCAAGCATCTCCCCGCGGTAAAGGTCCGCGGCGATCGCAAGATCCGAGGGGCGGTCCGATTGCAATTTGAGGTCGAATATGGAGATGTCCGTTTGGTCGGGATCGACGATCAGGGCGACCGAATCCTGATCTCCGTCGATATAGGCAGTGGCATGCTCTCCGGGCGGGAAAGACCGCCGGATGTCGACAAGCGCCTGCCGCAGGCTGTTGCGAGCTTGCCCGTCGGCTCGTCCCGGCCAGAAGAGTTCAGATAGCTGATCGCGGCGATGGCCGCGGCGGCCAGCGAGGACGAGGGCGGCGAATAGAAGCGAAGTCTTGCGCGTTGTGAAGCGGACTTGCCGGTCATCCGGTGAGGTAACTTCTAGGCCGCCCAGCAACCTGATGCGCACAGATCATCTCCAGTTTATTGACCGCATTCGCAGAATAACATTCCGATGCCAGGATTTAACAGCGATTTAGCGCTATTGCGCGCCTCTTTCACGCGCCGCCGAACAGCCGCAAAGCGCGCCGGTGCCACACTCCCATCTGCAAACATGCAAAAAGGGAGATTGAAAAATGGCTCACACGGAAACCCACATCGGCCGCGCCCCGACTGAAACGCAGGTATGGGGGACGAAGCTCAACATCGTTGCAACAGCGATTGCTGCTTTCAGGAAGCGGAGGCAGGCCCTCGCAGCCCGAAGAGTTCTCGCCGAACTGACGCCCGAACAACTAAACGACATGGGTCTGCCGCAGGCCAATCACCCGGCGCTCGATATCAAGGCGGCTCTGATCACCAATCTTATGTCTATGCGATAACTTGGATCTCGAAGTATTTGGTGCGGGGTTCGATATTGGTGGAAGCCCTTCGATTATATCAAAAGAACCGCGCCAGATTACCGCGAATACGCTCGAGCGGATCGATATCGGCGCTGCCGGGGTCGAAGGTCCTGTTGGTGATCGTTTCGTAAGCGTGGATGTAAACCTTTGTGGTCGCGTCGATCACGTCTTCCGGGATTTCCGGGATATCGTCCTTGTAAGGATCGCAGCGTTCGACCACCCAGTTGCGCACGAAATCCTTGTCGAAGCTCACGGGCCGCTTGCCTGGCGCATAGCTGTCGGCAAACCAATAGCGGCTGGAATCGGGTGTGTGGATTTCATCGGCGAGCAGAATATTGCCCGCTTCATCCATGCCGAACTCGTATTTGGTGTCGGCAAGGATCAGGCCCCGGCCGGCAGCGATTTCCTGGCCGCGGGCGAATAGCTTGAGCGCGTGGCTGGAGACGGTCTCCCACTGGTCTTGCGTGAGAAGCCCTTCAGAGAGGATCGCCTCGGCTGTCAGAGGCTCGTCGTGTCCGCCGTCGAACGCCTTTGATGTCGGTGTGATGATCGGCGCTGGAAGCTTCTCATTGTCCTGCATGCCGTCTGGCAAAGTGAAGCCGTACATTTCGCGCTTGCCAGCCTTGTAAAGCGTCAGGATCGACGTGCCGGTGGTGCCGGCGAGATAACCGCGAACCACGATCTCGACCGGCAGGATCGTCAGCTTGCGGCAGACGAGCACGTTCGGATCCGGATATTCGATCACATGATTGGGGCAGATATCGGCGGTCTGCTCGAACTGGTAGCGCGCAGTCTGCGTCAGCACCTGGCCCTTCAGCGGGATGGCCGCAAGAATGCGGTCGAAGGCGCTGATGCGGTCCGTGGCAATGATGATGCGCCGGCCATCGGCGAGGTCATAGTTCTCGCGCACCTTGCCGCGGTAATAGTTGGGCAATTCGGGAATATAGGCTTCCGCCAATGCTTTGAACTTTGCCATGGTGTCAGAAATTCCGCTGAAAAACGATATCGTCCCGCATAACACATATGCGGGAGGTGGCGAGTCAAAATTGTCGGGTAAAGCAGATTTACCGGCCGCCGGTGACGTCGAGAAGCGACCCTGTCACATAGGATGACGCGTCGCTCAAAAGCCAGACGATCGCCTCACCAACCTCATTCGCAGTGCCGGCGCGGCCGAGCGGTGCCGTCACGCCGAGGCGCTGGGCCCGGTCGGGCTGGCCGCCGCTTGCATGAATTTCTGTCTCGATCAGACCCGGCCGGATGGCGTTGACGCGAATGCCTTCGGGGCCGACCTCCTTTGAAAGTCCGATGGCCAGCGTATCCATTGCACCCTTGGACCCGGCGTAATCGACATATTCATTGGGTCCGCCGATGCGGGCCGCGGCTGAGGAAAGCAGCACGATCGATCCGCCTTTGCCGCCGCGCGAGCGGGCAAGATGGCGCACCGCCTCGCGTGCGCAGAGATAGGCGCCAAGCACATTGACGTCGAAGATGCGGCGCATGCGTGCCGTGTCCATGTCCATCAGCTTCGAGGCCGGGGCAACGATCCCGGCATTGACGACCACTCCGTCAAGCTTGCCGAACTCGCTTGCCTGTTCGAACATCGAAACAACATCGGCCTCGACCGAGACATCGCCCCGGATGGCCCTGGCTTTGCCGCCAGCATCTGCAATTGCCGCGACGACCTCGTCGGCGGCCGCTTTGTTGCCCGCATAGTTGACCGCGACCGACCAGCCCATTCGCCCGGCAAGGATTGCGGTAGAGCGGCCGATGCCCCGGCTGCCGCCGGTGACGAGAATTGTTTTGGTCATGTCAAAGATCCCTCAGTAGGCATATTCCAGGAATGCGGGTTCCACCGAGCTGCCCCAGACCGAATGATACTGGGAAAGCATCTGTTCGGCTGAGGTCGTTCCGCGTGCAACGACCTCTTCCAGCGAGGCGAGATAGTGTGTTTCGTCGAAACCTTCGCTGTTTAAACGGGCACGATTCTTGAGGCCGAGGCGCGAAATGGCAAGTGCGTCCGTTGCAATCTCACGCACTGCCCGGTTGCGGAGAGTGGCATTAAGCCCCTTTGCCGGAACCTCATCGCGTAGAGCCTGGACTTCCGGATAGGTCCAGTCCTTCGTCATCGCCTCGGCTGCGTTCAATGCCTCCGCATCATAGAGCAGGCCGACCCAGAAGGCCGGAAGGGCGCAAATGCGCCGCCATGGACCACCATCTGCACCGCGCATTTCAAGAAAGCGCTTGAGGCGAACTTCCGGGAAAAGCGTCGAAAGGTGGTTCGCCCAATCCCCCATGTTGGGCGTGCCTTCCGGTATTTCGTGCTTGAGCGCGCCGTTCATGAACTGCCGGAACGTAACATGGGTGCAGTCGTGGTAGCGGCCATGGCGCATGACGAAATACATCGGAACATCGAGCGCCCATTCGACATAGTCCGCAAAGCCGAAATTTTCATTGAATATGAAGGGCAAGACGCCGGAGCGGTTGTTGTCCGTGTCGCGCCATATATTGGAACGCCAGGAGAGAAGCCCGTTGGGCTTTCCTTCGGTGAACGGAGACATGGCGAAGAGGGCTGTCGCGATCGATTGCAGTTTCACGGAAACCTGCATCTTGCGGCGCATATCGGTCTCGGAGGCGAAATCGAGGTTCACCTGGATCGTGCAGGTACGATACATCATATTGAGACCATCCTTGCCGACCTTCGGCATATAGTTGGTCATGATGTTGTAGCGCGACTTAGGCATGCGCGGCGTCTCGGCCAGCGTCCATTTCGGGCTACCGCCAAGGCCAAGGAAGCGGATGCCGAGCGGTTCGGCAATTTCCCGAACCTGCGCGAGATGCGCATTGGACTCCCGGCATGTCTGGTGGATCGACAGCAGCGGTGCGCCGGAAAGCTCGAACTGCCCGCCGGGTTCGAGCGAAATCGCGCCCTGTCCGGTCGGTTCGACGAGCCCGATGATGTTGCCTTCGTCGATGATCGGCTCCCAGCCGAGCTTCGATTGCATGCCTTCCAGAATCGCCCGAATACCGCGCGGGCCATCATAGGGCACCGGGCTGTTGTCTTCGGTGTAGAACGGAAACTTTTCGTGCTCCGTACCGATGCGCCAGGCAGACTCCGGCTTTGATCCCGCGGCAAGATAGTCAGCCAGTTCTTCGGTGTTCGAGATCGGTGTTTCGTCTGTCGTGTCGCGCGCCATGGACGGTGCTTTCCGCTTGGATGGAGGTGGTTGCGCGTGATTGGCCGTTTTCAGGCAGGAGCGCAAGCGAATTTCTTTTATCGTCTTATCAAGAGAATTTGTATCTCACCAATCGCCGATTGTCGCCTGAATCAGGGCGAGGGCGGCCACCGCTGCGGTATCCGCCCTGAGGATGCGCGGGCCGAGCGGTATCGCGGTGACGAAGGGGAGTTTGTGCAGGGCCAGGCGCTCCTGTTCCGAGAAGCCGCCTTCCGGTCCGACGAGGACCCCAAGCGGTCCGCGGGGAAGGGATTGAAGCAGCGGCAAGGGATTATGCGTCTCGTGCCCTTCGTCGCAAAAGATCAGGCGGCGTGCCGCATCCCAGCCATCAAGCAACTTGTCGAGCTTCAACGGCTCAGGGGTCTTAGGGATCGCCAGCACGCCGCATTGTTCTGCCGCCTCGATGGCGTTCGCCTCGATACGATCAATACCGATGCGGGCAACCTGCGTATGTTGGGTGATGACCGGTTGCAGGATACCCGCACCCATCTCCACTGCCTTTTGCACGAGATAGTCCAGCCGTCCCTGTTTCAGTGGCGCGAAGCAGTAGACAAGATCAGGGATGGCCGGCTGGTCGCGCGTCCTTTCGAGCGCTTCAAACGCGAGTTTTTTCTTCGTTTCGAACCGAAGGGCGACGCGCCATTCGCCGTCCCGGCCGTTAAAGGCTAAAATCTCGTCGCCATCCTTCATGCGAAGCACATTGGCAAGGTAGTTGACCGCATCGGGTGTCGCATCGACGCGTGCAGCCTGAGCGAGATCACCGGTGACGTAGAGTCTCTGCATCTTGTAGTTGGCGCGCATGCTGAACCTGATCAGGAAAGAGGTGGCAAGCGACGCTTCACAGGCGACGACTTGACGATCGAGGTGTTGGTTTCAGCTTTTTCCGCGATCCGGTCAAGAATGGAATCAAGCTGCTCCATACTGCGAAACTGCAGCTTGCCGATAAAGCAATCATCGCCGGTGACCTTGTCGCATTCGGTGATTTCGGGCGTTTCCTGGAGCAGGCGCTCGACGATATGCAGCATGCCGGGCAGGGGACGAATGCGGACGATCGCCGTCAATCCATAACCAAGCGCCACGGGATCGATGTCCACCGTGAACGAGCGAATGATATTCTTTTCCTCGAGCCGGCGGAGCCGCTCGGAAACGCTTGGCGAAGACAGGCCGACTTTCTGGCTGAGTTCCTTCAGCGAGATGCGTGCATCATCGATAAGAATTTCTAGAATTGTTCGGTCAAGTTCGTCCATGACAATGTACCCGTAAGGTGTTTCCCGCACTTCACCTGCATTAAAAAGGCGAAGCTGGTCCTTCGCCTTTCTTCAAACATAGCAAACGTTGCCGCATCCGCCTAGTCTTTGTCTCGCAGCATAAGGAGCAAAGACATGGAAAAGGATATCGTCAGAGGCAGCGTCGAGATGACCGCCGCCATGATCATTTCGGGAACGATTGGCTGGTTCGTCTTGATGTCGGGCCAGCCGGTATTCTCAGTCGTGTTCTGGCGGTGCGCCATCGGTGCCCTGACGCTGCTCGCCGTTTGCGCGGGTCTTGGCCTGTTGCGGCGAGATATCATTTCCCCGAAGCTGTTCGGCCTCGCCGTCATCGGCGGCGTGGCGATCGTCGCCAACTGGGTGCTATTGTTTGCAGCTTATCCGCGTGCCTCCATCGCCATCGCCACGACTGTCTATAATGTCCAGCCTTTCATGCTCGTTGGCCTCGGCGCCTTGATCTTCAAGGAAAAGCTCACCGCCACCAAGCTATTCTGGCTGCTTATCGCTTTCGCCGGAATGCTCCTGATCGTCCAGGCCAAGCCCGGCGCCGCCTATAGCGGCTCGGACTACATGGCCGGAATCGCTCTCGCGCTTGGTGCTGCGTTTCTTTATGCGATCGCGGCAATCGTCGCCAAGCGGCTGAAGGGAACCCCGCCACACCTGATCGCCCTGATTCAAGTGTGCGTCGGCATCGTGATGCTTGCCCCGCTCGCCGATTTCAGCGCCTTGCCGCAAAGCGCCGGGGAGTGGGCGAGTATCGTGACGATCGGCGTCGTTCACACCGGCCTCATGTACATCCTGCTCTATAGCGCGATCCAGAAATTGCCGACACACATCACCGGGTCACTTTCGTTCATCTATCCGGTCGCTGCGATCCTCGTCGACTACATCGCATTCGGCCATGCGCTGCAGCCAAGTCAATTGGTGGGGTCCGCCGCCATCCTGATCGCCGCTGCCGGAACAAGCCTGGGCTGGAGTTTCGGCAGACGCCCGCCCGAAGGCGTGAACATCAGAAGCCGTGCATGAGCGGCCGGTAGCCTGCGCGCAGCGCCCGCACTGTGGAGGGCGGCGTCAGCAGCATGGCGTCGCCATCCGGCCTCGCGCCCTCGTAGCCCTGCCATGACCAGCGATACGTGTTCCCGTTTCTTACGATAAAGGCGTTGTCGCCGCTGGTGATCATCGCGCCATCGGGAAGATCGCGGACGGGGCCCTTGATCGGGTGCAACGCCTTGCCGCTCTCATGATCAAGCCGCTCCCCGTGCAGGACGCGATCTATCTCCGGCGCCTTCAAGAGGTCCCCATTGCCTTCCGCCCAGGCAGCCTGAAAGGCGAGCGCACGTTGGCGCTGGCAATAGAAACATGGCCGGTGCCCTGCGGAAAGCGCCGTTGCCTCATCGAGAAAGAACAGCTCCGTCCAGCTTTGCCGCGCCATGACGGGACGGCGCACGTTCTTGAACTTGCAGACGCAAATGATCCAGGCGCGATTGGTCCAGCGCCTCTTCAACAGCGTCCGCGTGGCCGGATCATGGATGATGCCGCGATTGCCCATCATCGTGCCGCGATAGGGTGCCGCGACAATCTCGCCAAAAGGTGTCACTCGGTTCTGCAGGGTCATTTGACGGCTTTCGACTCGTTCGGGGCCATGCTATCCGACAATCCACTTGGGTTTGGGGCAGGCATTATGCGCGTTCTCGTCGTTCAGAATTATCAGGATACAGGGCTTGGGCAAGTGGGACGGGCGCTGGCCGAAGCGGGGGCTGCCATCGATTTGCGCCAGGCCTATCTCGGCGAAGTTCTGCCGGCGGACGCTTCGGGCCACGATGCGCTGGTGGTACTTGGAGGCGATCAGAACGCGCTTGCCGACGCCACGCATCCGTACCTTCCGGAGCTGGCGCAGTTGACGAAGCGCTTTGGCGACGCAGACAAGGCTGTGCTTGGCATCTGCCTTGGCAGCCAGTTGGTCGCGCGCGGCTATGGTGCTGACAATATCCTCGGTCGCACGCCGGAATTCGGCTGGCACGAAGTCACTCGCAACGAGGCGAGCGAAGCCGATCCGGTGCTGGCATCAGTACCTTTTCGTTTTCCGATCTTTCACTGGCACAGCGACACGTTCACGCTTCCTGAAAATGCCATCCGCCTCGCGTCGAGCGATGTGACCGCCAACCAGGCATTTCGCATCGGGCGCGCGGTCTACGGCATTCAGTTTCATTTCGAGGCGGATACAGCTCTGGTCGAGGAGTGGCGGCGGGTCTTCCACGACCAGATCGCGTCCAATTATCCGGGATGGCTCGACAATTACGACAGCTACGTTGCCCGCGATGGCGCGGCGGCGGATGCCGCCGGGCTGGCGCTGGCCCGCGCCTGGGTCGCTCTGATCCAACGTTAAATTGGGCTTCTTCCTCCCTCGCAAGTAGCACGCGCCACACGGATTCGTTGCAACTCTGCAACAGGTAAATCCAGAATCGGATAGGGACTGGCGATTCCTTTGGAACGTGTCTTCGATTCACTAGTTGGTAAGCAAACTGTCCTGTAGTGCCCCCACGGCTAACCGGCATCAAGCCGCGCCCTAAACGATGGAAACGCCTAAAATGACCACCAAGAGTGCTGCACTTTTGACTGCCGTTATGCTCTCAGCCATTCTTTTCATGGGCGTAGGTCTTTTCTCGGTGGATGCCGGCGGGCGTGTCGTCTCCAGCGATGGTTACGGCGTAAGCACGTCGTCGCGCTGAGTCACCTCCAGCAACAGCTTCCTGTCCTCTTCGATCATCAAGCCGCTGAGCCGGCCACTGGCAAAGGCGCCGGTATCGAGGTTCACGCGGTTTGACCGGACGTCCGCGTCGTCAACCGGCGTGTGGCCGTGCACGATGACCTTTGCATAAAGCGTTGGATTGTTGAGGAATTCGCCGCGTATCCAGATAAGGTCATCCGGGTTCTGCAGGTCGAGTGGGACGCCGGGCCGGATGCCGGCATGGCAGAAGTAAAAATCGCCGAAGGCGACCGAACGCTTGAGCCCGCGCAGGAATTGCTTGTGCGCATGGGGTATGGCGCGAACCAGTTCTTTCCACCCCGCAAGCACCGAGACCGCATCGTCGAAATCGATATCGACACCGTAAGAGAGCGCGGTCTGCCGTCCGCCATTATGGGCGAAAACGCCGAACGCATCGCCGGTTGAAAGAAAGTCCAGCAGTCCGATATCGTGATTGCCGGCAAGTGCCAGCATATTGCGCGACTGCCTCGTCTCGCGCTCCAGCAGATCAAGCACCTCTCGCGATTGCGGCCCGCGATCGACATAGTCGCCGAGGTGGATGACGAGCCAGTCGTGCGGCGGCTGTTTGGCGTTTTCCCTGGCGATCAGCCGGTGCATCCCCTGCAGCAGATCAAAACGGCCATGCACGTCGCCAATGGCATAGATGCGCAGCTCCGTTGGACCACGCGCATGGTCGAACGCGATCATCCGCGTTCCGACTCGCGCTGGTTGCGGCGCAGGCGCGATACGTTCTTCCAGGCGCTGCTGCGCGCTGCTTCGCTCTGCGCCTGCTCGATGTAGTCTATATGTTGCCCGACTGCCGCGCGCGCCGCCGTCGCATTTGAATTGATGATGGCCGCGAATATCGCCTTGTGCTGGTCCAGCAGTTTTTCGCGCGCTCCGGGGAAACCGTAGATCACCGTACGATTATAGAAGACATCGTCGGCGAGCAGCCGGTAACAGGAGCGCAACGTGTGCAGCAGGATAATATTGTGCGCGCATTCGCCGATAGCATTGTGCAGTTCGACGTCGAGTTCGGCTTCCCGCTTGAAATCATTGGCCTTATAGGCCTCCTCCATCGCGCTCATGATGCGATGTAGCATGAGCCTGTCATCCTCCGTCGCGCGCCGTGCGGCATATTCGGCAGCGACGCTCTCGATTTCGCGCCTGTATTCGAGATAATCGGCGGCGGCTTTGCGGTGGCTGGATATGAGATCCATCATCGGCTTGGAAAACACCTCGCCAATGACATCGGCGACGAAAGTTCCGCCGCCATGCCGCGTCACAAGCAGGCCCTTAGTCTCCAGGAGTTTCAATGCATTGCGCAGGATCGGTCGCGAGACGTCAAACTGTACCGAAAGGTCGCGCTCGCCGGGGAGACGATCACCGACGCGCAGAACACCTTCGAGGATAAGCGTTTCGATCTGGCCGACAATATCATCGGCCGTGCGGGAGGACTGGATGCGCGCGAAGATAGGGCTGCTCATGGATAGCGGGTCCGCAAGAAAGATATCGATCCGCAGCGTAGCGGCAAAAATCGAAACTGGTCAAATCAATGATCCAGTTGCAAGGCAGTGCGGGGTCTTATTTGCCGCAGCCACGACAAAATAGAATCTGTTGAAAGCCGGACCCAATCCGTTCACGATCCTGTGACAGCCGATCAAGCCCAAGACCGGTCAGGGGATATATGGCCAAGAGACTAAGATCAGTCGCGACAGCTGCCGAGCTTCCGTCCGTTGTCGGCGGCGTTCTCGGTTTTCCCGCGCATGCGGAACGCGCCGTGGCGCTCGGCGAGGTGCATGCGCGGCCCTATCCGCTTGTCGATACGCCCCGCCTCCTGATCCAGCTCGCCTTCATGACCGAAGGCGGCTCGACGGTCGATCATGCGGTTCTGGCCGAACTCAGCCGCAGCATCGGCATCGCGCCGCCTGCGCGCGATGCCCGCCACCACGTCATGCCGTGGGGCAATGGTACCTTGCGCTGGGAACGCCATACCGAGTTTTCGACCTATCTCTGGGAAGGTCCTATGCCGCGCAGCGGCGCGGGGGCGCAGCATCCTTTCGGCCATGGTTTCAACCCGCCCGGCACCGTCATCGATGGCGTGCGGCTGGAGATCGTCAAGAAGGACGCAAATGCGCTGGCGATGATCAGCGAGTTCGATCCCGCAAGCCTTTGCTACAGTGATGTCGAAGGTGGTCTCGCCTCGATCGTCACGGATTTTCGCCAGGACCGCGACGGCCTGACGCGCATTCTCATCCTCGACAATGGGCTGTCCCCAGCGCGTGCCGGCGCGCTGTCGCAGCGTGTCATCGAGATCGAGACTTACCGGACGCTGGCGATGCTCGGCCTCCCGCTGGCGCATTCGCTGTCGCCGCGCATCCGCCGGATCGAGGATCGTCTTGCCGGCCTCACCAATGAGATGCGCGATGCAACCTCAGACAGCCACAAATTGCTCGACGAATTGACCTCGCTGGCGGCCGAACTCGAAGCGGACGCAGCTTCGAGCCTTTACCGCTTCGGCGCCAGCCGCGCCTATAACGGCATCGTCCTTGAACGCCTTGCGGCGTTGCAGGAGGAACCGGTCACCGGCTATGAAACCTGGGGCGCTTTCATTCAGCGCCGCATGGCGCCGGCGATGCGCACATGCCGCTCGGTCAGCGAACGGCAGGAGAGTCTCTCCGAGAAGCTTTCGCGCGCGGCGACATTGCTGCGGACTTCGGTCGATGTGGAGCTCGAACGCCAGAACCGCGATCTCCTGACCTCGATGAATCACCGCGCGCAACTGCAGTTGCGGTTGCAGCGAACGGTCGAGGGGCTGTCGGTCGCGGCGATCTCCTACTATGTCGTTGGCCTGTTCTATTACCTGGCCAAGGGTGCGGAAACTTACATTCCCGACCTGCATTCGACAGTCCTTACCGCCATATTCGTGCCGGTTGCGATCATCGCCATGTGGTTTGTCGTAAAGTCGATCCGCAAATCGCATGCCGACGATTGATCAGTGCCTGTCCCATGGCGGCACCGGTCCATAGAGCGCGGCAAGATAGTCGATGAACAGGCGCACTTTCGCCGGCAGGAATTGCCGCGACGGATACACCGCGTAGATGGCGACGTTGCGCGAGGCGGCATAGTCGCCGAGAACGCGCACAAGTTGTCCCGTCGCCAGTTCGGGACCGATATCCCAGGTGGAACGCAGGGCGATGCCGAGTCCGCCGAGCACTGCCTCGCGCACCACTTCACTCGAATTTGTCAGGAGCGGCCCGGAGGGACGCCAGACCACAGCGCCGTAAGGGCCGACCAGACGCCACGGGTCGCCATTATGCGCCGCAAGGCAAGTATGATTTTCGAGATCGGAGAAGGATTTCGGCGTCCCGTGCTCGGCCACGTAGCGAGGGGAGGCGACCAGAAAGCGCTCGACCGGCGCAAGCTTGCGTGCAACGAGGCTCGAATCGGAGAGTTCCGCAATTCGGACCGCAAGGTCGTAGCCTTCGCCGACGATATCGACGAACTCGTCGGCAAGGACCAGGTTGACGGCAAGGTCGGGATTGGCGCGCATGAACGGTTCGAGGTGCGGCGCGATATGCATGCGCCCGAACGTCGTCGGCACGGCAACCTTCAGCATCCCGTGCGCCTGTTCGGAACGGCGCGACACGAAGGCCTCGGCCTCCTCGACACCCGCCAGGATCGCGAGCACGCGCTCATAATAGCCTTGCCCGGTTTCGGTGAGCGCGATCTGGCGCGTCGTACGCTGTAGAAGCCGCGTGCCGAGCCGTTCTTCCAGACGCCGCAGCCGCTTGGAGACGACCGCTGGCGAAAGGCCAAGCTCGCGGCCCGCTGCCGACATGCTGCCGGCGGCAACCACGCGGGCAAACACTTCCATATCGTTGAATTCACTCATGCGCGCACTCTCACTGGCGCAATTCAAACGTCAAGTCCCCAGGCCCGGAAATTCATCGCAGGCGAGATCGCCCGCACTGCCTGTTCTCTCCGATCGAGAAAGGTTCTAAACTATTTACATTCGTGCTGGGCAAGAGGTAAAGATAGTTTACCAGTTGCGCGTGCGGTGCTGGCAAGGGAGAGGCAATGACCGGACTGACAATGCCGAAAAGTGATGAAGCGGCGCTTGGCCGCCGGGCCGAGATCGTTGCGGCATTACGCGCGATCGTTCCGGGCGAGGGCGTCGTCGACGTCACCAACGAAATGCGCGCCTTCGAGTCCGACGCATTAACCGCCTACCGGCAATTGCCGCTCGTGGTGGTTCTACCGCAAACCGTTGCCCAGGTTTCCCGCGTCCTCAAATATTGCCACGAGAACAATGTGAAGGTCGTGCCGCGCGGCTCTGGAACCTCGCTTTCCGGCGGTGCACTGCCGCTTGAGGACGCCGTGCTCCTCGTCATGTCGCGCTTCAATCGCATCCTCGAAATCGATTTTCCGAACCGCATTGCCGTCGTCCAGCCCGGCGTGACGAACCTCGGCATAACGAAGGCGGTCGAGCACGAGGGCTTCTACTATGCCCCTGATCCATCGTCGCAGATTGCCTGCTCGATCGGCGGCAACGTCGCTGAAAACGCCGGCGGCGTACACTGCCTGAAATACGGGCTGACGGCCAATAATGTCCTCGGCGTCGAGATGGTCCTCATCAATGGCGACATCATTCGCCTCGGGGGCAAGCATCTCGATAGCGATGGCTATGATCTGCTTGGGCTAATGACCGGCTCGGAAGGGCTGCTGGGGGTCGTCACCGAAGTGACCGTCCGCATTCTGCAGAAGCCGACAACGGCACGTGCCCTGATGGTTGGCTTTCCGACCAGCGAGGAAGCCGGTCAGTGCGTGGCCGATGTCATTGCCGCCGGTATCATCCCGGGCGGCATGGAGATGATGGACAGGCCGGCCATCCATGCCGCCGAGGATTTCGTCCATGCCGGCTATCCGCTCGATGTAGAGGCCCTCCTTATCGTTGAACTTGACGGTCCCGTGGTCGAGGTCGATCACCTCATCGCCATGGTCGAGGCGATTGCGCGCAAGAATGGCGCAACGACTTGCGTCGTCTCGCAGAGCGAAGAAGAACGAATGATATTCTGGGCGGGACGCAAGGCGGCATTTCCCGCCGTAGGCCGTATCTCGCCGGATTACCTTTGCATGGACGGCACAATACCGCGCAAGGAATTGCCGAAGGTGCTGGCCGGCATGCGCGAACTCTCGGAGAAGTATGGATTGCGCGTTGCGAATGTCTTTCACGCCGGCGACGGCAACCTGCATCCGCTGATCCTCTATGACGCCAACATCCCGGAGGAACTGCACAAGGCGGAAAGTTTCGGTGCCGACATCTTGCGGCTCTGCGTCAAGGTGGGCGGGGTGCTGACCGGTGAACATGGAGTGGGCGTCGAGAAGCGCGATCTGATGCCGGAAATGTTCAACGACACCGATCTCAATCAGCAGATCCGCGTCAAGTGCGCCTTCGACGAGAAGCATCTGCTCAACCCCGGCAAGGTCTTCCCGCAACTGCACCGCTGCGCTGAACTCGGGCGGATGCACGTGCACCAGGGTAAGATGCCGTTTCCCGACATTCCGAGATTCTAGCGTGAGCATTTTCCACCCTAAATCCGAGGATGAGATCGTCGAAGCGGTGCAATGGGCCCTTGGCGCCAACGCGCCGGTGGAAGTGGTCGGCCAGGGTTCCAAGCGCGGGCTCGGCCGGCCGTTGCAGACCGAGCATACGATCGCATTGTCGGATTATGCCGGCGTCACGCTCTACGAGCCGCATGAACTGGTCTTGAGCGCCAAGGCAGGCACGCCAGTTGCCGAGCTCGAAGCACTGCTTGCGGCAAGCGGGCAGGCGTTTCAGTTCGAGCCGATGGATTACGGACCGCTTCTGGGACAGCCTGCGGGGCAGGGGACGCTTGGGGGTTTGCTTGCTACCAATCTTTGCGGACCGCGCCGTCTCAAGGCCGGATCGGCGCGCGACCACGTGCTCGGCGTGCGGGTCGTCTCCGGCCGGGGGGAACTGTTCAAATCCGGCGGACGCGTCGTCAAGAACGTGACCGGTTACGACCTGTCGAAAGGCATGGCCAATTCCTGGGGCACGCTCGGCATCGCCACCGAGATCACCTTCAAGGTGCTCCCGGCGCCCGAGACCGAATCGACGCTCGTCATACGCGGTCTTGCCGATGACGAGGCGGCGCGCGCCATGGCGATCGCCATGGGGTCGAGTGGCGAGGTGGCATCTGCCGCCCATCTTCCGGGCAACGTTGCGGAAAGGGTCATCGATGGCGCGCTCGGCGGCGAGGCTTCGACCCTGCTGCGGCTCGAAGGGTTTGCGCCTTCGGTTGCCGACCGCATGACTATGCTGAAGAACCTCCTGGCCTCGGCAGGCGACATGGCGGACGTCTCCGGCGACCAGTCCCGCCGGCTCTGGCAGGAAATCCGCGACGTCATCCCTTTCGCCGACGGTACGGAGCAGCCGGTTTGGCGTGTTTCCATGGTGCCGATGGAGGCCTACAAGCTCGTCGCCTCGCTGCGCATGGGGGCGGCAGTCGATGCCTATTACGACTGGCAGGGCGGCCTCGTCTGGCTGCGCATGGAGGGCGAGCCGGAAGCGGACGCCGTAAGGGCGCTCTTGCGCAAATATGGCGGCGGGCATGCAACCTTGGTACGGGGGCCCGCAAGTGTTCGCGCGGCCGTCCCAGTGTTCGAGCCGCAGGCCGCGCCGCTGGCGGCGCTCTCCAGGCGCCTCAAACAGCAATTCGATCCGAGCGGCATTCTTAATCCCGGCCGCATGGTTGCAGGAGTGTAGCGTGCAGACAAATTTCAGCCCCGAGCAGCTTCTCGATCCGGGTGTCGCCGAGTCTGAAAAGATCCTGCGCAAATGCGTGCATTGCGGCTTTTGCACGGCCACTTGTCCGACCTATGTGACGCTCGGCAACGAACTCGATAGCCCGCGCGGCCGCATCTATCTCATCAAGGATATGCTGGAAAACGGCCGTCCGGCCGACGAGCAGATCGTCAAACATATCGACCGCTGCCTTTCGTGCCTTTCATGCATGACGACCTGCCCATCGGGGGTCAACTACATGCATCTCGTCGACAATGCGCGCGCCCACATCGAGAAGACTTACAAGCGTCCGCTTATGAACCGGATGACCCGCGGCGTGCTTGCCTTCGTCCTGCCCTATCCCAGCCGGTTTCGCCTGGCGCTCAACCTCGCAAGGTTTGGGCGGCCGTTGGCCGGACTGTTCGGCTCGCTGACGGCAACAAAGCCACTGGCGGCGATGCTCGAACTTGCGCCGAATTCCGTCCCGGCAACATCGTCCTCGGCCGTACCCGGGGTGCACAAGCCAAACGGCGAAAGAACGGGTAGGGTAGCGCTTCTCAGCGGCTGTGCGCAGCCTGTCCTGAAGCCGGGTATCAATGAAGCGACGATCCGGCTTCTCAATCGCCTCGGCGTCGAGGTGGTCTTGCCAAAAGGCGAGGGCTGCTGCGGCTCGCTGGTCCACCATATGGGCCGCGAAGAGGAAGCGCTCGCGGATGCGCGCCGCAACGTCGATGCGTGGACACGCGAACTTGAGACAGGCGGTCTCGATGCGATCATCATCACCGCCTCGGGTTGCGGCACGACGATCAAGGATTATGGCTACATGCTGCGGCTCGACCCGGCTTACAAGGACAAGGCGGCGCGCATCTCGTCGCTTGCGAAGGACGTCACCGAATATCTTGCCACGCTCGACATGCCGGCGTCGCAACAGGCGTCCGGCCTGACCGTCGCCTATCATTCCGCCTGCTCGATGCAGCACGGCCAGAAGATCACGCGCCAGCCCAAAGACTTGCTGAAGGCGGCAGGTTTCATCGTCAAGGACCCGGCCGAGGGCCATTTGTGCTGCGGTTCGGCCGGCACCTACAACATCATGCAGCCGGAAATCGCCCGCACGCTGCGTGATCGCAAGGTCAAGAATATCGAGGCGACCGGCGCCAGTATGATCGCCACTGGCAATATAGGCTGCATCACCCAGATCGCCGGCGGATCAAGATTGCCGATCGTTCACACGGTCGAACTGCTCGACTGGGCCTATGGCGGCCCGAAGCCGGAAGGGCTTCCCGCGCCGAAAAACATCCTGCAGGCGGCCGAATGAAAAAGGGCAGCGGCTTTCTCGAGAAAGCCGCTGCCCGTTCCCGGCACCGCCCCCGGTGCCGGCCCCCACTAACCCTTATCGGACGATGACCTTCGTGCCGACATTGACCCGTGCATAGAGCTCGGTGACATCCTCGTTGCGCATGCGTATGCAGCCGCTCGACACCGCGTGGCCGATGGTCCACGGCGCGTTGGTGCCATGGATACGGTAGAGCGTGGAACCGAGATAGAGTGCACGGGCGCCAAGCGGATTGGCGATGCCGCCCTCCATGTGCGCCGGAATATAGTGGCCCTTTTCGGCCTCCCGATCGATCATGTCCTGCGGCGGGTACCAGTCAGGCCACATGGCCTTGCGCGTAATATTGTTCGTTCCGGACCACGCGAAGCCTTCCTTGCCCACGCCCACGCCGTAGCGTCGCGCCTTGCCGCCGGCTTCAACGAGATAAAGAAAACGCTCCGACGTATCGATAACGATCGTACCCGGCTGTTCAGCGCCATCATAAGCGACGCTTTGCGGCAGGAACTGCGGATCCATGGCCTGCTTCTTGGGCTGGTCTTCGCCAAGCGGGACATCCGGGCGCTGGAACGAGACCTCCCGCGCGGCAGGATTGGAAAGATCGCGATTGCGGCGCGGCCTTGTCACGCGCTCCGGGCGCTCGCTGAAGACGACATAGCCACGCGGATTCACCGGCCGTCCGACCTGGTTTACTGCTTCGCCGACTGGCCGCTTGCGCAGTTGCGTCACCCATGGCGCGGAAAGATCGGGGCTCATGACGACAGGAGGCTTGGTCGCATAGCGTTCGCTCGCCATTGCGGACGGGATCGCCGCTGAGAGAACCGCTGATGCCAAAACCGATAATGCCGACTTCATTGAAATTACTCTGGAACTCTACTGACAGGATTTGTCAGGTTTCGGATTGAGTTTGCCGATTGGCAGGTAGAAAAAAGTGAATCAGAATCAATAAAACATAAAATGCCGCGAAAACCGTGGGTTATAGTTACCGGCGGGTTTGCAAGCACGGTTAACAATAGGAAAGGGACAGGCGCGATGCAAGACGAAACTCCCCCGAAAACCGGACTTATCACGGATGATGCGGGCGAGACGCGCTGTTTTTGGCCGGGAACGCTGCCTGAATATGTCCACTACCACGACCACGAATGGGGACGTCCGGTGACAGACGACACCCGGCTCTTCGAAAAGATCTGCCTCGAAGGCTTCCAGTCCGGGCTCTCCTGGCTGACGATCCTGCGCAAGCGCGAGAATTTCCGCAAGGCGTTTGACGGTTTTGACTATCACAGGATTGCAGGCTACGGCGAAAAAGAGGTGGACCGCCTGCTCGCCGATGCCGGCATCATCCGCCATCGCGGCAAGATCAACTCGGCGATCAACAATGCCGGGCGCGCCATCGAACTCGTCAAGGAAACCGGCTCGCTCGCGGCCTATTTCTGGCAGTTTGAACCGCCGGTGGACGAGCGGCCGAAGGTGGTCGACTACCCGACCTTGATCGCCAACCCAACCTCGCCGACATCGGTTCGTCTTTCCAAGGATTTGAAAAAGCGCGGCTGGAGCTTCGTCGGCCCGACGACCATGTATGCGCATATGCAAGCCATGGGTCTCGTCAACGATCACATCGAGGGCTGCAAGTGCCGCCAGGAGATCGAGAAGCTGCGTTCGAACTTCAAGCGGCCGGCTCTGGCTTCATAGCGTCGAGACCCGCGCCATCAATCCTTGCCCTGAACACCTCTATGCGTTAGAGCAAACCGGCTTGGGCTCAGGACCGTCCTGAACTCGCGAAAAGCTTCATTTCAGGGTATCGGAACAGCATCATGACGACGAAGGCAGACAGGGTAAAAGCGCGGCTGCCGCGCGGTTTTGTGGACCGCGCGCCTGACGATTTGCGCGCTGCCGACAAGATGATGGCCGAGATCCGCAAGGTATACGAGCTTTATGGTTTCGAGCCGGTCGAGACCCCGCTTGTCGAATATACGGATGCGCTCGGAAAGTTCCTGCCTGACCAGGACCGCCCGAATGAGGGCGTGTTCTCGTTCCAGGACGATGACGAACAATGGCTGTCGCTGCGCTACGACCTCACCGCGCCGCTCGCGCGCTTCGTTGCCGAGAATTTCGAAAGCATCCCCAAGCCCTACCGCAGCTACCGCGCCGGCTGGGTGTTTCGCAACGAGAAGCCCGGCCCCGGCCGCTTCCGCCAGTTCATGCAATTCGATGCCGATACGGTCGGCGCCCCATCGGTCTCGGCCGATGCCGAAATGTGCATGATGATGGCCGATGTCATGGAGGCGCTCGGCGTTCCGCGCGGCGACTACATGATCCGCGTCAATAACCGCAAGGTGCTCGACGGCGTTCTCGACGCCATCGGCCTTGCTGGAGATGACAATGCGGGACGGCGCCTGAACGTGCTGCGCGCCATCGACAAGCTCGACAAGTTCGGGCCGGATGGTGTGCGTGAATTGCTCGGCAAGGGCCGCCTTGATGAAAGCGGCGACTTCACCAAGGGGGCCGGCCTCGACGAGGCGGCGATCACCAAGGTGCTCGATTTCACGTCAGCCGGCGGCGCAACTGGCCGCGAAACCATCGCCAATCTCGAACGCGTCATCAGCGGCAACGACAAGGGCGTCGAGGGCGTCGCCGAACTTGCCACGATCGAGGCGCTATGCTCGGCGGCCGGCTACGAGGGACGGGTCAAGATCGACCCCTCCGTCGTGCGTGGCCTCGAATATTATACGGGGCCCGTCTTCGAAGCTGAGCTGACCTTCGACGTCACCAATGAAAAGGGCGAGAAAGTCGTCTTCGGTTCGGTCGGGGGCGGCGGCCGTTATGATGGTCTGGTTTCGCGCTTCCGCGGCGAGCCGGTACCGGCGACCGGCATTTCCATCGGCGTCTCTCGCCTGATGACGGCATTGAAGAACCTCGGCAAACTCGACGTCTCCGACAATATCGGACCGGTCGTCGTCCTCGTCATGGACCGGGATACGACAAGCCTCGGACGCTACCAGAAGATGGTGTCGGACCTTCGACAGGCCGGCATCCGGGCGGAGATGTATCTCGGCGGATCGGGCATGAAGCCGCAGATGAAATATGCCGACCGCCGCGGTGCGCCCTGTGTCATCATCCAGGGTTCGCAGGAGCGCGACAATGGTGAAGTGCAGATCAAGGATCTCATCGAGGGCGAACGGCTGTCGGCCGAGATCGAAGACAATGTGACCTGGCGCGAAAGCCGCCCGGCGCAGATCACCGCGAAGGAAGGCGATCTCGTGATCGAAGTGCGCAAGATTCTCGAGGCGCAGGCCGAAGATCGCGCCAAGGGTCTGAAGTAAAGCTGACGCACATGCTGCCATTTGTCATTTCACCCCCCTCTGGGCTGCCGCCCATCTCCCCTACCAGGGGGGAGACCAGCGTTCCTGCACGTCTCGACGAAACGCAGGTCGTTGGCGCTGAATGCGACGCTGATGCCGTTTCGATCTCTCCCCTTGTGGGGGAGATGTCCGGCAGGACAGAGGGGGGCGAGTGCTGCCATTCGCGAGGAATGCGCCAAGCATGACCGCATCCCGCGCCCCTGCCTTTTCTGCCGATCTCGCGGCGCTGATTGCCGGCCGCGATGCCGAACTCGTGGATATTCCGGTCATCCAGCCCGCTGACCAGTTTCTCGATATGGCGGGCGAAGATCTGCGCCGGCGTATTTTTCTCACCGAGAACGAAAACGGCCAAAGTCTCTGCCTGCGTCCCGAGTTCACCATTCCGGTCTGCCGCAATCATATCGAACGCAATGCCGCGACGCCCAAGCGCTACGCTTATCTCGGCGAAGTCTTCCGCCAGCGCCGCGAAGGCGGCAATGAGTTTTTCCAGGCCGGCATCGAGGATCTCGGCGACGCGAACCGCGCCCGTGCCGATGCCCGGTCACTTACCGATGCGATTGCATCAATCAGGCTGGTCGCGCCCCAGGTCCAACTTGAAACACTGCTGGGTGACCAGGCCATTTTCGAAGCTGTGCTCGCCTCCCTTGGCTTGCCGCGCGGCTGGCAGAAGAAACTGGCGCGCGCTTTCGGCAATCATGGCCAGTTGAAAGGCCTGCTTGCCGATCTCGGCTCGGACCGCGAAAAGGAAACACTGCCGGATCGGCTGGCCGTTCTTGTCGAAAAAGGTGACGAAACAGCGCTTGCCGCCGAACTCGAAAAGGACATGCGGGCCGCCGGCATCTCACCGGCATCCGGGCGGGCGCCGGTGGAAATCGCCCGGCGTCTCATCGAAAAGGCGAGCCTTGCCTCGGTTCGCCTGCCGGTGCGCACCATAGCGGCGCTTGAGGAGTTTCTCGCCATCCGCGTGCCTCTCGCTGAAGCCGCCGGCTATCTTCTCAGCTTTGCCCGCGCCAATGAGTTCGATCTCGGCCTCGCCCTCGAACAGTTCGAGGCACGCGCCGTATCGGTTAAAGAGGCAGGGATCGGTAACGAAACCATCGTCTACGATGCGGCCTTCGGACGCCCGATCGATTATTACACCGGGCTTGTCTATGAGACGCACGCGATCGATCGGCCCGACCTTGGCGCAATTGTCGGCGGCGGCCGCTATGACCGGCTGCTGACGATGCTCGGCGCGGTCGGTTCCATTCCCGGTGTCGGCTTTTCCGTTTGGCTGGACCGGCTTGAAGAGATCGCGGGAGATGCACAATGACCGTCACTCTCGCGCTTCCCTCGAAAGGCCGTCTCAAGGAACAGGCGCTGGAGGTGCTGGAAAATGCCGGCCTCAGCGTCATCCTGCCCAAGGATCAGCGCAGCTACCGGGCCAAGGTCAAGGGCAACAGTGACATTGACATTCTGTTTCTTTCGGCGTCCGAGATCGCACGCGAGCTCGGCTATGGCAGCGTCGATCTTGGTGTCACGGGTGAAGACCTGATCCGCGAAACGCTTGCCTCCGCCGACGAACGCGTTCGCGTCGAAGCGCGGCTCGGATTTGGCCATGCGGATGTCGTCGTTGCCGTCCCGGAGGTTTGGTACGACGTATCGACGATGGCGGACCTCGATGATGTCGCTGCGGATTTCCGCCAGAGGCATGGCCGACGCCTGCGCATCGCCACGAAATACTGGCGGCTGACCCAGCAGTTCTTTTCGCAGATGCACGGCATCCAGGTCTATCGGATCGTGGAGAGCCTCGGCGCTACCGAGGGCGCGCCTGCTTCCGGCGCCGCTGATATCATCGTCGATATCAGCTCGACTGGATCGACGCTGCGCGCCAACCATCTGAAGATCCTCGATGACGGGGTTATTCTCAAATCGGAGGCCTGCTTGGTCTCGTCCCGGCAAACCGCCGAAACCGGGGCCGTTGCCGAGCTTTCACAGCGTATTGCGGCGGCACGCGCAAAGCACTGATCCATCAACTCTACGTGATGGACGGGTTGTACTGTAACCTTTCGGTCGACCCTTACGTATTTCCCTGCAGAATACCGGGCATCCTCGGTATCTTTATGCTGGGAGTTTTCTCATGATGACACGTCGAACGCTTTTTGGCGGTGCGATTGCAGGGCTCGGCGCCCTCGTCGCGGCAAGGTTCGCAAATGCGCCCAAGGCCGTGGCGGCAGGCACGTTCGAAGTCGAGCACAGCGACGCCGAATGGAAGAAGTTGCTGACGCCCGAGCAATATTACGTCTTGCGCCAGGAAGGCACGGAACGTCCGTTCACCAGCCCGCTCAATCACGAGAAGCGCAAGGGCACCTTCACCTGCGCCGGCTGCGACCTAGCTCTCTTCGACTCCGACACCAAATTCGACAGCGGCACGGGCTGGCCAAGCTTCTGGACAGCGATGAAGGGCGCTGTCAACGAGACCAAGGACAGTTCGTTCGGCATGACGCGTACGGCGGTGGAGTGTCACCGTTGCGGCGGCCACCTCGGCCACGTCTTCGATGATGGCCCAAAGCCGACAGGGCTGCGCTATTGCATGAATGGGGTCGCACTCAACTTCAAACCGGTTGCTGCTTGAACGCGCAAAGGGATAAGACCATGAAACCATATCATTTTATGCTTGCTGCGGGCCTGTTGCTGTCACCCGGCTGCGCGCTTGCCGGTGAAGACGTCACCATGGTGCCGCCCCCGGCTGTCGACCAGACGGCATCGGCGAAGTCCGAATCCATTGTGCTTGCCGGTGGTTGCTTCTGGGGCGTGCAGGGGGTCTACCAGCACTTGAAAGGCGTGACGAGCGCCGTTTCCGGCTATGCCGGCGGCAAGAAGGAAACCGCCAGCTATGAAATCGTGAGCGGCGGCGATACCGGCCATGCCGAGTCGGTGGAAGTCACGTTCGACCCGAAGGTGGTCAGTCTCGGCAAGGTTCTGCAGGTCTATTTCTCCGTCGCGCATGACCCGACGCAATTGAACCGGCAGGGCCCGGATTCAGGGACCCAGTACCGCTCGGCGATCTTCACGACCAGCCCCGATCAGGAGAAGATAGCGAAGGCCTATGTCAGCCAGCTCGATAAGGCGAAGGCCTATCCGAAGCCGATCGTCACCAAGATTTCTGCGTTGGAAAAGTTCTATCCGGCCGAAGCCTATCACCAGGACTATGCGACGCTGCACCCTTCGCAGCCTTATATCGCGTATAATGACCTGCCGAAGATCGCGAACCTCGGCAAATACTTCCCCGGCGACTACCGGGAAAAACCGGTGCTCGTCGGCGAGGCGAAGCCGTCGAACTGATCGTCAAACAAGAAAAAGGCCGCTCGAAGCGGCCTTTTTAATCGATGCTGTATTTGATCAGCCGCGTTTTGCGTCGAGCGACAGGGCGCCTGCGCCGCATGCAGCAAGCACGAAGAAACCGCCGGCTACGCCGAGATTCTTCTGGAAAAACATCCACTGCACCATGCCGGCGTCGCCCGTCCAGTTCAGGTGGGCCGCAGCAGTTGCCGCGAGCGTGAAAATGCCAAGCGCCAGAGCAGCGATCCGCGTCTGGAAGCCAACGAGTACGGCAAGGCCGCCTAAAAGTTCAAGCAGGCCGACGAGCACCGCGACGATAGTCGGCGCCGGAAATCCGAGGCTGCCGAAATATCCGGCGGTGCCACCGATAGCGGTAAGCTTTCCATAGCCAGCCAGGATGAACATGAATGATAGCAGTATGCGACCTATAAGAATGAGTGCGCTGTTGTTCGCCATAGAAAGTCTCCAGGGTTTGTCGTGACAGCCCAATAGCTAGATTCGATTGTCAAACAAAGCCACTATTTTCTCGACAGATTGTTCACAATAGAATGATTTTCCGGGGTTACTCCGGCGATATCATTCGTTCGGGACGCACGAGGCGATCATAGTCCTCGGCCGAAACGCCGCTGGCAAGTGCTTCTTCACGCAACGTCGTTCCGTTCTTGTGGGCAGTCTTTGCGATCTTGGCTGCATTGTCATAACCAATGGCAGGGGCAAGCGCCGTAACCAGCATGAGCGAACGATCGAGCAGATCCTTGATCCGAACCTCGTCGGCCTCGATGCCGTCCACGCAATTATCTGCGAAGGATACCATGGCGTCGGAGAGAATGCGGATCGACTGGAGCACGTTGAGCGCCACTACGGGCTTGTAGACGTTGAGCTCAAAATGGCCCTGGCTGGCTGCGATGGTGACCGAGGTATTGTTGCCGAACACTTGCGTCGCCACCATGGTCAGGGCTTCGGCCTGGGTCGGGTTGACCTTGCCCGGCATGATCGACGAGCCCGGTTCATTTTCCGGAAGCTTCAGTTCGCCGAGGCCGGAACGTGGGCCCGAGCCGAGAAAGCGAATGTCGTTGGCCATCTTGAAAAGATCGGTCGCCAGGGAATTGAGGCTACCGTGGAAGTTCGTAAGAGCGCCATGGCTCGCCAGTGCTTCGAACTTGTTTGGTGCCGTCTTGAACGGCAGGCCGGTAATGTCCGATACGGCCTCCGCGAAAGCTGTATCAAATCCCACCGGGGCGTTCAGTCCCGTTCCAACCGCGGTACCGCCCTGCGCAAGAAGGAAAATATCGGCAAGGCTCTGTTCGATGCGCTTGCGCGCATACTCGAGTGCGGCGCGATACCCGGAGAACTCCTGCCCAAGGGTGACTGGTGTCGCGTCCTGCGTGTGGGTTCGTCCGATCTTGATGATGTCGGCGAAGGCCTTTTCCTTCTTGAGTACCGCCTCCGTCAGGTGGGTGAGAGCCGGAAACAGCCGATGCGTGGCTTCGATTGCGGTTGCGATATGAATTGCCGTCGGGAAAGTATCGTTCGACGACTGGCTCATATTGACGTGGTCATTCGGGTGGACCGGCTTCTTCGATCCCATCGTGCCGCCGAGCATTTCGATGGCGCGGTTGGAAATGACCTCGTTGGCATTCATGTTCGACTGCGTGCCCGAGCCGGTTTGCCAAACGACGAGCGGGAAATGATCGTCGAGCTTGCCTTCGATGACTTCCTCGGCGGCAACGGTGATCGCGCGGCCGATGACTTCATCGATCTTTCCGAGGGAGAGATTGGTTTCGGCTGCTGCGCGCTTGACGATACCGAGCGCCCGCACCAGCGGAATGGGCATTCTTTCGCCACCGATCTTGAAATTGTGCAGCGAACGTTCCGTCTGCGCGCCCCAATACCTGTCGGCTGCAACGTCGATTGGGCCAAAAGTATCTGTTTCCGTACGGGTAGAACTCATCGTGTCATTTTCCTGGTGGGAGTTGGCAAGAGCACTACTGCGAAGCTCCCCGGGAGGCAAGGTTTGGCGATGGAATGTTGGTCTGGATTTCGCCCGGCTTTCGGATAAAATCGATTAAGCGCTTATGATCAATCAACATTGGCGATGCGGCGGCGTGAGACAGTCAGGCAACGAATCCATCCCAGCGCATTCAGCCGGGCGCTACCGCGAGTTCTCGCCGACGGCCGAGTTGCGGCCGCATTTCCTCTGCGCGTGGAACCACGAGGGTATCGGCGAATTGGCGGCGCCCGTGGCGGTCTTTCCCGATGGTTGTGTCGACATATTGTGGTCGGAAGGCAAACTGACGATTGCGGGTCCCGACACGGCCCCACATATCGTCGATGGTTCCCTGGCCAATATCGTCGGCATCCGCTTTGCTCCAGGCGCTGCGAGCAAATGGCTTGGCATTCCAATGTCCGAACTCGTCAATCAGCGTGTCGACGTGTCCGAGCTTTGGGGTGCGCGCGCAGAGGCTCTCGCCGAAAGACTTGTCGCGGCAAAGACCATCGGAGACGCGACGGCACGGCTCCAGGCTGCCTTGTCGGACATCGCTCCATCGATTGCATCGCCCGATAGGGCCATGGTTGCCGCCTTCGACACGCTCAAGCGCTCGAAGGATATTGTGGCGATTGCCGAATTGGCGACAATGCTCAACGTGAGCGAGCGCACCTTGCGCCGGCAGTTCCTGCACAATTTCGGATATGGGCCAAAGACGCTGGAGCGCATCCTGCGTTTCCAGAAATTCCTGAAGCTCGGCCGACGCGATCCGGGAAGCGGCATTGGTGCTCTGGCGTTCGACGCGAACTATGCCGACCAGGCGCATTTGAGCCGCGAGGCAAAATCCCTGTCAGGTCTTTCGCCCTCGGCACTCCTGCAGCATCTCGCGGCATAAGTGGCCGTTTTGTTCAAGACAGAAAGTCGTTAGGCGCATAAGCTTGCCGTACGCGATGTGGGAGGACAACCATGGCTACACATGAAGCAAGGACCCTTCAGATTTCAATCGGACGCAATTGGCAGGATGTTTATGACTACGTCAGCGTTGCGGAAAATCTGCCGCAATGGGCCTCCGGCCTGACATCGGCCTTGCAGAAATCCGGTGATGAATGGCTGGCCGATGGGCCGGCGGGCAAACTTCGATTGCGCTTTGCGCCGAAGAACGAAGTCGGGGTTCTCGATCATTGGGTGGTTATGGAGACCGGGGACGAGGTCTATATCCCCATGCGGGTGGTGCCCAATGGCGACGAGAGCGAACTCATATTTACGCTTTTTCGCGTGCCGGGCATGGATGACGAAAAATTCAACGCAGATGCGGCCTGGGTCAAGCGTGATCTTCAGGCGCTGAAGGACCTGCTCGAAGCGCAACTTATAGGATGAGGACGATGGCAAGTTCAGGCAAAGACAAATGTATCGACTATGTCGAATTCAATGTCAGCGATATTGGCGCGGCGCGCAGCTTCTATGGCGACGCGTTCGGATGGACATTCACGGACTATGGTCCGAGCTATTGCGAGTTTTCCGACGGGAATCTCAAGGGCGGCTTTACCACCGAAGGCAAGCCGCGCCCCGGCGGCGCGCTGATCATTCTTTTCGCCGATGATCTTCAAGGCACGCTCAAACAGGTCGAACAGGCTGGTGGCAAGATCACCAAGCCGGTATTTACCTTTCCCGGAGGCCGGCGCTTTCACTTCGCCGACCCCGACGGATACGAGCTTGCCGTCTGGTCGGATAAATAGCCGACAGTTCAGCGCGCCAGCGTCAGCATGTACGCCTCATATTTTTGCAGGAAGGCGTGCAGTAGCTGCGGATATTCCGGCGTTACCGCCTCGCGGACGCTTGGACGCGTTGCGAGGGCTTCGCGCCATGCCCGCACCTTCGGGTAGTCGGTGAAAATGCCGAGTTCTACAATCTCGTCGAATGTATCGAAGTAGCGGAAAATCGGGGCGTAAACCGCATCGACGAGGCTGAAGCCAGCGCCCGCAAAGAAGGGACCGTCGCCAAGAACCTCTTCGACGCGACCGAACTTTTCAGTGATCGCCTTGCGCTTCTCTTCGAAAACCGCACCATCCTTCGTTGTCTCCAGCGCCCAGAGGTCGGAAAGGATCGATGAACCAAATTCCATCCAGCCGCGATGGCGTGCCCGCGTCAGCGCGTCGTCGGGATGAAGTTTCGGCCCCGGCTGCGATTCGTCGATATATTCAGCAATGACAGAACTCTCGAAGAGAATCGCCTCGCCGCCATCCGCCTGGGGGACGCGCAGAAGCGGCACCTTGCCGAGCGGCGAAATTTTCAGGAACCAATCTGGTTTCGCTGCGAGGTCGATATAGATCTTTTCAAAGGGCACGCCCTTTTCAGCGAGCGCGATTGCAGCACGCTGGACATACGGGCACAGCAGATGGCTGATCAGAACGAGTGACGGCATGACGATGATCCTCCGGATTTGCCGGCTGGGCGATCGCGTTTCGACCGCCCAGCCCAGCGATCAGGCCGCGCGAGCGGTCTTCAAGGCATTGGCCCACCAGACGAGCTGGTCGAGCTGGCTGGTGGCTGCTTCATTGAGATGCGGGTAGTCGCCGAGCTTCTTCTCGCCCTTGACGGCACTCAGATACTCGGAATAGGCGATGTGAACGCCGGTCTTTACCGAAGCCGATCCCATTTCGACGAAGATGAGGCGCAGATGCTCGATGGCGCGCGCGCCGCCCACGCCACCATAACCGACAAAGGCGACCGGCTTCTGGATGAAATCGCCAAGGTCGATGGCGTTCTTAAGGACAGCCGTCGGGCCGTGGTTGTATTCGGCGACCGTGAAAACATAGCCATCGAATTCGCGCAGCTTCTTCTTCCAGCGTTCGGCGGTCTCGTTCTGGGCGTCGCTGGTGCGTTCTTCGCCGAAGAAATTCATGGGATAGTCAAGCAGATCGATAATTTGGACCTCGACATCTCCGCGCTGTGCAGCGACGTCGGCAATCCATTTGGCGGGAAATTCGGCGAAACGGCCGATACGGGTGCTGCCGACAATAACGGCGATCTTGGCTTTTGACATAAAAATTCCTTCGTCTTGGGGGGATGGTAACTAATAGTGCCCGGCGCTATATAAGTGACTGTTCGAAACCCCCGCAAGGAGGCACTTTTGTGAAACCAGATCACTTTCAGGTAACCTCGGCATGCACTGCGGTTAATCACATTCTGGCGCGCGTCGGCGATAAATGGACGGTTCTCGTCGTCAATTATCTCGGCAATAAATCGATGCGCTTCAATGAGTTGAAGCGGACCATCAATGGTATCTCGCAAAAGATGCTGACGAGCACGCTGCGCGGACTCGAGCGCGATGGTTTCGTGACCCGTACGGTTTACCCGACGATCCCGCCACGCGTCGACTACGAACTTACCGATCTCGGCCGCGACCTTCTGGTGCCTGTCCGCGCGCTTGGCGACTGGGCGATCCGCAACGAACAGCGGGTCGCCGAAGCACGCGCGCGATTCGACGCCGTTCATGCAGGTTCGGAGCAAAAGCAGATCTTCTCCCAGGCGGCTGAGTGAAGAAAAGTTCAACGCGCATTAGGTGGCACTGCTCCGATAGAAGGATTCTCTCGGCGTTTTGAAACTTGGGTAGAAAGCGGTCTTATGAGGGCGGCGGATGAACGAGCCGCGCGAGCGGAAATTGAAGAACACGCAAATCAAAACAAAAAAGGCGGGTCGACACCCGCCTTTTTCGTATGTCACTGGATGAGGACTTCTTAGAAGTCCATGCCGCCCATGCCGCCCATGCCGCCGCCCGGCATTGCCGGAGCAGCCGAGTCTTTCTTCGGCGCTTCAGCAATCATGGCTTCGGTGGTGACGAGAAGGCCGGCAACCGAAGCTGCGTCCTGGAGAGCGGTGCGAACGACCTTGACCGGATCGACGATACCGAGCGTGATCAGATCGCCATACTCGCCATTGGCCGCGTTGTAGCCGTAAGTGTCCTTCTTGTTCTCAAGGATCTTGCCGACAACGATCGAAGCTTCATCGCCTGCGTTCGTTGCGATCTGGCGGGCAGGAGCCTGCAGAGCGCGGCGAACGATGTTGATGCCAGCGTCCTGATCGGCATTGGCGCCCTTGATCGTAAGAGCAGCCGAAGCGCGAAGCAGGGCGACGCCGCCGCCAGGAACGATGCCTTCTTCAACAGCCGCACGGGTTGCATTGAGAGCGTCGTCGACGCGGTCCTTCTTTTCCTTCACTTCGACTTCCGTCGCACCGCCGACGCGGATGACGGCAACGCCGCCAGCGAGCTTGGCAAGGCGTTCCTGCAGCTTCTCGCGGTCATAGTCGGAAGTGGTCTCTTCGATCTGCTGCTTGATCTGGCCGACGCGAGCGTTGATTTCGCCCTTCTTGCCATTGCCGTCGACGATCGTGGTGTTTTCCTTGGTGATCGACACCTTCTTAGCGCGGCCGAGCATGTCGAGCGTAACGCTTTCGAGCTTGATGCCGAGGTCTTCGGAAATAACCTGACCACCGGTGAGGATGGCGATGTCTTCGAGCATGGCCTTGCGGCGATCGCCGAAGCCAGGAGCCTTGACAGCAGCAATCTTCAGTCCACCGCGCAGCTTGTTGACGACGAGCGTTGCAAGGGCTTCGCCTTCGACGTCTTCGGAGATGATGACGAGGGGCTTCGAGGTCTGGACGACGGCTTCGAGAACCGGCAGGAGAGCCTGGAGGTTCGAGAGCTTCTTCTCGTGGAGAAGGATGTATGCGTCTTCGAGGTCAGCAACCATCTTTTCCGGGTTGGTGACGAAGTACGGCGAAAGGTAACCGCGGTCGAACTGCATGCCTTCGACGACTTCGAGTTCGGTCTCGGCGGTCTTGGCTTCCTCGACGGTGATGACACCTTCGTTGCCGACCTTCTGCATCGCCTTGGCGATCATTTCACCGATTTCGGATTCGCCATTGGCAGAGATCGTGCCAACCTGGGCAACTTCTTCCGAGGTCTTGATCTTCTTGGCCTTCTTGACGAGGTCCTTGACGACTTCGGCAACAGCAAGGTCGATGCCGCGCTTCAGATCCATCGGGTTCATGCCGGCTGCAACGGCCTTACCGCCTTCCTGAACGATGGCCTGGGCGAGAACGGTAGCGGTCGTGGTGCCGTCGCCGGCGATGTCGTTCGTCTTCGAAGCGACTTCACGGACCATCTGCGCGCCCATGTTTTCGAACTTGTCTTCGAGTTCGATTTCCTTGGCAACGGTGACGCCGTCCTTGGTGATGCGCGGTGCGCCGAAGGACTTGTCGATGACAACGTTACGACCCTTCGGGCCGAGCGTTACCTTTACTGCATCGGCAAGGATGTTGACGCCGCGCAGCATGCGCTCGCGCGCATCACGGCTGAATTTTACTTCTTTGGCTGCCATTTTATCTCTCCTGGGATTAAACCCGGTTTGATCTAAATTCGTTGATTGCGGGATGCGCGGCGATTAGCCGAGGATGCCCAGAATGTCGGATTCCTTCATGATCAGCAGGTCTTCGCCGCCGATCTTGACTTCCGTACCCGACCACTTGCCGAACAGGATCAGATCGCCTGCCTTGACATCGAGCGGTACGAGCTTGCCGGCTTCGTCACGAGCGCCGGTGCCTACGGCGATGACTTCGCCTTCCTGCGGCTTTTCCTTGGCAGTATCCGGAATGATGATGCCGCCAGCGGTCTTTGCTTCGGATTCGACGCGGCGTACGACGACGCGGTCATGAAGCGGGCGGAACTTGGTCTTGGCCATGGTTAGAACCCTTGATGTTGGTGTCAAAACGATGACGCGAATGGCAGCGCCATTCGCGGTATTAGCACTCGCTTGGGGTGAGTGCTAACTGCGGCCGGAGATAGTGGGATCGGTAAGAAGAGTCAAGGGAAAGCATCATTTAAAATGGCCTGGAGAGGCGATGCTTGGATGCCGGGGCCCATCTACAAACCGCTTTATGGCATATTCATGTGAAATGCGAATGACGAAACGGCAGAATTCACACAATGCTGCAAATCAGGCGGAAACACGCGCCCCAACCGCATCAATCCTCGGCGCTTTCTTCGCCCACGTGATGCGTCATGTCGACAAGCATGTCGCTGACGTGCTTGTCGGCCAGTTCGTAGAAGATCTGTTTTGCCTGCCGGTTGCCGCGCACGAGCCGGGCGCCGCGCAAGAGCCGCAGATGATGGCTGACAAGCGATTGCGACAGGTCGAGGCTCGCGGCGATATCTCCAACTGAGCGCGGCGCTTCGAGGCAGAACAGGAGGATCCGCAGCCGCGTCGGATCGCCAAGGAGACGAAAGGTTTCGGCGAGAACTGTAAGCTCAGGGGGGAGAGGAGGGGTTGAGGTCAATGTTTGTGCCCCTCATGCCCGTGCTCGTGCGCGGCATGATCATGTGCGCTGTGATCATGATCCGCCTCGTCGTGTGCATGGCCGGAATGGTCGTGCTCGTGCCCTTGCTGGAGATCATCGCCAAGGCAGCAATCGTCCGTCGCTCTATCCTCCGGCCAGTCGATGGCAATTGTTGCGTGCGATATCTCGAACTTCTTCATGAGTTCGGCTTCGACCTGTTTGACCAGAAGCCGCGGATTGGTATCCGGAGCGGGGCGCACATGCAGCGTTGCCAGCGGCTTGCCCGAGGTGATCATCCAGACGTGGACATGGCGGACGGCGGCAAGTCCCGGAACCGTCTGCTTTAGATACTGCTCGATGGCTTCAGGTGCGGCATTGTCTGGCGCGCCTTCGAGCAGGATATGCAACGAGTTGCGCAGGAGCGCCCAGGCGCTGCGCAGGATCAAAATGGACACGAAGACAGAGAGTATCGGGTCGATTGGCGTCCATCCGGTATAGTAGATCACGATCGCGGCAACGATCGTGCCGACGGAACCCAGCAGATCGCCCAGTACGTGCAGCACCGCTCCCTTGATGTTGACCTGCTCGGTATCGCCGCCGCGTGTCAGGATCCAGAAAACCAGCATGTTTATTAAAAGGCCGACTGTGGCGACGATAAACATGGGACCGGCCAGGACTTCGCCGGGATTGCGGAAGCGCTCAATGGCCTCGTACGTTATCCAGATGAGAATGGCGAACAGCGTGAAGGCGTTGATAAGCCCGGCAATGACCTCGAAGCGCATATAGCCGAAAGTGCGTTTTTCATCAGCGGCGCGCCGGCCGAAACGGAAGGCGAAGTAGGCCAGTGACAGCGCCACCACATCGGTGAACATATGGCCGGCATCGGCAATCAGTGCCAGCGAGCCCGCCATGAGGCCGCCCACGATCTCGACGATCATGAATGAAAAAGTTATTGCAAGTGCAATGAGCATTTTCGTCTCGTTGCCCGCAGTGACTTTAGGCGTGTGGTCGTGGCCGGCATGGGGGTCTGACATTGTGAAGCCTCTAGCAAACATATCAATATGTGTTCATGTGTTTGATAGACGAAGGCAAAGGTCGTGTCAATCGCAGATAGTGCCCGTCCGAAACCCCGAACGGCACAACGTGAGCTTTTTCAAACATAACCGGCGTGACAGGTCAGGCACGATCCGCTAATCGAGACAGTCTCAAGACTCTCGTCGCATAGTATTTTGCCTGAAGGGACCGGCATGACCGACATGATACATTTGCAGCGCCTCGACGCATTGATGGATCGCTACGACGTGCTGCTGTGTGATGTCTGGGGCGTCCTGCACAATGGCGTCGATTCCTTCGCACCCGCCTCGGCGGCCTTGCAACGGGCCCGGCAGGCCGGCCTGACGGTGGTTCTCATCACCAATGCGCCGCGTCCCTTTGCCGGCGTTGCCGAGCAGATTCATGCGCTTGGCGTGCCAGAATCGGCCTATGACCGGATCGTCACATCGGGCGACGTAACCCGCGAATTGATCCGCAACGCGCCCCGCCTTGTGTTTCATCTCGGGCCGGAGCGCGACGAAACCCTCTATGACGGCCTTGATGTGGAACTGGTGGAGGAGCGCGAAGCCGATGTAGTCGTCTGCACGGGTTTCTTCGATGACGATACGGAAACGCCGGAAGACTATGCCGACATGCTGGTGCGCTTCCGCTCACGCAACCTGCCATTTATCTGCGCCAATCCGGATATCGTCGTCGAGCGCGGCGATCGCCTCATCTGGTGCGCCGGGGCGCTTGCCCGCGATTACGGGCAGCTTGGCGGCCGCACGCTCATCGCAGGAAAGCCACATCGCCCGATCTACGAGGCGGCGATTGCCGCGGCGGAAGACGTGCGCGGCACCCCTGTCGAACTTTCGCGGGTTCTTGCCATCGGCGACGGCATGCTGACGGACATAAAGGGTGCCGATCTTTTCGGCATCGATGTTCTCTATATCTCCGGCGGTATTCATGCCGGGGATTATGCGATGGGTGGTGTCCACGACCTTGAGAAGCTTCTCGCGTTCCTCGCAAAGCACGGAAGCAATCCCGTTGCGACGATGCCCGCCCTGGCGTGAGACAAAGATATGCCGATCCTGCGTCTGAACGATCCGTCCCATTTGCCCGATGAACTGAAGGGCGCCATTGTCGCCATCGGCAATTTCGACGGCGTGCACCGTGGGCACCAGGCCGTTCTGGGCCGGGCGCTGGAGACCGCACGCGCCGAGGGCAAGCCATCGCTGGTATTGACCTTCGAGCCGCACCCGCGCAGCGTTTTCGTGCCGGACCAGCCGGTGGACCGGTTGACACCCGCCGCCGAGAAGGCATCGATCCTCGAAGCGCTGGGATTCGATGCGGTGGTCGAATGCAATTTTACCCGCGAATTCTCGCAATTGACGGCGGATGTCTTTGTGGACCGCATTCTCGTTGATGGCCTTGGCGCAACCCGTATCGTCGCCGGCTTCGATTTTCATTTCGGCAAGGGCCGTCAGGGTGGCCCGGCGTTCCTGATGGCAGCGGGCGAAGAACGTGGCTTCCACGTCACGCTCGTCGATGCCTTCCGTGACGAGGGGGGCCATGCGATCTCGTCAAGCCGCATTCGCGATCTGTTTGGCGCAGGTGAAGTGGTCGAGGCGGCCGGGCTCCTTGGCTACCGGCACCGCATTCGCGCCACGGTCGTCGGCGGCAAGCAGCTGGGGCGCACGATCGGCTTTCCGACCGCCAACATGGTGCTTCCGCCCGAGACCCATTTGAAGCACGGAATTTATGCGGTGCGCTTCCGCCGGGCCGACGGTACGCTTCTTGACGGCGTCGCCAGCTTTGGCCGCAGGCCGACCGTCGATACGGATGGCGAGCCGCTGCTTGAAACATATGTGTTCGATTTCAGCGACGATCTTTACGGCGAAACCTGCGCCGTCTCTTTCTTCGGCTATCTGCGCGGCGAGGAAAAATTTGACGGTCTCGAGCCGATGATGCAGCAGATCCGGCGCGACGAAGAGGAAGCGCGTGCGCTGCTTCAAGGTGTCAAGCCGTTGTCGCCGCTGGACCAGAAGATTAATTTCGACTGAGGAAGATGGGCGCTTTACCCATGATCTGACAATAAGGGAGCGATGGAATGAGACTGATTGGAATGCTGGATTCGCCCTATGTGCGACGGGTAGCAATTTCACTGAAAATGCTGAACCTGCCATTTTCCCATGAGTCCCTGTCGGTTTTCCGGGCCTTCGAGGCCTTTTCGAAGATCAATCCGGTCGTGAAAGCACCGACGCTCGTGACGAATGAAGGCGTCGTCCTGATGGATTCGTGCCTGATCCTCGAATATGCCGAGCGCATTGCAGAACCCGCGCTGGGGCTGACACCGGCGGAAATTACGCATTTTACGCGCTCGCAGCGGATCATCGGCCTCGCGCTCGCCGCCTGCGAAAAGAGCGTCCAGATCGTCTATGAGCACGATCTGCGGCCTTCGGAAAAGCGGCATCAGCCTTGGCTTGATCGCGTGCATGGCCAGCTTGCCGATGCGTATCGTTTGCTGGAAGCCGAAGTGCAGCAGGCGGACCCATGGATCTTCGCAGATCGGCCGCTCCAGGCGGATATTACGAGCGCCGTTGCCTATCGGTTTACCCGTGAGATGCTGCCGGACGTGATCGCGGCCGGCGAATATCCGGCACTTGCCGCCCTCTCGGAGAAATCCGAGGCGTCGGAGGCATTTCTTGCTTTTCCATTCAGTTGACGCCAGTGTGGTAAATTGTTTACCACGTTGCTCAATGCAATTTTATCTATCACTCGATTAGTTTTGACGCGTACGCTTGCCACCCCCCAGACAGGCCCCGGAGTTATTTCATGTCTATTCGCCTTGTTAGCGCTCTCGCGAGCGCCATAATCCTTTCCGTTGCAGCACCAGCTTTTGCCGATGAATATTATTCCGACAACCAGACCCAGAGCTCGCGCGGCGACCATTGGTGGTCCGGCGATTGGTACATCACGCTCGGTGCCAAGGGTTTCGTCGCTCCGGATTATGAAGGTGCGAAAAATTACAAGCTCCGGGCCGCACCGGTCATTTCGATAGGCCGTCCCGGCAGTTCGCTCAAGTTTTCTTCGCTCAACGACAACCCGTCGCTTGGCTTTATCGACACGGGTGTGTTCCGGGCCGGCATTACCGGCAAGCTCATTACCGGTCGCGATTCCAGCGACTATGATGAACTCAAGGGTCTCAACGATGTCGACTGGGGCGTCGAACTCGGCGGTTTCGCCGAATTCTATCCGACCGAGAACGTTCGTGGCCGCGTTGAGGTCCGCCGCGGCATCGGCGCGCATGACGGTGTCGTCGCCGATTTCGCCATCGACGCCTTCAAGAACCTGACCGACACGGTACGCGTTTCAGCAGGTCCCCGTGCAACGGTGGCGACCAAGGATTATTTCAGGGAATATTACGGCGTAAACGCCAGCGAATCCGCTGCATCCGGCCTTCGTCAGTATTCGCCGGGCGGCGGCCTGAATTCGCTCGGCTTCGGCGGCCAGATCACCTGGCAGACGACCGACAAGATCACCACCAGCGCCTATGCCGAATATAACCGCTTGATGGGCCCGGCGGCCGATTCCAGCATCGTCAAGCAGCGCGGCTCGGAAAATCAGGCGACCTTCGGCCTGCAGGCAACCTATCGCTTCGACTTCAAGCTCTAACATTGCACGAGGCATCCGCGAAGATAATCGCGCATGCCTCTTTATTCTGCGGGCGGTGATTGCTAAAAGCGCGGTCATGAAAAGCGATCGCCGGTCCTGCGCAAGGTCCATACCTGTTCAGACGATACGAATTACTGGCCCGGCCTTCCCGCGGACCTGAAGCGTGAGCTTCGTGGTGCGGAAGGTCCGGGATAGCGCCGTTGCGCTTCAATGTTTTTCATGAAATCCCTGCCTGCGGCGATCACGCGCGGGCCTTGTACAAGCTGGAAAAATGACCGACACCGCCACGACACTCGATTATTCGAAGACACTTTATCTGCCGCAAACGGATTTCCCGATGCGCGCGGGCCTGCCCGCCAAGGAACCGGAATTCGTCAAGCGCTGGCAGGATCTCGATCTTTACCGGAAGCTGCGCGAAGACGCGAAGGATCGCCCGCGCTATGTCCTGCACGATGGCCCGCCCTACGCCAACGGCAATATCCATATCGGCCACGCGCTCAACAAGATCCTCAAGGATGTCATCACCCGCTCGTTCCAGATGCGCGGTTTCGATTCCAATTACGTTCCAGGATGGGACTGCCACGGCCTGCCGATCGAATGGAAGATCGAGGAACAATATCGCGCCAAGGGCAAGAACAAGGACGATGTGCCGATCAACGAATTCCGCCAGGAATGCCGCGAGTTCGCAACGCACTGGATCAAGGTGCAGTCCGGCGAATTCAAGCGGCTCGGCATCGAAGGCGATTTCGACAATCCCTATACGACGATGGCCTTCCATGCGGAAAGCCGCATCGCCGGCGAGTTGTTGAAGTTCGCCATGTCGGGCCAGCTCTACCGTGGTTCCAAGCCGGTCATGTGGTCGGTGGTCGAGCGCACCGCGCTCGCCGAGGCCGAGGTCGAATACCAGGATATCGAGAGCGATATGATCTGGGCGAAGTTTCCAGTGAGAATGATTGCTCGGACCGGTGAGAAAATGGATGGTGAACTGCTTAGCGCGTCCGTCGTCATCTGGACGACGACGCCCTGGACGATCCCCGGCAACCGCGCCGTCGCCTATTCGCCGCGTGTCGCCTACGGTCTCTTCGAGGTCGAAACGGCGGAGAATGATTTTGGCCCGCGTCCCGGCGAAAAGCTGATCTTTGCCGATGCGCTCGCCGAAGAATCGGCTGCGAAAGCCAAACTGACCTTCAAGCGGCTGCGCACGGTTACGGCCGATGAACTTGCGGCGATGACGCTTGCCCATCCGCTCCATGGTTTTGGCGGTGGTTATGATTTCGCCGTGCCCTTGTTACCTGGCGACCACGTCACCGATGATGCGGGTACAGGCTTCGTGCACACGGCGCCGAGCCATGGCCGCGAGGACTTTGATGCATGGATGGACGCCGGTCGCGATCTCGAAGCGCGCGGCATCTCGTCGGTGATCCCATTCACCGTCGACGACGCGGGCTACTACACTAAGGATGCGCCGGGTTTCGGTCCAGATCGCGAAGGCGGTGCTGCCCGCGTCATTGACGACAACGGCAAGAAGGGCGACGCCAACAAGGTCGTCATCGAAGAACTCATCGCGCGCGACGCACTTTTTGCGCGCGGCCGGCTCAAGCACAGCTATCCGCACTCCTGGCGCTCGAAGAAGCCGGTGATCTTCCGCAACACGCCGCAATGGTTCGTCTACATGGACAAGGACCTCGGCGACCACACGACCCTGCGCTCGCGCGCGCTTGCGGCAATCGACGAGACGCGCTTCGTTCCGGCGGGCGGTCAGAACCGCCTGCGCGCCATGATCGAGGATCGACCCGATTGGGTCCTGTCGCGCCAGCGCGCCTGGGGCGTCCCGATCTGCGTCTTTGCCGACGATAATGGCAATGTCCTCAAGGATGACGCCGTCAATGCCCGTATTCTTGCTGCGTTCGAGGACGAGGGCGCCGATGCCTGGTTTGCCAAAGGCGCGCGCGAACGGTTCCTCGGCGAAAAGGCGAACGAGCCTTGGACGCAGGTAACCGACATTCTCGATGTCTGGTTCGACTCGGGTTCCACCCATGTCTTCACGCTTGAAGATCGCCCCGATTTGAAGTGGCCTGCCGACGTCTATCTCGAAGGTTCGGATCAGCACCGCGGCTGGTTCCACTCGTCGCTGCTCGAAAGCTGCGGCACGCGCGGCCGTGCGCCTTATAATACGCTCGTCACGCATGGCTTCACCATGGACGAGGAAGGCCGCAAGATGTCGAAGTCCCTCGGCAATACGGTCACGCCGCAGGATGTGATCAAGGATTCGGGCGCCGACATCCTGCGCCTCTGGGTCATGACGACGGACTACTGGGAAGATCAGCGTCTCGGCAAGAACATCATCCAGACCAACATCGATGCCTATCGCAAGTTGCGCAACACGATCCGCTGGATGCTGGGTACCCTGGCTCATGATGAGGGCGACGAGGTTCCCCATGCCGATATGCCGGAACTCGAGAAGCTGATGTTGCACCGTCTTGCCGAACTCGATGAGGTGGTGCGTGCCGGCTATGACGGTTTCGAGTTCAAGCGCATCACCCGCGCGCTTATCGATTTCATGAATGTGGAACTGTCGGCCTTCTATTTCGATATCCGCAAGGACGCGCTCTATTGCGACGCGCCCTCGAGCGTCCGCCGCAAGGCAGCGCTGCAGGTCGTGAGGCACCTTTTCGACCGCATCGTCACATGGCTCGCGCCAATGCTGCCTTTCACCATGGAGGAGGCCTGGCTCGACCTGCACAAGGATGCGGTTTCGGTGCATCTGGAACAGTTCCGCCCGACGCCGGCCGAATGGAGAAATGACGAGCTTGCCGCCAAATGGCGCAAGGTCAAGGATGTGCGCCGCGTCGTCACGGGTGCGCTCGAACTCGAACGCGCTGACAAGCGGATCGGCTCGTCGCTCGAAGCCGCTCCCGTCGTCTATATCGCCGACAAGGAACTGCTGGCGGCGGTCAAGGATATCGACATGGCCGAGATCTGCATCACCAGCGCGATCACGATCAAGGGTGAAGCCGGACCGGCCAATGCGTTTGTCACGGATGACGTCAAGGGCGTCGCAGTTGTCCCTGAGCGCGCGACGGGCACCAAATGCGCGCGGTCATGGCGTTATACCCATGATGTCGGTTCCGATTCGGCCTATCCCGACGTTTCGGCCCGCGACGCGGCGGCGCTGCACGAATTGGCCCGGCTCGGAAAGCTCGTTGCCTGATGTATAGAATGGCGGGGAGACAAGTTCTCCCCGCCGTTGATTTGCTTGAGAATCCTGTTGGCTTGCTAAATACAACCGGTCTCATATAAAAGGCTGCCATTGAACTGCCTGATTTCTAAGGCAGGGCATTGATCAAGCAAAATTGATTGGCAGATATGCTGCCCGGCTTATCTCTGGAAAGTTGCAAGGATGAATTTGAACGGACGCATAACGGTTCTTGGTGCAATGGTCGGCGCGCTTGCGCTTGGCGGCTGCGTCTCGTCACCCACCTATGGTACGGACAAGTCCGCCGGCACCCAGCTGCTTGACGACGTCGCCAACATGGCCGCCTTGGGTCCCAAGAAGAGCAACCAGATTGCCTACAATCCGCGTCCGGAACTCGTTCGCCCGGCGACCGGCAAGCCAATGCAATTGCCCGCCCCGCAGGATGCGGTCGAGACCGCCGGAAATCCGGCCTGGCCAGAATCGCCCGAGCAGCGGCGCAAGCGCATCCGCGACACTGCGACGGCCAACCAGAACAACGCCGAGTTTGTGCCGGAAGTAGCCCCCGATCCGGTCACGTCCAAGTCTGCGAGCAACAGGACCGAATACGGGTTCTTCAACGACAAGGTCCCGGCCAACCAGGGCAACAAGACCGATGTCGGCGCAGATTTCCGCGCCCGCAAGATGGCGTCAACCGCCGGATCGCCGACGAACCGCCGCTATCTGAGCGAACCGCCGCTGGAATATCGTCAGCCGGCGGCAACCGCCGCCGCCGATCAGCTCGGCGAAGACGAGGCCAAGAAAGAGCGCGAGCGCAAGGCCGCGGCCCGCAAGAGCAAGGGCTTCAGCTGGAGCAACCTCATCCCCTGGAACTGATGCGTTCGCACGCGGTCCTGTGCCGAGAAACGTTCATACTGCTGCAATAGTTTGCTGAAACGGTGGATGCTTCGATCCGCCGTTTTCGTTTATAAGGGATCCATCGCCTCTCCAGTCGAGGACCGTAACAATTGTTCATCCTGCGATTTCTTGGGTTAGTCCTTCTCATCCTCCTGACATTTCTGGCATTTCTCTGGGGCGGGCTGGCCCTCTGGTATCAACTGCCCCTTGGTATTGCAGCGACCATCGGCTGCCTGATCCTGTGGGTGACAATCGCCTTCGCCGTACTCTGGCTGGAATTCAAGGGCCGTGTCTGGCGCGCGCTCATCGTCCTGATCCCGATCATGATCGGGCTCGGCTACTGGTGGGGTACGATCAAGCCGTCGCTCACCCGGATCTGGGCGGATGATGTTGCCCAGACGGTGACGGGCACGCTCACCGGCAATTATGTGACGCTTTCAAACGTGCGCAACTTCGAATGGCGCACAACGACCGACTACACTCCGCGCTGGGAAGTGCGCACCTACACGCTGGATGATCTTGCGACCGTCGACATTTTTCTTTCCTATTGGTCGAACCCGGCGATCGCCCACACTTTGGTGAGCTTCGGTTTCAACAATGGCGAGCACGTGGTGTTCTCGGCCGAAATCCGCAAGGAGCGCCATGAGGAGTTCTCGGAGATCGGCGGCTTCTTCAAGCAGTTCGAGCTGGCGATGATTGCAGCGGACGAGCGTGACATCATCCGCCTGCGCACCAATGTGCGCAAGGAAGACGTCTACCGCTACCAGGTCAACCTCAGTCCGGAAACGCGCCAGGCGCTGTTCCTGTCTTACCTCGACAGCGCCAACCATCTGGCGACGACGGCGAAATTCTACAATACGATCACCGCCAATTGCACGACGGTGATCTTCAGCATGGCACGGGCGATCGCGCCCGGAATTCCTCTCGACTATCGCATTGTCTTTTCCGGCTATCTGCCGGGTTACCTTTATGACCTTGGCGCGATCGATCATTCCAAGCCGTTGGACCAAGTCATCCGCGAAGCGTCGATCAATCAGCGCGCCATGGCCGCCGATAGTGCGCCGGATTTTTCGGCAAGGATCAGGTTGCCCGCGAACTAGGCTAGAGCCTCTTGGTGCGAAAGAACGCCTTCAGCATGTCTTCGGCCTCCTGTTCCCGGAAACCTGGATAGACTTCGGGAACATGGAGGCAGGTCGGCTGCGCATAGAACCGCGCGCCATTCTCGACGCCGCCGCCCTTGATGTCCTGCGCGCCATAGTAAAGGCGCCTGATGCGGGCAAAGGAAATTGCCGCCGCACACATCGTGCACGGTTCCAGTGTCACATAGAGATCGCAGCCCGTGAGCCGTTCGTTGCTCAAGGCGCGGCAGGCCTCGCGGATGACCAGCATCTCTGCATGTGCCGTTGGATCGTTGAGCTCGCGCGTGCGATTGCCGGCGCTTGCGAGGATCGCGCCATCCTTGACGATGACCGCGCCGATAGGAACTTCGCCGCGCATCTCGGCGCTTTTCGCTTCGGTGAGTGCCAGGCCCATCGGGTCAGTTTTTTGCGTCACGCCGCCCCGCAATCCAGAATTTGCTCGCAAGCCAACCTCATAGCTGGTAGTGAGCCCTGCTGAAAGGCTTAACTCCATGACAAGTTCAAATGACAATGACAAGGGCGGCAAACGCCCCTTTGCAAAGCGCAGCTTCGACAAGAAGCCCGCGGGTTCGTCCCGTGGCGGGCGCCCCGCGCCGCGCAAATTCGACGATGCCGCGGCTGTAGCGGAAGAGGGCGAGCGTATCGCCAAACGATTGGCGCGTGCCGGCATAGCCTCGCGCCGCGAAGCCGAGACGATGATTGCCGCGGGCCGCGTATCCGTCAACGGACGGCGTCTCGACAGCCCCGCGATCAATGTAAAGCGCAGCGACCGCATTGAAGTGGATGGCAAGCCGCTGCCGGAAAAGGAGCGGACGCGCCTCTGGCTCTACCACAAACCTGCCGGCCTGGTTACGACCAATCGCGATCCGGAAGGTCGCCAGACCGTCTTTGAATCGCTGCCGAAGGATATGCCGCGCGTTCTTTCCGTTGGCCGTCTCGATATCAATACCGAAGGGCTGCTGTTGCTCACCAATGATGGCGGTCTGTCGCGGGCGCTCGAATTGCCGTCGACCGGCTGGCTGCGCCGCTACCGCGTGCGCGCCCACGGCTCGATCACGCAGGCAAAGCTCGACGGCCTGAAGGACGGAATTGCCGTCGATGGCGTTTTCTATGGCGCGATCGAAGCAACGCTTGAACGCGAACAGGGCTCGAACGTGTGGATCATGGTCGGGCTGCGCGAAGGCAAGAACCGCGAAGTCAAGAATGTGCTCGGTGCCCTCGGTCTGTCGGTGAACCGGCTTATCCGCATTTCCTATGGCCCGTTCCAGCTTGGCGACCTTCCGGAAGGCGCCGTGCGAGAGATGAACGGCCGCACGCTGCGCGATCAGCTCGGTGAACGGCTGATCGAGGAATCCGGCGCCGATTTCGATGCGCCGATCATCAACGTTTTCTCCAACGATGCTGTAAAGGGTGAATTGGCGCAGCCCGTGAGCGATGCGCGCGAGCGCCCGACGCGCGGCTCTTCCGAGTGGATATCGAGCGCGCCAGTCGCCAAACGGCGGCCGCCGCGCAAGACCGCCGACGAAAAGCGCGAGGAATCCTTGTCGCGCCTGACGACCGATCGCAGCGAGCGGCCGGCCCGCCCCCCGCGCGACGAAGACCGCAAGCCGCGCCCGCCGCGTGCAGCAGGGCCGAAGCCCGGCCGTGGCGCTAAAGAGGAAGAAATCCCCACGCGTTCCGGCCGTACCGCCAATGTCTGGATGGCGCCCGGTGCGCGCCCGCTCGGCAAGCCCAAGGCACGAACGGAAGAGAAGCGCGGCGAAAGCCGCAGCGACAGGCCCCAGCGTTCGAATGAAGGCGCGCCGCGCGCACGCAGCGATCGCCCGCGCGAAGAACGCTCGTTCGGCAGCCGACCGGGCGGCGAGGAAAAGCGCCGGCCTTATTCGCCCCGGCCATTTGCCAATGACGATCAGGGCGCGGAGAAGCCGAAGCGCGCATTCGGTGCTGGCCGGACCGAGGGCGAACGCCCCGCGCGGCCACCCCGTGCCGGCAAGCGCGAACGTGCCGAGATGAAAGAGCGCGAGCAGCGCGGCGACCAGTCATTTCAGTCGGAGCGGCCCGCCCGCGCCGACCGGCCCTATGGCGCGAGCGGCAAGCCCGCACGCGGCCCGGCAAAGTCCGGCGATCGTCCCTACAGCGGAGGCAAGCCGCGCGGCGATGCACCGGGTGGCGGCGGGCGTCGCGGGCCGGGCGGTCCGGGTGGTTCGCGTCCGCCGCGTGGCAACAAGCCGCGGGGCTGATCGTGCGCGTTGTCGGCGGCAGATTTCGCGGACGTTCACTCGCAACGCCGGCTTCGAATGCGATCCGGCCGACGACGGATCGTACGCGCGAAAGCCTCTTCAATATTCTGGTGCACAACTATCCCGAAAAGTTCGAGGCGACGCGTGTCCTCGACCTTTTCGCCGGCACCGGCGCTCTCGGCCTCGAAGCCATGTCGCGCGGCGCGCGCTATTGCGTATTCATCGAGGAATCGACCGAGGGCAGGGGACTGATCCGCACCAATGTCGAAGCCTTCGGCCTTCTCGGCAATACCAAGATTTTCCGCCGCGATGCAACCAAACTCGGTGAGGCCGGCACAATCGAGCCTTTCGATCTGGTCTTCGCCGATCCGCCCTATTCGAAAGGCCTTGGCGAACTGGCATTCAAGTCGGCCCTTGATGGCGGCTGGCTGAAAAGCGACACGCTGCTGGTCCTCGAAGAGGAGGCCGACGCCGTGGTCGAACTCGATGCGCGTTTTTCGGTTGTCGAGGAACGTCCGTATGGCGGAACAATCATTCGGCTTGTCACATTGAAGACGTAAACAGCGGGATTGTATCGCAATCCTGAACAACAGTACTGGACCGATTTCAATGATCCCGACTATACGCCGCACATTTGCGGCATTTGTTTTAACCGGCGCGCTCGCCGGCGCGGGCGTTTATGCCCCTGCCCAGGCTGAAACTGCCGTGCAAACGCCTGCGACCGCTGAAAGCAAGGATGACCTCGTCTCGTCATTCTATCTCGACAACGGGCTCGAAGTCGTGGTTATCCCGGATCATCGGGCGCCGGTCGTCACCCATATGCTGTGGTACCACGTCGGTTCGGCCGACGAAGAACCCGGAAAATCGGGCATTGCACATTTTTTTGAACACCTGATGTTCAAGGCGACCAAAACCTATCCGGCCGGCGAGTTTTCCCGCAAGGTCGCTGAGATCGGCGGGCAGGAAAATGCCTTCACCTCCTATGACTACACCGCCTTCTACCAGCAAGTGTCGCCTCAGGCCCTCGAAATGGTCATGACCTATGAGGCGGACCGCATGGAGAATCTGATCCTCAATGACGATGTGGTGAAAACCGAGCGCGACGTCGTGCTCGAGGAGCGCCGTTCGCGCACCGACAGCAATCCCGGCGCCCTGCTTGCCGAAGAGGTCAACGCCACGCTCTACCAGAACAGCCCTTACCGCATGCCGGTTATTGGCTGGCTGCATGAGATGGAAAAGCTGAATCTCAAGGATGCGCTGGCCTTCTACGTGAAATATTACACGCCCAACAATGCGACCCTTGTCGTGTCTGGCGACGTCGATCCCGCAACCGTCAAAGCCTTGGCGGAAAAGACCTATGGCAAGGTGCCGCGCCGGGCGGAGCCGGGCAAGCGCGACCGGCCGCAGGAGCCGGAACAGAATACCAAACGCACGGTTTCACTTGCCGACCCGCGCGTGTCGCAGCCGAGCTTCCAGAAGATGTGGCTCGCACCCTCCTATACGAACGCCAAGCCGGGCGAGGCGGAGGCTCTCGACCTTCTGAGCGAAATCCTTGGTGGGTCTTCGCGCAGTCGGATTTATCAGGCCCTGGTCGTCAAGGATGGTTCGGCAGCAAGCGCCGGCGCCTTCTATCAGGGCGGATCGCTCGACGACGGCAGTTTCGGCGTCTATGGCTCGCCGCGCGGGGATGCGACCCTGAGCGATGTCGAGGCCGGCATCGATGCGCAAATCGCCCGTATCATCAAGGATGGCGTCACCGAGGATGAACTCGAAAAGGCGCGCAATCGCTTCCTGAAAAGCATGATCTTTGCCCGGGACAGCCAGGCGGGAATGGCGCGCATCTATGGTTCGACGCTTTCGACCGGCCAGACCATCAAGGATATCCAGGAATGGCCGGATCGCATCAAGGCTGTGAAGGTCGCGGACATCCAGGCCGTGGCCAAGCGCTATCTCGTCGATGGCCGTTCCGTTACCAGCTACCTCATGCCCGAAGACGGCAAGCCCGACGTGCCCGCCGATGGGGAGGCGGCGCCCGGTACAGCCGAACAGGAACAGCCGCAAGCGCCCGCCGAAGGAGTCGTCCAATGATCCGCGCCGTTACCCCAATCACGAGACGGCTCGCTGCAACTTTCCTGCTGTTCCTCGTTGCCGTCGTCCCGGGCTATGCGGTCGAGATCCAGGAAGTGGTCTCGCCGAAGGGCATACGCGCCTGGCTGGTACAGGATGACTTCGTGCCGCTCGTGTCCATGCGCTTTGCCTTCAAGGGTGGTTCCGCACAGGACCCGAAAGGCAAGGACGGCCTTGCCAACCTCATGACCGGGCTTTTTGACGAAGGCGCGGGCGACCTCGATTCCAATTCGTTCCAGGACAAGCTCGACGATGTCGGTGCCGAGATGAGTTTCAACGCCGATGACGACAGTATCACCGGCTCGATGCGCATGCTGTCCGACAAGCGCGATGAGGCCGTCGAGTTGCTGACGCTGGCCGTCAACAACCCGCGCTTCGATCAGGCGCCGATCGACCGCATTCGCCAGCAGGTTATCGCCGGCATCAAGGCTTCGGAGCGCAATCCGAACACCATTGCCGGGCGCAAATTCGCCGAGGCACTCTATGGCGACCACCCCTACGGCCGTCAATCGGAGGGCACGGAGCAAAGTCTCACGAGCATCACTCACGACGACCTTGCTGCATTTCACAAGCGGAACTTTGCCCGGGATAATCTGATTGTCGGCGTTGTCGGATCGATCAGCCCGGAGGAGCTGAAGCCGCTCCTCGACAAGGTCTTCGGCGATCTGCCCGAGAAAGCCCAGCTCGCGACGGTCAGCGATGCAAAACTTGCCTTTGGCAAGACCACCCAGGTCGATTATGCACTGCCCCAGACCTCCATTTCGATGGTCTATCCGGGTGTCAGGCGCAAGGATCCAGACTTCTTTGCCGCCTACATCATGAACCATATCCTCGGCGGCGGGACGTTCTCATCGCGCATCTATAATGAGGTGCGGGAAAAGCGCGGGCTTGCCTATTCGGCCGGTTCCAATCTCGCCAACCGCGATCATATGGCAGCTTTGATGATCTCGACCGCAACGCGGGCCGATCGGGCCAGCGAAACGCTGCAAATCCTCAAGGCAGAAGTAGCAAAGATGGCCAAGGACGGGCCAACCGAGGAGGAACTGGCAGAAGCCAAGAAATATCTCGTTGGGTCCTATGCGGTGAACAATCTCGACTCCTCCTCGGCCGTCGCCAGCACACTGGTTGGCCTGCAGGATGAGAACCTAGGCCGCGACTACATCGACAAGCGTGCCGATCTCATCAATGCCGTGACCTTGGATGAGGTAAAGGCTGCGGCCAGGAAACTGTTGTTGACGGACCCGGCGATCCTGATCGTCGGCCCACCGCTTTCATAGGAAAAGGACCGATGGTCGCGCGCGAACTTGATCAGGCAAACGGGTCGACAGGCGCAAGTAAAACCCCGCGCGAGCCGACCTTTGCCGTCGCGTTCGGCGGTGGCGGGGCGCGCGGCATCGCTCATATCAACGTCATTGAAGCCCTGGACGAACTTGGCATAAGGCCTGCCGCGATCTCAGGATCGTCCATCGGCGCGATCATGGGCGCGGGTATGGCGGCAGGCATGTCCGGGCTCGAGATTCGTGAATACGCGGTCGCGATCCTCTCCAAACGTGGTGAGATTGCAGCGCGCCTGTGGAAGCTGCGCCCGGCAAGCTTCGGCGAGATGTTTGGCGGCGGCATTCGCCTCGGCCAGTTCAACATCGAAAAGGTTTTGAAGCATTTCCTTCCCGGCCGCATTCCCGAAACATTCGAGGAACTTGTGATCCCGCTCAGCGTCACCGCGACCGATTTCTACGGACAGCGCGAGGTCGTGATGGCCGAGGGCGATCTTTATAATGCCGTCGCCGCCTCCGCCGCGATCCCCGCCTTGTTCCGGCCAGTGCGACGAGACGACCGTATCCTGATCGACGGCGGCATTTATAATCCCGTTCCCTTCGATCATTTGATGGACAAGGCGCGGTTCGTCATCGCCGTCGATGTCGTCGGCGGACCGGAAGGCGATATCGGCAGATCCCCCTCGTCAATCGAGGCCATGTTCGGTGCCAGCCAATTGATGATGCAATCGATCATCGCGACCCGCCTGCGTACGCAGGCTCCGGCAATCTTCCTGCGCCCAAGCGTGGCACGATTCGGCGTTCTGGATTTTCTGCGAATCCAGCAGGTGCTCGAGGAATCGGCTGGGATCAAGGACGAGTTGAAGCGCGCCGTTGACGCGGCGATCACCTATGCCGATCGTGGCGGCGACAGCGACGCGGAATGACAATAATCAACGGCCGCCAATGCCGATTGTTCGTTCGGCCCGCCTTGATAGGCGCAAATTTGCACCATATAGGAGGGTGCATGCGACCATACGATAAATTACCCTAATCATTCATATAATCAGGTATAAAATGAGCGACTCTTTGAACTCCCGTGAATTTCTAGACAAAGCGACCGCGCTCGTCGAAGCTGCAAAAAGAGCAGGCGCCGACGCGGCCGACGCAGTCGTTGCCCGCTCGCGTTCCGCGGGCGTTAGCGTACGGCTCGGAAAGGTCGAAGAGACCGAATCTTCCGAGAGCGATGAGTTTTCCCTGCGCGTCTTCGTCGGGCGCAAGATTGCCAGCATATCTGCCAACGGCGGAGCCGAGCCAAAGGCCTTGGCCGAACGCGCCGTCGCCATGGCGAAAGTGTCGCCGGACGATAGCTTCGAGGGTCTTGCCGCTCCCGAAAATCTTGCCCGCCAAATTCGCGATCTCGATCTTTACGACCCGACCTTCGTCGATGCCGCGCAACTGACCGAAGCCGCGCTGGCCACCGAAGCTGCCGCGCTCGCCGTCGAGGGTGTTACCAATTCGGGTGGCGGCTCCGCATCGGCTGGAATGGGCGGGCTCGTGCTTGTCACATCAGGCGGATTTGCCGGACAATATGTGGGATCGCGTTTTTCCCGCTCCGTCAGCGCAATCGCCGGCAGCGGCACCGCCATGGAGCGCGACTATGATTTTTCGTCGCGCATTTTCTATGACGCGCTTGAAGACGCTGCAGCCATCGGGCGATCGGCCGGGGAGCGCGCGGTCAAGCGGCTTGGCGCGCGCCAAGCAGCAACCGGTCGCGTCAGCGTCGTTTTCGACCCTCGCGTCGCCCGCGGTATTGCCGGCCATATTGCCAGCGCCATCAATGGCGCGTCGGTGGCACGCAAGACAAGCTTCCTTAAGGATCGCATGGGCGAGAAGATCCTGAGCGAAGCGATCAATGTTAACGACGACCCGTTGCGGGTGCGCGGTTCTTCTTCGCGCCCGTTTGACGGCGAGGGCATCGAGGGCGTTCCCTTGACGATGATCGAGAATGGCGTGCTGAAACACTGGTTCCTGTCGACCTCGACAGCAAAGGAACTTGGCCTCGCCACCAATGGCAGGGGCGTGCGTTCCGGCTCGACAGTCACGCCCGCCTCGACGAACTTCTCCATCGAACCCGGCGAGAAGTCGCCGCAAGACCTGATGCGCGATGTTGGTACCGGTTTTTACGTTACCGAACTGTTCGGCCATGGTGTCGACATGATCACCGGCGAATACAGCCGCGGTGCTTCGGGCTTCTGGATCGAAAATGGCGAACTCGCCTATCCGGTCAGCGAAGTGACGATCGCCTCAAATCTCAAGGACATGTTCCTTAATCTCACTGCGGCAAATGATATCGATCGCAATTTCGGCATTGCCAGCCCGACACTCGTAATCGAAGGCATGACACTTGCCGGCAAGTAAGCTCAATCTTGAAGACCTGGAACTGATCCGGCAGGCCGCCGAGGGCGCAGGCCGGATCGCTCTGTCTTACTTTCGGCAGGCGCCGCAGGTCTGGATGAAAACCGGCAACTCGCCGGTAACCGAGGCCGATCTTGCCGCCGACAAGTATCTGAAGGACATGCTGCTGACGGCCCGCCCGGATTACGGGTGGATTTCGGAAGAAACCCAGGACGAACGCGCCGCTTCGCCGCGAGAGCGCTTCTTCGTCGTCGACCCGATCGATGGGACGCGGGCCTTCATCGAAGGTGCCGACGTCTGGTGTGTCAGCGTTGCCGTCATCGAAAACGGCCGGCCGGTCGCCGGCGTTCTCGACTGCCCGGCCCGCAGCGAAATCATCATGGCGACGCCAGGCGGCGGGGCGACGCAGAACGGCGCCGCCATTCATGTCCAGGCCCAGCACCTTCCCTATAAGGTGGCCGGTCCCTCGGCCTTCATCAAGCGGCTGCCGGAATACTTTCTCTCCTCCATCGAACACATGCCGTACGTCGCCTCGCTCGCCTATCGGATCGCCATGGTGGCGCGCGGCGATATCGCGGGCACTTTCGTGCGGCCAAGTTCGCATGACTGGGATCTTGCAGCGGCCGATCTCATCCTATCGGAAGCCGGCGGCCGGGTCGTCGCCGCGGACGGAAAGCCACTTACCTACGGTCTTACCGACACCAGCAATGGCGACTATCGCCACGGCGCGCTCGTTGCCGCAAGCGGATTGCTCATGGATAACATGTTGGACGTTGTCGCCGAAACCGCGTTCGGATAAACAGTCAGCAACCTTCTCGATCATTTGGACAGGCACATGAGCGAAAACACTTCGGATCAAAAGCAACTGCTTCACCTTGTATTCGGCGGTGAGCTGAAGAAACTCGGCGGTGTCGAGTTCCGCGACCTCGACAAGCTCGATATTGTCGGCATCTATCCGGATTTTGCCTCGGCGCAGCGCGCATGGAAGTCGAAGGCGCAAGCGACGGTGGACAACGCCCATATGCGCTATTTCATCGTCCACATGCATCGCTTGCTGGATCCTGCCACGGGCAAGGCGGACTGACCGCGTGCGCGTGGTCGGACAAAGATCGACATGATTGACCAGAATTCAGCAACGGCCAAAGCGCCTCGCCGCAAAGCTGGAGCGCTCAAGCGGTTCTGGCGGTCGGTGCGCGGCCCGCTGGCGAATTCGCCGATCGTCCGCAGCATGATCGTATGGTTGATTACGCAGTTCTTCCGGCTGGTGCATCTGACCAATCCCCGGCTCAAGGGGTCTTCGGATCTCGAAGATATGAAACGCGGGGGCGAGCCGTTTATCGCCGTTGCCTGGCACGGCCAGCATTTGATGGCGCCATTCCTTATGCCGCGCGGCGTGCGCTTCGTCGCCATGTTTTCCAAGAGCAAGGACGCGGAACTCAATGCCCGCGTTGCCGAGCGCTTCGGCGTGGAGATCGTGCGCGGCTCGGGCGGTCGAGACCGCTCGAAAGGGACGGAAAAGGGGGGGGCACGGGCACTGCTCGTTTTGAAAAAAGCGCTGGCGGAAGGCAAGACCGCGGCGATGATCGCGGATATTCCGCATGGAACGCCGCGCGATAGCGGTCCCGGCGTCATTCTGCTGGCCAAGCTTTCCGGACGGCCGATCCTGCCGATCTGCTACCTGACCACCCGCAGAAAAGTTCTGGAGAAGAGTTGGGACAAGACCACCATTCCCTTGCCATTCGGCAAATCGGGGTTGATTGTCGGCGACCCGATCTTTGTTCCCGAAGATGCAGATGAAGCAATGCTCGAAGCCAAGCGTGTCGAATTGACCAATAGTTTGAACGCGAACACCAAGCGCGTGCATGAACTCGTGGACGGCGCGGCATGAGCGAAAGATGGGCACGCCTGGTGCTTGGCACCTATCGCTGGATTGGCGCGGCAACATTTCCCATTGTCGGCGCGTATGTTGCCTTCCGTGCCAGCAAGGGCAAGGAGGAGCGTGGCCGTCAGGGCGAGCGCTACGGTGTGGCGAGCGTTGCCCGCCCATCCGGTCCGCTTATCTGGGTCCATGCGGCGAGCGTTGGCGAAACGTCGGCTGTCACTCCGCTTGTCGAAGCCATCGTCGACATGGACATCCATGTCGTTTTGACGACCGGTACGGTTACATCGGCGAAGATGGTGCAGGAGCGCCTCGGCGACCGCGTCATCCATCAATATGTGCCGCTCGACCTGAAGCCCGCCGTCGACCGCTTCCTCACCCATTGGCAGCCTGATCTTGCCATCATCTGCGAATCCGAGATTTGGCCGATGACGATCCTTGAACTTGGCACCAGGCGGGTTCCGCAGGTGCTCGTCAATGGGCGTCTTTCCGATCGCTCCTTCGCCAGCTGGCACAAGCGGCCCTCGATTGCCGAGGCCCTGTTCGAGAATCTCGCCCACGTCGTTGCCCAATCTGATATCGACGGTGAAAGGTTTCGGGCGCTTGGCGCAAGGCCGGTGACGGTATCCGGCAACCTCAAGGTGGACACGGCTGTACCGCCCGTGAACCATGCCGAACTTGCCGCAATGCAGCGCATGATCGGCACCCGCAAGACCTGGGCCGCGATTTCGACGCATCAGGGCGAAGAAGAGATCGTTGCGCAGGTGCATCACATGCTGAAAGCGCGCCATCGCGATCTTTTGACAATCATCGTGCCACGCCATCCGGATCGTGCGCCGGAGATCGCCGAGGCAATCGAAAAAATGGGCATGAAGGTGGCGCTGCGCAGCAAGGCGGATCAGATCGAGCCCGATACGGATATCTATCTCGGCGATACGATCGGCGATATGGGCCTCTATCTGCGCCTCGCGGAGATCGCATTCGTCGGCCGGTCGCTGACCGCGCAAGGCGGGCAGAATCCACTCGAGCCGGCCATGCTCAAATCCGCGATCCTCTCCGGGCGCAATGTTCAGAATTTCCGCGATTCCTATCAGCGCCTGATCAAGAATGGCGCGGCGAAACTTGTGCGCGACAAGGATATGCTCGCGGGCGCGGTCAACTATCTCTTCAATAATCCGGAAGAACGCCAGGTCATGATCGACGCTGGCCTCAAGACCGTCGAGGACATGCGCGGATCGCTCGATCGCACCTTGACCGCACTTGAACCTTTCATCCAGCCGCTCGTTCTGCAGGCACGGCTCAGCAATCGCGAAGGCGGCTGGAAATGATGAGTGAGGCCCCTCCTTTCTGGTGGGAAAAGCCGGATTGGCGGGCCTGGGCGCTAAGCCCGTTTTCCAAAGTCTACGGCAGCGTGGCCGGGCGCCGCATAAGGCGGGCGAAGCCTCCCACCGTTCCGGTCCCGGTGCTTTGCATCGGCAATTTCACCGTTGGCGGTGCGGGAAAGACCCCGACCTCAATCACTTTTGCGAGGGCAGCAATCGCCGCCGGGCTGACGCCAGGCATCGTTTCGCGCGGCTATGGCGGCGCGTTTTCGGGCATGCATCGTGTCGATCCAGAACATGACAGCGCCCGTCTTGTCGGCGACGAACCACTGTTGCTCGCCCGGCACGCGGCGGTAATCGTCACGTCCGACCGCTTTGCCGCGGCACAGGCATTGCAGCAGTCCGGATGCGATTTCATCATCATGGATGACGGCTTTCAAAGCGCCCGCCTGCATTTCGATTTTGCCTTGATGGTGGTGGATGCCGACCGCGGCGTGGGCAATGGCCATGTCCTGCCGGGAGGACCCTTGCGCGCGCCGCTGATCGACCAACTGGTGCGAACCGACGCGGTGCTCAAGATCGGCACAGCGAACGGCGCCGACCGGGTCATTCGCAATGCGGCGCGGGCGGCAAAACCGATCTATGAAGGAGTTCTTAAGCCGATATCGACATCTGAGATAGCCGGCAAACGATTACTGGCTTTCGCCGGCATAGGCGATCCGTCCAAGTTTTTCACGACGCTTCGCGAAGCGGGCGGCATCGTTGAGAAAACGCGCGCCTTTCCAGACCATCACCCGTATACGGACGAAAACCTCGCCGAACTCGCCGAAGCAGCCGATCGGGAAAACCTGACGCCGGTCACAACAGCCAAAGACCTGGTGAGGCTTCTCGACGGCAGCCAGGAGGCAAAGGCGTTTGCCGGCCGTACCTCGGTTTTGGAGGTGGAACTCGTTTTCAACCAGCCCGGCGCACCTGCTCGCATCATACGGGAAACGCGCGATCGCGCCCGTCACCGGCGCCGGGATGCATCATAGAATGCCGGGGTACCTCCGGTTGATCCGCGGAGGCGCTTCGCGCATCGGAATATTAAGGCTCGTTCCCGTGGTCTGGCTATAGAGCCGGTCGTTAGAGAACAGTGTTCCACCGGCGCGGGTGATTTCGACGCCAAGCGCGACGCGGGTCGAGGCTGCCGCCGGAACCCTGATTTCATAGGCGACCGGGAATGTGCCGTTTCTGTTCAGCGTAAAGCTGGTGCGGGCCAGCCGCAGCATTGGAGCCGAATTACCCCGGCTTGCGTCGTAAGCAGTGACGAACACCACTGAGCTTGCAGTCAGGCGTGCCCATGGCGGTCCCTGCAGATAGCCGCGAATTGTCTTTACCGGGCCGGTATACGCCGGCGCATTGCTGGCCGTATCGGTGGTACAGCCGCTCACAAGAATTCCAGCCGCGAGAAGAGTGAACAGGGTTGCGCGGCCGGTCAGCATATCTCTCAGCCTTTGCTTCGACTGCGCAGGTCGGGGTTCACCTGAAGCTCGCGCTCGAGCGAAATGCGCGCATCGGCATAGGCCTCCTGACGCGCGACGCTCCAATATTTGAGTTCGTCCAGCGGAATTTTTTCCGAGGTAACGGCGCAAAGTACATAGGAACCCGGCGACAGGACCTGAAAGTCGCCGTCGAGATAACGAATTTTGGCTTCGCGCGAGCCGGGTCCTTCAAATCTGTTCATATTCTGCCGATGTTCCAGTCCATTGAATGTTCATTTACGGCTCAGAGCCGCAGGTGGTCAAGCATTGCGCGATTGAAAGCCCCTTATCGCCGCCCGAAAAGACGCTCTATGTCGCTGAGCTTGAGTTCGATATAGGTTGGCCGACCGTGATTGCAGGTGCCCGAGCCCGGCGTTGCTTCCATTTGGCGCAAGAGTGCATTCATCTCTTCAGGCTTCAACCGCCGTCCCGAGCGGACCGAGCCATGGCAGGCCATGGTAGCGGCGACATGGTCGAGAATGCCTTTCAGGCCATTCGATGTATCGTGCTCGGCGATCTCGTCGGCAAGGTCGCGGACGAGTTTTTGCGCATCGATCTCACCAAGCATGGACGGCGTTTCGCGCACGGCGATCGCACCCGGTCCAAAGGCTTCGATACCGAGGCCGAAACGTGCCAACGTTTCTGCATGGGCGGCAAGCCGTTCGACATCCTCTTCCGGCAGGTCGACGATTTCGGGGATGAGCAGCATCTGGGCCGGTAGCGGCCGTGAATGCAACGCGTTTTTCAGTGCCTCATAGACAAGACGTTCATGCGCGGCATGCTGGTCGACAATGACAAGACTGTCCTCGGTCTGCGCGACGATATAGTTGGCGTGTACCTGCGCGCGTGCGGCTCCGAGGGGCGTGGAAACCAATTCCATTGGAGCCTCCGTGGCCGCACCGCGTGCGTCGGCGGCCACGGCCTGCGCAACATCATAGAGGAATGGCTGTGCCGGTTCGGCAAATCCGCCACGGGTGTCGGCGGCGAGGGCGCCTTCGACTTCGAACGGACGGTATGGGGATTGTTCAACGGAGTAATTCTGATTGACGGCAGCGTTGCCCCGCCAATTCTGATGGAGCGGGGCAGCACGCTTGCCTTCTGCGCCACCAAGCCTGAAAGCATGCAGCATCGCCTCGGCGCCGCTGGTTGCGGCCCGGATTCCGGATTGACCGAGGGCTTCGCGGATTGCCCCGACGATAAGGCCGCGTACAAGCCCCGGATCGCGAAAACGCACATCCGCCTTGGCCGGGTGCACATTCACATCGACGAGCGCCGGATCAAGATTGAGGAACAGGACGACGACTGGATGGCGGTCGCGCGCGATCACATCGGCATAGGCGCCGCGGATTGCGCCCCAGATTTGCTTGTCGCGCACTGGTCGGCCATTGACATAGGCGAACTGATGCAGGCTGTTGCCACGGTTGAACGCAGGGATGCCGGCAAAGCCGGTCAGGCGCACGCCATCGCGCTCGGCATCGATGGCAATGGCATTTTCGGGAAACTCCTTGCCGAGCACCTGAGAAATCCGCTCCAGCATTCCTGTCGATCCCGCGCCGGTCGCCGCCAGCTCGATCGGCGTGCGGTCGCTGCCCGCAAGCGAAAAGCGGATATGCGGAAAGGCGATGGCGATACGCTTGACGACATCGCTGATCGCCGATGCCTCGGCCCGGTCGGTCTTCATGAATTTGAGGCGGGCTGGCGTGGCGAAGAAAAGGTCGCGCACTTCCGCGATCGTCCCGCCGTTCATCGGCGTCGGGCGCGGCCCGTCCTGGCGGCCGCCATGGATGCTGATCTCGAAGCCGGAATCCGCTTCGGACGTGCGTGATTTCAGCGACAGGCGCGAGACGGATCCGATAGAGGGCAAGGCCTCGCCGCGAAAACCAAGGGCGCGAATATCGTGCACATCATTGGTGAGTTTCGACGTGCAGTGGCGCGCCACCGCAAGGGCAAGTTCGTCGGAGCGAATGCCCGAGCCATTATCGGTGATGCGGATAAGGTTCTTGCCGCCGCCGGCGGTGACGACCTCGATCCGCGTTGCGCCCGCGTCGATCGAATTTTCGACGAGCTCCTTGACCACGCTTGCCGGACGTTCGATGACTTCGCCGGCTGCGATCTGGTTGATAATGGTCTCGGTGAGCTGCTTGATGGGCATTGCAAAATCTATAGTGGATTCGCCGCGTCCGCGAAATCCGTGGAGCGCCGGCATCCCCGGAAAAATCGGCCGGCAAAGCATCTGGTCATCGGATTGGATTTGATGATAGGTCTTGCTTCACATCTAAGGAGGAAAAACAATTATGGCCAATTCCAAGCCGTCCTTCGTCTGGACTGATCCCTTTCTCCTGGAAGAGCAGTTGACCGAAGACGAACGGATGATCCGCGACAGTGCACGGGCATTCGCGCAAGGCGAACTTCTCCCGCGCATCGAAGAGGCCTATCTGGAAGAAAAGACCGATCCTGCGCTTTTCCGGATGATGGGCGAGTCGGGGCTTCTTGGGGTGACGCTTCCCGAAGAATACGGCACGGCCGGTGCATCCTACGTCGCCTATGGCCTCGTCGCGCGCGAGGTCGAGCGCGTGGACAGCGGCTATCGCTCGATGATGAGCGTGCAGTCGTCACTGGTCATGTACCCGATTTACGCTTACGGCTCGGAGGAGCAGCGCCGCAAATATCTGCCGAAGCTCGCTTCCGGCGAATGGATTGGCTGTTTCGGCCTCACCGAGCCCGATGCGGGCTCCGACCCTGCCGGTATGAAAACCCGCGCCGAGAAGGTCGCTGACGGCTATCGCCTGTCCGGCTCGAAGATGTGGATTTCAAACTCGCCGATCGCCGATGTCTTTGTCGTCTGGGCGAAGTCGGACGCCCATGACGGTCAGATCCGCGGCTTCGTCCTCGAAAAGGGCATGAAGGGCCTTTCCGCGCCGAAGATCGGTGGCAAGCTGTCGCTGCGCGCCTCGATCACCGGCGAGGTGGTCATGGACGGGGTCGTTGTCGGCGAGGAGCATCTGCTGCCCAACGTCTCCGGGCTCAAGGGCCCGTTCGGCTGCCTCAATCGCGCCCGCTACGGCATTTCCTGGGGCGTCCTCGGCGCCGCCGAAGATTGCTGGCAGCGGACCGTCCAGTACGGGCTCGACCGCAAGCAATTCGGCCGCCCGCTCGCGGCTACCCAGCTGTTCCAGAAGAAGTTCGCGGACATGCAGACGGAAATCACGCTTGGCCTGCAGGCCTCCCTACGTGTCGGTCGCCTGTTCGACGAAGGCAAGGTCGCGCCGGAAATGATCAGCCTCGTCAAGCGCAACAATTGCGGCAAGGCGCTCGACATCGCCCGGATGGCGCGCGACATGCACGGCGGCAACGGCATCCAGATCGGCTATCATGTGATGCGCCACGCCCAGAACCTCGAAACGGTCAATACCTATGAGGGCACGCACGACGTGCATGCGCTCATCCTTGGCCGGGCACAGACCGGTATCCAGGCCTTCTTCTGACACTATCGTCGGATGGACTTCGGTCTGCGAAGCCAAGGGCGTTCGTATCATCAAGTCGCTGAAAGACCAGGATTATGGCCAGCGCGCCTTCGTCTTCGCCGACCCGGACGGCAACCGGGTCGACGTCGGGCAAAGGATTTAGACGCCGCCTTCGCGCTGTGCGATGAGCTTGTCCACGGCGGCAAGGAGGATGCACAGCGCGATACCTTCAGAAGCGAGACGCACCTCTTCCTGTGATGGAAACGTCGGAGCAAGGCGCAGCGTGCTGTCGTTGGGATCGCGGCCGTAAGGAGAGGTGGCGCCTGCCGGGGTCAGAACCACGCCGGCTTCGCGTGCCAGTTCTACCACGTCGCGCGCGGTGCCGTGCATGGCGTCGACGCAGATGAAATAGCCGCCATCCGGCTTCGTCCACCGCGCAACGCCAGTGCCGCCGAGGCGGGTTTCAAGCGCCTCGATGACCGAATTGAACTTCGGCGCGATGAGGGCGCGGTGCGCATCCATATGCCGGGCCAGACCCTCCATGCTCTTCAGAAAGCGCACGTGCCGCAACTGGTTCAGTTTGTCTGGCCCTATGGTGCGTTTGCCGGCCCGGGCGAGATACCATTTCACATTTGCCGCTGACGATGCGAACAGGGCGAGCCCCGCACCGGCGAGTGTGATCTTGGAGGTCGATGCGAAGACGAAGGCGCGGTCGGGATGGCCGGCCTGCGCGCAGAGCTCGATAATGTTGGCGATCTCATGCCGCTCTGTCGTCAGGTGGTGCACCGCATAGGCGTTGTCCCAGAACAGGCGGAAGTCGGGGGCACCGGTTCGCATGGCTGCAAGGCGTTCGATCGTTTCGGTCGAATAGGTTTCGCCCGAGGGATTGGAGTATTTGGGAACGCACCATATGCCCTTGACGTCGGGATCGGCGACGAGTTCCTCGACCATATCCATGTCGGGGCCGTGCCCGGTTAGCGGGACGGGGAGCATGCGAATGCCATATTCCTCGCAGATGGCGAAATGCCTGTCGTAGCCGGGAACCGGGCAGATGAAGGCCGGCGAACCTGATTGCTGCGACCAGGGCTCCATTTCGCCCGGTACGCCCTTCACCATCGCCCAGAGCAAGCAATCATGCATCATGGCAAGGCTCGAATTGTCGCCGACGACGATGCGATCGGCCGACGCACCCATCATGGGTGAGAACAATGCGCGGGTTTCGGCAAGACCCTGGAGCCCGCCATAGTTGCGGGCATCTTCGCCTGCCTCACTGTAGTGGTCCCCATTGCCTGGAAGAACCAGCATGCCATTGGCAAGATCGAGCTGTTCCGGGCTCGGCTTGCCGCGGGTCATGTCGATCTTCAGCCCCTTGGCGCGGAAGGCTTCGTAATCGCGCAGGACACGGTTGCGCAGGGCGTCGAGTTCATCGGCGCCAAGATCAGCGATGGGGAGCATCTGGTTAGCCCTTCTGCTGCTGGACGATGCCGTAAATATTGGTCGAGCGGGCGCCCGAGCGGCAATAGGCGAGGACGGGACCCTCAGCCTCGTCAAGCGCGCGCGCCATCGCGCCGACGTCGTCCTGTGTCAATTGCCCTGAAACGACAGGGACGTAGTAAATCGCTATGCCCGCTTTTTCGGCAACGTTCTTGATCTCGGCAAAGTTGGGCTGATCGGCCGATTCGCCGTCCGGGCGGTTGCAAATAATCGTGTGATAGCCTGCCGCGGCGAGATCGCGCACGTCGTCGGGTGAAATCTGGCCGCTCACGGCGTAGCCTTCGTCGATTTGACGGATATCCATCTTATGTCCCTGGGAACTGTGAAAGTCGCCTCACCATACATCAAACGATGGTCAACGCCATCTGAAAAGCATCGCTGTTGCCCAACGATGATTAAATTTTCATCACGCGTGCGGATATGACTAAAGTATAAGCGGAAGTGTCGGGTATTTGCCACGCTCAAACTTCGCGCCTGCAAGCCGGATAACCGGGCGCAGGCGCTAAAATACCGATAAATTTGAAGAATTTATAATTTTCGATGCGGCTGCCGGAGTTGGCACACTCATTGCTTTTAATCCCTTGGTACACACAACCAAAAAGAGGGGTTTACCTGAATGTCCAGTCTAACAGCCAGATTTATCGAGACTTTTGCGGCCGCGGCCATGGGCGCGGCGCTGGCTTTCTCGCCTGCCGTAGCTGCGGATGATACGATCAAAGTCGGCATCCTGCACTCCCTTTCCGGGACCATGGCGATTTCCGAAACCACGCTCAAGGACACGATGCTGTTCCTCATCGACGAGCAGAACAAGAAGGGCGGCGTGCTTGGCAAGAAGCTCGAAGCGGTGGTCGTCGATCCGGCGTCGGATTGGCCACTCTTTGCCGAAAAGGCCCGCCAGCTGATCGAGCAGGACAAGGTCGCCGCCGTGTTCGGTTGCTGGACCTCATCGTCGCGCAAATCGGTGCTGCCGGTCTTCGAAGAGCTCAACTCCATGCTGTTCTATCCCGTCCAGTATGAGGGCGAGGAAAGCTCCCGCAACGTCTTCTATACGGGCGCCGCGCCGAACCAGCAGGCGATCCCTGCCGTCGATTATCTTGCCAAGGAAGAGGGTGTCGAGCGCTGGGTGCTCGCCGGTACCGACTATGTCTATCCGCAGACCACGAACAAGATTTTGAAGGCCTACCTCAACGCCAAGGGCGTCAAGGATGAGGACATCATGATCAACTACACGCCGTTCGGCCATTCCGACTGGCAGACGATCGTGTCCGACATCAAGAAATTCGGTTCGGCCGGCAAGAAGACCGCAGTCGTTTCGACCATCAATGGCGATGCGAACGTACCCTTCTATAAGGAACTCGCAAACCAGGGCATCAAGGCGGAAGACATTCCCGTCGTTGCCTTCTCGGTGGGTGAAGAAGAACTTGCGGGTCTCGATACCAAGCCGCTGGTCGGCCACCTTGCCGCCTGGAATTACTTCCAGTCGGTCGACGCCGATGCCAATGCCGAGTTCATCAAGGAATGGCACGCCTATACCAAGAACGACAAGCGCGTGACCAACGACCCGATGGAAGCGACCTATATCGGTTTCAACATGTGGGTGAAGGCAGTTGAAGCTGCCGGAACCACGGATTCCAATGCGGTGATCGATTCGATCGTCGGCGTGTCGGTGCCGAACCTGTCCGGCGGATCAGCCACGATGATGCCGAACCACCACATCACAAAGCCCGTGCTGATAGGCGAAGTGCAGGACGACGGCCAGTTCGACATTGTCTATCAGACGCCTGGTCTCGTCGTCGGCGACGAATGGTCCGATTACCTGCCAGGCTCCAAGGACCTCATTTCCGATTGGCGCAAGCCGATGTCGTGCGGCAATTTCAACGTCGTCAGCGGCAAGTGCGGCGGCGTGACCAACTAATGCCTACCCGGCTTCGGTTTGGGGCACATCCGAAGCCACTCCACCTCCGCGCAAGTGGGGGTGGAGCCACTCCGACGATACTCGTACCCAGGATTGTTTTATGCAATTGATCCGCTTGCTGGCCGTATTCCTTGTGCTCTCGGGGGTGTTTGCGCCTGGAATGGAGGCGCGGGCTGAAACGGTCGACGATGCCACGCTGCGGCCGCTCATCCAGGCCCTTGCTGCAGAAAATTTCGACGAGACGACGAAGGCGGTTTCCGGCCTCGCCAAGACCGGCGATGCGCGCGTATCCGCCATCCTCAACGCGCTTACGGCCGGGGATCTCTACATCGTCAAGGCGGACAAGGCGGTTTTCATCGGCAAACGCGATGGCTCGGATTATGCCGCCAGCGATCCCCTGACGGGTGCCAAGCTTGCACCCGTGCCGCGCAATGCCGCGGAAAAGATCAAGGTCAACAACCGTCTGCGCCGCGATATAGCCGCGGCGATCGGCGGCCTCACGCTGATGAGCGACAATCCTGCAGAACGACGCTCCGCCGCCGAAACAATTCTGAAGACCCGCGATCCCGAGTCCATTGCTTTGCTCGATCAGGCCATCGCGGCGGAAAAAGATAGCGGGATCAAGGCCGTGATGCAGCAGGCAAAAGCTGCGGCGGTGCTGAATTCCACCGCGCCGGATGACGCCAAGATCGCGGCAATTGCGGAGGTCACCGCCGGCAACAGCCGCGACGCACTGGGACTCCTGACGCCGCTCCAAACTAGCGACGGCCCTGTGGGCGACGCCGCGCGTTCGGCGATCGACAGCATCAACAGCAAGCTCGCCTTGTGGAACGGCATCCAGAATATCGTCTACGGACTGTCGCTGGGCTCCGTGCTGCTGCTTGCGGCGATCGGGCTGGCGATCACCTTCGGCGTCATGGGCGTCATCAACATGGCCCACGGCGAAATGGTCATGATCGGCGCCTATACCACCTTTGTCGTGCAGCAGATCATCCGCACCTCGGCGCCGGGCCTTTTGGATTATTCGTTGCTCATTGCGCTGCCTGCGGCCTTCATCGTCTCGGGCGCCGTCGGCGTCGTCATCGAGCGCGGCATAATACGCTTCCTTTATGGCCGTCCGCTGGAAACCCTGCTTGCGACGTGGGGCATTTCGCTGGTCCTGCAGCAGGCGATCCGCTCCTGGTTCGGCGCCTCAAACGTTCAGGTCGGCAACCCATCATGGATGGCAGGGTCGTTCGATCTTGGTCTCCTGACGCTCACCTGGTCGCGCCTATGGATCATCGTCTTTGCCCTATCGGTCTTCGCGGTGCTGCAGCTGGTGCTGAAAAAGACGATGCTCGGGCTGCGCATGCGCGCAGTTACCCAGAACCGGCGCATGGCCTCCGCCATGGGCATCAGGACGCCCTGGGTCGATGCGCTGACCTTTGGCCTCGGCTCCGGCATTGCCGGCATTGCCGGCGTGGCGCTGAGCCAGATCGACAATGTCAGCCCCAACCTGGGTCAGGGCTATATCATCGACAGTTTCATGGTCGTCGTCTTCGGCGGTGTCGGCAATCTTTGGGGAACGCTGGTCGGCGCGATGTCGCTGGGCATAGCCAACAAGTTCCTCGAACCCTTTGCGGGAGCCGTCCTCGGCAAGATCCTCGTGCTGGTGCTGATCATCCTGTTCATCCAGAAGCGTCCGCGTGGTCTCTTCGCACTCAAGGGAAGGGCCATCGAGGCATGATCACGCAGTGGTTTTTCACCCATGTCGATCGTCGCGGTGCAATCGTTATCGCCTTGCTGGTGGCGCTGGCCTGCCTCGTGCCACTCTCGAATCTGCTGCTGCCGCCGACCTCGGCATTGCATGTGCCGACCTATCTCGTGTCGCTGATCGGCAAGTACCTGACCTACGCCCTGCTGGCGGTCGCTCTCGATCTCGTCTGGGGATTCTGCGGCATCCTTTCGCTCGGCCATGGCGCATTCTTCGCGCTCGGCGGCTATGCGATGGGCATGTACCTGATGCGCCAGATCGGTCCGCGCGGCGTCTATGCCAATCCGGTGCTGCCCGACTTCATGGTGTTCCTCAACTGGAAGGAACTGCCGTGGTTCTGGCACGGCTTCAACCATTTCTGGTTCGCGGCGCTCATGGTTGTGCTGGTCCCCGGCGTTCTCGCCTTCGGCTTCGGCTGGCTAGCCTTCCGCTCGCGTGTCACCGGCGTCTACCTGTCGATCATCACCCAGGCTCTGACCTATGCCTTGCTCCTTGCGTTCTTCCGCAACGACATGGGATTTGGCGGCAATAACGGCCTCACCGATTTCAAGGATATTCTCGGCTTCAACATCCAGGCCGACAGCACGCGCTCGATGCTGTTTGCGGCAACGGCGTTGTTCCTGGCGCTTGCCGTATTCGTAACCAGTTTCATTGTCCGCTCCAAACTCGGCAAGGTCCTCGTCGGCGTGCGCGACGCGGAGAGCCGCATGCGCTTTCTCGGCTATCGGGTCGATCGCTACAAGCTCTTCGTCTGGACGGTCTCCGCCATGATGGCGGGCATTGCAGGCGCGCTTTATGTGCCGCAGGTCGGCATCATCAATCCCTCCGAATTCGAGCCTGCCAATTCCATCGAAGCGGTGATCTGGGTTGCCGTGGGAGGCCGCGGCACCATCATCGGGCCAATTCTCGGCGCGGTGCTAGTCAATTTCGGCAAGACCTATTTCACCGCGGCATTTCCGGAGATCTGGCTGTTCGCGCTCGGTGCGCTCTTCATCCTCGTCACCCTGTTCCTCCCGAAGGGCATACTCGGCCTTTACGGCACATGGCAGACAAAGCGAAAGGACCGCATCGCTCGCAAGCGCAGCGAACCGGGCTCCCCGGCAACAGAACGTGCGACACCGATCGCCGAACCCCAGGCAGCGGAGTAGACCATGAAAGCCAAGGATACACTCCTCTATCTCGATGGCGTGTCGGTCTCGTTTGACGGATTTCGCGCCATCAACAATCTGTCGCTCGTGCTCCAGGCCGGTGAAATGCGCGCAGTCATCGGCCCGAACGGCGCCGGCAAGACAACGATGATGGATATCATCACCGGCAAGACCCGCCCGGACACGGGCGACGTTTATTTCAAGGGCGAGATCGACCTTACCCGCCACGACGAGGCGGAAATCGCCCTTCTCGGCATAGGACGCAAGTTTCAGAAGCCGACTGTTTTTGAAAGCCATACCGTCGAGGACAATCTTGTTCTTGCGCTGGCAGGCCCGCGCTCGGCCTTCTCGGCGCTGTTCCATCGCCAAAGCGCCGACGAGGCGGAACGGATCGACGACATTCTTCACACGATCCGGCTGCACACCAAGCGGGACTGGCTGGCTGCAAATCTCTCCCACGGCCAGAAGCAGTGGCTGGAGATCGGCATGTTGCTCGCGCAAGATCCGAAGCTGCTGCTCGTCGACGAGCCTGTCGCGGGCATGACGGATGCTGAAACGGCGGAAACCGCCAAGCTCCTGCGCGAAATTGCCAAGACGCGCTCGGTGCTGGTGGTCGAACACGACATGCATTTCGTGCGCGAACTCGACGTCAAGGTCACGTGCCTCCATGAAGGCTCGGTTCTGGCGGAAGGCTCGCTCGACTATGTCAGCAACGACCAGCGCGTCATTGAAGTTTACCTCGGACGATAGGAACATCATGCTCAGCGTTGAAAATGCCTCTCTCCACTATGGCGCCGCTCAGGCGCTGCGCGGCGTATCGCTGGAGGTCAAGCCGAAGTCGATCACCTGCGTTCTCGGCCGCAACGGAGTCGGCAAGACGAGCATGCTGCGCGCCATCGTCGGCCAGCACCCGCTGTCATCGGGATCGATACGCTTCGAAGGCGCGCCGATCGACCGGAAGCCGTCCTACGAGCGTGCCCGCGCCGGCATTGCCTTCGTTCCGCAAGGCCGCGAGATTTTTCCGCTGCTCACCGTCCGTGAAAATCTGGCAACCGGATTTGCCGCCGCCTCACGCGGCAATCGCACCGTGCCCGCGGAAGTGTACGAGCTGTTTCCGGTGCTGAAGACGATGCTGGGTCGCAGGGGCGGCGATCTTTCCGGTGGCCAGCAGCAGCAACTGGCAATCGGCCGTGCGCTGGTGACGCGGCCGAAATTGCTGGTGCTCGATGAACCGACCGAGGGTATCCAGCCATCGATCATCAAGGATATAGGCCGCGCTATCCAGTTTCTGCGCGATCAGGCGGGCCTCGCCATCCTTCTCGTCGAGCAGTATCTCGACTTCTGCCGCGAACTCGCCGACCACGTCTACATCATGGATCGCGGCGAGATCGTACATTCCGGCGACGCGCCGAGCCTCGACCGGCCGGAGGTCCGCAAATTCCTGACTGTTTGAAATTGCCCGACTATTCTCTACGAGTGAATTCTAAGTTGAAACTTTGATCGCCATTTGATAATATTGTTCTGAAAGAAATTAAATACAGTCGGTCTGCGCTGAAAGCACTTTCGCGTATGCCTGTGAATGTTGCGGGACGCATCCGATTGAAAATCGAGCAATATGCGTCGAATCCTGGCGCGCAGGCGGCAAATGTTGTCCGGCTTCAGGGGAGGACGGGCTATCGGCTACGCGTAGGTGACTGGCGTGTCATATTTGACGATGACGGTAACGTTCTGAGCATTCTCCAGATTGGACCGCGCGGCGGTATTTATGAATAGAGGCTGTTATGAATGAGATGACGATTTTCACGACGCCGAGCGGCGATGAAATGGTGGTTGTGCCGCGCGCGCATTACGAAAAGCTCGTGCACGATGCGGAGATGGCGCAGGATCTCGTCGCCTATGATGAAGTAAAAGCCCGGCTTGTCTCGGGCGAAGATGAACTTGTTCCCTCAGCAATTGCCGACCGCATACTTGCAGGTGAGAACAAGCTTCGGGTTTGGCGAGAATATCGCGGTCTGTCCAACCGTGAACTTGCTTCGGCGGTTGGCCTCAGCCCGTCTTATTTGTCCGACATTCAGAACGGCAAGAAGGAAGGCGGGTTGTCGGCCATGAAGAAGATTGCCGCTATTCTGCGCGTCGATCTGGACGACCTCGTCTGACGGAAATGTATGCCGCAGAAAACTTGCCTTGCTGACGACACGTCAACATCGCTAGGTTCGCTCCGAAGGAGCAACCTTGATGATCGACAAGCTGGAATTTTTCATCGCGCTGGCGCGGCATCGGCATTTCGGTCGTGCCGCCGAGGAATGCGGCGTAACCCAGCCCACTCTGTCGGCCGCCATCCGTCAGCTCGAGGACACGCTCGGCGTCGTTCTCGTCCAGCGGGGCTCGCGCTTCAAGGGCCTTACGTCCGAAGGCCAGCGCGTTCTTGAATGGGCGCGGCGCATCGTTGGCGATACGCGCACCATGCGCGAGGAATTGCGCGCCGCCCGCCTTGGACTTGCCGGTCACGTAAAGATCGCGGCAATTCCGACCGCGCTCGCCATGGTGTCGCGGCTGACGACTCCGTTTCGGGAGAAGCACCCGGACGTGACGTTCTCGGTAACGTCGCGCACTTCGCTTGAAGTGCTGACGCTGCTCAGCAATTTCGAAATCGATGTCGGTATCAGCTATCTCGACAATGAGCCACTCGGGCGTGTTACTTCGGTGCCGCTTTATACCGAGCGCTACCAGCTCATTACATCAGCCGGGAGTACCCACGCCGACCGGCAGTCCGTCACCTGGAGGGAGGTCGGACAATTGCCGCTCTGCCTGCTCACCATGGACATGCAGAACCGCCGCCTTATCAACAAGCATTTGCAAGAGGCGGGAATTGAGGTGCATCCGACGCTCGAATCGAATTCGATGATCGTGCTGTTCTCGCATATCCGTACGGGCAAATGGGCGAGCATCATGCCGCTCAACCTTGCCGAGACGCTCGGATTTGCCGAACCGATCCGCGCCATCCCCATTGTCGAGCCCGATGCGCGCCACCTTGTCGGGCTCGTTGCGGCCGACCGCGAACCGCACACGCCGCTGGTTTCGGCGCTTCTGCACGAAGCGCGGGCCCTTGCGCAAAGCTTGGATATGGTTTGATAGAAATCTTCTATCGAATGACGAGACTGCGATATTGATATATAATGCCATATTTGATCTGTTCTAAAGAACAGGGAGAAACATGAGGGAGGGCACTGCACAGTATGCAGAGTGCAAGTACCGATATCGCCGAAAGGGCGATAGGCATTATCGATCAACTGAAGGGCAAAGAAGGTCCTCTGCTTCCTATCTTGCACGAGTTGCAGGCTGAGTTCGGCTATGTTCCAAGGGAAACGCTGCCGATCATTGCCAGCGCTCTCAATATTTCGCGCGCCGAGGTCCACGGCGTTTTCACATTCTATCATGACTACCGCGATCATCCGGCCGGGCGGCACGTTTTGAAACTGTGCCGGGCTGAATCCTGCCAGTCGATGGGCGGCGATGCGCTGGCCGATCGCGCCCGCGAACTTCTCGGGATTGACTGGCATGGCACCACTCCTGATGGCGCCGTAACACTCGAACCGGTCTATTGCCTCGGTCTTTGCGCCTGCTCGCCTTCGGCAATGCTCGATGGTGAAGTCATTGGTCGCCTTGACGCAGAAAGGCTTGAAGAGATCATGACGGAGGTGCGGCTATGACCGTGACCTTCTACGTTCCGCGCGATTCAGGTGCGCTCGCGCTCGGCGCCGAGCGGGTTGCAAAAGCTCTGCAGTCTGAAATCGACAGTCGCGGTCTCGATGCCCGCATCGTGCGCAATGGTTCGCGCGGCATGTATTGGCTTGAACCTTTGGTCGAGGTCGAAACGCTATCCGGCCGCGTGGCCTATGGTCCGGTCAAGGCGTCGGAGGTACCGGCATTGCTGGACAACGGGATGGGCGAGGGCAGGGTGCATCCGCTCTGGCTCGGCCTTACGGATCAGCTGCCGTTCCTCGCGCGACAGACGCGGCTGACCTTTGCTCGTTGCGGCATTATCGATCCCGTCTCGCTTGAGGATTACCGTGCCCACGACGGCCTCAAGGGCCTGGAAAACGCGCTTACGCTGGCACCGGCCGAAATTGTCGCCCAGGTGACGGAATCCGGACTGCGCGGCCGTGGCGGCGCAGGTTTCCCGACCGGCATAAAGTGGAAGACCGTGCTCGACACCGCAGGCGCGCAAAAATACATCGTCTGCAACGCCGATGAAGGCGATAGCGGCACCTTTGCCGACCGCATGATCATGGAAGGCGATCCTTTTGTCCTCATCGAGGGCATGACGATCGCCGGCATCGCCACTGGTGCGACCAAGGGCTATGTCTATATACGCTCCGAGTATCCGCATGCGGTCGCGGTGATGAACGAGGCGGTCGAGGTCGCGCGCCGGGCGGGCGTGCTTGGAAAATCGGTGCTCGGATCGCCCTATGCCTTCGACATGGAGGTGCGCGTTGGCGCCGGCGCCTATGTCTGCGGCGAAGAGACTGCCTTGCTCGAAAGCCTTGAAGGTCGCCGCGGCATCGTTCGTGCCAAGCCGCCGCTTCCCGCCCATAAGGGCCTTTTCGGCCGTCCGACCGTCATCAACAATGTGATCTCGCTGGCCTCGGTCCCGGTCATTCTCGACAAGGGCGCCACCTTCTACAAGGATTTCGGCATGGGCCGGTCGCGCGGCACCATCCCGCTGCAGATCGCCGGCAACGTCAAGCATGGCGGCCTTTTCGAAACGGCATTCGGCCTGACGCTCGGTGACATCGTCGATGATATTGGCGGCGGCACGGCAAGTGGCCGCCCCGTCAAGGCGGTGCAGGTGGGCGGTCCGCTCGGCGCCTATTTCCCGCGCGAACTCTTCGATACGCCCTTCGACTACGAGGCGTTCGCGGCGAAGGACGGCCTTATCGGCCATGCCGGTCTCGTCGTTTTCGACGATACGGTCGACATGCTGAAGCAGGCGCGGTTCGCCATGGAATTCTGCGCGGTTGAATCCTGCGGCAAGTGCACGCCCTGCCGTATCGGGTCGACGCGCGGCGTCGAGGTGGTGGACCGCATCGCGGCCAATGTCGAACCTGAAAAACAGATCAAGGTTCTGACCGATTTATGTAATACAATGAAGTTCGGCTCGCTCTGTGCCCTTGGCGGTTTCACGCCCTATCCCGTCATGAGCGCGCTGACGCATTTTCCTGAAGATTTCCGGCCGGCGCCTGTCGCCCAGGCTGCGGAATAGGAGAAGACAATGTCCCTGATTCATGAAATCGATTACGGCACGCCCGCCTCGCGGTCCGAAAAGCTGGTCACTCTGACCATCGACGGAAACGAGGTGACTGTGCCGGAGGGCACGTCGATCATGCGCGCCGCCATGGAAGCCGGCATCGAGGTTCCAAAGCTCTGCGCCACGGATATGGTCGACGCTTTTGGTTCCTGCCGCCTGTGCCTCGTCGAGATCGAAGGTCGCGGCGGCACGCCCGCTTCCTGCACAACGCCCGCGATGCCGGGTCTGGTCGTCCATACCCAGACGTCGCGCCTGAAGGATATCCGCAAGGGCGTGATGGAGCTTTACATCTCCGATCACCCGCTCGACTGCCTCACCTGCGCCGCCAATGGCGACTGCCAGTTGCAGGACATGGCCGGCGCCGTCGGTCTCCGGGATGTTCGCTATGGCTATGAGGGCGAAAACCACGTTTTTGCCAGGGCGGGGACTGTCGCCAATGACCAGTGGCTGCCCAAGGACGAGTCCAACCCCTATTTCACCTATGATCCGTCGAAATGCATTGTCTGCTCGCTCTGCGTGCGCGCCTGCGAGGAAGTGCAGGGCACCTTTGCGCTGACGATCCAGGGCCGCGGCTTCGACAGCCGCGTGGCCGCTGGCCCGCATGACAGTTTCGTCGAAAGCGAATGCGTATCCTGCGGCGCCTGCGTGCAGGCCTGCCCTACGGCGACGCTGACGGAAAAGTCGGTGATCGAGATCGGTCAGCCCGAGCATTCGATGGTGACGACCTGTGCCTATTGCGGCGTCGGCTGCTCGTTCAAGGCCGAGATGCGCGGCGAAGAACTGGTGCGTATGGTGCCGTGGAAGGACGGCAAGGCCAATCGCGGTCACTCCTGCGTCAAGGGCCGTTTCGCTTACGGCTATGCGACCCACAAGGACCGTATCCTCAACCCCATGATCCGCGAAAAGATCAGCGATCCGTGGCGCGAAGTCAGCTGGGACGAGGCCTACAAGCACGTCGCCAACGAGTTTCGCCGCATCCAGTACCAGTATGGCCGTAACTCCGTTGGCGGCATCACCTCGTCGCGCTGCACCAATGAGGAAACCTACCTCGTGCAGAAGCTGGTGCGCGCCGGTTTGGGCAATAACAATGTCGATACCTGCGCTCGCGTCTGCCACTCGCCGACCGGCTATGGCCTGAAACAGACCTTCGGCACTTCGGCCGGCACACAGGATTTCGACAGCGTCGAGCATACCGATGTCGTCATGATCATCGGTGCCAACCCGACCGATGGACATCCCGTCTTCGCCTCGCGTTTGAAAAAGCGTTTGCGCAAGGGCGCGAAGCTGATCATCGTTGACCCGCGCCGCATCGATCTTGTCCGCAGCCCGCACATCGAGGCCGCCTATCATCTGCCGCTGCGCCCCGGCACCAACGTGGCGGTCGTCACCTCGCTGGCGCATGTCATCGTCACTGAAGGGCTGTTTGACGAGCGGTTCATCCGCGAGCGCTGCGACTGGGACGAATTCCAGGATTGGGCAGCTTTTGTCTCGTCGCCGGAACACAGCCCCGAAGCCACCCAGCAGATTTCGGGGGTCGACCCGCAAATGCTGCGCCAGGCTGCGCGCCTTTTCGCGACCGGCGGCAATGGCTCCATTTATTACGGTCTCGGCGTTACCGAGCACAGCCAGGGTTCGACGACGGTTATGGCCATCGCCAATCTTGCCATGGCGACCGGTAATATCGGACGCCAGGGCGTTGGCGTTAATCCCCTGCGCGGCCAGAACAACGTTCAGGGTTCCTGCGACATGGGCTCGTTCCCGCACGAGTTGCCGGGTTACCGCCATATCTCGGACGAATCGACCCGCGATATATTCGACAAGCTCTGGGGGGTGAAGCTCCAGGATGAACCCGGCCTTCGCATTCCGAACATGCTCGATGCCGCTGTCGATGGCAGCTTCAAGGGGCTTTATGTGCAGGGCGAGGATATCCTCCAGTCTGATCCGGACACCAAGCATGTTGCGGCGGGTCTCGCCGCAATGGAGTGCGTCGTCGTCCACGATCTCTTCCTCAACGAGACGGCCAACTACGCCCACGTCTTCCTGCCGGGTTCGACCTTCCTCGAAAAGGATGGGACGTTCACCAACGCCGAGCGTCGCATCAACCGCGTGCGCAAGGTGATGAGCCCGCTCAACGGCTATGCTGACTGGGAGGTTACGCAAAACCTCGCCAAGGCGATGGGGCTCGACTGGAACTATACGCATCCGTCGCAGATCATGGACGAAGTTGCGCTGACGACGCCAAGCTTCGCCGGCGTATCCTATGAGCTTCTCGAAAGAGAGGGATCGGTGCAGTGGCCGTGCAACGAGAAGGCGCCACTCGGCACGCCCATCATGCATATTGACGGCTTCGCGCGCGGCAAGGGCAAATTTATCCGTACAGAATATGTCGCGACTGACGAGCGTACCGGGCCCCGCTTCCCGCTGCTTCTGACGACGGGGCGTATCCTGTCGCAGTACAATGTCGGTGCGCAGACGCGCCGGACTGACAATGTCGTCTGGCATGAAGAGGACCGCCTCGAGATCCATCCGCACGACGCCGAGCAGCGCGGCGTGCGCGATGGCGATTGGGTGAAGGTCGCAAGCCGTTCCGGCGAGACAACACTGCGCGCCCTGATCACCGATCGTGTGTCGCCCGGCGTCGTCTATACGACCTTCCATCACCCTTCGACGCAGGCCAACGTCATCACCACGGACTTTTCGGACTGGGCAACCAATTGTCCGGAATACAAGGTCACGGCGGTGCAGGTGGCTGTATCGAACGGGCCCAGCGACTGGCAGGTCAAGTATGACGAGCAGGCGCGCCAAAGCCGCCGGATTGCGGCGACGCTCGACGCGGCGGAATAGCAATGAGCGAGCGGCCGACCCGGCTTTCCGTCCCGCGCATCATCCGTCGCCGCAAAGGCGCGGATGACAGCTACGCGGTGGAAGGCCGGATTGTGCCCGAGGAAACGCCGATTGCCTTCAGCTATAACGGCACCACCCACGCAGTCATGATGGCGACTCCCGCCGATATGGAGGATTTCGCCGTTGGGTTCAGCCTTTCCGAAGGGATCGTTTCGCAGCTTGGCGAGATCAGCGAAATTGCCGTCGAGGAACATAATGAGGGTGTCGACGTCCAGCTGCGTCTTGCGACCGAAGCCGGGCAGGAATTGACGGACCGTCGCCGCCGCATGGCGGGTCCAGTCGGCTGCGGGCTGTGCGGCATTGAATCGATCGAGCAGGCGTTGAAGCCGGTGGCTTCGGTGGACAAGGTGCGCCTGACGCTGACGCCGCAGGAGATCGCCGATGCCATGACCTCCTTGTCGCGGCGCCAACCGCTTCATGGCGAAACAGGTGCGGTGCACGCGGCAGGCTTCTATGTGCCGGGGCAGGGCATCGTCGCGGTGCGTGAGGATGTTGGCCGGCATAATGCGCTCGACAAGCTCGCTGGCGCGCTCTGCAGGGCCGGTGTTGACGGCGAGAGCGGCGCGGTTGTCATCACCAGCCGGGTTTCGATCGAAATGGTCCAGAAGACCGCGATCATCGGCGCTTCGATGCTCATTGCCGTCTCTGCCCCGACTGCGCTGGCGGTTCGTACGGCTGAAGCCGCCGGCATGACGCTCGTTGCGCTGGTGCGCGGCGAAGAGTTCGATGTCTTCACCCGGCCGGAACGCATCCCGCATGTGCTGACGCAGGTGAAGACCAAAGCCGACGAGGCGGCAGCCAGTGCCCCGGCAAAGGCCAATCCCGATTCCGCCGCATCCACACTTATTCAAAGTCCGACAGTTCAATTGGTGCAATATGGATAGTGAAAGCCACAAGTCGACGGAACAGAAACTGGTCTACATGGCCAATCAGATCGCGGGCTTCTTCCACACGCAGCCGAAGGACGAGGCGATTGTCGGCGTCGCCGAGCATATCAACCATTTCTGGGAGCCGCGCATGCGCACCCAGCTCTTCGCCATCCTCGACAAGGACGGCAACGGCCTGGACGATCTCGTCATCGCCGCCGCCAAGCATATCCGCAAGCCTGGATCAGTTGCCGCCTGAATTGTTATTGGCGACTCACCGAGCGGGCGTCGAATGGCAAATCAGCCAACTCGTCGAGGCACATCGCGTCGAGAACGGGATGCGATAACGGATCCCGTTGCCAGTCAAGGATTTCGCCGTCGCCGCGCTCCCGCTTTGCGACAGCGGATCGCCAGAAGATGCGCATTAAAAAGAAAATCTTCATAAACGATCTCCTTGAGCTCGAGATTTGCGCTATTATTGGCCGAGCAATCAGCACGTGCAATCAAGATTGCCGATATAGGCGTGAAGAAAATCTACATGAAAAATCTCAACCGGTTTCATTTGAACGGACTGAAAGCCGTAGAAGCGATCGGGCGGCTCGGCTCATTGCCCAAAGCGGCCGATGAACTCGGCGTATCAGTCAGTGCTGTCAGCCAGCAATTGATCCGCACGGAAGAACAGATCGGCCAGGCGATCTTCGAGCGTACGCGGGCCGGTCTGGTGCCGACGGGCTTCGGCCGCAGCCTGCTGCCACGCCTTGCCGATGGTTTTCAGCAACTCTCGCAGGCGGTCGCGCTTGCCGAGAGCACCGAACAGGCACTGCTCCTGTCCGTTGCGCCCACTTTCGCCTCGAAATGGCTGGTGCCACGGCTCGGGCGGTTGCGCGCTGCTTACCCCGATCTTAAAATCCGCATCGATCCGTCTCCGGGGCTGCTCGATCTCAACCGATCCGATATTGATCTTGCCATCAGGCTGGGCAGCGGTGACTGGCGCGACGGCGCGCCGGAACGCCTACTGCCGCAATCCATGTTCCCCGTGTGCACTCCGGCCTTTGCCGCACGCCTGTCTTCGCCAGCCGACATCTTTCGCCAGCCCATCATCTGTTACGAAAATCCGATGTTCAGTTGGGATGAATGGCAGGTCGCGACGGGCCTTCAAGGGCCGCTGCCGTTTGACGGGCCGACCTTCTCCGATCCATGGCTCGCGCTGGAGGCGACGATCAGTGGGCAGGGCATCATGCTCGCCTGGGACCTGTTCGTCGAACAGCCTTGGCGACGGGAGGCTCGTCGCGCCGTTTCCAGCCCGGGTGCCGTCGCCGATCGCCTATTGGCTGGTTTCGCCGAAAAACCGCAAGCCGACGCCGCAGATGCTGCGGTTCCAGCGCTGGATCCGCACCGAAATTCAACAGGAGGGCGCTGCAGCTTCCGTATGATCTGTTGACAAGTTACGGCGAAGTTTGAACAGTGCCCAGCGTCGACATTGAGGGCCGGAATCTGCCGGTCCTGAGCGTTGGGAGGCCCTGATGTCCATGCGTGCTGTTTTCGGCTTTTCTCTCTTGGTTTTCAGTATGTTCGCAGCTTACGCGCCAGCCGGGGCAGCAGAGACGAACCGTGATGTGGTCGTAACCAAGGACGGCGATTATTTCGGTTTCGATCTTCGAACGGAACAGGATGTTACCCAAGACCAATGTGAGGTTGTTTGCCTCGCTGATCGCACTTGCAAGGCTTTCACCTATAACCCCAAGGCCAGGTGGTGCTTTCTCAAGTCGGATTTCAAAGAGCTGAAGCCGGCGCCGGGATCGATTGCCGGCAAGGTCGTCGAAACGGCGGCAGAACCTGATATCGGAGCGCCGCCGAAGCTGCAATTCCTGTCGGATCAGCTCGTTCAGGAGGCGCGGCAGGTCAAGGGAGGCCTGACGGCGACGGACGCGCAGAAGGCGCAAGGCGTCGATGGCTTTCTGGCCGCCGCGCGGGGCGAGCTCGCTGCGGGCAATCTCGAAAATGCGCTGAACAACTTCAAGACGGCTCTCGCGTTGACCCCCGATGACAGCGCGCTCTGGATCGAGACGGCTCGCGCTGCCAATCGCGCCGACAAGAACACCTATATTGCCGGCCAGGCCACGTTGGCGGCGCTGAACGGCTACCAACTGACGCGCACGGCTTCGAGCCGTGCCGATGCGCTCGCCGCCCTCGCCGCAGCACTGCAGAACGCCGAGAATTATCGCGCTGCCCTCAGCGCCTACAAGGCCAGCCTCGAGCTTGTCGACGACAAGACGGTGGCGGCTGCTTATGCAGACTTGAAGGCCCGGCAAGGCTTCCGCGTTGTCAACCATACCATTGACGCGGACAGCGCGACGCCGCGCGCCTGCGTGCAGTTCTCCGAGCCTCTGGTGAAGATGGGCACGGACTACGCGCCTTTCGTCACGCTAAACGGGGCACCGCCAAAAGCCATGGAGGCGAGCGGCAGCGAGATATGCGTGGAAGGTCTGGAGCACGGCCAGCGCTACAAGCTCGCCCTGCGGCCCGGTCTGCCGTCCTCCGTTGGCGAGGCGCTGGAAGCACCTGTCGATCTTGACCTCTACATCCAGGATCGCTCCGCCATGGTGCGATTCACCGGTGACAATTTCGTGCTGCCAAGCACGGTCCGGCGTGGAATTCCCATCGTTTCGGTCAACACGGCGAGCGCCAATCTGAAGCTTTACCGTATCGGCGACCGTGGTCTTGCGCCGCTGATGACAAGCTCGCAATTCCTGACCCAGCTCGACGGCTACAACGCGCAGCGCCTGCAGGACGAATCGGGTGAACTCGTATGGCAGGGCGCGATCGACATTCAGTCTGAACTCAACAAGGACGTGGTTACGAGTTTCCCGGTCGATGAAGCGCTGCCCCAGCGCAAGCCGGGCGTCTATGTGCTGACCGCCGTTTCGCCGGATTCGAAAGCCGAGGAGTGGGACGCGCAGGCAACGCAGTGGTTCGTCGTCTCCGACATCGGTCTGACGACCTATGCCGGTACGGACGGGCTCAACGTGTTCGCCCGTTCGCTGGCGACAGCACAGCCGCTTATCGGTGTCGAATTGCAGCTTCTCGCCAAGAATAACGAGATCCTCGGCACGGCCACCACTGACACGGAGGGAAGGGCGACCTTCACCGCTGGGCTAATGCGCGGCACCTCAGCCACCGCACCCGCCGTAATCACCGCCAAGAACGGCGATGCCGACTACGTGTTCCTCGATATGACGCGCGCTGGCTTCGACCTTTCGGACCGCGGCGTGACAGGCCGCGCCGCCCCCGGCGCAATCGACATATTAGCCTGGACGGAACGCGGCATCTATCGCGCCGGCGAGACGGTGCATGCCTCGGCATTGGCGCGTGACAACGCCGCCAACGCCATCGAAAAACTGCCGCTTACATTTATCTTCAAGCGCCCCGACGGGGTCGAAGACCGCCGCATGGTCAGCGACGGAGCGAATCTCGGCGGCCATACGCTCGATCTCGCGCTCCAGCCCAATTCCATGCGTGGCACCTGGACCATGCAGATCTTTACCGATCCAAAGGCGTCGCCCCTCGCGGAAAAGCAGTTTCTGGTGGAGGACTTCGTACCGGACCGGGTCGAATTCGACCTGACCAGCGATGCAAAATCGATCGAGATCGGCCAGCCGACGCCGGTCAAGGTCGATGGGCGCTACCTCTATGGCGCTCCGGCCGCGGGGCTCAATCTCGAAGGCGAGATCGCCTTGAAGCCGACGCACGAAAGCGCCGACTTCAAGGGCTATTCCTTCGGCCTTGCCGATGAAGAGGTCAGTGAGGATTCGCGTATTCCGCTGGAGGATCTGCAGCCACTGGACGATGCCGGCAAGGGCACCTTCGATGTCGTGATCAGCGACGTACCTTCGACAACGCAGCTTCTCAATGCCGACGTTGTCGTGCGTATGCAGGAGGCGGGCGGCCGCGCCGTCGAGCGGACGCTGACGCTCCCCGTCAAGCCGTCAGGACCGATGATCGGGATCAAGCCGGAATTCGCCGGCGACCTGCCGGAAAACTCGGTTGCGAAATTCCATGTGATCAGCATCGACCAGAACAACCAGAAGCAGGCGATGCAGGGTCTCGAATGGAAGCTGGTCAGCGTCGAGCGCAACTATCAATGGTATCGCGATGGCAATTCATGGAAATACGAGCCGATTCTTTCGACGAAGCAGGTCGCGAGCGGACAAGTGAACACGACAATCGACGGCGCGGAGATCTCGGTGCCCGTCACCTGGGGCCGCTTCCGGCTCGAGGTTGAAACCACCGCCGCGGACGGCCCGACATCGAGCGTCGAATTCGACGCGGGCTACTATGTCGCCGCGACATCGACCGAAACGCCGGACGGTCTCGAAATCGCGCTCGACAAGTCAAATTATGCGCCCGGGGAAACGGCGAAACTTAAGGTGTCGCCGCGCTTTGCCGGTGAGCTTCTCATCGCAGTCGGCGCAGACAATCTCCTCCTCACCAAGCGCGCCAACATACCTGCCGAAGGCGGCGAAGTCGAAATTCCGGTCGCTGCCGATTGGGGCGCCGGCGCCTATGTTACGGCAACTCTGTTCCGCCCGGGCAACGACCAGGAAAGCCACATGCCGATGCGCGCCATCGGCGTCAAATGGCTGGGGGTCAATCCGGGCGATCGCAACCTTGCCGTCAAGCTCGACGTCGTACCAAAGACGGAACCCCGCAAACCGCTCAACATCGCGCTGCAGGTCACCGGTGCGGGCGCAAATGAAAACGCCTTTGTCACCGTCGCTGCCGTTGACGTCGGCATTCTCAATCTCACGCGCTACGAGGCCCCCAACCCCGACGCCTGGTATTTGGGCCAGCGCGAACTCGGCATTGAAATTCGTGATCTCTACGGGCGCCTCATCGATGGTTCGCAGGGCGTGACCGGCAAGCTGCGCACTGGCGGCGACGGTGCGCAGATGCCGATGCAGGGGAGCCCGCCGACCGAAAAGCTTGTCGCCTTCTTCTCGGGTCCGGTAAAACTCGACCCGCAAGGCAAGGCCAATGTCAGCTTCGACATACCGCAGTTCAACGGCACGGCACGTATCATGGCAGTCGCCTGGTCGAAGGCCGGGGTAGGCCATGCCACGTCTGATGTGATCATCCGCGATCCCGTCGTCGTGACAGCCAGCATGCCGAAGTTCCTCGCGCCGGGCGACAGGTCGTCGCTTCGGCTCGACATCGCCAACACCGATGCACCGGCCGGCGATTATCAGCTGCAGGTAACGACCAACCCGGTCGTCAGTGTCGAAGCGGCGAACGCCTCGCAGACCATCAACCTGCCCGCCGGCGGCAAATTCGACATTACCCTGCCGCTAAAGGGCGAACATCCGGGCGACGGCGTCGTTTCGGTGAAGCTTTCGAACGCGGCCGGCCTGTCGCTCGAGCAATCCTTGAATGTTCCGGTACGCGCGGCAACGCTGCCGGTCACGGTACGCAAGCCAATCAAGATCGCACCGAACAGCACGCTGAAGGTGGATGGCGAATTGCTGGCGGGCAGCATCCTGCAAGGCGCTTCGGTGAGCCTTAACGTGACGCGTTCGGCTGCCTTCGACATTCCGGCGCTGTTGATGACGCTCGATCGCTACCCCTATGGCTGCGCCGAGCAAACGACGAGCCGGGCATTGCCGCTGCTTTACATGAGTGAACTCGCCAAGCAGTCGGGAATTGCCGAGGATACGGACGTGCAAAAGCGTGTCCAGGACGCGATCTACCGCGTGCTGTCCTACCAGTCATCGTCAGGCAGCTTCGGCCTCTGGAGCCCCGGCTCGGGCGATTTGTGGCTCGATGCCTACGTGACCGACTTCCTCACCCGCGCCCGCGAACAGAAATATGAGGTGCCGGAACAGGCGCTGGTGCAGGCGCTGGAAAACCTGCAGAATTCGCTGAGCTATGACGTCAGCGTCAAGGACAAGGGCAATGAGATTGCCTATGCGCTCTACGTGCTTGCGCGCAACCGCAAGGCGGCCATCAGCGACCTGCGCTATTATGCCGACACGAAACTTGCCGAGTTCCCAACGCCGCTGGCGCGGGCGCATCTCGCCGCCGCCCTCTCGCTCTATGGCGATGCGCAGCGTTCACAAAGCATCTTCACCGATGCACTGCAGCAGTCCACACTCGTTACCAATGTCAGCCTCGCGCGCTCCGACTATGGTTCATCGCTTCGCGACGATGCGGCCGTCCTTGCCCTTGCCGCGGAAAGCCGCCCCGTCCCGCCGATCATTCCGCAATTGTCGAAGATCGTCGCCAGCGAGTGGGAGCGCAAGACCTATACGAGCACGCAGGAACAGACGTGGATGCTGCTGGCGGCGCGTGCCGTCCAGGGCGGCGATCAGGATTTGAAGCTTGATGTGAACGGCACGGCGCGGACCGGCGGCTATGTCGCGCGCCTGAGCGGTGACGAGCTCCTCGCCCAGCCCGTCTCGATCACCAACACATCGGCGGAACCGGTCTCCGCAGTCCTGACGACCCTCGCGTCGCCGGCGCAGCCATTGCCGGCGGGCGGCAATGGCTTTGGCATAGAGCGCACCTACTACACGCTGGACGGCCAGGAGGCCAATGTCAGCGAGGCCAAACAGAACGAGCGCTATGTCGTGGTGCTGAAGGTGACCCAGAACAATAGCTGGCCGTCACGCGTCCTCATCACCGACCTTCTGCCGGCTGGCTTCGAGATCGACAATCCCGGGCTCGTCAACAGCGCCAGCCTGTCGAATTTCGACTGGATCGGCGAAGTCGAAGCTGCCCATACGGAATTTCGCGGTGATCGCTTTGTTGCGGCCTTCGACCGCGCCAACGGCGACTATGGCGAGATAACGCTTGCCTATGTGGTGCGCGCCGTAACCCCCGGCACCTATGATCATCCGGCAGCGAGCGTAGAGGACATGTATCGTCCGCAGTTCTCGGCGCGCACTGCCACCGGCCGCATGGAGGTCGTCGCAGGACAATAATGTCGATCTGGCGCAAACTGTGCATCGGCATGGCGGCCAACCTGGCTTTGGCTACGACGCTGGCGTTTGGCCTTGATGCAGCCGATCGCGCTTATCCGCCGCCTTTGCAGAAGGCCCGCGACATCTCCCCGGAGGTCCTTGACGCTGACGGGCAGTTGCTTCGTGCATTTGCAACACCTGGTGGGCATTGGCGGCTGGGCACAAAAGCCACGGATGTCGATCCGCAATTCGTGCGGATGCTCATCGCCTATGAGGACCAGCGCTTCTGGCAGCATCGCGGCATAGATCCCATCGCGCTTGCCCGTGCTGCCGTACAGCTTGTCGCCAATGGCCGCATTGTATCGGGCGCTTCGACACTCTCCATGCAGGTGGCAAGGCTGATCGAGCCAAGAGAAGGGCGCTCGCTGACCGCCAAGGTGCAGCAACTCGTTCGTGCGCTGCAGATCGAGCGACGCCTCAGCAAGGCCGAGATACTCGATCTTTACCTGACTCTTGCGCCCTATGGCGGCAATCTGGAAGGCGTGCGCGCGGCAAGCCTTGCATATTTCGGCAAGGAACCACGTCGCCTGACTGTGGCGCAAGCGGCGCTTCTCGTCGCTCTGCCGCAATTGCCCGAACGGCGCCGGCCGGACCGCAACCTTGCGCTTGCCGAGGCGGCACGTTCGCGCGTCCTGCACCGGATGGCGGTTGAAAAGGTCGTCGGCGATGGAGAGGCGGAGCGCGCCGAACTCGCATCGATCCCGGCGCAGAGATTGCAGCTGCCGGCCTACGCTGCCCATCTCGCCGAAGCCGCAAGGCGCAAGGAGCCGGACACGCTCCGGCACATGACCACGCTGCGGCGGCCGGTCCAGCAGGGGCTCGAAGGCGTGGCGAAGGACTTTGCTGCACGGCTCGGGGCGAAAGTATCCGTTGCCATGGTAATGGCGGATGTGCGCACCGGCGAGATTGTCGGCGAGGTCGGATCCGCCAGTTACTTCGATGCCAGCCGTTCCGGCTGGATCGACATGACGCGCATCAACCGCTCGCCCGGATCGACGCTAAAGCCGTTTATTTACGGGCTCGCCTTTGAGGACGGCCTCGTCAGCCAGGAGACGATTATCGAAGACCGGCCGGCCGATTTCTTCGGCTACCGCCCGCGCAATTTCGATATGAGCTATCAGGGCGATGTGAGCATCAGGCAGGCGTTGCAGCTCTCGCTCAACGTTCCAGCAGTGCGCCTTCTCGATGCGGTTGGTCCGGCGCGGCTGATGATGCGCTTTCGCCGCTCCGAAATCAGGCCGGTCCTGCCGCCGAATGAAGCGCCCGGGCTTGCCATCGGTCTCGGCGGCGTCGGCATAACGCTGAAGGATCTTGTCCAGCTCTATGCAGGGCTTGCCAACCGGGGCAGACCCGTCCGTCTTGGCGACGGCATTCAGGACAAGCCTGGGCAAATCATGGCCGAACCGCTGCTCGAGCCGGTGGCGGCATGGAACGTCGCGGACGTCCTCTCGGGCGTCATGCCTCCGCTCGGTGCCGGCCAGCGTGGCATCGCCTACAAGACGGGCACCAGCTACGGCTACCGTGATGCCTGGTCGGTGGGTTTCGATGGCAATTATGTGCTCGGTGTCTGGGTGGGCAGGCCCGACAATGGCGCGGTTCCGGGACTCACCGGTTTCGGGTCGGCAGCACCGATCCTTTTTGAGGGCTTCGCCAAATCCGGCGTCGCCATTACGCCGATGCCTCCAGCACCTGCCGGCGCAGCACGCATCGCACAGGCGCAATTGCCGATCAGCCAGCGACGGTTCTCGGTAACGTCGAGCGGGCTCGTCACAGCATCGACGCGCGAGCCGGCGCCGCAAATCGTCTATCCGCCCGAAGGAGCAAGGGTTGATCTCGGTGCAAAGTCGGGCGGCGAAATCATGCCGTTGGCATTGAAGCTGCAAGGCGGTCGCGCCCCGTTCCGCTGGCTTGCGAATGGCAAGCCGTTGCCGGAAACATCGCGCCGCCGCGTCAATCAATGGCTGCCGGATGGCGGGGGTTTTTCGACGCTCACCGTCATCGATGCAGCCGGACGGGCAGCGAGCGTTCGCGTCTTTGTTGATTGAATCGAAAAGGGCGGCGTCTGAACGCCGCCCTTCGAATATTTTCTACGCTCAGCGAGCCTGGACAAGCGCGGAAATGATACCCGTCGCGATGCTGACCATGACGTAGTCATTATCGGCCTTCACCCACTGATAACCGCGCGGTGGGGTGCGCAGGTGATAACGATGGTAATCACGCACCACGTGGCGGCGGTAGCTCGGCGGAAGCTGCTTACCCCGCGACCAGTGATTTCTTTTCACGGTCACCGTTTTCTTGACGACAACTTGGTTTTGCGGATGGCCGTAGCGGTAACCCTGGTGCGAATGTTGCTGCTGGGCGAAAGCCGCTGGGGATGCCAGCAACGATAGGGCAAGTGTTGCCAGAGCGATCTTTTTCATTGTGTTACCTCGTCTGTTGCGTGGCTGAACTAAACCACAGGTTGTCTTGGGAGACGCCCATGGTTTAGTCCTGACGAGATGAATGAAATCTGAACGCCAATCTAAACAATTTGTAATGTTTAAAATGGGTTAGCCGTACCGCGTGATTTCAAGCGGAGATGCGTCGACATCCGGCGATTTGCCAGAGACGATATCGGCAAGGACGCGCCCGGAACCGCAGGCCATGGTCCAGCCAAGCGTGCCGTGTCCAGTATTGAGGTAAAGATTCGAATATTTGCTGGCCCCGATAATCGGCGGACCATCCGGTGTCATCGGCCGCAGACCGGTCCAGAATGTCGCCTTGGAAAGATCGCCGCCACCCGGGAAGAGATCGCCGACCGAGTGATGCAGCGTTGCCCGCCGCGCGTCGCGAAGGCTCAGGTCGTAACCGGAAATTTCGGCCGTTCCGCCAGCGCGAATGCGATCGCCGAGACGCGTGATCGCGACCTTGTAGGTTTCGTCCATAACCGTCGAAACCGGTGCCGAATCCGGATCGGCAATTGGCGCCGTGATGGAGTACCCCTTGATCGGGTAGACCGGGATGTGAACGCCTATGCGCCGCAAGAGGAAAGGCGAGTAACTGCCGAATGCCACCACATAGGCGTCGGCAGTGAACTCCTCGGTTTCCGTCGAGACGCTGGCGATGCGATTTCCGGATGTGTTTATCGACGTGATGGTGGTGTTGAAACGAAAGGCGACGCCTTTTTCGGCGCATAGCTTTGCCAGCTTGTCGGTGAACATCTGGCAATCGCCGGTTTCATCGCCGGGAAGACGCAGGCCGCCGACGAACTTGCCTTTGACATTGGCAAGTGCGGGTTCCGCACCGATGCAGCCCGCGGGATCGAGAAGTTCGTAGGGAACGCCGAACTGCTTGAGCACCTCGATGTCGCTGGCCGTTCCTTCATATTGCTTCTGGGTGCGGAAAAGCTGCAACGTGCCTTGCATGCGCTCGTCATAGGCGATGCCGATTTCAGAGCGCAGCTCCTTCAGGCAGTCGCGGCTATATTCGGCAATGGGCACCATGCGCGCCTTGTTGCGGGCATAGCGGGCCGAAGTGCAGTTACGCAGCATGCGGATGAGCCAAAGCGCCATATAGGGATCGAACTTTGGCCGCACGACCAAGGGGCCGAAATGCATCAGCATCCATTTGATCGCCTTTACCGGAATGCCGGGACCTGCCCATGGTGATGAGTAGCCGGGTGAAATTTCCCCTGCATTGGCAAAGCTTGTTTCGAGGGCCGGCCCTGGCTGGCGATCGACGACGACGACGTCATGTCCCGACTGCGCCAGATACCACGCCGATGTGACACCGACGACGCCACTGCCCAGAACAAGAACTTTCATCGCCGCAATACTCCTTCAATGCGGATTCGTTACCGCCGCACTGTCATATGGCGTGATGCTTCTTTCCAGACATTTCTTTGCAATGCGATGAAATGTCTTGGTTTTCCCGAATGTGAAAATCCGGGCAAAATAAAAGGCCGGGAAAACCCGACCTTCTCAAATTCATCTCGCAACCAGTGCCAGTACATCCGTGGTCAAAGACCGCAGAGACGAATTATCTTTAGGCAGCCTGCAGCTGATCAGCTGTCATCTTGCCGGACTTGTTGTCACGGACCAGCTGGAAGCTGATCTTCTGACCGTCGTTGAGGCTGCGCATACCTGCGCGCTCAACTGCGGAGATGTGAACGAACACGTCTGCCGAACCATCATCCGGCTGAATGAAGCCGAAGCCCTTTGTGGAATTGAACCACTTTACTGTTCCAGTGCTCATGATGAACCCTTTCAATGGAAATATTTCTACCCTCGGCACGACGCGCCAAGCAGTTTTTTAGCTCGATTTTTGAAGAAGGATTTTTTCAGAGCGCCTAGTGGCGCAATAAAAGGACTGACAAACTACCAAATACCGATGGGACTTATATAAACACCAGGCTTTATTTCGTCAATGCCACAACCCAATAAAATATTTGCGTGTAATATAACGAATTGCCTCGGTCCTTCAGATACCCATTTCTATTTGAAAATATTTATCGCCGCCTTCAATGGACGGAGAACGGCCGTCCGTCCGTGCGAACCCGGATTGAACTTTAAGAACGGGATCATCTCGCCTTTGCCTTGCGCACAGTCTTTGATTTCGTCGCAGGAGCACGCGTGGAAACGTCCGTCTGTTCCGCAGCTTCCTTTGCAAGGCGCAAGGCCTTGAGACGCGCGGTCTTGTTTTCCCATTTTGCGGTTTCATCGTTGATGATGGCGGTCGCGGCAAGCGTTGTCGCCAGATTCTTCTGCTCGGAAGGACTTAGAACGGGTTTTGGCTTTACGCCGACCGCGGGTATTTGTTTAGGACTATGTTTCATCGTGCCTCGCTTTACTCTGCTACAAGCTTCGCACGTGACGCCGCTGAAGTCTATCGCGCCGGGGTCTGGCGTCCCGGCTTCCAGCCACGCGCAAAGCCATAAGACAGGGCGAGCGAGGCATACTCGATCTCGCGCAGAAGGAATTCGCGTTCGGAAAGCAGCGCGGCAATCGTCGCCCGAGCATCGCCCTGATGGTAGGCCAACGCCTCATCGATTTCATCCTCCGGTTGCCGGGATATCGCGTTCATCAGAATCTCCTTTTCCAAGAGATTGCCACAACCAGACCTATATGAAAAGGAATTTGTTCCTGTTTTGTTCGCGCGCGGAGCCTTGGTGGTGGATTGGTTTGGCGGGCCGATCGGTTGCGCTGCGGCTACTCCAGACACGTAGCTAATGCCCTTGCACGGTTGCGGATTGGTTCGCTACCGCGCACTCCAAAGTTCTGTTGATCAATTCAGGAAGTGGTATGTCGGCTCGTCAACGCACAGACGCAATTACCACGCCGCCGCCGACCGCTTCACTCTGGGTGAAATTTGGTTCGGACCGCGCAAAGGCGCTGCCGACAAGCCAAATGACCACGAGGAAGATCAGGGTCGCTGCACACAAAAGTATAAGGCCGACCACGGAAACCGGCCTGTGCTCATGCTCTGGCATAAAGGATCCATCGACTACGGTTGTACAATGAAGAAGTACAACCAGAAATTGCAAATAAAGCGTGTTCAGCAGTTCGTTGAGGGTGTCGGCGTGGAATTCTGGCGGAAGGATCGACGGAACGCTACTAACATATGATCGCTGCTACACATATTGGCCGCTTCTAATCCCTTTGGATTAATGTGGCGGAACATTCATGGAACAACAGATTGCCAGATTTTACGGCGGGCGTGGATAAAGACTCGTGATCTTGATGGACCGCGCTTCGCTAATTCAGCTCGTGCACTTTAATATTTGTCAAAGCGTGTTACATTATGTTCAACGTTAATTGAAAAAGCGTCCTGCTGCGTCCTTCAAGGTTCGCGCGGCGCTCAAAGGAAAATATCTTGAAAGACCCCGAAACGGGCGCGGGCAACGCGCCGCACGGAGGGGCGTCTGGCGGTGGCACGGTGCTGAATGGCAGCACAGGTCACCCCAAGAATGGGCCCGGGCCTCACGGGGATTCTGCGCTCGATGCGCGGAACGACCAGCCTGATTCCCAGGAAGGACGCTTCGACAAGAACCCCAGGAAACGAGCACGCCGTCGCAGGCGCGGCAAGTCGAAACAGGCGGCTGTTTCGAGTGCACCTTCGCTTGCGCCAACGCCTGTTTCAGTTTCCACCGGCGAAACGCCTCCCGCTGCCACCAAGCATGGAAAGAATCGCCGGCCCAATCGTTTTCGCAGGCGTGGCCGGGCCGGTGTAAAGCCGCCAGCGTCTGCAACGCCGACGCCCGCGACCGTTTCTGCAAACGCATCGGCAACGCCGCAACCGCAGTCGTCTCGGCAAGACTTCCGCTTTTCTGGGCCCCTTTACGCCGCGCTCGATCTCGGCACGAACAATTGCCGCCTTCTCGTTGCCTCGCCAACGCGTCCCGGGCAATTCCGTGTCGTTGATGCATTCTCCCGCATCGTGCGGCTCGGCGAGGGACTTGGCGCCAGTGGACGGCTCGGCGACAGCGCCATGAACCGCGCCATCGAGGCATTGAAGATTTGCCGCGACAAGCTCGAAAATCACGATGTTCGCAAGGCGCGGCTTATCGCGACCGAGGCATGCCGTCAGGCAGAAAACGGTCCGGAATTTCTGGGGCGGGTCAAGGATGAGACTGGCCTCGAACTCGAGATCATCAACCGGCAGACTGAAGCACGCCTGGCCGTGTCCGGGTGCGGCACCCTGGTCGAGCGCGAGACCGATGCTGTCGTCCTCTTCGATATTGGCGGTGGTTCATCCGAAATCGCGCTGATCGACCTCACCGAGCGCCGGTCGCCGCGTCTTGCCGAGCACATCATCGCCTGGACGTCGCTTCCGGTCGGGGTAGTAACACTTGCCGAACGCTTCGGCGGGCGCGACGTCACGACGGACAATTTTGCCGTCATGGTCAACCACGTCGCCGAGCTGCTCAATGATTTCTCCGAGCGGCACAAGCTCGGCGATCTCGTCAATAGCCAGAATTTTCATCTTCTCGGCACGTCCGGCACCGTCACGACGCTGGCCGGCATCCATCTCGGTCTTGAACGCTACGACCGGCGCCGCATCGACGGCATCTGGATGGAGAATAACGACGTAACCGAAATGACGAGCAAGCTCCTCTCCTGGAGCTTTGACCAGCGCGTCGCCAATCCCTGCATCGGGGCTGACCGCGCCGACCTCGTTCTGGCCGGCTGCGCCATTCTCGACGCCATCCGCAATGTCTGGCCGAGCCAGAAGCTGCGTGTGGCCGACCGGGGTTTGCGCGAAGGCATCCTGACTGAACTCATGTCGCGCGATGGTGCGTGGCGCAATCGCTGGCACCGGAGTGCACATGGCTAAGACAACAACGGGCGGGCGCGGCGGCACGGGAACGCGCGGCCTTCATACCAAGATCAAGAAGAAGGCGGGGACGATCAAGGAATCGTCGCGCCGCTGGCTGGAACGGCACATCAACGATCCTTACGTGCAACGATCGAAGCAGGACGGCTATCGCTCGCGCGCGGCCTACAAGCTCATCGAGATCAACGACCGTTACAAGATCCTAAAGAAGGGCCAGCGTATCATCGATCTTGGCGCTGCCCCGGGCGGCTGGAGCCAGATCGCCGCGTCGATTGTCGGGTCGCCAGACGAGCAACCGACCGTCGTCGGCATCGACTATCTGCACGTCGATCCCCTGCCGGGCGTCACGCTTCTCGAAATGGACTTCCTGGACGATGCCGCGCCGGACAAACTGATGGAAGCGCTCGGCGGCCAGCCGGATATCGTGCTCTCCGACATGGCGGCACCGACCACCGGTCACCGCCGCACCGACCATATCCGCACCACGCACCTTTGCGAGGTGGCGGCGGATTTTGCCGTCGCGGTGCTGCGGCCCGGCGGACATTTCCTGACGAAGACGTTCCAGGGCGGCACGGAAAACGAATTGCTGGCTTTGCTGAAGAAAAACTTCAAATCCGTCCATCATGTCAAGCCGCCGGCGTCGCGCGCCGAATCTGTCGAGCTCTATCTGCTGGCCCGCGATTTCAAGGGATAACGCCCATAGCCTGACTTGGAAATAACCAGGAAACTGGTGTATTCTTTCTTGGAGTGAGCTTTCGCCCGCCCCTCTTTCCTTATCGAATGAATTGAACCCGGATGCAGACTTGCCAGCCGATCCGGGTTCTTTTCATTGTAAGGGTGATACTCCCAAAGCACCTTTTTAGCGTTCGCCTACTCTGCAGCAGCCGGCACTTTCACCAATGGCCGGTGGCCGGAAACTTCTGCGCCTGCATCGGCTCGCAATCCCCGGAACGACAGGCACGCGAAGCTCGATACTGCCGCGACGATGAAGAACGCGATGTGAAAATCGGAAAGTTGCAGCGGCCCGCCATGCATCTTGGTCGAAACTTCGAGTATGCCGCCCGCAACTGCAACGCCGAGCGCAATGGATATCTGCTGGGCGACCGAACTGATTGGCGTCGCAAGGCTCGTCTGTTCGTTCGGGATGTCCGCATAGGCGAGCGCATTGGTGCCGGTGAAGAACAGCGAGCGGAAGAAGCCGCCGGCTAGAAGTACGAGGATCATAAGGACATAGGGCGTTTCCGGGGTGAAGAAGCCATTGACGGCAATGAACGCTGCGGCGACCACCGATCCATACATCAATGAGTTGCGGAAGCCGGTCTTCCTGTAAAACCATTTCGTCACCAGCTTCATGCTCATTGCTCCCGCGGCAGAGACAAAGGTGATGAGGCCGGATTGAAACGGTGTCATGCCGAAGCCGATCTGGAACATCAGCGGCAGCAGGAACGGCACCGCGCCGACGCCTATGCGGAATAGACTTCCGCCGACGATCGATGCCCGGAACACCTGATTCTTGAAGAGATCGAGCGAGAGAAGTGGCTCCGGCGTCTTTCGCGCGTGAAGCAGGTAAAGGACCGCGGAAACAATCCCGAGCGCCAGCGTCGAAAAACCGACCCACGAGGGGAGGGCAGGCAGGCTCACGACGGAAAGACCGAAGACAATGCCGGAGGCGGCGATGCCACTCAGGAAAAATCCGGGAACATCGAGCGGCCGCCGGATCAGCGTTTCGATGGCCGGAAGATAGCGCGTGGCGAACCATATGCCGATGATGCCGATCGGAACGTTGATCAGGAAGATCCAGTGCCAGCTGAAATAGGTCGTCAGAAACCCTCCAACCGGTGGACCCAGCAAGGGCCCGATGAGCGCGGGCATGGTGAGCCAGGCCATCGCACCGACAAGTTCGCTGCGCGGCGTCGAGCGGACGAGAACGAGGCGGCCGACCGGCGTCATCATTGCGCCGCCGACACCCTGAAAAAACCGCGACACAACGAAGGCAAATAGTGATCCCGATGCGGCACAGGCAATGGAGCCGAGGACAAAGACGACGATCGCCGCGCGAAAAACGTTCTTTGCTCCGAAACGATCGGCCATCCAGCCGCTGACGGGGATGAATACGGCCAGCGAAACGAGATAAGCGGTCAGGGCGAGTTTCAGCGCAATGGGACTCGTACCGACATCCGCAGCAATTGCCGGAAGCGATGTCGAGATAACGGTGGAATCCATTTGCTCCATGAACAGAGCGACGGCAAGGACAAGGGGAACTATGCGGTTCACGATGTTTCCAGTTCTCACAACCGAGAAAACAGGAGGCAGGGCCCGATACGCAGGACTCAGTTGCTCTTGATGAAAGCTCCGATAGCACCCGCTGTTCCAGCGCTCAAGCCGCGATCAAAGAGATGTGATCCGGCAACGCCGTCTTGTGATCAATTTGCCATGGCCGCAAGGACGACGGGTTCGCATGCCGGTGTAAGCTTGGCCGTTGAACGAATACACAGGAGAGGCGTCATGCAAAGTTTCGAGATTTCCCGCCGCGACTTGCTCGTGGCCTCCACAGCAGCCATCGGAGGTTTGACGATGCCGCAATTGATTGCCGATTCCGCCATGGCCGCCGCCGTACCCCAGTCGGACACGCCGCCGCCGGGCTTCAAGCGGTTCAAGCTTGGCGAGTACGAAATTACCACCGTCCTCGACGGACTGCGCCCAGGTGACGGACCCTATCCAACCTTCGGCGCCAACCAGACGCAGGAAGCCGTCTCACAGTTGATGCGGGCGAACTTCCTGCCGGAGACGAAATTCGTCAACGGCTTCTCGCCCGTGCTCATCAATACCGGATCGGACCTCATCCTGTTCGATACGGGCTTCGGGGCGGCCGGACGGGAAAATGGCCTCGGCAGGCTCGAGACCAACATGAAGGCCGCCGGCTATACGCCCGACCAGGTTAGCATCGTTGTTCTCACGCATATGCATGGCGACCACATCAACGGTCTCATCAACGGCGACACGCCGGCATTTCCCAATGCCAGCATCGTTGCCGGCGAGCTCGAATATTCGTTCTGGACCGACCCGGCCCGCATGGGAACACCGGCGCAAAACGGTGCGAAGGCCGTTGCCGCCAAGGTCAAGCCGCTTGCCGAAAAGATCAAGTTCATCAAGGCCGGCGATCCTGTCGCGTCCGGCATCACCAGCGAAGCTGCGTATGGACACACCCCGGGGCATATGATCTTCCACATTGAATCCGGCGGAAAACACCTCGTCATTACAGGTGACACGGCCAATCATTATGTCGCCTCGTTGCAGCGGCCGGATTGGGAAGTCGCCTTCGATAGGGACAAGGCCATGGGGGCCGCAACCCGCAAGAAGGTCTTCGATATGATTGCGACCGACCGCTTGCCTTTCATCGGCTACCACATGCCGTTCCCCTCGGTCGGCTTCGCCGAAAAACAGGAAGGCGGCTATCGCTTCGTTCCCGTCACCTATCAATTCGACGTCTGATCGTTGGCAGCCCTGTGGACCGCCGGCCGGGCATCGCGCCCGGCGGCGCGGATTTGCCTCAATATCGTGCGCCCGCAGCGCCGCGATAGACCACCTGTAGATCCGATGGCGATAAGTTGATCGTATTGGAATTGCGTTTGAGCCTTTTCAAACGGACATATCCGTGTTACCAGCCCGTGCCAATTCATCTGAACTGAACGTGATCGGCGCTCCACCCGTGTGGTGCGCCCTTTAGTCTTTTACCGCAAGGAATTGGTCCATGGCAAAAATCGTTGAATCCGCAACAGGCGCATTGGCACTGACATTTGACGATGTCCTGCTGCAACCCGGTCATTCCGAAGTTATGCCCGGTCAGACCGACATTCGCACCCGCATCGCTCCGGATATCGAACTCAATCTCCCGCTGCTTTCCGCCGCCATGGACACGGTTACCGAGTCGCGGCTCGCCATCGCCATGGCTCAGGCCGGCGGCATGGGCGTCATCCACCGCAACCTCTCCCCGGAACGACAGGCGGAGGAAGTTCGCCAGGTCAAGAAGTTCGAATCGGGCATGGTGGTCAACCCTGTCACGATCGGCCCTGATGCTACGCTCGCAGATGCACAGGCGCTGATGCGGTCGCACGGCATTTCTGGCATTCCCGTCGTCGAGAATGCCGGTGAGGGCAGTCGCAGGCCGGGACGGCTCGTCGGCATTCTCACCAATCGCGACGTACGCTTTGCATCAAACCCTGCGCAAAAAATCCACGAACTGATGACGCGCGACAATCTCATCACCGTGCGCGAGAACGTGCAGCAGGACGAGGCGAAGCGTCTACTGCATCAGCACCGCATTGAAAAGCTGCTGGTCGTCGACGATCGCGGCCACTGTGTCGGACTGGTTACGGTCAAGGACATCGAGAAGTCGCAGCTCAACCCGAATGCCGCGAAGGACGCCCAGGGACGCCTGCGCGTGGCGGCCGCGTCGAGCGTCGGCGAAGACGGCTTTGAACGGGCTGAACGGCTGATCGCCGCCGGTGTCGATGTTCTCGTCATCGATACCGCGCATGGCCATTCGCAGCGCGTTCTAGACGCGGTGACCCGTGCAAAGAAAATGTCGAATGCCGTGCGCATCATCGCTGGCAACGTGGCGACTGCCGCTGGAACGCAAGCCCTTATCGACGCCGGCGCCGACGCCGTCAAGGTCGGCATCGGCCCTGGTTCAATCTGCACCACGCGCATCGTCGCCGGGGTGGGCGTGCCACAGCTTTCGGCCATCATGTCGGCCGTCGAGGCAGCGCAGAAGGCAGATGTTCCGGTCATCGCCGACGGCGGCATCAAATATTCTGGCGATTTCGCTAAGGCTTTGGCGGCAGGCGCCTCGGCCGCCATGGCCGGTTCGGCTTTGGCGGGTACTGAAGAAAGCCCGGGCGAGGTCTATCTCTATCAGGGGCGGTCGTTCAAAGCCTATCGCGGCATGGGCTCCGTAGGTGCAATGGCCCGCGGTTCGGCCGATCGCTATTTCCAGGCTGAAGTGCGCGATGAATTGAAGCTGGTGCCAGAAGGCATCGAGGGACAGGTCGCTTACAAGGGCCCGGTCGCGGGTGTGCTGCACCAGTTGGCAGGAGGCTTGCGTGCATCCATGGGTTATGTGGGTGCCAGGAACTTGGAAGAATTCCGCGAAAAGGCTACATTCGTGCGCATCACCAATGCCGGTCTGCGCGAGAGCCATACCCATGATGTCACCATCACACGCGAAAGCCCGAACTATCCGGGCGGCAACTGACAAAAGGGCGGAAGGCGATGTCTGACAGCGCCCTCCGCGACCACTTTTCGGCCATGGCGCGCAACAGCGCCTGGTCCAACCATCGCCTTCTGACCGCCTGCGAACAATTGACCGACGAGGAATTCGCACAGGAGCGCACCAGCTTTTTCCCGTCGATCCAGCTTACGCTCAATCACAATCTGATCGTTGACCATATCTATATGGCCGACATGATCGGCAAGGGCCGGCAGAATGTGGGGATCGAAGGCGACGTGCCGTTTCCGAAGGCGAGCGATCTAAAGCGCGCCCAGGAAGAGTTCGACGTCAGCCTGATCGAATTTTGCGATGGCTTGAGCCCAGAAGACCTCGACCGCGTCATTTCGATCACGTGGCGCACCGGCGACACCTCGCAGGAGCCGATCCGCCTCGTACTGTCGCACCTTTTCGTCCATCAGATCCATCATCGCGGCCAGGCCCACGCAATGCTTGCGGGGACGCAGGTGTCCCCGCCGCAACTCGACGAATTCTTTCTCAACTACGATAGGCCGCGCCGTCAGGGCGAACTATTCACGTAGTGAGTCTGACTTGTATTACTGTTGATCGGGATCTTCTATTTTATACCCTTATATACCAAGGAGAATATAGTGCCGCTCTATATCAAGGACGATACGATTGATGAACTTGCGCGCCGGTATCAGGCGTCCATCAAAGCTCCCTCGAAGACCGAGGCGGTACGTCTGGCACTGCAACTCGCATTGCATGAGCAGGAGGGCAGACCCCTGCTTGCCGATATTGCCGCAAATTTCGCTCGCGAGATGCGCCGTACCGGCCATCCTGAACAGGGCCGATCCGCCGACAAGGCATTTCGCGATAGTCTCTACGAGTAAGCAGTGTTCATCGACGCATCCGCCCTCGTGGCAATGAGGTCAGACGAAGATGATGCGCGTTCTCTTGCAGCCCGCATGCAATTTGCTGCCAACCGAATTACGTCGCCTGCGGCAGCGTGGGAATGCGCAGTCGATGTTGCACGCATTCTCGAGATTTCACTTCCCGCAGCGACGTCCGCGGTCAGGGACTTTTTGGTGTTGATGGAAATCGAACTGGTACAGATGCCCCCTCAAGCCGCTTTCCTCGCACTTGAAGCTTATGACCGGTTCGGCAAGAACCGACATCCCGCCAATCTCAACTTTGGCGATTGTTTCGCTTATGCGTGCGCGCGTCACTACGGCGTACCTTTGCTATACAAGGGCAACGACTTCACGAAGACCGATATCGCGGCTGGCTGAGTCCTCGCACACCTTCAGGGAATGATCTTCCTGTCGCGAAGATCGCGGAAAACCCGCATGAACATTTCCTCCGTATCGACAAATTCGTGGAAGCCGGCGCGTCTGAGTTTTGTCCCATCGGCAAAGAAATCGTAGTTCCAGCTGAAAACAGCATCGCCGAAGCTCCATGACGAAACGTCCTCATAGGGCGTTTCGAAAAGGTTGTGCTTGTCGATCATCCGCTTCCAGAGATCCGCCTTGTCCGCCATCACGACCCCGAGCGCCATCGGAAGCGGCGGCGCGGCCTCGAGGTCGAAGAATTTCGCGATCTTCGGCCACATCTCGCTCCAGCGGAAAAGGTCGCCATTATTGATGTTGAAGGCCTGGTTGCCACATTGCGGGTGCGTCGCGATGAATACGGTTGCCCGCGCCAGAAGACCGGCGTCAGTCATTTCTATAAGGCTGTCATAGGCGCCGGGCTTGCCGGGGAAGCGCAAGGGTATGCCAAGTTCCCTGGACATCGACGCATAGACGGCGATGACGGAAGCGAGGTTCATCGGGTTGCGCAGGGCAAAGCCGATCACCACGGATGGGCGCAGCGCCGACCACGTCCAGGTCTTGCCCCTTTGCAGGGCTTCGAGAAAATCCTGCTGATCGATGTTGAATTCCGGCGGCATGTGTTTGGCGTCGGTTTCCCGCGCCGGCGTCTTGAATGGCCCAAGATGCGCGCCGTAGACCTTGTATCCCTGCATGAGGCTGATGTGCTTAAGACGCGGTGCAATCGGCTCGATGGCATTCACCACATTGACCAGCATGGCGAGATTGGGCGGCACGAGCTCGGCCCAGCTCGGCCTGTCCTGGTAGGCCGCGTAAAAAATGTGGGTTGCGTCGGTAAGCCCCGCGAGTTTGTCCCTTGTATCATTGATGTCGAGCAAATCGACGGCGATGTGGGTGAGCTTGCCTGCCGCCTTTCCGCCGCGCCGTGAAAGTCCAACGATCTCCCAGTCGCCGAGTTCGACCAGATGGGCGATGAGATTGCCGCCAATGATCCCATTGGCCCCGACGACAACCGCCTTCTTCCGTTCCGATTCCATTTGTGCCTCCTTGATCTGCTTCGAAGGCTAAAATGATTTATATGTTTTAGTTTATGTAGACGCGCGATATTTATAACAATCATAAGTGAAGGTTTGAGGCCGTCATGGATCGTTTCGCGGCTATGAAGACGTTCGTTCGGGTTGCGGAGCTGGGCACGCTCTCGGCGGCGGCGCGTGAACTTGGTCTGACCCAGCCCGCCGTAAGCCAGCAGGTCATGGGGCTTGAGCGACACCTGAATGCGCAGTTGCTGCATCGATCCACCCGCCGGCTGGCTTTGACGGAAGCCGGCGAGGCCTACTACCGGGAGGTGCGTGCGATCCTGCAATCCGTCGATGAGGCGGAGGAGAGCGTGGCAACGGCAACGATCGGCCTGCGCGGCAGCCTCCGGGCGCATGGTCCGGTCGGCTTCGGCCAGATGCATCTTGCCGCGGCCGTCATCGAATTCCAGCGGCTGCATCCGGACCTAGTGATCGAGCTTGTCCTTGACGACCGCATCGCCGACGTAATCGCCGAAGGGGTCGACGTCGCCATCCGGCTTGGCGAACTCAAATCGTCCGGGCTGATTGCCCGCAAGCTTGCAACGTTCGAGCGCATTCTCGTGGCTTCGCCTGGCTATCTTGCCGAACATGGTACGCCGCAATCGCCGGACGATCTCATTCATCATCGGCATATCCGTTTCGCGTGGACGCCGCTCGGAGAGGCGATCCCGCTGATCGGGCCGGCAGGGCCTGTCACCGTCCCGGTTCGCTCGACCTTTCTTGCCAACAACGCCTTCGTGCTCAACGACGCGCTTTGCGCAGGTCTCGGCATTGGCGGCGCACAGGTGCCGCTCGTCAAGGCGCATCTTGATAGCGGCCGCTTGATCCGGGTGCTTCCCGACCATGCCTACGCGCCGCTCGATATCCACGCGGTCTACGCGACCTCCCGCTTCGTCCCACGCAGGGTCCGCGCGTTCATCGATCATCTTTCGACTTGTATGGCGGGGATTGAAGGCTTGCGCATGATCCACAAGCCTGACTAGAACGTATTCAACAATGGAGGGCTATGGATGTCACAGACCGCAATTTTCTGGCCGATGATCGCGCTAACCTTTCTGATCTGCTGCGTTTACGCCGTGGTATTTCTGCGCCGGCGCGAGGCCGTGATCAGCGGTCAGGCGAGGCCGTCGGACTTCAGGCTGCCGCTTAACGAGCCCGAAGCAAGCGTCAAGGCAATTCGCAATCTGATCAATCTCTACGAACTGCCGGTTCTCTTCTACGTCGTTTGCCTGTCGCTCTATGTCGTCAACGGCGCGAATATTCTTGCAGTGGTTCTCGCCTGGCTTTTCGTCGCCTCGCGCGTCGCGCATTCGATCGTGCACATCACGTCCAACCGCCTGAGGCTGCGGCAGCCGCTTTTCATGGTCGGGTTTATTTTGAACGGTGCACTATGGGTTATGCTGGCGCTGCATCTCGCATTGCCACCCGTCGCATAGGTCCCCCAACCCACTGCCATCATCGTCGGGCTCTCGACCTGAGGATCCATGCTGCCGAAGTCGGACTTGATGACAGCGGTGACATCTAAGCAGCAAGCGCCCTTAATTCGTCCGCCGAGATGGCGAGTTGCCTGCCGCAATCGACGATCGTCGCGGCAAGCGCCTCGAAGTCATCGCGCCGCTCGCTCTGCTTGCGCCAGATCAGGCCGATATCTCGCGCAGGTTCAGGATCAGCGAAAGCCACAATCCGCACATTGTTGCGCGTTGCTTCCGTGCGGACGGCGATTTCCGGTATCAGGGTCAGGCCCATGCCATGGCTGACCATTTGCAGCAGCGTCGCCATGCTCGTCGCGCCGTAGCTGACGAGTTGCCGCCGCTTCACATTGGTGCAGACAGCGAGCGCCTGATCTCGCAGGCAATGGCCTTCCTCCAACAGCAACAGGCGTTCGACGGCGACATCCTCCTGGGTCATCGGCGAGGTCAGGACGTCGATATCGTTGGTCGAGGTCGCGACGAGAAAACGGTCGCGAAACAGCGGCCGGGCGATCGTCCCTTCCGACTCGATCGGCAAGGCAGCGACCAGCGCATCGAGATCGCCGAGGCGCAAATCTTCGATAAGTTTGGAAGTGACCGCTTCGCGCAATTCGATTGATAGCTCGGGATAAGCCTCATGCAGGGCGGGGACGAGCAGCGGCAGGAGATAGGGCGCGATTGTCGGTATAATACCGAGCCGTAGCTGACCCTTGAGGATGCCGCGCTTTTGCGCTGCAAGCTCTTCAAGTGAACGGATCTCATCGAGAATAGTGCGGATGCGCGGCAGGAGCCGCTTGCCCATGTTGGTAAGGACAACGCTTCTGCGGGTCCGCTCGAACAGCGCCGCACCGAGCCGCATCTCCATCTCCGCGATCTGGGCCGAAAGCGCCGGCTGAGAAATACGCGCCATTTCCGCTGCCTTGCGGAAGTGGAGCGTGGTGGCGAGGATCTCGAAATAGCGCATTTGCCGGACGGAAAACATGATAACCAAATCCTATCAATAATTATTCTAAATACAATTGGAAACTATGATTAGAATGGTTCTATGGTGCGCGCGGATGCGGCAGCGCCGCACCGTGAGATTCTTTTTTCAACATGAAGATATTAGGGAGAGGCCAATGGCTGATCGTCCGACATTGACAACAACTGCCGGTGCGCCGGTTTCCGATAACCAGAACAGCATAACCGCCGGCGAACGCGGCCCTGTGCTGATGCAGGATTACCAGCTTCTCGAAAAGCTTGCGCATCAGAACCGCGAGCGCATTCCCGAGCGCGTCGTGCACGCCAAGGGCTGGGGCGCCTTCGGTACCCTGAAGATCACCGGCGATATTTCCCGGTACACCAAGGCGAAGGCGCTGCAGCCGGGCGCCGAAACGCCATTGCTCCTGCGCTTCTCGACCGTAGCCGGCGAGCTTGGCGCGGCCGATGCCGAGCGCGACGTGCGCGGCTTTGCCATCAAGTTCTATACAAGCGAAGGCAACTGGGACCTCGTCGGCAATAACACGCCGGTCTTCTTCGTGCGCGATCCGTTGAAGTTCCCCGATTTCATTCACACGCAGAAGCGCCATCCACGCACCAACATGCGCTCGACCACTGCCATGTGGGACTTCTGGTCGCTTTCACCGGAAAGCCTGCATCAGGTAACCATCCTGATGTCTGATCGCGGTCTGCCCGTCGCCCCGATGTACATGAACGGTTACGGTTCGCACACCTATTCATTCTGGAACGACCAGGGCGAGCGCTTCTGGGTAAAGTTCCACTTCAAGACCCAGCAGGGCCACAAATTCTACACCAATGCCGAGGCTGAAAACCTGATCGGCAAGACCCGCGAATCCTATCAGGAAGAGCTTTTTGGCGGCATCGAACGTGGACAGTTCCCGAAATGGACTGTTCAGGTCCAGGTCATGACGGAAGCCGAGGCCGAGAGGACCTCCTATAACCCCTTCGACTTGACCAAGGTCTGGCCGCACGGCGAATTCCCGCCGATCGAGATCGGCGTCATGGAACTCAACCGCAACGCCGACAACTATTTCGCCGAGATCGAACAGGCGGCCTTCTCGCCGTCGAATATCGTTCCTGGCATTGGCCATTCGCCCGACAAAATGCTGCAGGCGCGCGTATTTTCTTATGCGGATGCCCATCGCTATCGCCTTGGCACGCATTATGAAGCGCTCCCGGTCAATGCACCGAAATGCCCGGTCCATCACTACCACAAGGATGGCCCAATGAATTTCTTCGGCCAGAAGACAGGCAATGTCGATGCCTATTACGAGCCGAACAGCTTCTCGGGAGCCGTCGAACAGCCCGCCGCGCAGGAACCGCCGCTGCCCCTATCGGGCGCTGCTGATCGATATAACCATCGCATCGGCAATGACGACTATGGTCAGGTCACGGCTCTGTTCGGCCTGTTCGATGCTGTCCAGAGGTCGCGCCTCTTCTCCAACATCGCCGCAGCGATGGAGGGCGTTCCGGGCGCGATCGTCGAGCGTCAGCTGGCGCATTTCAAGCGCGTTCATCCGGACTACGAGGCGGGCGTCCGCGCCGCGCTGAAGGAAGCGCATGGCTATGAAGCAAGCTCGATCTCGCAGGAAGAAAAGTCTGAAGCGGCCGAATAATTACGCTTCATCGATCTGAACCGAGAAAAGCCGGGGCAACACGCTCCGGCTTTTCTTTTATGGCTGCAACGCCAGCGGATGATCGATCAGGGCGCGGTCGACGGTCGCCAAGGGCTAACCCCTCGACATGACACTGCGCAAGCAGCAGCCGATCAAACGGATCGCGCGTAGGTGGTTCCGGTTGGGCCGCAATAACGACATGGCGCGCCTCGATTGGCAAAAGCGCAATCCCGACGGCATCGACAAATCCGACAATGTCATGGAGCGGCATGCCCGGATCGAGTTTTGCTAGCTGATCTTCATTGAGGAGTGTCGAGCAGGACGCGCATCAACTATGCGGAGCAATGAGAAAATCTTCAGGTAGCTCGGCGTCAAAATCCTCGGCGATAGAGGGTACCGGCTGCTTGATTCTTCGTGCCCGCAAGTAGGTTTCACCAGCCATGAGGTCGAGCCCGCCACGCTTCTGGTGCGGAATGATGTCAATCACCGGCCGTCCGTTGCGAGTGACAACAATCGTCTCGCCCTGCTCGACTTCGCGGGCGAGTTCGGTCAGCCGGTTCTTGGCATCGCGTATGGAAACTGTTTTCATCAAACAAAAGTGGCTGCATGTAGCCACTTCGTCAAGGCGATCGTGGCGTTGATACGCTCCGGCTTTTCTTTATTGCCGCGGCCATGTATGCGACAGGTAAGACAGAAAAAGGAATGCACATGCGACTTGGCGGACGCCTGCAGGCGGCAATCGAAGTTTTGGACGATATCGAGAACCGCAAGCGACCGGCCTCCGATGCCTTGAAGGATTGGGGCCTGTCTCATCGTTTCGCCGGCGCCGGCGACCGCGCGGTCATCGGCAATATCGTCTATGACGCCCTGCGCCGTAAGCTCTCTTTGGGCTGGCGCATGGATAGCGATGCCGCCCGCCATATCGCCTTCGGGGTCCTGCTTTCCGATGCCGAACTCGACATGGAAGAGATCAATGCAGCGCTGGACGGCGACAAGTTTGCTCCCGCGCCGCTCGAAGCCGAGCGCCGCTCGATCTGGGAAGAGCGTGACCTTGCCTTGGCGCCCGACCACATCCGTGCCGATGTCCCGGAATGGTGCATGCCGCATTTCGAGGCGATATTCGGCGATCGTTGGGTCAGGGAGGCGGCAGCTCTCAGCGACCGTCCGCCGGTGGACCTGCGCATCAACACGCTGAAGGCCGATCGTGACAAGGTCCTGAAGGAACTGGCGCGGGCCGGCGCCAGCGCTGCACCGCTGCTCGAAACCGCGGTGCGCGTCCCGCCTTTGCGGGCCATGGGGCGCCATCCCAACGTGCAAGCCGAGCCCGCCTTCCAGCGCGGGCTCTTCGAGGTGCAGGATCTGGGCTCGCAGATTGCGGCAAAGCTCAGCGATGCCAAGCCCGGCGAGCAGGTGCTGGACTATTGCGCGGGGGCCGGCGGCAAGACGCTCGCGCTCGCCGCTGAAATGGGCAACAAGGGACAGATCCATGCCTATGACGCCGAGCGCGCACGGCTCGCGCCGATCTTCGACCGCCTGAGGCGGGCAGGGGTGCGCAACGCGCAGGCCCATGCAAACGTCGAAGACCTCGCCGTGCTCGAGGGGCAGATGGATCTTGTACTCGTCGATGCGCCGTGCACGGGTTCGGGAACGTGGCGCAGGCGGCCAGACGCAAAGTGGCGCCTCAGCGACCAGCAGCTTGAGCGCCGCGAAGTCGAACAGCGCGAGGTGCTCGACGCCGCCAAGGCCTACGTCAAGCCGGGGGGCAGGCTCGTCTATATCACCTGTTCCCTGTTCGCGCCGGAAAACGGCAACCAGGTCGATGCTTTCTTGAACAGCAATCCAGCCTATGCACGCGTCGACACAAAGCCGCTCTGGAACCGTGCGGTCAGCGAGGCGCAGGATTTTTCCCCGCTTTTCAAAGACGGAACAGCAATCCTTTCGCCGCTCGCAACCTCGACGGACGGCTTCTTCATTTCAGTTCTCAGACGGGAAAAATAGCGTTACAAAAGCCGCAAGGCACGTCCTCCAGTAGAAGGTTCGAGCATGTCCCGTTCCATGGCGCTTCTCTTGTTTCTCGTGTTGGTTATCGGCGGTGGGCTCGCCATAGGCTACATCACGCTGCCCGGTGAATGGTATGCGGGTCTGGTGAAACCCTCGTTCAACCCGCCGAACTGGATCTTCGCCCCGGTCTGGACAATTCTCTACATATTGATCGCCATTGCCGGCTGGCGGGTCTGGGACTACGGCCTGCCACGACCGCAGCAATTCTGGTGGGCTCAACTCGTTCTGAACTTCCTTTGGTCGCCGACATTTTTCGGCTTCCAGCAGATGGGACTGGCGCTGATCGTCATCAGCCTGTTGCTCGTTGCAATCATCGGTTTCATAAAGGTCACATGGGAGCCGGACCGAAGTTCCGCGCTGCTTTTCCTGCCCTATCTCGCCTGGGTGGCGTTCGCGACACTTCTCAACGCATCGTTGTGGATGCTCAATGCAACAGGATGACATGTACGCTTACCTGACGCCGATCGCCGGAAAAAACGTCGTCTTCGCCATGGCTGTCGATGCCGAATATGGTCCGCATCTACGAAGACTGTTTACCCCGATGATTACCGGCGTCGGCCCGGTGGAGGCGGCGGTAAGCGTCGCCGCAACGCTTGCCAGCCTCGCTGCCAACCGCGCGCTCCCCGCTCTCGTCGTTTCGCTTGGCTCGGCCGGTTCGCGCACGCTCGAACAGGCCGAAATCTACCAGGTGACGAACGTCAGCTACCGCGACATGGACGCCTCGCCGCTGGGGTTCAAGAAAGGCGCGACGCCTTTCCTCGACCTGCCGGTTGTTGTTCCGCTGCTGCATCGCATTCCGGGCGTCAAGGAGGCTTCCCTGTCGACGGGCGCCAACATCGTCTCCGGCGAGGCCTATGACGGCGTACACGCCGAAATGGTCGACATGGAGACGTTTGCCGTGCTGCGGGCCTGCCAGCGTTTCGGACTGCCGCTCATCGGCCTGCGCGGTATTTCCGACGGCAAGGAGGAACTGCGGCATCTCAACGACTGGAAGGAATATCTCCATGTCATCGACGAGAAGCTTGGCCTTGCCGTCGAGGCGATGGGCGCGGCCTTGGCAGACGGGCGCATCGCTGTTTGAGGGAATTCCAGCGGCCCGTTGAATCAAAATCGCAAGCTCTTCATCTCTTCCCTAAACAACTGGAATCACTTTTTCAGTGCGGCGTGGTAACCCATTGCACCGACTCGACATTTGCTTTAAAGGCCCGCCATGAACACTCCCGTGCACCCAGATACAGTCCTCATCGTCGATTTCGGCAGCCAGGTTACACAGCTGATCGCCCGCCGCGTGCGCGAGGCCGGCGTCTACTCCGAGATCGTTCCCTTCCAGTCTGCCGCCGAGGCTTTCCACCGCATCCGTCCCAAGGCTGTGATCCTTTCCGGCAGCCCGCACTCGACCGTCGACATCGGGAGCCCGCGCGCCCCGCAGGACGTTTTCGATGCGAACATTCCGGTCCTTGGCATCTGCTATGGCGAGCAGACCATGTGCGCCCAGCTTGGCGGCAAGGTCGAGGGCGGCCACCACCGGGAATTTGGTCGCGCCTTCCTCGATATCCAGGAGGAGTGCGCGCTGTTCGAAGGCGTCTGGGCCAAGGGCACACGCCACCAGGTATGGATGAGCCATGGCGACCGCGTGGTTGAAATTCCGGAAGGCTTCAAGGTCGTGGGCACATCGACCGGCGCGCCCTTCGCGGCGATTGCCGACGAGGCACGCAAATACTATGCCGTCCAGTTCCACCCGGAAGTCGTGCACACGCCGGATGGCGCCAGGCTTCTCCAAAACTTCGTCCACCGCATCGCCGGTATCGAGGGCGACTGGACGATGTCGGCCTATCGCGAGCAGGCCGTCAATGCCATCCGCAAGCAGGTGGGCGACAAGAAGGTGATCTGCGCGCTTTCGGGCGGCGTCGACTCCTCCGTGGCCGCCCTTTTGATCCATGAAGCCGTCGGCGACCAGCTGACCTGCATCCTTGTGGATCACGGCCTGATGCGCAAGAACGAAGCCGCCGACGTCGTTCAGATGTTCCGCGAGCACTACAATCTGCCGCTCATTCTCGTCGATGCCTCGGAGCGCTTCATCAGCGCGCTGGAAGGCGAAGCGGACCCTGAAAAGAAGCGCAAGACGATCGGAAGACTTTTCATCGAAGTCTTTGAGGAAGAAGCCAAAAAGCTCGGCGGCGCCGATTTCCTTGCGCAAGGCACGCTTTACCCGGACGTCATCGAAAGCGTCTCCTTCACCGGCGGCCCGTCGGTGACCATCAAGTCGCATCACAATGTCGGTGGTCTGCCCGACCGCATGAATATGAAACTGGTCGAGCCCTTGCGCGAACTCTTCAAGGATGAGGTGCGCGTGCTCGGCAAGGAACTCGGCCTGCCGGACCATTTCATCGGACGCCACCCATTCCCGGGTCCGGGTCTTGCCATCCGCTGCCCGGGCGGTATCACGCGTGAAAAGCTCGAAATCCTGCGCGAAGCCGACGCTGTCTACCTCGATGAAATCCGCAAAGCCGGTCTCTACGACGTGATCTGGCAGGCCTTCGCCGTCCTTCTGCCGGTGCAGACCGTCGGCGTCATGGGCGATGGGCGCACCTATGAGTTTGTCTGTGCGTTGCGGGCGGTCACCTCCGTCGATGGCATGACGGCGGATTTCTACCACTACGATATGGGCTTCCTCGGCCAGGCGGCGACGCGGATCATCAATGAAGTCAAGGGCATCAACCGCGTTGTCTACGACGTGACTTCAAAGCCGCCCGGCACGATCGAGTGGGAGTAGGCTTTTGCCGCCGAGCCTCGTTCGTCTAAAAATGCTGACACTTGTCGGTTTCCGAAAGCCCCGTTCGTCGTTTGTATGAATGGCCGAGATTGGCTCAAACAAGGAGACAGACGATGCGTGTGATGGTTTTGGTAAAGGCGACCGAAGACAGCGAAAAGGGGCTTCTTCCCACGGCCGAGATGTTCGAGGCCATGGGCAGGTATAATGACGAACTGACCAAGGCGGGAATCTTGCGCGATGCCGATGGGCTCAAGCCGTCCTCGCAGGGCAAGCGCGTTGCTTTCGATGGCGCGAACCGCACGGTTATCGACGGTCCATTCGCCGCACCGCGCGAACTGGTCGCCGGCTTCTGGCTCTGGGATGTCAAGGATATGGACGAAGCGGTCGCATGGGTGAAGCGCTGCCCCAACCCCATGCCGGGCCCGAGCGAGATCGAAATCCGTCCGCTTTATGAGATGGCTGATTTTCAATGACGAACCGACGGCGGTCGTAGGTTTAGCGCGGCGATAACCGCCGCGCTGGCAGAACACATCGCTTTTTGATGAGCCGGCCATCGCCGAAGGCATTGTCAGTCAGCGGATAACCAATTGCGCACCCGCTCCGATCCGTTATGGTGTCAGTGTTTCATAACTAGGAGTTATTGATGGATATCAACACAGCTCTGCGGGCATTCGTCAGAACGGTCGAAAAAGGGTCCGTTACGGGAGCTGCGCGCGATCTGGCAATATCCCAACCAGCCGTTACGAAGCATCTACGCAATCTCGAGCGCCACGTAAATGCGCGGCTTCTCGAACGATCGTCGAAAACGGTCCGTCCAACCGCTCACGGCATGACGCTCTACGAAGTGAGTAGAAATGCGTTGGCCTCGATCGACGCTGCGATGGAGGGCGTACGTCGCGATATGGGCGAAATCGAAGGCAACTTGAGAGTTCATGCACCGTCCTGCCTCGGCGCTCAGCATCTTCACGGAATGATTATGCTATTTCAGGACGATCATCCCGCCGTCACTGTCGATTTGGTTCTGGATAATAGGAATGTCGACCTCATTTATGAAAACTTCGATCTCGCTGTGCGCTACGGGAAAATCGTAAGCCAGGAAGTCATCGCGAGACGCATCGGATGGATACAGCGGATACTGGTTGCCTCACCAGATTACATCAAACGCGCGGGCCCCATTGAAACGCTGGAGCGTATTGCAGAATGCGATATGGTCGCGACCACTACGATATTCTCCCCTCGTGACAGTCTGACGCTTTGCCACGGTGACGATACGATCGAGATCAATGTCAGACCCGTGTTGAAGACAAACAGCGCCCAGGTCCTAACGACAAGCCTGTTAGCCGGCCGTGGTATCGGCCCTGCACAAGTGAACCTGGTATCCCGGGAACTTGCGGAAGGATTGCTCGTCCGGGTTCTCCCGGATTATGCCGTTAAGCCTACGGAGGTTTTTCTGACTTATCCGTCCACGAAATTTATGAGGCCGGTCGTCCGCGCCTTTACTGATTTTATCGTTCCAAAACTCCGGTCCGTCGAAGGAATTACGACCTGAGCCATAGTGTCGTCAGCTACGCGGCGACTGACGGCTTCTGGCCAGAAATTTCGGACCGTCAAGCCATCGATTGTACCGGACCGCGTGGAGCTTGATGGACGATAATTCGAGCGTGATAAGGCACGCGGTCGTAGAGATCGATGACGTCTTGGTTTACCAGGCGTACGCAGCCCGATGAAGTCGCCTTACCGATAGACCACCACTCCGGCGTCCCATGAAGGCGATAAAGCGTGTCATGACCGTTTTGGAAGATGTAGAGCGCGCGGGCGCCCAACGGATTTGCGACACCAGGATCCATGCCGCCATTTGCAACGGAATATTTTTCCAGCTCGGGCTTTCGCGCAATCATTTCGCTTGGCGGCTTCCATCGTGGCCACGGTTGCCGCCAATGAATCTTACCTTCACCCTCCCAGGCAAAGCCGTCGCGCCCTATGCCCACACCATAGCGCATTGCGGTACCGCCCGATTCCACCACATAGAGAAAGCGTCCAGGCGTATCGACAACTATGGTGCCTGCGGGCTCGCCCGTTGGGTCCACGACGCGCTGCCGGACGTACTTTAGGTCCAGTTTTTGGTAAGGCACAGCCGGTATGGAATGGCCGCCATCCTCGAAAGCCGCGTAGCGCGCATCGAGTTCCGACGTAGGCGAAATCCCGACGACAGCGCTTGTCTGGAGGGGCTCCATACGTTCAACGACTGGCGTTGTCGTTGAACATCCAGCGAGGGCTGCGCCTGCCGACATGGATGATCCCAGCAGAAAGGTGCGCCGAGACAATTGAATGTTGTTGTTAGTCATATTTAGGCATGTTCCATAGCTGCGGTGCCTAAAGATGATTAAGGGAGGGCTGCGCGTCCATACGTTATGTGTGATCGCAACCATATCCAAAAGTTATAATTCCATTGGCATTATGATTAGCATTGACTAATGAATTAGCATTCACTAATGTATTCTCATGCTCGATGCTACTCCCATCACCAACGTCATGCGTACGCTCGCGGATCCTACCCGGCGCGCCGTGTTCGAGCGGATCGTTCGAACCGATGAAATCACGGTGGTGGAGCTGACGCGGGGAAGCGGCGTGACGCAGGGAGCCATATCGCAGCACCTGAAGTCGCTGAAACGCGCCGGCCTGGTTGCCGAACGGCCCGAGGGGCGCAACGTCTATTATCGCGCCAGGCCCGAAGGGCTGGAGCCGCTGTTTGACTGGATGGACTACTACGGCGTCTTCTGGCGCGAGCGGTTCGCTAATCTTCGCAGCCTTCTCAAGGAGATCGATCCATGAACGACGCCGCATTGAACGCCGATACGCACGACATCGTTGTCGACGAGGTCTTCCCGCATGCGCCGGAGACGATCTGGAAGACGCTGACCACCGGCGCATTGATTGGCCGCTGGATGATGGCGGCCCAGGGTTTTGAACCCGTGAAGGGCAACCGCTTCACCTATCAGACCACACCGGCGGGAGAGTGGGACGGCACCATTCATTGCGAGGTTCTCGAGGCCATACCCAATGAACGCTTCGTCTATGCCTGGAAAGGAGGTCACGAGAGCAACACCGGCTATGGCTCGCGCCTCGACACGATCGTAACATTCGTCCTGAAACCGGTCGAAAACGGCACGCGGCTCACGCTGACCCATTCCGGCTTCATCGCGCCGAAGAACGATACAGCGTTCAGGAGCATGAGCGACGGCTGGAGAAAGATCATCCCGCGTATCGGCGATGTCGCCGACGAAACGAACTAACTTCCCAATCCGGACATAACCATCCTTGGAGGAAACTCATGAGCAAGCCTTATATCGGCGGCTGCGCCTGCGGCGCCGTTCGCTATGAAATCGCGGCCGAACCCGTATTCTCTAACGATTGCCAATGCCGTGACTGCCAAAGGCGCAGCGGCACCGGACACGGATCCTACATGACCTTTGCCGGCGCTAACCCGAAACTCAGCGGCGAGGCGAAGCTGTGGGCGCTTGCGGGCGACAGTGCCAACATAAAGTCGCACGGCTTTTGCCCGACCTGCGGATCGCCGGTCTATCTGACCTTCGCGACCATGCCGGAGCTCTTTACCATTCATGCGGCAAGTCTCGACGATCCGAACCGCTACGTGCCGCAGGTCGTGACCTACGCCATGCGCGCGCTACCCTGGGATCATGTCGATCCGGCCCTGCCAAAGTTCGACAAGATGCCGCCGGACATGTGATCTCATTGCCTATGCTCGCGGGATGGTCGCGGTTCGCATGGCGACCGCAAGTGCAACGAGCGCCAGAACCGCAGCAGCCGCGAAGGTCACATGCATGCCAGCAATGATCGCATCGGCAGGTGCTGCCGCGATATCAAGCGCCGAGGATGCCCGGGCAAAAACCGCCCCCATCACCGATGCGCCGGTAATCAGCCCAAGATTGCGGGAGAGGCTGAGCATGCCCGAGATGACGCCGCGCTGGTCGACGGCGACGTCCTTCATGGTCGCGGTATTATTGGCCGCCTGAAACAGGGCATAGCCCGGCGTGAGGATGGCAATGGCGGTGACATAGCCGGCAATGCCGAACGTCGCCGGTATCAGGCAGAGCGCAAGTGAACCCGCCACCATAAGGGAGAGGCCGGCAAGAATGATGGCGCGCGTGCCGCGACGATCGACCATCCGCCCCGCCGGCACGCCGCTCAAGGCGGAGATGATCGGCCCGCCCGACATGACAATGCCGACGAGGGCGGCGCTCAGCCCAAGCCCGTGCGCCAGGTAGAAGGGGCCGACGACCAATGTCGTCATCATGACGGTCGAGACGAGCCCGTTCATGGCAAGGCTGCCGCTCAAAACCCGGCTGCGCAGTATCGCCAGCTGAACCAGAGGAGATTTCGTCCTTTTCTCCACGAGCACAAAAAGCATGCCCGCGACAACTGCAAGCCCGATCAGGCCTGCGCTGAAGCCGTCGAATCGGCCCCGACCAATCGTCATCGCCAGGGCATAGGCGGCAAGTGTCACCGCCAGCAGCAATGTGCCCGGCAGGTCGAAGCCGGTGCGGGTTGAAAGGCCTTTGCGGCTTTCGCCCGGCAGATAGCGATAGGCTAGAACGAAGTTGCCAACGCCCAGCGGCACCATCGCCAGAAAGATCGCGGGCCAGCCGGCGCCGGCGATCAACACGCCGCCGAGCGAAGGACCGAGCGCCGTTCCGATTGCCGACATCGTTCCGAGCAAGCCCATGGCGCTGCCGATCCTTGCCTTCGGAATCGTTTCGCCAACAAATGCGATGCTGAGCGACATCAGGATAGCCGCTCCAAGCCCCTGCGCCGTGCGGGCGGCAACCAGCATCCACAATGTGGGGGCCGCGGCGCACAAGGCGGAGGCAAGGGTGAACAGCAGGATTCCGGCGAGGAGCACCTGCCGATGGCCGACAACGTCCCCGAGGCGTCCCACGCTTACGATGCAAACCGTGACGGCAAGAAGATAGGCGAGGATGATCCACTGCACGTGCTGGAACGGCGCGGAGAATGCCTGCGCCAGCGTCGGTAACGCGACGTTGGCGATGCTGACGCCGAGGGCAGCAAGCAGCGTCGAGAGTGCAAGCGCGGTGAGCGTCAACCGAGCGGATACCTCCTTGCTTCCGGCTGCCGGTTCCGTTCGATCAATCGCCATCTGGTCCATCTTCGGGGCTCCTTGCCACTTCCCCCGGTAGGCTAAGCGCTTGCGACAGATGGCGGAAGACGCAGCATTTGCACTTCAATCGTGCGTTTGACGCCATATCTCAGACTCCGTATGGTCGTGGCATGACGCCGCCCGACCTGAACCTGCTCGTTACGCTCGATGTGCTCCTCGCGGAGGGCAGCGTCGCGCGCGCCGCCAAACGTCTGAGACTGAGCCCATCGGCGATGAGCAGGGCGCTCGCGCGTCTGCGCGAGACGACAGGCGACCCGCTCCTTGTCCGTGCCGGGCGTGGTCTAGTCCCGACACCGCGTGCGCTTGAACTGCGGGACCGAGTGGGTCCACTCGTGGAGGAGGCGCGGGCCGTTCTGCGGCCGCAGGAATCACTCGACCTCAGGGGCCTCAAGCGAAGCTTTACCTTGCGCACCAGCGACGGCTTCGTCGAAACGTTCGGGCCGCAACTGATGGCACGGGTCGGCGCAGAAGCGCCGGGTGTACGCCTGCGTTTTGCGCAAAAGGCCGATAGGGAAAGTGCCCCGCTTCGCGACGGCACCGTGGATCTCGAAACAGGCGTCGTCGGCAAGGCGACGAGCCCGGAATTGCGCATCCAGACGTTGTTCCGCGATCGGTTCGTCGGTGTGGTTCGCAAAGGCCATGCACTCGCCGCGGGCGAGGTGACCACCCGGGGCTACGTCGGGGGGCGGCATGTCAGTGTTTCGCGGCGCGGGGTCGACAGGGGACCCATCGACGAGGCCCTGGAATTGCTGGGGCTTGAACGAGAAATCGTGGTGACCGTCGGCGGATTTGCGAGTGCGCTGGCGCTTTCCCGCGGTTCGAACCTGATCGCCAGCGTGCCGGAACGGCACACGAGCGCCTTGCGTATAGGCATGCACAGCTTCCCGCTTCCGGTTTCGATGCCAGTCGTCACCGTTTCGCTGCTTTGGCATCCACGCCATGATGCCGATGCCGCGCACCGCTGGCTGCGAGACTGCGTGCAAGACGCCTGCGCCGAACAAATTGAGCAGGATTAAACTGGCTCGCTTGACATTGAGATAAGTGTTTGCTTATCTCAATCCATGGAACAAATCGTTTTCAAAGCCCTTGCTGATCCGACGCGCCGGGCCATTTTTGAAAAGCTCGCAGCCGCGCCGCAGAATGCCACAGAGTTGCGTCAAGGCTTTGGCATAACCCAGCCCGCCATGTCGCAGCATCTGTCGGTCCTGCGCGAAGCGCGGCTTCTGAAGGAGCGCCGCGAAGGGCGGTTTACCCAATATGAAGTCGAGCCCGATGGCCTTTTGATATTGGTCAACTGGCTTGCCAAATATCGCACCTATTGGCCTGATCGCGCTGCCGATCTGGAGGACCTGCTCAAGGAGATGGACCAGTGAATGAAGCCCCTTCACGTTCCGAGCCGCAGCTCAAGTTTAGCTTCGAATTCGAGGCCGACCCAGACAAGGTTTGGAAGGCGATCAGCGTCGAAGCCTTTCGCAAGCGCTGGCTCCCGGACCAGAATGTGCTCGAGGTTCTGCACGAAACGCAACGCGAACAACTTGAGTTGCTGATCGAGGAGACCGAGCCGCCGCACCACCAAGGCATTGTGACTTTCAGCGTACGTGCAAATGGCCGTGGCGGCACCATTTTTGGAATCGTTCACCGGCGAACCATGGCCCGGGTGGCTGCGAACGACGCCGTGCCAAGAATGCTGCTCGCCGCTTAATACTCAAAACATCAATCGGAAATCTGGAGGTTGCGCATGCGCGACACGATGCAACTCGTCCCTATGGTGGTGGAACAATCCTCGCGTGGAGAACGCTCATTCGATATCTATTCGCGCTTGCTGCGCGAGCGTATCGTGTTTCTGAACGGCGAGGTGAACGATGCCATGTCGGCAACGGTCTGCGCGCAGTTGCTTTTCCTCGAAGCGGAAAACCCCAAGCTGCCCATCGCACTCTACATCAATTCCTACGGCGGCGTTATCACCAGTGGGCTTGCCATGTATGACACCATGCAGTTCATCCGCGCTCCCGTACACACATTGTGCATGGGAACTGCGCGATCGATGGGGTCTTTTCTTCTCATGGGTGGCGAGCCGGGGCACAGGGTTGCCTTGCCGAATGCCAGCCTTCATGTCCATCAGCCCCTCGGAGGATTTCAGGGCCAAGCGTCCGATGTCCTGATCCATGCCGAGGAAATGGCGCAGGTCAAACACCGCATGATCACACTTTACGCCAGGCATTGCGGGCGAACCTACGAAGAGGTGGAACGGACACTCGACCGCGACAAGTTCATGAACGCCGAGCAGGCGGCGGAGTGGGGGTTGATCGACCGGGTGCTGACGTCACGAAACAACGACCTGGAGGCGCGCTAGGGAGGGACGTTCCTCCCTGATCGACCGATAGGTAGGAGCCGCTGGCCTGCCCTGTCGCATCAACAAATTTTGACCGGCCGTGGCTCGCGTTAAACGTGCAAGCACTTTCAATTTTTTAAGGGGTATGAATCGGCCCTTGTTTGGCTATTGAGGAAGGCGTTATCTGGATTTCGAGGCCCGCCTTCGGCGGGAGACGCAGAGGAAATGGCCATGGCTCAACGAACCTATTCCGCTCCCCACGGGGGCGCACCCGCGCAAACGCAGCTCCTGACAGACCGCGCGGTGTTTACCGAAGCCTATGCCTTGATCCCGAAGGGCGTGATGATGGATATCGTCACAAGCCTCCTGCCGTTCTGGGACGACACCCGGCTTTGGGTGCTTTCGCGTCCGCTCTCCGGCTTTGCCGAGACATTCTCGCAATATATCATGGAAGTAGCGCCCGGCGGCGGCAGTGAGCGGCCCGAGCTCGACCTTGGCGCCGAGGGCGTGCTTTTCATTCTCGAAGGCGAACTGAGCGTCACGCTCGATGGCAAGAAGCAGGTGATGCAGCCCGGCGGCTTTGCTTTCATCCCGCCGGCAAGCAACTGGAAAGTTCGCAATGAAAGCAGCGCGCCGGTCCGCTTCCATTGGATCCGCAAGGCTTACGAAGCCGTTGAAGGTATCGAGATGCCGGAAGCCTTTTTCGCGAATGAAGCGGATATTGCACCGGCGCCGATGCCGGGCACCGAGGGCAAATGGGCGACGACGCGTTTTGTCGATCCGTCGGATCTGCGTCACGACATGCACGTGACGATCGTGACTTTCGAGCCTGGCGCCGTCATTCCCTTTGCCGAAACCCACGTCATGGAACATGGTCTCTACGTACTCGAGGGCAAGGCCGTCTACCGGCTCAACCAGGATTGGGTTGAAGTGGAGGCGGGCGATTTCATGTGGCTCCGCGCCTTCTGTCCGCAGGCGTGCTATGCTGGCGGTCCGGGCAAGTTCCGCTATCTGCTCTATAAGGATGTCAACCGCCACATGAAGCTCAGCCTGACGCCGCGGCGCTAGGCTCGGTTTTTAGTTTGTATCTTCGAGCGACTTCGGCGTCTCGAACCGCTTGAGTTCGCCGCGGTCGGTTTCAACAGCTGTCCAGTCCTTGGCATTGAAATCGATCACGGCAATGCCGGCGGTCGGGAATTTTTCGCGCAGCCGCGAAAGATCGGGTTCGGGCCCACCCGCCACATGCTGGCGCGCGAACTCTTCAAGCCCGGGATTGTGGCCGACGAGCATCAGGGTCGAGATGGTGGCGGGTGCCTGCCGGACAACGTCGAGAAGTGCGTTGACGGGTGCATCGTAAAGGCGCGGCTCGGCTTTCCATTCGAGCTTTACTCCAACTTCGGCGGATGCCAGCTCAAACGTCTGCATGGCTCTTCTCGCGGTCGAAACGAGGGTAAGATCGGGAAGCAACTGCTGACGCGCTAGGAACGCACCCATCAATGGCGCCGTCCGCCGGCCACGTTTGGCGAGCGGCCGTTCATGGTCCTCGACGCCCGCCGGCCATTCCGATTTTGCATGCCGAAAGAGGATGAGCCTGCGCATCGAAGTCCTCGCATTTACGACGTTATCCGAAACTCCCCCGACAGATTCTCTGGCTCTGCAATCTCAGACACGACATCCTTTACCGACGCACCGGGCGGCCCCTGCCAGAACCGATCGAGCATCGAGGATACCGCGTTCTCCGGCCCCTCGATAAAGGCCAATACGCTCCCGTCCGGTTCGTTGCGGACCCAGCCCCCCAATCCGAGCCTGCGCGCTTCCATGCGCGTCCAGACGCGGTAGCTTACGCCCTGTACGCGGCCCGATATGCGAACCATCTTCGCCTGATGCTCCTCCGGCATCGCGTCTCCTGCCGATTATTCGGTGGCGGACCCGAATGTTATCAATCCGACCGCAAGTATAGCAAAGATGATGCCGAAGGATTGAACAATCGACAGCTTCTCGCCAAAGAAAACCAGCGCGATGAGATTGACCGCAATAAGCTGGATGACAGCCGAGAGGCTGAAAGCCGATGCCATGCCGAACTCGCGTACCAGACGCAGCATGATGAGATTGCCGACGGAATAGAGAACAATGGTTAGAACCAGCTTCGCGTTGCTCGGCGCCAGCGCCCATGCCTTTGCGCACGTCGCGGCGAGCAGGAACGTGAATGTCGAAGCGGTGAGCTGCAAAAAGCCCGTCAAGGTCATGTCGATCTCCGGTGGATAGGTACGCGTTACGTCTCGGTCAGTCTGCTGTTAAAGCGGTCAGATCGACATGTCGATGCTAATGCTGCGAGTTCTCGATTGCAATATTGTCGACAATCTGATTTTCTTGCATCGGAACGAGGATCCATCCATGAGCGCTACGGATTTTGACCCCATTGTCGATACGACCCGTAGGGCCGAGATCGTCAGCCTGCTCAAACGGGCCATCCTCACCGGCAAGCTCGAACCTGGCCAGAAACTCAACGAACTGCGCATCTCCGAACAGATGCGGGTGAGCCGCGCGCCCTTGCGCGAAGCCATGCGCGAGTTGGTCCAGGAGGGCATTCTTACCAGCATTCCCTATGCGGGCACATTCGTGATCGAAGTGACGGCGAAGGATATCGAGGATGCCTATTCGCTCAACCAGGTTCTCGACGAATTTGCCATCGAAAGAACGTGGCCGCTCCGCACCGAGGTCTTCTTTGCCGAACTTGACAGACGTCATGCTGCGGTAAAGCAGGCGACCCTCGACATCGACACGACCAGGCAGATCGAGACGGCGCTGCAACTGCACGGCCTGATCTATGAATGGGCCGATCACCCACTCCTGCTGGATACGTGGCAGCGCCTCACCAGCCGCCTGCAGATGTATTTCGCCTTGCATCAACGGGCACGCAACGAGCCCGTGCCCTCGCTCGATGTGCACGAGGAATATGTGCGTCTTCTCAAAGGCAAGGACATGAAAGCGGCGCAGCGGCACGCCCGTGAGCACATCGCCCTCGATTTTGAGGAACTTGTTGCTTTTGCGCGCGGGCTTGAGGAGAGGCAGGCCGCCAAGAAGCCGGGGAGCCGCAAACGCCTCGACAATTGAGCGCGGACCGCAGGCGCTCTCCACAGATAATAACACGGGAACGGTTATCGTGCAGATCAAGTCCATCAAAGCCTACAGTCTTATGCAACCCTTTGTCGGCGGCCGCTACAATATGTCGAAGGGGCGTGGTGCCGACGGTTTCGATGCAATCCTCGTTTCTATTACCTCCGACACCGGGGTGACCGGCTGGGGCGAGATGGCGCCACTTGGAAACTTCTATTCGGCTGCCTTTGCCGCAGGCGCCAGGGCAGGTGTTCCGGAAATCGCGCCACATCTGCTCGGCAGGGACCCGCGCGGGCTCGCGCAGATAAACCGACTGATGGATACTGTCTTCAACGGCCACCCCTATATCAAGGCTGCCTTCGACATGGCCTGCTGCGACCTCACGGCCCGCGCCGCCGAGGTCCCGCTGGTGACGATGCTCGGCGGCCGCGAAAGCGATATGGCCGATCTCTACAAGGTCGTCACCCACGGCTCCGTCGACGCGATGGTTGATCTTGCCAGGCGCATCGTCGGCGAAGGGTTTCATCGCCTGCAGGTCAAGGTGGGCGGCAAGGTCCACGACGATATCGAGCGGGTAACCGCCGTCGCTGCGGCGGTGCCGAAAGGCACGGTGATCTTCTGTGATGCCAATGGCGGCTGGACCGCCTATCAGGCACGCCAGTTCGCCGATGCGACACGCGCCATCGACTACACGATGGAGCAGCCGTGCCTCGCGATCGACGATTGCCTCTCCGTTCGCCGTTCGCTCGACAAGCCGATGGTGCTCGATGAATCGGTCACCTCGCTCGAACAGATGCTCGAAATTCATCGCAAGGGCGCGGCTGACGGACTGACCCTCAAGATCTCGCGGCTCGGCGGCGTCACCAAGACCCGCCAGATCCGCGACGTCGCCGTCGATCTCGGCTTCATGATCACGGTGGAAGACACAGGCGGCGCCGAGGTTGACACGGCTGCCATGGCCCACCTCTCGCTATCGACGCCGGAAGAGCGGCGCTTGCATGCCATCGCCTTTCACGAATGGGTGACGGTCCGCACTGCACGCAACGCGCCCCCGGTTGTCGGCAGCCGCATGGGCGTGCCGGACGGTCCGGGGCTCGGCATCGATGTCGATACCGATCTCCTCGGCAAGCCGTTTCTCGAACTGAGCCACTGACATGAAAATCCGCCGCATTACCGCAACCCCGATCAACCTGACGCTCGAAGCGCCCTATGTCTGGGTGTTCGGCGAACTCGACGGCTTTTCGCCAACCATCGTCGAAGTCGAAACCGATGATGGGATTATCGGGCTCGGCGAAGCGCCGAGTTCGGCCGCCGCCGCGATCATCAATGACACGCTGGCGCCTCGCCTGATCGGGGGCGATCCGATCGATATTGCCGGCGCCGAGAACGTCTGCCTGCCGTTCTGGACCGGCGTCCAGAGCATCAACGATCGCACGCGCATCCTCGCCTTTGGCGCAATCGAGATGGCGCTCTGGGACATTCGTGGCAAGGCCTGGAACCAGCCGCTCTATCAATTGCTCGGCGGGGCGGTGCGCAAGGAAATACCTTTCACCGATTATTTCTCCCTGCGCGGCGATGGCGCGGCCACGATTGGCGAGAAGACCCCGGAGGAAGTTGCCGACTATTGCGTCGAGCTCAACGAGCAGTTCGGGACCACGTTTTTCGAGGGAAAGTTCTCGACCGAAGACCCGAAGGTCTCGCTGCGTATGCTCGAACTCATCCGCAAGAAGCTCGGCGACGACGTGATGCTGCGAATCGATTCCAACCAAGCTTATTCACTTGCAACTGCTCGGCAACTTGTGCGAGCCTTGGAGCAACTGAACGTTCGCAACTGGGAAGATCCTGTCGCGACAATCGAGGAAATGCGTGAATTGCGTCGCCATTGTTCGATACCGTTCTCGACGCACAACATCGACATTGCCCGCGCCATGGAACTGCGGGTGCCGGACGCGATTGTCGGCAACCCCGCGACCCACGGTGGCATCGGCCGCCTCGTCCGCTTCATTGGCGCCTGCGAACACGCCGGCATCGATTTCTGGTGCTATAGCGGCGATTCGGGTGTCGGCAGCGCCGCTTACCTTCACCTCTGCGCGGCGCTCGGCTGGATTAGGGAGCCAAATCAGTCGCTTTTCCGAATGCAAACCACCGACGTCATCGAGGAAGGGCCGTTTTCACCGCGAAACAATGTCGTTCCAGTGCCAGAAGGGCCGGGACTGGGGGTTACACTCGATCGGGACCGCCTTGCTGCCTGCCACAGGGATTTTGCCGAGAACGGCTCCAAGAACAAGTATCACGACCCTGCGAAGCCCGGTACCTACCGGCGCTTGCCGCTGAACTGAAAGGAGAATTTTTCGCTTGCTGCCTGACCCGGCGCCAAGACCGGGCATTACGCGATCGGAGGAAAAGGCATCTTAAGTTTGTCGGTCACGGACGATCCGGCAACTCGGCGACCAGGAGCGCTGCCTAACTCATCGTCCGGTTAAAACATGATCCAGGGGAAAGAGCAGAAGCCATGAAAAACTATAAGTTCCTCGATATGCTCCGGCGCGGCCGGACCGATCTCGAAAACCATCTCATCGACGGCCTGGTCGACGGCAGGGTAAGCCGCCGGGAATTCATTCGTCACGGCAGCCTGCTTGGCCTGTCCCTGCCTTTCCTCGGCAGCGTCGGATTTGCCGCCGGCATGGGTGGCATGCCCAGTCTTGCGCGCGCGCAAGGCACGGCCGGAGCGACGATCCGCGTTGCCAGCAGCGTGCCTGCCGCGGCGATCGAACCCGTCAGCGTCGCCGATGCCGGAGGCCTGCTCATGTTGCAGCAATGCGGCGAGTTCCTGTGCCTCGATGGCCCGGATCTTGTCCTGAAGCCGATGCTGGCCGAAAGCTGGAAGCCGAATGACAAGGGTGACGTCTGGACCTTCAATCTGCGCAAGGGCGTCAAGTTCCACAGCGGCGGCGAGATGAAAGCCGACGACGTCGTGGCGAGTATCGATCGCCTCGCCGACCCGGCGAACTCGTCCAATGCGCTTTCGGTCTTTACCGGGTTCCTGCAGAAGGGCGCTACCAAGAAGATCGACGATTACACGGTGGAGTTCCACCTCGACGCGCCAAACGGCAACTTCCCCTACATGGTGTCGTCGGACAACTACAACGCGATCATCATTCCGGCCGATTACAAGGGCGATTTCGAGAAGAACTTCAACGGTACCGGGCCGTTCAAGCTCGAGAAGTACACGCCGAAGGTCGGCGCATCTTTTGTGCGCAATGAGGACTACTGGGGCGAAAAAGCACTCCCGGCACGGACGGAATTCACCTTCTTCGGTGATATCCAGCCGATGATCCTTGCGCTTCAGGGCCGTCAGGTCGACGTAATCAACCAGATGCCGGTGCTTGCCGGCGTCGCACTGCTCACCGATCCGAACGTCGAAATCATCAGCCTGAAATCCGTGGCCCATCACCAGGTCCACATGCGCACGGACATGGACCCGTTCAAGGATCCCCGGGTGCGCCGCGCCGTAGCGCTCAGTATCGATCGCAACAAGCTGCAAAAGGGGCTGATGCGGGGTCGGGCCTCGCTTGGCAATGACAGCCCGTTTGCGCCGGCCTTTCCGTCAACGGATACGACCGTTGCGCAGCGCCAGCAGGATCTGAAGCAGGCAAAGGAACTGATGGAGGCTGCTGGAGCTGGCAAGGGTTTCAAGGTTACGCTCACCACCGAGCGCTATCTGGAAATTCCGGAATATGCCCAGCTCATCCAGAATGCGGTCAAGGAGATCGGCATCGACCTCCAGCTCAACATTCTCGATCAGGGCGCCTATTACGGCGATGCGGTGTTCGGCAAGTCCAACTGGCTCGATTCCGTTATGGGCATCACCGACTACGGCCATCGCGGCGTGCCGAATGTCTACCTCTCCGCGCCCTTGAAGAGCGAAGGCACGTGGAACTCGGCGCATTTCAAGAACAAGGACTACGATACGCTCGCTGCCGGATACATCGCTGCGCTCGACCTTGAGGCGCAGAAGGAGACGGCCGGCAAGATTCAGCGGCTGCTGCTCGAGGAAACGCCGGTTATCTTCGGCTATTTCTTCGACTACCTCACGGCAACGGCAAAGGGCGTTTCCGGCGTACAGCCGACGGCAATGTCGCAGAACTATCTCGACCGCGCCTCGAAGGCGTAAGGGAGGAACGGACATCCTGCAACAGCCAGCTCCGCGCAGGTGGGGCTGGCTAACATGGGAGCTAGAGCCATACTTTCCTTTCTGCTGAAGCGCGTTGCCCTTTCGGTCGTAACCCTGTTCCTGCTCAGTATCATGGTGTTCCTGGGAGGGCAGGTGCTCCCCGGGAATGTCGGGCGCGCCATATTGGGGCCGCTCGCCGACCAGCGTGCCGTCGACGCGCTCAACCATTCGCTCGGCCTCGACCGGCCGCTGCTTGTGCAATACTGGGACTGGATTTCCCATTTCGTTCAAGGCGATATGGGCACTTCCTATATTTTCCGAGCGCCTGTTGCGCCTTTCGTCATCGATGCCCTCGGCAATTCGATGAAACTTGCGCTCGTTGCTTTCATCATGGTGGTGCCGCTCGGCATTCTCGGCGGCATCATCGCCGCGCTGAATGTCAACCGGCCCATCGACCGCATCATCAGCCTGGGGGGGCTCTCGGCAACCGTTCTGCCGGAATTCGTCACCGGCATCATCTTCATTCTGCTCTTCGGCGTCTGGCTGAACTGGCTGCCGATCGCAGCCGTCTGGCCGCCGGGTTCGGGCATCTTCACCCAAATCTACTATTTGATCCTTCCGGCATTGCCGCTGTTCCTCGTGCTCTTCGGCTACATCGCGCGCATGGCGCGATCAGGCATGATCGAGGCGCTCGATGCCGACTATACGCGCACCGCCGTTTTGAAGGGCCTGCCTTGGCATACGGTCATCTGGCGGCACGTGCTGCGCAATGCGCTGCTGCCGACGATCACGGTCATCGCCACCCAGACCGGCTACCTCATTGGCGGGCTCGTCGTTGTCGAGACTCTCTTCCGTTATCAGGGCATCGGCTCGCTGATCTTCACGGCCGCACGCGGCAAGGATTTCCCAGTGCTTGAAGCCGGTATCCTGACGATCGGCATCGTCTATGCGGTGGCGACGCTGATTGCCGATCTTCTCTATTCCGTCCTCAATCCACGCATCCGACTGGGGACCGATCAATGACGGCGACCGATATCAAACAGCCTGACCTGCCCGCGCCGCCGATCAAGCGTAGTCCCGCAATGGAAGTGGTGGCCGCGCTCGGCCGCTCCGGTTCTTTCATCACGGGTCTCGTCATCGTTGTCTTCTGGGTCCTGTGTGCGCTCTTCGGCGAATATTTTACGCCGCACGATCCGCTTGCGGATGACATCATCAACGCGCTCATGCCGCCCTCCGCCGATAACTGGTTTGGCACCGACCAGCTCGGTCGCGACGTGTTCTCGCGCGTCATCGTCGGGTCGCGCGATATATTGACGGTCGCGCCGCTGGCGACGTTGCTGGCCACCATTGCCGGCACAACGCTCGGCCTGTTCACCGGCTATTTCCGCGGACTTGTCGACGACGTGATCAGCCGCATCCTCGAAGCGTTCATGGCAATCCCGGTCGTGATCGTGGCACTGCTCGCCATCGTTGCGCTCGGAACGTCGAAGACCACGGTCATCATCGTCATTGGCCTGAGCTTTGCGCCGATCATCGCCCGCACCGTGCGTTCGGCCGTCCTGTCGGAGCGCGAACTCGACTATGTCGCGGCGGCGCAATTGCGCCGCGAGAGTGCGTTGCACACCATGTTCGTGGAAATTCTTCCCAACGTCATACCGCCAATCCTCGTCGAGACGACCGTGCGTCTTGGCTATGCCATCTTCGCGGTTGCAACGCTGAGCTTCATGGGCTTCGGCATCCAGCCGCCGTCGCCGGACTGGGGTCTGAGCATTTCAAGTAATTACGGGATGATCGGCGGCGGCTTCTGGTGGACCGTGCTCTTCGATGCGTTCGCTATCGCCTCGCTGGTGATCGGCGTCAATCTTGTGGCCGACGGCGTGCAGGGGGCCTTGAATGACTGACTTATCGACACCCAATGCGCTCGAACTGCATCACCTCTCCGTCGCCTATAGGGTTGGCGGCCGCAACCGCGCTGTGCTGCGCGATCTGAGCCTTACGATTCGCCCGGGCGAAGCTTACGGCCTTGTCGGCGAATCCGGCTGCGGTAAATCGACGGTTGCCCTGTCTGTCGTGCGCTATCTTCCCCGCAACGGGGTCATCACAGCCGGCGAAATCGCCTTGGCCGGCCACAATGTCATGAAGCTCGACAACGAGTCGCTGCGCCGCATGCGTGCCGAAAGCGTGTCGATGGTCTATCAGGATCCCGGCAAGGCGCTGAACCCCTCGATCCGCATCGGGCGGCAAATGACCGAGATTTTTGAACTGCGCGGAATTTCCAGCCAGGCCGCGGTCGACCAGGCCATCTCCATGCTCAATCGCGTCCGTATCTCAGATCCGCTGCGAGTCATGCAGCGCTATCCGCACCAGCTCTCCGGCGGCATGCAGCAGCGCGTCGGCATTGCCATGGCGCTCGCCAGCGATCCGACAATGCTGATCCTCGATGAGCCGACCACCGGCCTTGACGCGACGGTCGAGGCGGAGGTGCTTGACCTCATTGCCAAGCTTAGGCAGGAACTTTCGGCGTCGATCCTGTTCATCAGCCACAACCTCGCGGTGGTCTCGCGCATGTGCGACCGCGTCGGCGTTCTTTACGCCGGCATGCTGGTCGAGGAGGGGACGACCGCCGAAGTTTTCAACAATCCGCGCCATCCCTACACCGTGGCACTGTTGCGCTGCCTGCCGCGGGGCGGCCAGCGCAAGGACCAGATCAGGCTCGACACAATTCCGGGATTTCTCCCGGCGCCGGGCGCAACGATCACCGGCTGTCCCTTTGCCGATCGCTGCGCCCTTGCCGACAGCCGGTGCCATAATGAACTGCCGCCGCTGCACGACCTCGGTGGCCGCCTTTCGCGGTGCCACTATCACGAACGCGCGCAGGACCTGCCGCGTGCGACGCCGGGAAGCATTGCGGCAGCGTCGGCGGTCCATGGCGGCGAGCCGGTTTTGCGCATCAAGGATCTCAACAAGACCTATGCTGCCCATGGCCACGCCCTGCGTGCGGTCAACGACGTTTCCCTTGATCTGATGCCGGGACAGACCCTAGGCCTCGTCGGGGAATCGGGAAGCGGCAAGACAACCTTTGCCCGGCTCCTCCTCGGCCTCGTCCCGGCCGACTCCGGCGGCTCGATGCAACTCGACGGCCAGCCGCTCGCGTCGAAACTCGAAAGCCGCAGTGCCGATCAGGTCAAGGCGATGCAGATCGTTTTCCAAAACCCCGATTCAGCGCTCAATCGCGCGCATTCGATCCGGCACATCATGGGCCGTGCCTTGCGGACGCTGGCCGGCCTGAAAGGCGCGGCGCAGCAAAAACGCCTCATCGAGTTGGTCCGATCTGTCCGGCTTACAGAGCGTCATCTCAGCGTCAAGCCGCGCCAGCTTTCGGGTGGCCTCAAACAGCGTGTGGCAATCGCCCGCGCCTTCGCCGGCGATCCGCGCATCGTCGTGTGCGACGAGCCCACCTCGGCGCTCGACGTGTCGGTGCAGGCGGCGATCCTCAATCTCCTTGCCGATCTGCAGACAAAGGAGCACGTCAGCTACATCTTTATCTCGCACGATCTCGCCGTCGTTCGTTACCTGTCCGACCATATCGCTGTGCTCTATCTCGGGCGGATCATGGAGATCGGCCCGTCCGAACGCGTGTTCTCCGGCCCGCACCATCCCTATACCGAAGCGCTGCTTTCGGCCGTACCGAAGCTCGACGAGACCGAACCGAGCCGCGTCCGGCTTGACGGGGAGATTCCAAGCGCCGTCAATCCGCCGTCCGGTTGCGTTTTCCATACGCGCTGCCCGCGCAAGATCGGCGCGATCTGCGAGGAACAGGAGCCGCCGCTCTTCGATTCCGAACCCGAACACAGGATTCGCTGCCACATTCCGTTCGAGGAATTGGCGCGGCTGCAAAAGAAGCAAGAGGTAATGCCGGCATGAGCGACGAGAGGGTGATGACCTATGACGAAATCGAAACGCTCGCGGCGAAGGCCTTGATCGCCTCTGGCGTTGCTCCGGAGAATGCGGCGGCGGTCGCAAAATCAATTGCGGCGGCCGAACGTGACGGACAGGCGATCGTCGGCCTTTCCTATCTTCCGACCTATTGCGACCATGCCGCCTGCAAGAAGGTGGACGGCCACGCGCAGCCGCGTCTTGAGCAATTGTCGCCTGTCGCGCTTCGCGTTGACGCCGGCACCGGCTTTGCCCATCCGGCGATCGCGCTCGGACTTCCGGCGCTCATCGACGCGGCCCGGCAATCGGGCATTGCGGCGCTGTCGGTCACAAATTCCTATGCCTGCGGGTCGCTCGGCTATTTTGTCGAGGATCTGGCAGCCGAGGGGCTCATTTCACTGATGACGGCCAATGCTTCACCCTCGATTGCGCCCTTCGGAGGCAAGACGCCGTTCTTCGGCACCAATCCGCTCGCCTTTGCCGTCCCACGTGACGGGCATGCGCCACTGGTCATCGACCAGTCGTCGAGCGTCGTCGCCAGGGTTGCGGTCATCGACGCCTATAATCGCGGTGTGCCGCTGCCTGACGGCTGGGCCATCGATGCAGAGGGCGTGCCGACCAACGATGCGGCCGCGGCGATGGAGGGTAGTCTTCTGCCGATCGGAGGCTACAAGGGTTTCGGGCTTGCACTGATGGTCGATATTCTTGCTGCCGGTCTTGGCGGCGCGCACTGGTCCTACGAAGCATCATCCTTTGGCGATTGCGAAGGTGGGCCGCCGCGCACGGGCCAGTTCATCATCGCCATTGATCCCGACATGTTTGCCGGGCCCGGCTTCGCCGGTCGGCTCGAGCAGATGCTTACGGCGGTCAAGGAAACGCCTGCCGTGCGGCTTCCGGGCGACCGGCGTCTCGAAGCACGCCGCCAGCATGCCAACGGTGTCGCGCTGCCGGCCGCCGTGGTGGCGACCGTCGAGCGCTATGCGCGCGACGGCTCACCGATGCTGACGAAATAGGCAGTATTGTCAGCGCCGCAGATCGCCGCGAGACCGAACGCGGATGCAGATTGGGCGGCCTAAACGAATACTACCTTCGGAAGCTCGGCAGCCAGATGATCGATGAAGACGCGAACCGATGGCAGCAGGCCTTATCGGTATGGAATCAGGGCGGTCAGCGTGGAGTCGTGCGGTTGAGCAAGCGAACGCCCAACTCGGACTCAAGCCGCCTGATCCGGTGGCTCAATGTCGATTTGGGCACGCGCAACGTTCGGCCGGCCGCCGTAAAGCCGCCCCGATCCACAACCTGAACGAAATAATAAAACTCGTTGAGATCGAGCATGCCCGCTCCTTCGTCCAAAGAGATGGACGTTAAGTCTGAAATTTGCCCTCTTCTTGGCCAGAAAGCCAGCCCTTAAGTTCGTCCCGTCGCCGCAAAGATAGCGACTCCGGGCGAGCCATGGTGGCTGTCCGGGAAATTGACGGAGGCATCATGGAACGGCGTCACTTCCTCCAGACAGCAGCAATAGGAGCGGCTGCGACGGCATTCGGCCTCGCTCCCTCGCTTGCCGCCGCAATTCAACCACGCCGACCGCAGGAGTACGAAATGTCCGACCAGGTCCGTCCTTATGAACCGCTCACTTCCGACAATACGGCGCTTGTTCTCGTCGATCATCAGATAGGCCTGATGACTGGTGTGCGGGACTACTCCACCGGGGAGTTGAAGCACAACATCGTCGCTCTGGCAAAGGCCGCGCGCGCCCTCGATCTCCCGATCATCGTCACGACCACGGCGAGCGATAGCATGTGGGGGCCGACGTTTCCCGAACTCGTCGAAGCGCTGCCCGGCACAAAGATAATCGACCGGTCGTCGGTCAATGCCTTTGATGATCCGACCGTGGCGCGCGCCATAGAAGCGACCGGCCGCAAGAAGCTAATCTTCGCGGGCATCTCCCTCGAGGTTTGCGCGGCGTTCCCTGCGATAAGTGCGATCGGCAAGGGCTATGATGCCTATGTTGCAGTCGATGCGTCCGGCACATTCAACCAGACGAAGCGAGAGGCCGGCTTGCTGCGCATGCTTCAAGCCGGTGTTGTCGTCTCGGACTATGCGACCCTGATGGTCGAAATCCTCAAGGACAATGCGCGACCCGAAGCCGGCGCCGTTTATGGGGCTCTCGATATGCCATGGGCAAAACTCGTAGGGCAGATCGCGCAGGCCAACGGCAAATGAATTGATCCGCCATCGAGGATTGCGCGCGCCGTGGTGGCGAGCCGTCGAGCGCTATGCGCGCGACGGCTCGCCGATGCTGGCGAAATAGGCCGAGTTACATTTCGCTTTTGATATAAGCGACCAGCTGGTCGAGCACGGTGCCCCAGCCATCGTGGAATCCCATCTCCTCGTGCTGCTTCTTGCTCGCACTGTCGCGATGAATCGCGATGGCCCGGTAGCGTGTGCCGCTTCCTTCGGGTTCCAATGTCAGATAGGCGGTGAAGAAGGGCTTTTCCGACGGGCGATAGCCGGGGAGCAGCGCATCGGTCCATACCAGCTTCTCATTATGAACGACTTCGAGATAGCAGCCGATATTCGGAAACGACTGCCCTTCGGGGGAGAGCATGGTCGTCCGGAACACGCCGCCTGGCCGAAGGTCGATCTCGCAATCGGTGGTCTGCCAGGGCTTCGGCGTGAACCATTTCACGATGTGTTCGGGCGTCGTCCACGCCTTCCATACAAGTTCGCGCGGCACATCGACGACGCGTTCAAGAACGAGATCGAGTTCCGGATTTATTGCGGGTAGCTGCGTCATTTATCCTGCTCCTTAAGTTGAATGAGATAGTCGTCGAGCTGATCGAGGCGGCGTTCCCAGAGGGAACGTTGCTTCGCGAGCCAATCCTCGATCAATTGCAGCGGCTCCGGTTCGAGCCGGTAGGTTCGCACGCGGCCGGTTTTCGCCGACCGCACAAGGCCGCACCCTTCGAGCACCTTAAGGTGTTCGACGAAGGAGGGCAGCGCCATATCGAATGGCGCTGCAAGTTCGCTGACCGAAGCCGGGCTGCTTCCAAGCCGTTCGAGCACGCGTCGCCGCGTCGGGTCTGAAAGCGCGCGGAAGATGCCGTCAATCGGCGCCATCGCGTGCGCAGCACCATGGGTAGCACCAAACATAATCGCACCTCCTTCCATGCGGATTAACACTTAGGATATTTCCTAAGTGTTGGCAAGCCGCCTGCAATCGATTACCGCGAATAACCCAACCATCAATTTTATTGGCTTGTCAGTGTGCACTGCAGCGATAATGTCCCGCCATGCAATCGCAGACCTCATCCTCCGTCCGCCTCGCGCTTGGCGGGCTTGTTTCCATGGCCGTCGGCATGGGCATCGGCCGCTTCATATTCACGCCGATCCTGCCCGGCATGATGAGCGATCTCGGCCTGTCGCCGGGCGATGCGGGCCTTATCGCCTCCGCGAACTATGTGGGATATCTGCTCGGCGCGGTGGTGGCGGGTTTCAGCTGGTGGTCCGGCTATGAACGGCCGCTCGTCTACCTCGCGCTGGCGTCGAGTGCCACCCTCTGCTTCATCATGAGCATAAGCGATGGCGTCTTGGTCTTTTCGCTGGTGCGGTTCCTTGCCGGCATGGCCAGCGCCTTTATGCTGGTCTTTGCGGCGACGATCGTCTTCAGCCACCTTGCAGCAGCCAACCGCCAGGACCTGCAGGCGATCCATTTCGGCGGAGTCGGCACCGGCATTGCCGTTTCATCGCTGCTCGTCGCCTTCAGTTCCGCCAATGGCTATGGTTGGCGGGAGGACTGGATCGGTGCTGCGATCCTTTCGCTATTGGGTCTGCTGGCCGTACTTACGCTCATCAGGACGGGTCCCGTTCGCAGTGGCGCGGCGGTAGAGGAGCCGCGTCTTGCCTGGACGCCCGCTTTCATCAAGATCAATATCGCCTATGGCATATTCGGCTTTGGATACATCATTACGGCAACCTTCATCATTGCCATCGTGCGCTCCAGCCAGGGCGGGCCGTGGATGGAGGCGCTGGTCTGGCTCCTGACCGGCATCGCCGGGGCGGTTTCGGTCTGGCTATGGACGCCGCTTCTGCACCGGACCGGCCCGTTCATCGCCCTTGCGCTCGGATGCGCGGTGCAGGCGATCGGCGTTGCGGCAAGCGTCGTCCTGCCGGCGCCCTATGGTCCGATAATCGGCGGTCTCCTGCTCGGACTGACATTCATCGTCATCACCGCCTTCGGCTTCCAGGCGGGCCGGGTGCTCTTGCCGCATTCGCCGCGCAAGGTCATGGCTGTGATGACGGCGGCTTTCGGTATCGGCCAGATCATCGGTCCGCTCGTCGGCGGCTACCTTGCCAATATCACCGGCGACTTCATCTTCGCGACGCTCGCTGCGGCGGCAAGCCTCATCGTTGCCGCGGCGTTTGCCTATTCGGCGCGGCGCGGGCAGGGCGGCCGCTAGCTCGTTCGCCCGGCGTCCTGCGCCAATTGATGCAGCAAGTTCATGGCCTCGTCGGCGCGATCTTCCAGCACGAACAGGTGGTCGTGGTAATACCCGGCGACCGGATTGACGCCCATGCTGGCCTTCGCAAGGCAAGCAGTGATCGCCGCAAGAAAGCCGACGGCCTCCAGCGAGGAGTGAACATCGAGCGTTATCATCCGCGAGCGGAATATCGCTGCAAGCCCATATTGCTTAGCGGTGGCTTCATCGACGATCAGCGTCAGGCCTTCCGCCTCGCGAAACATCATCACCGGCTCGACGCCGGCCGGGGCCGGGTCACCCTTGGCAATGGTCGCAAACATATAGACGCCCTCGGCGAGAACCGGACGCATCGTTGCCAAAAGCTTGCCAAGATCCGTTTCACCAACCATCGCGTCCTCCATTGTTTGTTCATTGCAACCAGCAAGCTGGGCAAAAGTAAACGTTGAGCCTTGCCTAACTGCGGACACCGTGCACTAGCTTTGAGAAGAATATTATCTAACCAACTGATTTCACAACCATAAATTGCTAGAGATTGCATAAGGAACGCGCCGCGTGTTTGTATCGTTTTTTCCCAAGCCCAAACTCTTCTTTATTTCTGCCGTGCTCTGGTCGCTTCTCGCCGTCCTTTTCTGGTTTACCATAGGCGAACAGCTTGGCGCCCGGTTCGGCCTGCCGCCGGCGGCGCCCGATGCGCCGCCGATCATCGGCATTGCCAGCTTCTGGTCGACGCCCTTCATCTGGTTTTATATCTATTTTGCCATCGTCGTCGTTATCTTCGCCGCATTCTGGGCCTGGTTTTCCCCGCACCGCTGGCAGCGCTGGTCGGTGCTCGGCTCAGCCTTCATCCTGTTCGTCACCTATTTCCAGGTGCAGGTCAGCGTCGCCGTAAACAATTGGTACGGACCATTCTACAATCTCATCCAGACGGCAGTGTCGAAGTCCGCGCCGGTGACCTACGAGCAATTCTATGAGGGGGTAAGCCAGTTCCTCGGCGTCGCCCTGGTCGGGGTCACCGTTAGCGTGCTTCTCGCCTTCTTCGTCAGCCACTACATCTTCCGCTGGCGCACTGCCATGAACGAATTCTACATGTCGCACTGGAGCCAGCTTCGCCATATCGAAGGCGCCTCGCAGCGTGTGCAGGAAGACACGATGCGCTTTGCCGAGACCATGGAAGGGCTCGGCGTCCGGCTCATCGATTCCTTCATGACCTTGATTGCCTTCGTCCCGGTGCTGATCGCGCTCTCGGCAAATATCACCGAACTGCCGATCGTCGGCGAAGTGCCGCATCCGCTGGTCTTTGCCGCCGTTTTCTGGTCGATCTTCGGAACGGTCGTGCTCGCCGGCGTCGGCGTCAAATTGCCGGGCCTGCAGTTCCGCAACCAGCGTGTCGAAGCAGCGTACCGCAAGGAGCTCGTCTATGGTGAGGATCACGACGACCGCGCCCAGCCGCCGGTGGTGAGGGAGCTTTTCGCCAATGTCCGGCGCAACTATTTCCGGCTCTATTTCCACTATATGTACTTCAACGTCGCCCGCTATCTCTACCTGCAGACCGACAATATCTTCTCGCTGATCGTGCTGATCCCTTCGATCGTCGCCGGCAAGATCACGCTCGGGACGATGAACCAGATCACCGGCGCCTTCTCGCAGGTAACGGTGTCGTTCCAGTACCTCGTCAATTCGTGGACGACCATCGTCGAGCTTATATCGATCTACAAGCGCCTGCGCGCCTTCGAGGCGGTGATCTATGATGAACCGCTACCGTCGATCGACGAGCACTACCTGCGTACGCAGTCGGAGAATAGCTGAGTCATTCCGTTACAGGCGGGCGATTGCAAATCGCCCGCCTGTAACCTCGCCATCCCCATTTTCCGATCGTCAGATCATTACAGCAATTTAATCGCTGTTGAGCGATGTTTGACCAATTCGTGCTGTTAAGTGCAATTCAGAACAACTATGAATTGCGCAACTTTTCACACGGAGAACGTGTCACTGTGTTCGTTTCATTCTTCCCAAGGCCGAAGCTCTTCTTCATTTCGGCAGTGCTCTGGTCGCTTCTCGCCGTCCTTTTCTGGTTTGCCATAGGCGAACAGCTTGGTGCCCGGTTCGGCCTGCCGCCGGCGGCGCCCGATGCGCCGCCGATCATCGGCATTGCCAGCTTCTGGTCGACGCCCTTCATCTGGTTTTATATCTATTTTGCCATCGTCGTCGTTATCTTCGCCGCATTCTGGGCCTGGTTTTCCCCGCACCGCTGGCAGCGCTGGTCGGTGCTCGGCTCGGCCTTCATCCTGTTCGTCACCTATTTCCAGGTGCAGGTCAGCGTCGCCGTAAACAATTGGTACGGACCATTCTACAATCTCATCCAGACGGCAGTGTCGAAGTCCGCGCCGGTGACCTACGAGCAATTCTATGAGGGGGTAAGCCAGTTCCTCGGCGTCGCCCTGGTCGGGGTCACCGTCAGCGTGCTTCTCGCCTTCTTCGTCAGCCACTACATCTTCCGCTGGCGCACTGCCATGAACGAATTCTACATGTCGCACTGGAGCCAGCTTCGCCATATCGAAGGCGCCTCGCAGCGTGTGCAGGAAGACACGATGCGCTTTGCCGAGACCATGGAAGGGCTCGGCGTCCGGCTCATCGATTCCTTCATGACCTTGATTGCCTTCGTCCCGGTGCTGATCGCACTTTCAGCGAATATCACCGAACTGCCGATCGTCGGCGAAGTGCCGCATCCGCTGGTCTTTGCCGCCGTTTTCTGGTCGATCTTCGGAACGGTGGTGCTCGCCGGCGTCGGCGTCAAATTGCCGGGCCTGCAGTTCCGCAACCAGCGTGTCGAAGCAGCGTACCGCAAGGAACTCGTCTATGGCGAGGATCACGACGACCGCGCCCAGCCTCCGGTGGTGAGGGAGCTTTTCGCCAATGTGCGGCGCAATTATTTCCGGCTCTATTTCCACTATATGTACTTCAACGTCGCCCGCTATCTCTATCTGCAGACCGACAATATCTTCTCTCTGATCGTGCTGATCCCTTCGATCGTCGCCGGCAAGATCACGCTCGGGACGATGAACCAGATCAGCGGCGCCTTCTCGCAGGTAACGTCGTCGTTCCAGTACCTCGTCAATTCGTGGACGACCATCGTCGAGCTGATATCGATCTACAAGCGCCTGCGCGCCTTCGAGGCGGTGATCTATGATGAGCCACTGCCGTCGATCGACGAGCACTACCTGCGCACGCAGACCGAAGACGCTTGAGACTGACGAAGTGAGGGGCGGCTCAGATGCCGCCCTTTGCCGCGGGTTGTGAAACTTCCGCCCGGGCAACGGGCATGGCAACACCGCCCGTTTCCTTCAAATATTGGCTGTACGTCGTGCACCGCACATCGGCTTTGGGGCAGACCTCTTCGGTAAAGCGCTCCAGCGCCCGCCAATAGGCATCGCCATTCATCAGCGTGAAGTGCAGCCCGATCTGGAACGGGATGCGCTGGCCTTGATACTGTCGGTCGAAAGCGCCCTTGAAGGCGTCATAGGCGCGGCCCTCGAACACGTTCAACTGGTCGGGACGCTCCACCGCGCCCGAATGGCGGACGTAAAGATTATAGTCCATGGCGATCACAGGGCGATTCTGCGGGCCTTCGCTGATCGTCGGCAGCCCGAACTGATAGATGCCGCCCGAATGCACCGGCAAGGCCGGCCCCCGCGAAACGCCGCTGCCGTCGAAGGCATAGCCCTGTTCGCGGAGCGCCGATATCAGCGCGGGACCCTCGGAAAGATAGGGCGCGCGGAATCCGCGTATCTCGTCGGTGACAAAGTTTTTCCAGCCTTCGGGCTCCGCATCGTTTCCATATTTCGCCCAGGCGCCGGTCAACACCTGCTTGTAGGTGACAAGTTCCCGCTGCCAGTCTGCCCTTGTCCAGTTCTTGCCGTCGAAGTGGCCGCAGGCATGGCTCGCGATTTCATTGCCTTCGTTTCTTGCCCGCCAGATATTGTCGAGCCGCTTTGCGATATCCTGTTTCGATGTGGCGAAGCCGATGTTCGAACGCCCCTGCGCCTGGCCGGGAGCCTGGTAGGACTTCCGGTCGGACTGATCGATCAGGAAGACGCAGGAAAGAAAATAGGTGAACTTCGCATTGCTGCGCTGCGCAAGTGCGCGGCTGCGATCCCAAAGCTCGTTGCTGCCGGAATTGTCGAACGAGATCAGCACATATTGCGGCTTTGCGTCCGGCGTATCGCGCGCCGCCACGCCGCCATCGGCCAAAGCCGGCATCGAAAACAACAGGGTCGCGGATGCGGCGGCGAGGATGGTCGAACGCATGATGGGGTAACGCGGCTCCGGGAAGGGAAATAACGTCGCTACAGGGCAATTGTGGCGATGATCGGACGCGGCGATCCACCGCAAGCGATCAGCTTGGAACTATTCCAATGCCGCTATAATCTCAGGCATCTTTCGGGGAGGGCGACCATGCTGGTACTGATTCTTGGGATCATTGTTTTTCTCGGCGTTCATTCGGTCCGCATCGTTGCGCCGCAATGGCGGCTCGCCAAGATCGAGCAGTGGGGCGAGAACAAGTGGAAGGGCTTCTATTCGGTACTCTCGCTTGCCGGCTTCTTCCTCCTCGTTTGGGGATACGGCCTTGCCCGTCCTGACGCCGCGATCCTTTATGAACCACCGGTCTTCATGAAGCATATAGCCGGTCTCCTGATGCTTTTTGCCGCGATCTTCCTCGGCGTCTTCATCGCGAAGCCCGGCAGGATGAAACCCGCGCTCAAGCACCCGATGCTTATCGCCATCAAGACATGGGCATTGGCGCATCTTCTTGCCAACGGCGATCTGGCCTCGCTGATCCTGTTCCTGTCGTTCCTCGCCTGGGCGGTGGCTGATCGGATTGCCATCAAGCGACAGGAGCGCGCCGGTCTCATTAGCGCCCCTAACATTGTGGCAGGCCCGGTGTCCAATGACATCATCGCGGTCATGATTGGCGTCGTGCTCTACGGCCTGTTCGTGTGGAAATTGCACGCTTTGTTGATCGGCGTTCAGCCGATGTAACCGGCGACGATGTCCTAATTTTCGTTTGCCACTTACATCCTTTGAGTTTTCCGACTAAAAGCGCCTGAACTCCATGCGCGGGCGGCTCTGCTGCACCGCGTTTTTAACAATTGTACTTTGGCGCAAGCTGAACCAAGAGGCACTATGACTGACGACGGCTTTTTCCGTGAAGTGAATGAGGAACTGCGTTCCGACAAGGTGAAGGCTTTCTGGAAACGCTACGGCTCGCTGCTCATCGGCGGCGTGGTCGCAATCGTCGTCGGCACCGCGGCCTTCTCCTTCTATGAATACTGGACCGAGAGGCAGGCTTCGCAATCGGGCGACAAGTTCCTGGCTGCGCTCAACCTTGTTCGGGACGGTAAGAACGACGACGCACTCAAGACGCTCGATGAACTCGAGAAGGATGGCTACGGCGCTTATCCGGTGCTCGCACGCATGCGCGCCGCAGGCGTTCTTGCCCAGAAGGGCGACACCGCCGGCGCGGTCGCCGCCTTCGACAAGGTCTCCGCCGATAGTTCGATCCCGCAGGCCATTCGCGATCTTGCCAAGCTGCGCGCTGCCTTCATTCTCGTGGACACCGGTTCCTATGAGGACGTGGCAAGCCGCGTCGAGACGCTGTCTTCAGATTCAAGCCCGATGCGTCATTCGGCGCGCGAGGCGCTGGGTCTTGCGGCCTGGAAGGCTGGACGCGGCGCCGATTCCGCCAAGCTGTTCCAACAGATCGCCGACGACAAGTCGGCTCCCGCCAATGTTCGCCAGTTCGCCGATACCATGCTGGATATGTTGCGCAGCACCGGTGCGGCGCCTGCTGCAACAGCCGGCTGAGACAGGAAACCGAACGGATGAGTTTCACCCTTGCCATCGTAGGGCGCCCGAACGTCGGCAAGTCCACGCTTTTCAACCGCCTCGTCGGTCGCAAACTGGCACTCGTCGACGATTTGCCGGGGGTTACCCGCGACCGGCGCATCCATTCGGCCAAGTTGTACGATCTGAACTTCGATGTGATCGACACGGCCGGCCTTGAGGAAATGCCGAGCGAATCGCTTGAAGGCCGCATGCGCGCGCAGACCGAAGCCGCCATCGGCGAAGCCGACCTCATTCTGTTCCTGGTGGATGCCAAGGCGGGCGTCACGCCCACCGACGTTACCTTCGCCGATCTCGTGCGCCGCTCCGGCAAGCCCGTGGTTCTCGTTGCCAACAAGGCGGAAGCGCGTGGCGCAGAGGCCGGGATGTACGATTCCTGGCAGCTCGGCCTTGGCGAGCCTTGCCCGATATCGGCCGAACACGGCCAGGGCTTTCCCGATCTGCGCGACGCAATTATCGAAGCGATGGGCGAGGAGCGCGTCTTCCCGGACGAACATGCTGAAAAAGACGCAGATGATTCGGTCGCTGTCAGCATTCCGGCTGCGCCTGGGCCATCGGCGGATCTCATCGGCGACGATATTGACGATCCGGATGCCGAGGACGTTCCCGACTACGATTCGTCGAAGCCCTTGCGCATTGCGATTGTCGGCCGTCCGAATGCTGGCAAATCCACGCTGGTCAATACGATGCTTGGCGAAGACCGTCTGCTGACGGGACCCGAAGCCGGTATTACCCGCGACTCCATCTCGGTCGACTGGGAATGGAAAGGCCGCAAGATCAAGCTATTTGATACGGCTGGCCTGCGCCGAAAATCCCGCGTCCAGGGCAAGCTCGAAAAGCTCTCGGTCGGCGATGCACTGCGTGCGATTCGCTTTGCCGAAGTGGTTATCATCGTTCTCGATGCGACGATCCCCTTCGAAAAGCAGGATCTGCAGATCGCGGACCTTATCATTCGCGAAGGTCGCGCCCCGGTCATCGCCTTCAACAAGTGGGACCTCGTCGAGAACCGCCAGATGGTGCTCGCCGATCTCCGCGAGAAGACGGAACGCCTGCTGCCGCAAATCCGCGGTATTCGCGCCGTGCCGATTTCGGGCGAGCGCAACCAGGGCATCGACAAGCTTATGGCGGCCGTCGCCACCACCGACGAAATCTGGAACCGGCGCATTTCCACCGGCCGTCTCAATCGTTGGCTCGAGGGTGTGACGACGCATCATCCGCCGCCCGCTGTTGCCGGACGCCGCCTCAAGATCAAGTACATCACACAGGTGAAGACCCGCCCGCCGGGCTTCGTCATCTCGTGTTCGCGTCCGGAAGCCTTTCCGACATCCTACGTGCGCTATCTGTCGAACGGCCTGCGCGAAACATTCGACATGCCAGGTGTTCCGATACGCGTCGTGTTGCGCGCATCCGACAATCCGTTCGCGGGCCGCGCCAAGAAGAAGCGCTGAGCATCGCGGATAACATCCGGCGTGGGCTCGTTCGCTAAACTTCTGCCTGCGCCGTTAACTCTCCATCAAGGTTAATGCTTCATTTTTTAGCTCGAACTGTTCGGTTTGAGTGGGGTTATCGGCGTGCGTTTCTCGGAGTATGTGCGGGCATTGCGTTCCCTGCGAACCAACCAGACCGGCAAGAGCTATACGGCCCCTTTGCTGATTGGCGCGGCGCTTTATCTCTTTTCCCCGACCGTGACCGCATATCAGGATATGACGAGCCTCCTTTCCGGATCCGAATCGGGGCAGGGGCGCTGGAGTTCCTATCTCGAAAAATCGCCGGCAGGTTCCATCCAGAAGGCCAACATGTCATTCGTCGATGAAAAGGCGATCACGGGATCGATTCCTGCAAGCGGTGTCGATGCGCCTGGCATCGGTCCGATCGCCATCAAGGGCACGCAGAAGTCGCGTGGCGCCACTCCGGACGAGGAGCGGATCAATCGCGCCGAAAAGCAGGGGCGAATCGTTTCGATCAGCAAGAAGGCGCCGCCGAAAGCCTTCAACGCCGGCTCGATCCTTCAGCGCCAGAGCATGCTGGTTCGCCCGTCCAAGGATATTGAAGTCGCAATGGCATTCACCAAGCCGAATATCGCTGGCAAGGAATTTCAGATCGCGCTCGCATTTCACAACCGGGCTGCGGAAAAGCCGGCTTCCGACATGCCGCCAATGCTGGCGAGCCTCGTCAATAATGACAAGCCTGATGTTCTGGCACTCGGCTATGCGCCGGCGACGCCGGATTATTCGAAGACCTCGCCGTTCGATTCGATCCTAAACGAGCCGAAATCGCCGGGACGCTTTGTCCCGCAGCTCGGCGCTGGCGATCACTATTGGCTGGCAACGCCTTTGCCTCCCGTCGTTTTCACCAAGGAAGAACAAAAATGCCTGGCGACAGGCATTTATTTTGAGGCGCGTAGCGAGAGCATCAAGGGACAGGCGGCAGTGGCGCAGGTCATTCTCAACCGCGTGCGCAACCCGGCCTATCCGAAGACGATTTGCGGCGTCGTCTACCAGAACGATGACTGGATCAATCGCTGCCAGTTCTCGTTCGCCTGCGAGGGGCGCAAGCTCCACGTCACGGAACCGAGGGAATGGAAAGTAGCGCAGCAGGTGGCGCAGGCCGTGACATCCGGACAGATTTTCTTGCCTGAAGTTGGGTCCGCAACCCATTACCATGCAGTCTATGTTCGCCCCAACTGGGCGCGAACGATGAAGCGTGTCGACAAGATCGGCGCGCACATCTTCTATCGAACATTCGGCGGCGGCTGGATTTGATCCGACTTTCGTCGTCTTGGAATTGGTGCGAGAGCTGCTATATTATTCTTGGAGTGGGGAACGAGCTTTCGCCCGCCCCCCGTTCCTGATTAGTTGAATTGAACCCGGATCGACATTGTCCAGCCAGTCCGGGTTCTTTTCATAATCAGGGTGATGCTAAGTGGCTTGAACCACATGCTTCACCTCCAAGTTCGAGGGCAAGGCCTTTGCCATGGTCGAAGCGGCCCATCCTCCTCGATACGCCGGCTGGCTCGGCGCACCTGCTTCCCCTCAAGCTGTCGGTGCCGCATTTATCGGAAAGTTCGCTGTTGCCCGCAAGAAACGCAGGGTTGCGAATGCCTGTTGAGGGGCGTGTGTCTGGTTGGTGCACGGCAGAACGGATGCTCAACGGGCGGCGATCGGCAAGGATTCGAACCCGAATTTTCGCCAAAGAGGTGAGACATAAAGTCATATTTGCCTAACATATTGAATTTTACGGCGAAAATTACCCTTGAGAGTCTCCTTCCAGCGCCTTGACTAGCGCGGATCGGGACAATATGTTGCGCGCGACTTCGAAGCGGGGGTGAAGCCTCGCATTCAGCGTGTAAAGGACATGCCATTGGCCAACGGGAAAGAACCCGATACGTCAGGTCCTGTCGGTGACACGCCGGGTGCTGGACGCAGACTGACTTCGGATGAACTGGAGAGTCGCAGTCGCTCTCTGGCGGCAAAATTGGCTGCCAGGGGTGTAGGTCTCAAGCCCAGTTCGCAAGACAAGGGGACGGAAACCGCCTCCGGTGTCGCGCAGGCCGTGAAATTGTCGAGCGAGTTCATCGCCGGCGTTCTGGCTGGTGCGGGGTTGGGCTGGTTAGCTGACCGATTTTTGGGTACTTCACCTTGGGGGCTGATCGTGCTGCTCCTCCTTGGTTTTTGTGCTGGAACGCTGAACATCCTGCGCTCGACGGGACGTGTGGCGGAGAACCAAGGTGCGGAGCTCGGCAAGGGTTCGGACACCAAGAAACCGGAATAGGCTTCGGCCAAGGTCGCAAGACTGGACCCGCAAGTAGAGACATTACAGACGAGGTTAGAGTGTCAAACGATCCGATTCATCAATTCCATATCAACAAGTGGATTCCCATTGATGTGGGTGGAGTCGACCTCTCCTTCACCAACTCATCGGCCTTCATGGTCGCGACGGTTGCTGTCGCTTCGGCATTTCTCTATTTCACCTCGTCCAACCGCGGACTGATCCCGACCCGCCTCCAGTCGGTTTCCGAGATGGCCTACGAGTTCGTGGCCTCGACGCTGCGCGATTCGGCTGGCAGCGCCGGAATGAAGTTCTTCCCGTTCGTTTTCTCGCTTTTCATGTTCGTGCTCGTTGCCAACATGCTGGGCATGTTTCCGTACTTCTTCACGGTCACGAGCCAGATCATCGTTACCTTCTGCCTCGCAATCCTCGTCATCGGGACCGTGCTGGCCTATGGCTTCGCCAAGCATGGCTTCAAGTTCCTCGGCGTCTTCGTACCGTCCGGCGTTCCCAAGCTTCTGCTTTTGCTCGTGGTACCGATTGAAATCATTTCGTTCCTCTCCCGTCCGATCAGCCTTTCAGTTCGTCTTTTCGCCAACATGCTTGCCGGCCACATTACGCTGAAGGTTTTTGCCGGCTTCGTTGCCTCGATGAGCGCGCTCGGCGCTCTCGGCATTGGCGGCTCGATCCTGCCGCTCGCCATGACGGTCGCCCTGACGGGTCTCGAATTCCTGGTGGCTTTCCTTCAGGCCTACGTCTTCACCGTGCTCACCTGCATGTACCTGAACGACGCAGTACATCCTGGCGGTCACTGAGAAAACTTCACCGGCGGTCTCCGCCAAATGCAAATCTATCAATGAGAATTCTATCCAAAGGAGTTTAATATGGATCCGGTAGCAGCAAAGTACATCGGTGCAGGTCTCGCCTGTTTTGGTATGGCCGGCACGGCCCTCGGCCTCGGCAATATCTTCGGCAGCTATCTGTCCGGTGCACTGCGCAACCCGTCGGCAGCTGACGGCCAGTTCGGCCGCCTGGTATTCGGCTTCGCCGTTACCGAAGCTCTGGGCATCTTCTCGCTGCTCATCGCTCTTCTGCTTCTCTTCGCTGTCTAATTCACGACAGCACACTATTGCTGGCTGCGCTGCGCGCGGCCAGTAATCATATGCAGCAATCCAGTTTGCTGATTTGGGAAACGCCCGAACCCAAGGGGACAACATATGTTTGTGTCTTCGGCGCATGCCGCATCCACAACGGAAACAATCGTCGCTCAGACCGATACGCATGGCGCTGCCGGCACGGCCGTTCCTGCGGCGCCTGACGCTCATGCAACAGAAACCCATACCGAAACCGGTGTGGCGCATGAGAAGGCTGTCTTCCCGCCCTTTGATACGACCCACTTCGCCTCCCAGGTACTGTGGCTCGCACTGACATTCGCGGCGTTCTACCTCTTCCTCTCTCGGGTGATCCTGCCTCGCCTCGGCGGTATCATCGAGACGCGCCGCGATCGTATCGCGACCGATCTCGACCAGGCTGCCCGCATGAAACAGGATTCGGACGAAGCTCTCGCCGCCTATGAGCAGGAACTTGCCGACGCCAAGAAGAAGGCAGGCTCCATCGCCCAGACCGCGCAGGACGAGGCCAAGGCCAAGTCCGATTCGGAAATGGCGAAGATTACCGCCGAACTCGAACAGAAGCTCAGCGAAGCCGAAGCCAGCATTGCCGCCATCAAGGACAAGGCAATGAAGGAAGTCGGAACCATTGCCGAGGACACGGCGACCGAGATCGTCAACAAGATCATCGGTGGCAATGTCGACAAGGCAAGCGTCTCTGCCGCTGTCAAAGCCGTCCGGGGCTGAGGAGAACGAAAATGGAATTGGACGCAACATTTTACGCCCTCGTAGGCCTGATCATCTTCCTCGCGCTGATCGTCTACCTCAAGGTACCGGGTGTCGTCGGCAAGTCGCTCGACAGCCGGGCCGATCGTATCCGTGACGAGCTTGAGGAGGCACGCCGCCTGCGTGAAGAAGCCCAGTCGCTGCTCGCTGAATTTCAGCGCAAGCGCAAGGACGCCGAAAAGGAAGCCGGCGAGATCGTGGCAATCGCCCAGCGCGAAGCCCATGGCCTGCTTGAGGAAGCCAAGAAGAAGAGCGAAGAATATATCGCGCGCCGCCATAAACTGGCCGAACAGAAGATTGCCCAGGCCCAGGTCGAAGCGGTCAACGAGGTTCGCGCCACGGCTGTCGATGTTGCAGTTGCAGCAGCGAGCAGGGTTCTTGCTGACAAGGTCGATACAAAAACGTCGGCTGACCTCTTCAAGTCTTCGCTGTCCGAGGTAAAGTCACGCCTCAATTAAGCTTGGCTGAATGCCTGTCGAGAAGCCGCCTCCGGGCGGCTTTTTTGTCTGCCGCTATAGGTGCGGGAGAGGGGCTGGTCGTTCGATCCGGCGTGCCAAGCAATCCGACCTCTGGGAGCGGGGCTATCCAAACAGGCAGCGCTCTAGACCTGCCGATCCTTGAGCGGCGAGAAACTGAAGCGGTGCAGTCCGACGACCGGGCCATGGGCTTCCATGGCATTGCGATGATATTCGGTGGCATAGCCGACATGCGATTCGAGCCCGTACAGCGGCAGGTACTTGCCCGTCTGGGTCATCATGCGGTCGCGCGTCACCTTGGCAAGGATCGATGCTGCAGCGATCGACACCGATCGCTGGTCGCCCCGGATCAGTGCCGTTGCAGGGCACGGCAAGCCGGGCGCCACGTCGCGTCCGTCGATCAGTGCGTGGCCGGGCTGAATGGCGAGCCCGCAAACTGCCCTGCGCATCGCTTCGAGCGCGGCTTTCAGAATATCTGTGGCGTCGATTGCCGGCGCCGAAACGCTGGCCACCGCGCAGGAGAGCGCCGTGGCCGTAATGATATCGAAAAGTTCCTCGCGTCGCTGCGCCGTCAGGCGCTTCGAATCGTCGAGCCCATCGGGAATTTTCTTCGGATTGAGGATCACCGCCGCGGCGACCACCGGGCCGGCCAGCGGACCGCGCCCCGCCTCATCGATGCCGACGATATATTCGACGCCGCTGCGCATGAGCTTACGCTCGCTGGTAAAGTCCGGTTTTACCGGCTCCAGGGGAAGAAGCAGAGAATCAGAACGCGATCGAGCCATGTTGCGACGAAACTCGCATTCGTTCTGATTCTCTGCAAGTCCTCAGGTAGCGATGGGGTAGGCTACCCAAGGTCACATCAGGCCGGGATGGGGGCGCAGCCTGACGGAAACCCTTGTTAAAACAAGGAAAGCTGCTCGCTTCCCGGAGTTGGGGAAAAAAGATCGGTGCGCAAGCGCCGTTTGGCGAGATTCATCCCCAGCCGCTTGGCCGCGATCTCGAAGCGGCGGCCGATCTGCCAGGCATAAGGCCCGTCGCCGCGCATGCGCTTGCCCCATTCAGCATCGTAGTCCTTTCCGTCGCGCATGGACCGTACCAGCGAAAGCACGTGGCGGTAGCGGTCTGGATAGTTGCGCAGCAGCCATTCCTTGAAGATCGGGCTGACTTCGAGCGGTAGCCTGAGCAGGACATAACCCGCCTCGAGCGCACCCACTGCCCTCGCGCTATCAAGGACGCGCTCGATCTCATGATCATTAAGACCGGGGATGACCGGCGCAACCATGACACCGACCGGAACGCCGGCATCGGCGAGGCTGCGCAGTGCCTGCAGGCGGCGCGTCGGCGTCGAGGCCCGGGGTTCCATGGTTCGCGCCAGCTTGCCGTCCAGCGTCGTGACCGAAAGGCAAACCTTGGCGAGACCCTTTTCAGCCATGCGTGCAAGGATGTCCTGGTCACGCATAACCAGCGCCGATTTCGTCACGATGCCCACCGGATGCTGGTGTGCCTCAAGCACCTGGAGTATGTCGCGCATGATGCGCCACTTCTTCTCGATGGGCTGGTAGGGGTCCGTATTCGTACCGATGGCGATCGTCTTCGCCGTATAGCCCGGCTTCGAAAGTTCCTTGTCGAGCATCTCCGCTGCATCAGGTTTGGCGAAAAGTTTCGATTCGAAATCGAGCCCGGCTGAAAGCCCCATGTAGCTATGGGTAGGCCGCGCAAAACAGTAAATGCAGCCATGTTCGCAGCCGCGATAGGGGTTGATCGAACGGTCGAAGCTGATGTCGGGCGATTCATTGCGCGTGATGATGACGCGCGGCTTCTCGATCTGAACCTCGGTCTTGAAGGGCGGCAGGTCCTCGATCGTCTCCCACCCATCGTCATAGACATGGCGGCTCTCGGCTTCAAAGCGTCCCGACGGATTCATGCCTGCGCCGCGGCCACGGCGGCGTTCCGAATCGATGCGCAGGCCCGCTTCGTCGATCACGGCATTGGCGTGTTGTGCACGGCCTTGCCCGAAGGCGGCTTTGTCCGCTTGCACCACAATGTTCATTTGCGTTCTCCTTGGACTGAAGCGAATCTCGATTCGCTAATCACAGCCGCTACATGAATCTATTCCTAGCAAAAACCTAGAACAAAGCAAGAACAATATTGATGCGATCCCACCCATCTGTGCGCCGAAAGGACAGATGGATATTCGGCCGATTATGCGATAGAGCGTTCGAAATGATCTCCGTTCTGATTGAAACCCAAAATTCGGATGAACCTCTGGCAAGAACGCTCGCCGGGCTGGTGGGTGGCGCGGTCGAAGGATTGCTCAGCGACGTCGTCGTGGTCGATGAGGGATCCGTCGATCAGACGCACCGGGTCGCAGACCAGGCAGGTTGCATCTTCTTGCAGGACCAGACGCTGCTTGATGGTTTTCGCCGGGCGCGAAGCGAGTGGTTTCTTTTTCTGGAGCCGGGCGCGCGCCTGCTCGACGGCTGGATCGAGCCCGTTGCCATGCATGTGGAGCGCATGCAGGGGCCGGCCTGCTTCACCCGTTCTCATGCGCATCGCAGGCCGTTCCTCAGCCGGGTGTTCAAGCCGGGAAATCCGCTCGCAGACGGATTGCTTATATCCAAGCGCCAGTCGATGGCGCTGTTCAACCCAGGCAAGAAATCGGTGGATATTGCGCGAGGCCTGGCAATGAAGCGGCTGCGCGCAGAAATTATTCCCGCCCCGTTGAAGGGCTAGAACTCCTATCCAGCAAGCTGCTTTAAGCTTTTCCGGTACGCTTCAGGTGCTCGTCGAGCCTCGGCATGATCTCGACGAAGTTGCACGGCATATGCCGGTAATCGAGCTGATGCTGCAGGATACCGTCCCACGCATCCTTGCACGCGCCGGGCGAACCGGGCAGCACGAAGACGAAGGTGGCGTTGACGACGCCGCCGGTCGCACGCGACTGGACCGTCGAGGTGCCGATCTTGTCGTAGGAAATGCGATGAAAGACTTCGGAAAATCCGTCCATGCGCTTTTCAAAGATGGGTTCGAGCGCTTCGGGCGTCACATCGCGGCCGGTAAAGCCGGTGCCGCCGGTGGTGATGATGACGTCGATATCCGGATCTGCCGACCAGGACAGCACCTTGTCGCGGATTTTGTTGACGTCATCGGTCACGATGGCGCGTTCCGCCAGCGTGTGGCCGGCCGCTAGGAGTCGTTCAGCCAATGTGCTCCCGGATTTGTCGTCCTCGAGCTTGCGCGTGTCTGAGACCGTCAGCACGGCGATCTTCACTGGAACGAAGGGTCTTGTTTCATCAATGCGCGCCACGGTCAGTTTCCCTCCATGGCACTATGCGTTGCAACGACGAACCAGCCAGGATGATCACGACGGAGTTTTGCCGCCGCCCCTTCGGCGTCGCTGTCGCTGTCGTAAATACCAAAGCAGGTTGCGCCTGAACCGGACATGCGCACCAGCCGCGGCGATGTCCGTTCGAGCGCAGCGATCGTATCGTCGATCCCGGGGGTCAGCGCTCGTGTCGCCTGGAACAGGTGATTGTGCGTTGCCTTGAGATAGTCGCAGACGTCATCGAGCGAGCGCATCGCGCGCAGAGCCGGCAAGGGCGGGTTGTCGCGCTTGTCGAGGGCGGCAAACACCTCTGGTGTCGAGATCGAAGCGCCGCAATTGGCAAGCAGAAGCGGCAGTCGCGGAAATGTCGCCATCGGTTCGATCTCCTCGCCAACCCCGCGCGCGATCAGCGGCTGGCCGTAGAGGCACATCGGAATATCGGCGCCAAGCGGCAGACCGATTGCCGCTAAAGCGTCGATGCCGACATCAAGGGCCCACAGGCTGGAAAGGGCGCTAAGCGCTGCGGCGGCGTCGGTCGACCCACCGCCTATGCCCGATGCGACTGGAAGATGCTTTTCAAGATGGATGGCAACAGGTGTTGCCCGCGCTGGGAACACCGCGCGCAGCGCATCGCGCGCCTTGAGAACGAGGTTGGACGCATCACCGGGCAGGGCATGACCGTAAGGACCGGACATGGCGAAGTCATCGAGCGCCGCACGCTTGACGCTTATCCTGTCGCCGAAGCCGGCAAAGACGACGAGACTGTCGAGAAGGTGATAGCCATCGCTGCGCCGGCCGGTCACGTGCAGGGCGAGATTGATCTTGGCCGGAGCCGTCAGAGTGATCGTTCGATCAAGGCTGTCGAGCATTGCGATCAATCTTTGCGCAGTCGATATTCGCCGGTCTCAGGATCCTGCACAAGGGTTCCTTGCGCGTGGTTTTGTACTTCCTTCTCCGCTTCGCGCACGCGCCGCGAAACGCGCTGCGCTTCCTTCTTGAACGAGCGGTAGCCGTACCCGGCAGCGACGCCGACAAGAGCGAAAAAGATCAATTGGGGCATCAAGCGCAAACCTCGAAAAGCAATCCTATCGACTTCATTCTAGCACGCTGTGGAGGGGATGAAAAACAGTCTCCGCGTCTATCAGAGACCGAATCGCGACCAGAGCGCACGCTCTTCGGCAGCGCTGATGATACCGCCGGCAATATTGGCGCCGAACTCACCCATTCTGGTCTCGGCAGAAGGCAGCTTGCGCCCGAAGAGACCACGCGGCTGCGCGATCACCCTGAGCCGCGTTTTCGGGCCGTATTGCCCGCGAAGATAGGAGCGCATGTCGCCGAGCCCATCAACGAGACCGAGTTCAAGCCCGCGCAGTCCCGTCCAGAACTGACCGGTGAAAAGGTCCGGATTATCGGTCAGCTTCTCCCCGCGCCGTTCCTTGACGAGGTTGATAAAGGTCTCGTGGATCTCGAGCTGCAGGGACTTCAGATGTTCGACATCTTCCTTGTTCTCGGGCCGGAACGGGTCCAGCGTCGCCTTGTTCTTGCCTGCCGTATAGACGCGTCGTTCGACACCGATTTTCTTGATGAGATCGGTGAAACCGAAACTCGCGGAGACGACGCCAATCGAACCGACGATGGACGAAGGGTCGGCGATGATCTCGTCGCCGGCGATGGCGATCATGTAGCCACCGGACGCGGCAACATCCTCGACGAACATATAGACTTTCTTGTTCTTCTCCGCGGCGAGGTCGCGAATGCGCCGAAAGATCAGGCGCGATTGCACAGGCGATCCGCCCGGTGAGTTCACGGAAATCGCAACGGCCGGTGAATCTTTGTCGCCGAATGCCTTTTCGAGAACGGAGGCCGCGGTCGCAAGTGAGAGATTCTGCCGGAATGGGCCGCCACCCGTCATGATTGTGCCATGCAGGCGGACAACCGGGATTTCGACGTGATCGGGCCGCCAGCGGCGTGGCAATAGTTTCCGCACGAATCTCACCAAGCGTGTCTCCTTTGTAAACAATGCTTTCGGAGCATGTAGGCGGTGCGCGACAATTCGCAATGCCGCGATCTAAAAAAGCGCGGCGAGACCGTTATTGATCGCGTCCGCCCGTTCGGTGAAGCCATTGCCGCTTGCGTGATGCATGACCAAGGCTGGCTCCAACGTCAGGCCGGCGCGGCTGCCGCGCGTTCCCTTGATCACAATACGGATAGCAGCTTCCTGCGGGCGAGGCTGAACCGGCACGATCATCAATCCGCCGAACCTGCCTTTGAGAGCGTCGAGAAGATCGGCGATCGACGTCGGACGGGCAATGATCCCGATGCCGCCGCCCGGCTTGACGATGGCGGCCGCCGTTCTGATCCATTGCTCCATCATGCCGGGCGTCATGACATGCGCCTCCGCCTTAACAGGGTCCGGAGTCGAGCGATCCGTCGGCAGGTTGAAGGGCGGGTTCATGATGGCAAAATCGAATTCATTATCGCCGAGCCCGGCGGAGATTCGCGCTTTTCCGGCAAGGGTGACGTCCGCCTCGATCACCTTGGCGCGCCCCGAAAGCGGTGCGTTTTGCGGCAGATCAAGCGAATTGCGTGCGAAGGCGGCCATGTAATCGGAACGCTCCACCAGGGCGGCGCTGGCGTCGGGGCAGCGCGACAGGACGGCAAGGCCGGCGGCGCCGGCTCCTGCCCCGAGATCGGCAACGCGCCCGGAAAAGCCGCTGGGCAAGGTGGCTGCAAGTATCATGGCATCGACGCCGGAACGGTGGCCCTTGGCGGCAGGCTGAAGCAGATGGAACCGGCCGCGGTGGAACGCGTCAATCGTGTGGGGAACGTCCCGGGCGAGCATGGTTCAGCTGCGCAGCTCCTGTTCTACTCCAGCATCTTTCAAAAGCTGCCGGGCTTCCATCTCGCGCTCTCCATCGACCATGATCCGGCGCGCGAGGACGCCAAGCGAGCCTTCCATGATGCTCATGTTCGAATCGGCAATGAAATGGGCGATTCCCGCCTCTTTGAGGAGTGACTCCACGAAGGAAATCACGACGGGGTCGTTGGTGCGCATTATTTCGATCATGGCCATACCGCGTTGGAGCACAGGGTTTAGGCCAGCGCTTATCACGAATTTGTATCCCTTGCTATTTCTGCGCGCCAATTCGCCGCTTGCGGGATATATCCTGTCAAAATAAGGTGTCGCCGCATCAGGCCAGAACCGCAGGAGTTTCGTTTTGGGCGTTGTTGTCAGTCTTGACGAGAAGAAAAATACGACGGGATCAGTGCAGCCATTGGTCGATTTGACCAAGGCGGACATGGGCCGCGTCAACGAACTCATCCTTTCCAAGGCTGGTTCTGACGTCGAGATGATCCCGGAAGTGGCGAACCATCTGATCTCGTCCGGCGGCAAGCGTTTGCGCCCGATGATCACGCTCGCTGCCGCGCGCATGTTCGGCTATCAGGGCGATGGGCACGTAAAGCTCGCGACCAGCGTCGAATTCATGCACACCGCGACCTTGCTCCACGACGATGTTGTCGATGAAAGCGACCTGCGGCGTGGCAAGAGCACGGCCCGCATGATCTGGGGCAATCAGGCGAGTGTTCTTGTCGGCGATTTCCTGCTTGGACAGGCCTTCAAGATGATGGTGGATGTCGGCTCGCTTGACGCGCTCGACGTCCTCGCAACCTCCGCTTCCATCATCGCCGAGGGCGAAGTGATGCAGCTTGCGGCCGCGAAAAATCTCGAAACGACGGAAGATGAGTATCTTGCCGTGATCAAGGCGAAGACCGCCGCGCTGTTTTCTGCCGCCGCCGAAGTCGGCCCGATCATTGCTGCCGCCTCGCGCACGGATCGCCAGGCGTTGCGCTCCTATGGGCTCAATCTCGGCCTTGCCTTCCAGCTTGTCGACGATGCGCTCGACTATGGCGGCAACGCCAAGGATCTCGGCAAGAACACGGGCGACGATTTCCGTGAAGGCAAGATCACGCTGCCGGTCGTGCTTACCTACCGGCGCGGAACCTCGGAAGAGCGCCACTTCTGGAAGGAAGCGCTCGAAAACGGCGCAAATGACGACAAGGGCCTCGAGAAAGCCAAAGGTTTGATGACGCGATATGGCGCGCTCAATGATACTATACAGCGTGCGCGCCATTTTGGCGGCATTGCCCGCGATGCGCTGGCCCCCCTCGACCGCTCGCCGGAAAAGGATGCGCTCCTCGAAGTCATCGATTTCTGCATCAGCAGGGTCAATTGACACGAAATTGATCAAGCAAAGCCGCTGTGGGGCCATCGCGGCGGTTCTAATCTTTCAATGAATGTTGAGAGAGAACCGTAAAAAGGCCATGGTTGGCTCACTGGATTCGGCCAAACATGCAAACTGGAAAGATAATGAGGTTTTCTGTTATGCGGCGTAGTAAATTGCTCGGCTCCGTTATGGGGGCAACACTCGCCGTCTTGACCGTGGGTGCAGCTGCTGCGGAGGCAGCCACCAGCAAGGCCCCGCCACCTTTGAACGCAGGCACGCTTTCAGGCGCATTTCTCTCGGCACGTAGCGCCGAGCGCGACAATGATTTCGGGAGCGCGATCAACTTCTACCGGCAGGCGCTGACATTCGATCCGAAGAACACCGAGCTGCGCCAGAGCCTGCTCCTTGTGCTTTTGACCGACGGCCAGTTCAAGCAGGCCCTGCCGATCGCCGAAGAGTTGAAGGCCGTGCCGGAGATCGAACGCTTCTCCCGCCTTGCGCTCGGCATCGATGCGATGAATCGCAAGCAGTATCAGAAGGTCAATACCCTGATGATGCTGTCGCTGCAGTCGGACCTCGACCGGATGATCACCGGGCTGATCTCGGCCTGGGCAAAGGCCGGTGCTGGCAAGCCGAACGAGGCGCTGTCGATGATCGCCAAGCTTGAGGGTCCCGAAGGCTTCAACCTGTTCAAGACATATAATTCGGCACTGATCGCCGACATGGCCGGGCAAAAAGACAAGGCTGCGAAGTTTTACCAGGACGCGATTGACGACAAGGTCAGTGTCGCTGCGGCGCCCGATACCTATGAGCGCCTGGTTGAGGCGTTTGCCTCGTTCAAGTTCAGGAATGGCGATCGTGACGGCGCGGTGGCTCTGATTCAGCAAGCTTCGGAAATGCTGTCGGGACGTATGGTGCTGACCGAATTCGGCAAGGAAATTGCCGATGCCAAGACGGTGAAGCCGCTGATCCAGACGCCGCAGCAGGGCGCTGCCGAAGTGCTTTATACGATTGCGACGGCGATCGATCGCAATGGCGCCGAAGCCTTCTCCAAGCTTTATCTGCAGATGTCGCTGCCGCTGCGTCCGGACAACGACGCCACTCTGTTCCAGCTCGGCGATATCAGCGCGAAGCTCGAACAGCCTGAAAAGGCCATCGACTATTTCGGCCGCATTCCCGCCGATTCGCCCTATAGCCGCGACGCGAAGATGCAACTCGCGATCAATCTGGCGATCCTCAAGCGCAATGACGAGGCGATTGCCGAGTTGAACAGCCTGCTCGGGAGCAATCCCCAGGATATGCGCACCTATCTTGCGATCGGCAGCATCTATTCGCAGGACAAGAATTTCCGGCAGGCCGCCGAGACCTATGACAAGGCCGTCGCCGCGCTTGCAAACCCCAAGCGGGAAGACTGGTCGATCTATTATCAGCGCGGCATCGCCTATGAGCGGCTGAAGGAATGGGACAAGGCAGAGCCCAATTTCCTCAAGGCGCTCGATCTTTATCCGGACCAGCCGCAAGTGCTGAACTATCTGGGCTATTCCTGGATCGACATGAACATGAAGCTCGAGCAGGGCCTCGACCTGATCAAGAAGGCCGTCGCAGCGCGTCCCCAGGACGGCTATATCGTCGACTCGCTGGGCTGGGCATACTATCGCCTCGGTCGTTACGACGAGGCGGTTGCACAGCTCGAACAGGCGGTGAAGCTGCGGGCCGAAGATGCGACGATCAACGACCATCTGGGCGATGCCTATTGGCGCGCCGGCCGCAAGCTCGAGGCGACGTTCCAGTGGGCCCATGCGCGCGATTCCAAGCCCGAGCCGGAAGATCTGGCGAAGATCGAGGAAAAGCTCAAAAACGGATTGCCCCATGAAAAGGATCCGGGTGTCGCCAAAAATGGCACCGAGACGCCCAAGCCGCCGGTCGAGCCTGCGCCTGCGCCGGCACCCGACAAGAAGGGCTGATCACGTCGTTTTGCTTGACCGGTAGGAGTGCACGCCTTAGGACGTGCACTCCAATCCTTCTTGCCAAAAGGTCGCCCGGTGTCTTCCTCCTTGCCCGATCACTTGCAGCCGGCCCGCTCGTTTCAGGGTCTCATTCTGACGCTTCACAACTATTGGGCAGAGCACGGCTGCGTGATCCTGCAGCCATACGACATGGAAGTGGGAGCGGGCACGTTCCACCCAGCGACGACGCTGCGCTCGCTCGGGCCGAAGCCGTGGAAAGCCGCCTATGTGCAGCCATCGCGCCGCCCGAAGGATGGACGCTACGGCGAGAACCCCAATCGTCTTCAGCATTATTACCAGTATCAGGTGATCATGAAGCCATCGCCGGCGAACCTTCAGGAACTCTACCTCGGTTCCTTGCGCGCTATCGGCCTTGATCCGCTCGTGCACGATATACGGTTCGTCGAAGACGACTGGGAAAGCCCGACGCTCGGTGCCTGGGGCCTCGGCTGGGAATGCTGGTGCGACGGGATGGAGGTCTCCCAGTTCACCTATTTCCAGCAGGTTTGCGGTATTGAATGTTCGCCCGTATCCGGCGAATTGACCTATGGTCTCGAGCGTCTCGCCATGTACGTGCAGGGCGTCGACAATGTCTATGATCTCAATTTCAACGGACTTGAAGGCGACGAGAAGGTCACCTACGGCGATGTGTTCCTGCAGGCCGAGCAGGAATATTCGCGCTATAATTTCGAACATGCCAACACGGCCGTGCTGCTTCGCCACTTCGAGGAAGCCGAGGTCGAATGCGAGGCCCTGCTCAAGGCGGGCGCCCCCAGGGAAAGCGACAATTCCGCCATCCATAAGATGGTGCTGCCGGCCTATGACCAGTGCATCAAGGCCTCTCACGCCTTCAACCTTCTCGATGCGCGCGGCGTCATCTCGGTCACCGAGCGGCAGAGCTATATTCTGAGGGTACGCAATCTCGCCCGGCAGTGCGGCGAGGCATTTTTGCTCACGGAAGCCGGTGGAGCTTCGTACCAGAAATGAAGAAGATTTCTTCCTTCAAGATCGCTTCGGCGCGCAAGCTGCGCAGCGATATGACGGACGAGGAGCGCAAGCTTTGGCGCCAACTCTGGCGTATTCCGTTGGAGGGTTCGCATTTCCGCCGACAGGTCCCCATCGGGCCGTACTGCGCGGATTTCCTTTCGCACCGGCTGAAACTGATCATTGAAGTAGACGGATTTCAGCATGGTCTGGCAGACCAGCGCAGGCACGATATTCGCCGCACGGCATGGCTGGAGGGTGAGGGATATCGCGTCTTGCGCTTCTGGACCCACGAGATCCGAACTGAACTTGAAAGCGTTCTCGATACGATATTCGCGGTCGTCAAAGAACAGATGATTTGTCACCCCACCCCGAACCTGCGGTTCGACCCTCCCCATCAAGGGGAGGGTGGCCCGGGCGCCGACCTTAACACCTCCCCCTTCGATGGGGGAGGTCGCACCGCAGGTGCGGGTGGGGGTGTAAACTCACTTCCCAAAAAGCGCTTAACTTTTGATCTTGGCCCCGTTTTCGAGGGCAGGAGTTACCATGCCTGATCTATTGCTCGAACTCCGCTCGGAAGAAATTCCCGCTCGCATGCAGCGCAAGGCTGCGGGGGATCTGAAAAAGCTTGTCACGGATGGTCTCGTCGAGGCTGGCCTGACCTACGAGGCGGCAGGCGACTACTGGACACCGCGCCGTCTGACGCTGGACGTGCGCGGACTGACCGCGCGCTCCAAAGATATTCACGAGGATCGCAAGGGACCGAGCGTCAAGGCGCCGGAACAGGCAATTGCCGGTTTCCTTCGCTCCGCCGGTCTCTTTGATATCTCCGAGGCGCATGTCCACACCGACCCCAAGAAAGGCGATTTCTACGTTGCTCACCTGAAAAAGCCGGGTCGTCCCGCCGAAGAGATCATCGCCGAGTTGATGCCGAAAATCATCCGCGAGTTCCCCTGGCCGAAATCGATGCGCTGGGGTACAGCCTCGGCGAAGCCCGGAAGCCTGCGATGGGTGCGTCCGCTGCAGTCGATCCTCTGCACTTTCGGTCCGGAAACCGAGGAGCCCGTTGTCGTCGATTTCGAGGTCGATGGGCTGCGCGCCGGCAACGTCACCTATGGCCATCGGTTCCTCAGCGACGGCAAGCCGATAACCGTTCGCCGTTTTGATGACTACGTCGCAAAGCTTGAAAAGGCCAAGGTGGTGCTCGACGCCGACCGGCGGAAGGAAATAATCCTTTCCGATGCCCAGAACATTGCCTTTGCGTCCGGCCTTGACCTGGTCGAGGATGAGGGCCTGCTTGAGGAAGTATCCGGGCTTGTTGAATGGCCGGTCGTCCTGATGGGCGAGTTCGAGGAAGAATTCCTCGCAATCCCGCCGGAAGTGGTCCGACTGACGATCAAGACCAACCAGAAATGCTTCGTTACACGCAAGCAGACGCTTCATCCCACCCCGGCTCTCCGGTCCGCCCCTTCGCTTCAAGAGGAGGGCAAGAATGGCCGCAACGCGTCAACCTCGCCCTCGGATGGGGGTGGTCACAGCGAAGCTGCGGGAGCTGGTGAGAATCCCCTGTCGAACAAATTCATCCTCGTTTCGAACATCGAAGCCAAGGATGGCGGACGCGAGATAGCATTCGGTAACGGCAAGGTCGTGCGCGCCCGGCTCTCCGATGCCCTTTACTTCTGGAACACGGACCAGCATGACCTGCCGGACATGCACACGCTCGCCGCCGCTGCGATCAGGTTCGATCTCGATCTTGCGAAGCCGCTCGACCAGCGCATGGCGCGGCTCGACGCGCTCAACGTTACGTTCCACGCCAAGCTCGGCACACAGGGCGAGCGCATTATCCGCATAAGGGCGCTTGCCCGCGAGATCGCACCGCTTGTCGGCGCGGATCCGGCGCTTGCCATGCGCGCTGCCGTTCTCGCCAAGGCGGACCTTACGACCGAGATCGTCGGCGAATTTCCGGAATTGCAGGGCGGCATGGGCCGTAAATATGCGCTCTTGCAGGGCGAGCATCCTTCGGTCGCTGCTGCAATTGAAGAGCATTACAAGCCGCAGGGCCCCTCCGATATCGTGCCGAGCGATCCGGTTTCGGTGGCTGTGGCCCTGGCCGACAAGCTCGACACGCTTGTCGGGTTCTGGGCGATCGATGAAAAGCCGACGGGATCGAAGGACCCGTTTGCCCTTCGCCGGGCGGCGCTCGGCGTCGTTCGACTTTTGCTTTCCAATGACTGGAAGATCGAACTGATGCCGGTCTTCGAAATGGCACTTTCGCAGTTGCGTGAAGACAGTATCGAAAAGCGCGTCGAAGGCTACGAGCAACATCAGGCCGCTCAGCAGTCGGGCGACGTCGATGGCGAAGAAGATGTCATCAACGCCGTTTCCGGTTTTGAAAAGCGCCTTCGCAGCGATGTAATCGAAGAGGCGCATCCTGTGCTACTTGATTTGCTCGCCTTCTTCCATGACCGCATGAAGGTCTACCTCCGCGATCTTGGCGCCCGCCATGATCTTATCGATGCGGTGCTTACCGAGCGCGCCGACAACCTGTTGCTGATCGCCCGCCGTGTCGAGGCGCTCGTCGTCTTCCTCAACACGGAGGAAGGCCAAAACCTGCTCGCGGGCACCAAGCGCGCCGCAAACATTCTGAGCGCCGAGGAAAAGAAGGGAACGCAGATCGCCAATGCTGTCGATGCTGCGCTATTTAATCTGGACGAGGAGCGGGCCTTGTCCGCAGCGGTGAATCAAGCCGAGAAGGAAGCCGCGCAAGCGATTCAAAAGGAAGACTTTTCCGGCGCCATGATCGCACTTAGTGCATTGCGCGAACCAGTTGATTCATTCTTTGAGAAGGTGCTCGTCAATGACGAGAACCCGGCTATCCGGGCCAACCGCCTGGCGCTGCTCGCGCGCATCCGCACGGCCACGAATACCGTTGCGGACTTCTCGAAGATCGTTGGGTGACGAAGCGTTAGGCGCTCCCTCTTCAGGTGGAGCGCCCTACGTTTACTGCATGCCTGTGCGCAGCGGCGTGTCCGCCACATCAGCGAGCGCCCTTTGCGGCACTGGCTCGCCGGCCGGCACGAGTTCGGCGGCATTCGCTGCAATCGGTGAAGCAGATACCGGAGCGGCCGCGGTTGCCGTAGAAGCTGGAACTTCGCGCCCCTGCAGGCGAGCCATATATTGCCGCGACCGTTCGCGCCGCTCGGCATAGGCTTTCAGTCGTGCTGCTTCCGCGGCCTGCTGCGCCTCACAAGGCGTGCAGATCGGGTTGCCGGTTGCGTCGAAACTGTCAAAACCCACATAGGAGATCGAGTTCGGTTTTGCCGACCCGCTTACAACGTCGATGGAGCCGCCTGCGTAAGCGGGGGCCATTAGCATGATCATGGCGGTGGCAGCGATAGTCTGGCGCAGCATTTTCGTCCTAATCCCCGTGACGTTTCTTTGTTAAAAGCGAGCTTTAACAGCGATTTATTGCCAAGCCTTGATTCGGATCGATACAATTTTACGCATGAACTCATTCGGCGTGTTCATCAGCCGATACTTGCGAGGCGATAGCGGCATCGTGTAGGCAAGTCCGGTATCGGAGAGCGCCTTGGCGACGATTTTGAAGACAGACGATCAGGCAGTGCGAACGGCAGCCAATGCGCTCGCCGAGGGCAAGCTCGTCGCGATTCCGACCGAGACCGTCTATGGCCTTGCCGCCGATGCCACCAATGGCGACGCCGTCGCCGGCATATTCGAAGCCAAGGGCAGGCCGCACTTTAACCCGCTGATCTGCCATGTTTCGGATATCGACATGGCCGAACGCTACGCTGTGATCGATCCATTGTCGCGGCGACTGATGCATGCTTTCTGGCCGGGGCCACTCACCCTTGTTCTGCCGCTCAAGCCCGATACCGCCATTCACCCCCTCGTTGCCGCGGGTCTCGACACGATTGCGCTGCGCATGCCGCGCGGCGTCGCCGGCAGCATCATCGCGGCGCTGGGCCACCCGCTTGCCGCGCCAAGCGCCAACACCTCCGGCAAGATCAGCGGTACCAGCGCCGAAGCGGTCAACGAGGATCTGGGCGCGCGGATCAGCCTCATTCTCGATGCCGGCCCCTCGGAGGTCGGCCTGGAATCGACCATCGTCAAGGTCGACGGAACGCGCGTCGCGCTGCTGCGTCCGGGCGGCCTCGCTGCTGAAGACATCGAGATGGTCGTAGGGATAAGGCTCGAACGCATTGATCAGCGTGCGGCGATCGAGGCGCCAGGTATGATGGCTTCGCACTATGCGCCCTCGGCGCGTGTGAGGCTGAACGTGCATGACGTCAGGGAAGGGGAGGCGCTTCTGGCATTCGGGCCGAGCCGTGCCCAAAAGGCTGAAAATGCCAGTGCCACCCTCAATCTCAGCGAGACGGGGAACTTGCGCGAGGCGGCCGCCAACCTCTTCGACTTCATGAAGCGCCTCGATCGCCTGAAACGTCCGGTGATCGCCGTGGAGCCCATACCTTTCGAGGGACTTGGCGAAGCGATCAATGACCGGCTTGTTCGTGCCGCCGCACCCCGTGACGCGGCAATTGCTGAAATGGATGAGATAAAATGAGTTTGACGTTTGATCTTCTTGCGCGCTTTTCCGCCATCGTCGGCGAGGGCAATGCGCTGCGCAACGCCCACGATATCGAGCCGTACCTGATCGAACCGCGCGAAAAATTTGGCGGCAGGACAGCGCTGGTCCTGCGACCCTCGACCGTCGAGGAAGTCTCGGCGATCCTGAAACTCGCGACCGAAACCGGTACGGCGATCGTGCCGCAAGGTGGCAATACCGGGCTCGTCGGCGGGCAGATGCCCGATGCCAGCGGACAGCAGGTGATCCTTTCGCTTTCGCGGCTCAACCGCATTCGCTCCATCGACCCGGCAGGCAACCTTGCCATCGTCGAAGCCGGCGTCATCCTCCAGACGTTGCAGGAGACAGCGGAACGCGAAGGCCGGCTGTTTCCGCTGTCGCTCGGTTCAGAAGGATCGTGCCAGATCGGCGGCAATCTCTCGTCGAATGCCGGCGGTACGGCCGTGCTTGCCTATGGCAACACGCGTGAACTCTGCCTCGGCGTCGAAGTCGTGCTGCCGACCGGCGAGATTCTCAATGACCTTCGCTATGTCAAGAAGGACAACACCGGCTACGACCTCAAGGACCTCTTCGTCGGCGCGGAAGGAACGCTTGGCGTGATCACCGCGGCGGTCATGAAGCTCTTTCCCTTGCCGCGCGGCAAGGGCGTCGCCTATGCCGGGATGGCTAGCCCCGAGGATGCGTTGAAACTGCTGGCGATAGCGCAAAGCCATGCCGGACCGTCGCTCACCGGTTTTGAGCTGATGCCGCGCATCGGGGTCGAGTTCTCCGTCGCGCATACGGATGGCGTGCGTGATCCGCTGCATGGCGTCCACCAATGGTATGTCCTTATCGATATATCCTCGTCACGTTCCGCCGAGGATGCGCGCGAGACCATCGAGGCGATCCTCACCGAAGCCTACGAGGCCGGTCTCGTCGAAGATGCGACGATTGCCGACAGCACGGCGCAGGAGAAATCCTTCTGGCACATGCGCGAGGCCATGTCGCTCGCCCAGAAGCCCGAGGGCGGATCGATCAAGCACGATATTTCCGTGCCAGTCGCCCGCATCCCCGAATTCATCGCCGAGGCCGATGCAGCTGTGCTCGATCTTGTTCCTGGCGCGCGCATCGTCTGCTTCGGCCACATGGGCGACGGCAACCTCCACTACAATATTTCCCAGCCGGTTGGTGCGGACAAGGAGGCGTTTCTAGCGCGCTGGGTCGAGGTGAACACACGGGTCCACGATATTGTCCGCGCCTATCGGGGCTCGATTTCCGCCGAGCACGGCGTCGGCCAATTGAAGCGCAAGGAAATCGCCGAGACGAAATCACCGGTGGCGCTCGACCTGATGCGCCGCATAAAGAAGGCATTCGATCCGGCCGGAATCATGAACCCGGGCAAGGTGCTTTAGCTTCCCAGCGCATTTAAGCTGGGATCGCCCTCGGTGCAGGACCTACCGGGCTTTGGCTTTTAGCCTCAAAGTATCTTCACCCTTGGAATGGGCGGCAGCCCAGGGGGAGACGCCCAGTGCATGGCTGTATCCCTAACCTTTCATTCATCCGCCTTACCAAAATCTTGGAGCCGGTTGGTTTTCGATAACCATCCTTCGCGATGAGAAAGAGTTAACCCCGTTCATTAAGCGGGATTGGCAGAGTCGGCGCCTATTGTTTCCCCATACGAGACCAAAAACGGTCCGCTCTACAGGGAAATAAAACGAGATGACCGGAATACCGGCTCTCAGGATCGACAGAAGGCGTCACATGAACAAAGCCGGAGCCAAGCCGGTTTGGGCAGGTCGGGAGTTCCGGCTTGATCCATTCCACCTGCCACAAACGGTCACCTATGCCACGCGCGATGACCGCGGCGACGTCACTTTCACGCTGCATGAGCGCGGCGCGGTGGTAAAACGCCTGCTGCCGGCGAGTCATTTGCCGGTCTCGCTGGCTTTGCCGGCTTGCGCCTTTCTGGGCGTTACCGCGCGGGCAACCGAAGACGAACTCGGCGATATCACCGTCACGCTCGAACTCATGCACACCGACCCGCATCTTTCCGTACCTCTGCTGGTCGCCCACGACCTCAACGACATCGCCGCCGACTGGCGCGCCTGGTCCTCGCTGTTCGCCCTGCCGATGATGCTGGTCGAGGAGGACGGTATTGCGCGGCAGCTCGAACAGAGCATCGGTCCTGTGACCGTTTCCGCGCCGAAGGAGCGCCGGCAGGGCCGCGAGCCACGTCGCCGCCGGCCAAGGTTCCTCGCCCGGCGCAAGGTCGGCGATCTTGGACTGCGATTGGTTATCGGCGGCCAGGAGGTGATTGCTCAGGGCTCCAGATAGGCCGGAGCCCCGGCAATCAGAACATCGGCTTGACCACGGTCCACAATCCGCCGAAGACGAGGCCGAGGAAGATCAGCCAGCCGACGACGCTATTCGATTTGAAGAGGCGCAGGCACTCGGAAGGGTTGTCGATATCGAGGGTCATGATCTGCCGGTACATATGCGCGCCGGCGGCCAGCAGGCCGGCGACCGCTGGCATCGGCACTTCCGCCATGGCGAAGGCCCAGAGAAACAGCGCCAGCGCTCCTCCATAAAGGATCATGAGCGCTTCGCGCGTGCGGTTGCCGAAAAGGCGGGCGGTTGAACGCACGCCGACAAGCGCGTCGTCTTCCTTGTCCTGGTGGGCGTAGATCGTGTCATAGCCGATGACCCAGAGAATCGATCCGGCATAAAGCAGGACCGCCGGCCAGGCGAGCGCGCCGAAATGCGCCGACCAGCCGACAAGCGCGCCCCAGGAAAAGGCAAGCCCGAGCACGAGTTGCGGCCAATTGGTGATTCGCTTCATGAACGGATAAATCGCGACGATCACCAGCGATGCGATGGCAAGCAGGATCGTGAAGCGATTGAACTGCAGCAGCACCGCCAATCCGACCAGGGTTTGCAGAACGAGGAAGACCTTGGCCTGCTTGCGCGTCACCTGTCCTGATGGCAGCGGCCGCGAGCGCGTGCGCGCCACCTTGTTGTCGATATCCTCATCGGCAAGGTCGTTATAAGTGCAGCCGGCGCCGCGCATGGCGATGGCGCCGACGAGGAACAGAACAAGGTGATAGGGCGAGGGCAGGACCGACCAGATCGGGTCGCCTACCTTTGCGCCAGCGCTGGCGGCGAGTGCCGCGCCCCACCAGCAAGGCCAAAGCAGAAGCCACCATCCGATGGGACGGTCCCAGCGCGCCAGCTGGGCATAGGGCCACAGCCAGTTCGGAAGCGTGCGATAGACCCAATGGCCCGACGGCGCGTCGAATACGCGGCCGCGCGATTGTGTCGACTGGATCGTGTCTTTCTCTGAAGTCATGGCCTGACCTTGCAGCGGGCAGCGATGCAGTCAAGCATTATAGACGTATTTCCGGGCAAATTTGCGCGAGGTGCTTGACCCTCAAGCGTCAAGGCCATACCGACACGGCAACTCGTAAACATGCGGAGCACGATGTCGATGAAAGTCCTGCTTATTGGGTCCGGTGGCCGGGAACACGCGCTGGCATGGAAGATCGCGGCCTCGCCCGTATTGACGAGGCTCTATTGCGCACCGGGCAATCCCGGCATTGCCAAGGTCGCGGAGTGCGTCGCGCTCGACCCCGCCAACCATGCGCAGATCGTCGCTTTCTGCAAGGAAAACGCCATTGATTTCGTCGTGGTCGGACCCGAAGCGCCTTTGGTTGCCGGCATAGCCGACGAACTTCGCGCCGCCGGCATTCTGGTTTTCGGTCCGTCCAAGGCTGCGGCTCGGCTTGAAGGCTCGAAGGGCTTCACCAAAGACCTCTGCGCCAGTTTCGATATTCCGACCGGCGCCTACCAGCGTTTCACGCAGGCCGATGCCGCCAAGGCTTATGTCCGGCAGCAGGGTGTGCCGATCGTCGTCAAGGCCGATGGTCTCGCCGCCGGCAAGGGCGTTGTGGTGGCATTCGAGCTGCAGGAAGCGCTCGACGCTGTTGAAGCCTGTTTTTCCGGAGCCTTTGGCGGTGCCGGCGCCGAGGTCGTGGTGGAGGAATATCTCGATGGCGAGGAGGCAAGCTTCTTCTGCCTTTGTGATGGAAAGACCGCGCTTCCATTCGGCACCGCCCAGGATCACAAGCGCGTCGGCGAAGGCGATACCGGCGTCAACACCGGCGGCATGGGCGCTTATTCGCCCGCCCCGGTTATGCCGCAGGCGATGATCGACCGGACGATGCGCGAACTAATCGAGCCGACCATGCGCGGCATGGCGGAAATCGGCGCGCCGTTCAGCGGTATCCTCTTCGCGGGCCTGATGATCACGAAGGACGGGCCGAAGCTGATCGAGTACAACACGCGGTTTGGCGATCCGGAAACGCAGGTCCTGATGCTACGCCTGAAGGACGATCTGCTGCTGCTGCTCAAGGCCGCTGCCGACGGCATGCTCGAGCAGGTTTCGGTGCGCTGGAACGACGAACCTGCATTGACCGTCGTCATGGCCGCCCGGGGCTATCCGGCAGCGCCTGAAAAGGGCAGCGTCATCAGGGGGCTCGATTCGGCTGCCGCCGACGGTTCTGTCGAGATATTTCATGCCGGGACGGCAGAGAAAGACGGCGAACTCGTCGCCAATGGCGGGCGCGTACTGAACGTCACCGCAAGCGGCCGTACCGTGGCGCAGGCTCAGGCCGCAGCCTACGCTGCCATTGCCAAGATAGACTGGCCGGAGGGCTTCTATAGGCGCGACATCGGCTGGCGCGCCATTGAGCGCGAGAAGACCGCCGCTCTATAGGAAGGGGTCGAGCGCAGCAAGCTGCCCTTCCACCGTTTGCCTGGACTTCGGCACGAAGTATTTGAAGCAGTAATGGGTTACCACGACGCGCTGGTCGGGCGCCGCCGGCTCGGAGGCTTCGCGTAGACTGGTCCACAACTGCTCCACGGTCGCCTTGCGTGCCGAAAGGCCATTCAGCCTTTCGTCGGTATCCAACTTCAGCGAGATCGAAGCTGTTATCGACTGGTCGACCTTGTCTGTGCGCGGGTCATTCCTTTCAAGCAGTGTCGAGGCTTCGGCAAGGAAGTTCGCTGCGGCGGCGTGCAATGTCACCGTCATTTCCTTCAGGCGCCGGTAATCAATAAGCGGCGGCTGTGCCGCTGCCATCAATATATCGTCGCGCGGTGAGGGGCGATTGCCTGGCGTCGGCAAGTCGTCAGGTGGTATCGCATCGACCAGTTCGCCGAACGGCCACGCCCGCCGCAACTGCGCCACGGTCATATCGGTGATGTTGACGTCGATGTCGCGGTTTGTTCCGGCCGGGCGATAGGGGCACTTCTGCTTGTTGCAGTTGCTCGGCGAGGTAAATTGCCAAAGGGCGTAATCGCGCCAGTTGCCTTTGGGAAAATGCGGCGCGATATCGCTTTCGTAGCGCGCGTACCAGAGCTGCAGGCGCGACAGGATCGGCAGCTCCAGGCGATGGTCGGCGATGTAACGTGCGGTCGTGCCATTCGTATAAAGGACCGGATAGCGCCCGATCCTGAACTTGATGTGCTCGGCGAAAATCTCCGCATCCTGCAGCGACATGAACTTCGACGGATCGTTCTCTTCGATATCGATGGCGACGAGTTCGTCGTCGCTCGGTTCGGCATAATCGACGAAATGGTTTGCCTGCTCGATGGGATTGCCCGGGCGCGCGAGATGATAAGCGCCCCATTTTAACCCCAGCGCCTTCGCCAGAATCCGGCGTGTCTGGTAAAGCTCGCGTGAGACTGCATAGTTGCGCCAGATGCGTTTGCACAGCTCCTGCTGCATGGCATCGGCAATGCGCTTGCACTGGTAGTTTGCCGGCAGGCCGTCCGATCCCTTGTGGATGAACGCCGCAATCCTGGGGTCCTTGGCGATTTCAACGAGATTGAAGGAATTGTGCTCGTAGCCGTCGAGGACGATGGCGCGCGCATTGTTCGACCATGGGGTGGTGAATTCGGATGCCGCCTGCGCCGGGTCGCCGAGAAACAAGGCCGCGAGGACCGTTGCAATGGCAAATCTGGGCACGCGGATCGTCAAACGGAAATCCTTCACACGGTGCGATCAAACCCATACTAACCAAGGATGGTCGCCGCATCGCGGTTAATATTTGGTTAGTCACCGATTTTGCACCCGTTGCGCCCATCACGAAGCGAAAGCGCCTTCTCCAAGTATCTTACGTTTACGTAAAAATACACTTGCTTGCGCCCCGATGCGGTTGCAATGTGCGCCCGCTGCCATCACGCATAAGGAGACGTGACATGTACCGCGCGCCCGTCGAGGAAATTATCCACACGCTCAGAGTGACCGCCGGTCTTGACGCCGCGTTGGAACAGGGCCGCTTCGGCGACCTTTCGGGTGACCTTGTCGATGCCATTGTCGAAGAGGCCGGACGTTTTGCGTCGACGCGCGTCGCGCCCCTGCTTGAAGTCGGCGACAAGCATGGCACGCCACTTAAGGATGGCGAAGTGACGACCCCGCCCGGCTGGAAGGAAGTCTATCGCGAGTGGATAGACGGCGGCTGGAACGCCTTGACCGGCCCCGAAGAGTTCGGCGGGCAGGGCCTGCCGATGATGCTTGCCATTGCAACATTCGAGATGTGGAACTCGGGCTCCATGGCATTCGGGATTGGCCCGACGTTGACCCTTGGCGCCATCGAGGCGCTGGAAGCGCATGCGGCCGACGATCTTAGGCATCTTTATCTGCCGAAGCTCGTTTCCGGCGAATGGATGGGCACGATGAACCTTACGGAGCCGCAGGCCGGCTCCGATGTCGGCGCATTGCGCACGCGCGCCGAACGCGCCGAGGATGGCACCTATCGCATTTTCGGCAGCAAGATTTTCATTACCTATGGCGAGCACGACCTGACCGACAACATCGTCCATCTCGTCCTCGCCCGGCTTCCCGACGCCCCGCAGGGAACGAAAGGTATCTCGCTGTTTCTCGTGCCGAAAATCCTCTTCGACAAGGATGGTTCGCTCGGGGCCCGCAATGATGTTTTCTGTGGAGGCGTCGAGCACAAGATGGGCATCCATGGCTCGCCAACCTGCACGATGATCTACGGGGACGGATTTGCCAAGGGCCGCGAGCCGGGTGCGGTCGGCTGGCTGATCGGTGAGGAAAACCGCGGTCTCGCCTGCATGTTCACCATGATGAACAACGCCCGCCTTGCGGTCGGGATACAGGGGGTCGCTGTTGCCGAGACTGCCTATCAGAAAGCGCTCGCCTATGCCGAGGACCGCCGACAGATGCGAGCGCCCGGCTGGAAGGGCGAAGGCATGAGTCCGATCATCGAGCACCCCGATGTCCAGCGCAATCTATTGACGATGAAGGGCCTGACTGGTGCCGCGCGCGCAATAGCCTACGCCTGTGCCCATGCCATCGACATGGCGAAGACCGGCGAAGGCGATGAGGCGCGGTTTTGGTCCGATCGGGCCAATCTCTTGACCCCCGTCGCCAAGGCTTTCTCGACCGATATAGGCGTAGACGTTGCGTCAATCGGTATCCAGGTTCATGGCGGCATGGGCTATATCGAGGAGACGGGCGCCGCACAGCTGCTGCGTGATGCGCGCATTGCGCCGATCTATGAAGGCACCAACGGCATTCAGGCCATAGACCTTGTCCAGCGCAAGCTGTCGCTTGCCGGCGGGCAGCATTTCGCCGGCTATATCGCCGAGCTTCGAGAAATCGCCGAAGCCGTCAACGCCTCGAACAGCATCGAGTTTGGCGAGACCGCAAAGCGCCTGTCTGGCGGCCTCGACGATCTTGCCGAAGCGGGTACCTGGCTGCAGGCGGCGATCGCCGAGGGCAGGGTCAGCGACGCCTTTGCGGGGGCGACGCCTTTCCTGCGGCTCTTCGGTCTTGCCGCGGGTGCGGCCTATCTCGCCAAGGCAGCCCTCGGCGGCAACAACGCCGGGCGCTCGGCACTTGCACGATTCTTCGCCGAAAATCTTCTCGCCGAAACGGCGGCGCTAAAGGACCGTGTCATTCATGGCGCCGCCAGCCTGCTCGCCGCGCGCACGGCGCTTTCCTAACAGGGGACCACATGTCTGAGCATATACAGATCGAGCGCAACGGCGCGGTTCAAGTCATTCGCATGAACCGACCCGACAAGAAGAATGCGCTGACACGCACAATGTATGCGGCGATGTCCAGGGCAATTGCCGACAGCGACAGCGATCCAGACATCCGCGCCAATGTCTTTTTCGGCGTGCCGGGCGCATTTTCCTCCGGTAACGACCTGCAGGACTTCATGGCCTTCGCCACCACGGGCCAAATGGGCACGGAGGTCATCGACTTTCTCGTAGCGGTCGCCAATGCGAAAAAGCCGCTGCTCGCGGGCGTAGACGGCCTCGCCATTGGTGTCGGGTCGACGCTGCAGCTTCATTGCGACTTGAGCTTCGCTACACCACAGTCCTATTTCAAGACGCCGTTTGTCGATCTCGGCCTCGTCCCGGAAGCGGCATCAAGCCTGCTCGGACCAGCTCTGATGGGTCAGCAACGCGCCTTTGCCTTTCTCGCCATGGGTGATGGCCTGAATGCGGTCGAGGCGAAGGAAGCCGGGCTGATCTACCGGTTGGTGGAGACAGACGAACTCGAGGCGTCCGTGTTGAAGGCGGCGACCGAAATCGCCGCTAAGCCGCCGCAAGCGATGCAGATTGCCCGCGATCTGCTGCGGATGCCGCGGAAGGAAACCATCGACCGCATCCATCTCGAGGCCAAGCTCTTTGCCGAGCGCCTTCAGTCGGACGAGGCGCGGGCGGCGTTCATCGCCTTCCTCAGCCGCAAGAAAGGCTAAGCCCAGATCCTGAACGCAGCTTAGGGATAGAGCCGCGTCTTGTTCCAGTCACCGGCTGGCTCGTCGCGGCTGAAGACCACGCGGTCGTGCAAGCGGAACGGCCGGTCGTGCCAGAATTCAATGGATGTAGGGCGAATCCGGAAACCTGACCAATGGTCGGGACGCGGGATTTCGCCAATCGCGTAGCGGGCCGTATATTCTGCCACGGCCTTTTCCAGCGCAAACCGGCTTTCGAGCGGTCGCGACTGCTTCGACGCCCATGCGCCGATGCGGCTGCCACGCGGCCGCGTGGCATAATATGCATCGGCCTCTTCCTTGCTGACGATTTCGACCGGGCCGCGTACACGCACCTGCCGGCGCAGTGACTTCCAGTGGAAGCACATGGCAGCCTTCATCGATCCGAGGATTTCTTCGCCCTTCCGGCTCTCGAAATTCGTGTAAAAAACAAAGCCTTGTGTATCGAACCCTTTCAAGAGAACCATGCGCACGTCCGGCAGGCCGTCTGAATCGACTGTCGCAAGCGCAACAGCGTTCGGATCATTAGGCTCGGTTTTGGTGGCATCCCCAAGCCATTCCTCGAACAGCGCGAATGGTTCGGAATTCTCAGTGAAGTCATCTGTTGATGTCATGGGTCTCGATCATTTCAAATGGTTGGTTGAGATTTCCATAAGGTTTCGAAGACGGGTGCAGAGGTCGCTTGATGGCCGATAACTCAACTCCGGTTGGCGTCTTCGAATTTTGTTACCTTCTCCATGCCCTGCATGGCAAGCGGCACCTGGCTTCCAGCTAAATTAGATGGCACGTGAGCGCGCTTGAGGTCTGCGACGGGACCTTAGTGGCCCATTTTTCTCGGCCCATTTATGAAACATTTTCGAATCGGTTACATTAATTGATTGTGGCGCCGCAAGTATTGCGTGAACCGTCCGCACAACATCCTGGAGTTGAGGACGCCGCGTTGAACAACACATGCTATCCTTCGCGCAATTCCATCGGGCTTCGGCACCGTGGTTTTCTGGCGGCGGTCCGCACATGGCTTAAAGAGCGAAAGGCTGCTCCTCTCCTGTCAAGCCAACTTGGAATGCATCAGATCGCGACAGCGACGTCACAATATACGGACAGTGACATTGCAGTTGTGGTGCCGGTCAGAAACGAAAGGAAGTTTCTAGGTTCGTTTCTGGCGCACTACAGAAAGCTCGGGGTGGCACGTTTTATCGTTATTGACGACCAATCCTGCGATGGAACCGTCGAATATCTAACCGCCCAGAATGACGTCGACCTCTGGCGGTCGACGGTTAGATACGCGGACGCTCAACGCTCGATCCTGTGGAGGGAATGGATTTTCAACCACTATGGTCAGAACCGGTGGTACCTCAATCTGGATGTAGATGAGTATCTTGTTTATCAGGACTGCTACCAGCGACCGATCACTGACGTCGCTACGCATCTTTCTATCCAGCAACATTTTAGAATGGCCGCCCCCATGATCGACTTATATCCGGGTGAGCATTCATGCGCGAACCTTTCCGATGATGTTCCGCCTTGGGAGATTGCAAACCAGTTTGATGCAACCGGGTATGTTATCGGACAGGCGAGTTCGGGATGGTCAATAAAGGGCGGTTTACGAGGCAGGAAGTTCGGCTTGTCGAACCAACTGATAAAATACCCGCTTACCTACTGGGATAGTGAGAGTTCGTTGTCTCGCGGAATACACAAGCCCAAGCCGTTCAAGCGCAATTTCGGCCCGATATACGGTGTTCTACTGCACTTCAAATTTTTCTCTGATCTTAAGCAGAAAGTCGACACAGCCATCCACGACTGCCAATACTTCTCCAATGCTGCGGAATATCAGCTTATCGCCAAAGTCCTTGCCGAAACGCCCGAGCTTCAACTGCATGATGTCCAATACTCTGCCGGGTACGAGGGACCTGGCCAACTCATCGGGCTTGGCTTCATGAGAGAGCTGTGGATGATCATTGCCGCCTTCATGGGATTCGCCAGCACGTTTCAATTCCTGCTCGATGGAATATGAGGGGCGTGCAGACACCTCGTTTCGTGGGTTACTCCTCGCAACCGAGGTTGGTGCACGCCTGTCACGGTTCGCGTCCAGGTGATGCTTCTCTCTAGCTTTCCAAAAGAGCTTTCCACAGAAAACCGGCACGTCTTTCAAAGCTGACTTGGATACCCGAAAGCTAACGATTTGATAACGTTCGATGGGTGGGTAATCCGTTGTTAACTTCATTTAATCCATAGTCCCATAGTCATTTCGAATTGACCCTGTTAGAGAAAGGCATGTTTTTGGCGTTTCCACGATCCGGTAGCAAGCAATTCCGTGCAGATAAGCGGCGTGCAGGCGGGCTCTTTAAAGGCCCCGCGATCATTGTCGTCTTTGGCTTGCTCCAGGGCTGTGCCATGAAGGGTTTCAGCATTGAGAAGGCGGTTCCTGACCAGACAGCTGTGACCGGTTCGGTTGCTCCGGCGCAAGCCGTCGATGCGAAAGGATCGTCTGACCAGACGACCGTCCGCAATATCGTCTCCGCCCTCAATTTCACCCAATGGGGCAAAAAGCCCGTGCCGTGGTCCAACCCGGAAACCGGCAGTCAGGGTACCATCACCGCTATTGCCGAAAAGAAGAACGAGACAGAACTTTGCCGCGAATTCCAGACATCGCGCGAGTCGTTCGACGGGGTCATGCTCTATAAGGGCGAGACGTGCATGCAAAATGGCGGCCAGTGGACGTTGAAATCGTTCGCCCCTATGTAAGCGGTTGCAAGCTTTGAGCTGTTTTCGTAGTTTTTTGCATCAAATCTCTGGAATTTCTTCCTATTCATGAGCATATAGCTGCGGAATCCCAGGACATCTCGCTCATGCGAGGAAAGGCAGACACATGCGCGATCCCTATAGCGTGTTGGGCGTCGCCAAGACGGCGAAGCCAGAAGAAATAAAATCGGCGTTTCGCAAGCTCGCCAAGAAATACCATCCCGACCAGAATCAGGATGATCCGAAGGCGCAGGCAAATTTCTCCGAGATCAACCAGGCTTATGAAATCGTCGGCGACAAGGAGCGCCGGGGCCAGTTCGATCGCGGCGAGATTGACGCGGAAGGCAAGCAGCGCGCTCCCCATGGTTTTGAAGGTTTTGGTGGCGGCGAGGGCGATCCTTTCGCCGGTTTCGGCGGTGCGCGCCATCGGCCGGGCGGTTTCGAATTCCGCTCGAGCACGGCCGGCAATTCCGGCTTCGGCGCGGAAGACATATTGAGCAGCCTCTTCGGTGAGGGCGCCGGCATGGGTGGCGCCGGCTTCGGCGGCGCGCGCCGCGCCGGACCGCGCAAGGGCGCCGATCTCCAGGCAACGATCGATATCACGCTCGAGCAGGCCGCGGGTGCCGAGAAGGTCGAGGCGATTTTTCCGAACGGCAAGCGGCTTGCGATCAAATTGCCGACCGGCGTTGAGAACGGCCAGACGATTCGGCTCAAGGGTCAGGGCGAGGAAGTATTGGGCGGCACCGCGGGCGACGCTCTGGTGACGATCCGTTTCAAGCCGCACCCTGAGTTCCGTGTCGATGGTCGGGACATCCATGTCGAACTGCCGGTATCGCTGCGCGATGCCGTTCTCGGATCACGCCAGGAAGTTGATACGTTGAATGGCCGCGTGGCGGTCAAAGTCGCGCCCTGGACGAGCTCAGACCGCGTTTTGCGGCTGAAGGGCAAGGGTTTGCCGAAAAAGGGCGAGGGACATGGCGATCTCTTCGTTCATGTTCGCATCATGCTGCCCGAAAATCGCGATCCGGCGCTCGAAGCATTCCTACGCGAATCCGGCAACTGAAAAACCAAAACGACATTGAGAGCATGCTTGAAGCCCGGCGCGGGCTGTGCGATACCGCACATCGATCATAAGTCTCATGAAGGGTTGGTATATGACCGCCAAAACCGGTTTGATGCAAGGTAAACGGGGCCTGATTATGGGCGTGGCCAATAACAGGTCCATCGCCTGGGGCATTGCCAAGGCGGCTCATGACGCCGGCGCCGAACTCGCATTCACATATCAGGGCGACGCTTTGAAGAAGCGCGTCGAGCCGCTCGCGGAGGAACTCGGCGCTTTCCTCTGCGGCCATTGCGATGTCGGCGACGCAGCGACCATCGATGCCTGTTTTGCAGCTCTCGAAGAGAAATGGGGCAAGCTCGATTTCCTCGTGCACGCCATCGGATTTTCCGACAAGGACGAATTGACCGGCCGTTATGTCGACACGTCCGAAGCCAATTTCAGCAAGACCATGCTGATCTCAGTCTATTCGTTGACGGCAGTTGCCAAGCGCGCCGAAAAGCTGATGACAGATGGCGGCTCCATCCTGACGCTCACCTATTACGGCGCCGAAAAAGTGATGCCCAACTATAACGTCATGGGCGTTGCCAAGGCCGCGCTCGAGGCGAGCGTCAAATATCTCGCGGTTGATCTCGGCCCCGACAATATTCGCGTCAATGCCATTTCCGCCGGGCCGATCAAGACGCTTGCAGCATCAGGCATCGGCGATTTCCGCTATATCCTCAAGTGGAACGAGTACAATGCGCCGCTGCGCCGCACGGTCAGCATCGAGGAAGTGGGCGACGCCGGTCTCTATTTCCTTTCCGACCTTTCGCGCTCGGTCACCGGCGAAGTTCATCACGTCGACAGCGGCTATCACGTCGTCGGCATGAAAGCCGTTGACGCACCTGACATTTCCGTCGTGAAAGATTGAGCATCGCAGTGATCCCGCCCGACACGCTGATTTATTTCTCGCGTCACGGCGAGACGGACTGGAACGTGACGGAGCGAATCCAGGGGCAGGAAGATATCGATATCAATGCGCGCGGCCGCGCTCAGGCCGACCGCAACGGCGATCTGATCAAGTCGCTCATCGGCGATGGCGCTGGATTCGATTTCGTTGCGAGCCCGCTGCGCCGCACGCGCGAGACCATGGAACGCATCCGCACCCGAATGGGTGTCGATCCGGCTGCCTACCACACCGATCCGCGCCTGATGGAAGTCAGCTTCGGCGACTGGCAGGGCTATATGATCGAGGACATCGCCAGGAAGACGCCGGAACTGGTCGAGGAACGTGCGCGCAACAAGTGGACCTTCGTGCCGCCCGGTCCAACAGCCGAGAGCTATGCGATGCTCGGCATCCGCGTGGCGAGCTGGCTGTCCGAGGTGAAGGGGCCGACCGTGTGCGTTACGCATGGCGGTTGCCTTCGCACCATTTTCCAGATGATCAACGGGTTGGATGGCCACGACGCGGCCAACCTCGCCATTACGCAGGATCACATCCTGCGCCTTGAGCACGGCAAGCTTACCTGGCTTTAGCCCAGATTATTCCTGGGTTTCTTCGATATCGGTGATGAAGCGTTCCTTGTTGACGACGTCGAACATCAACGTGACCTTCATGCCCTTCTCGATGACGCTGAGATCGAACTCGCCCGGCAATTTATAGACCTTGCCGTCGTCGAGCGTGATCGTCGAATTGTCCTCGTCGATCTTGGTGATTGTCCCTTGTGCATCGTCTGCAAGCGCACCGACCGGGAGCAGGGAGGCAATAAACATGAATGTTGCTACAAAGAAGCGCATTTTCGAATCCTCTTTATCAAATCGGTGGTCGGGCGACGCGCACACTTAGAGCGATGATTTGTGGCAAAAGAATTGCGAATCTGCGGTAGATTTGTTGAAATTAGAACCGTCGCGCCGACGCTTGCGATACTCGGGAATTCCGTGAAGGAACTACACCCGCCCGGCCTGCTCGCTCGCAGGAACCTTATGCTGGGGGCATTTTGTGTCTCCGCCGGCATTTGAACAGGACATCAGCTTTCGCAGCGCTGCGTTGTTTGAGGTGGGGTCAGCTCAGCGTAACGTGATGACGGAGCCATCACCCCCTATTGTCGTAGCACTTTAATTATTAAACGTATCACTTTTATTCTTGCCATCACTCTTAAATGTGATACAAATAATCCCATGAAAATAACCTTTGACCCACACAAGCGCCTGACCAACATCGAAAAGCACGGCTTGGATTTCGCCGATCTCGATGTCGAGTTCTTCTACGCTTCAACGATCATCCCCGCCAAGCAGGGGCGTTCCATGGCCATCGATTATTTCAAGGGCGCATTGATCATTACCGTCGTGTTTCGTCCGCTTGGTTCGGAGGCATTCACGATTATCTCGATGCGCCACGCCAGTAAGAAAGAAAGGAGCCTGTAATGGGTACCAAGTTTAAAGATGCGAAGCCTCTGACTGATGAGGAAGAGGCCGAAATCCAACGCCAGATCGCCAGCGATCCCGATGCACCAGAAGCGACTGACGAAGAACTCGCCCAGGCGAAGCCTTTTGCAGAGGCTTTTCCCGACCTGGCAGAAAGTATCAAGCGCTCGCGTGGCCGGCCGGCTGTCGACAACCCTCGTCAGCAGATTTCGCTTCGTTTGGAGCCAGAAGTCATCGCCAAGTTCAAGGCCACCGGCAAAGGCTGGCAGGGCAAGATCAATGATATTCTGAAGCGCGCTAAGATATAGGAAGCCCCGCACTTGGCGGGACTGATGGATCAGAACGGGCGGGGCCTGCGATAAACCTCGTAATGCGCTCCGGCTTCACCGTGCTACGGCATGCAGAATGTCACCTTGTCGCCGTGCTGATTTGGTTGCGGTAGGCCGGCTTAGCACCGTCGCCACCCCGACAACACAGCCGCAGCGATAGGCCTAAAGGCGTTGACTACAAACGCCCGAGAGCGGGCCTCTTGCTTTGCGGTCAGGGGCGCGATTGGTTACTCCTGAATAAGAGGAGAAAAGAATGAGCGACGATATGCCCACGCATTGGCCGACCGGCGTAGAGCCTCTGACAATTGATGGTTCTGGAAAAATCGGCGTTCACAGGGATACCGGCCACTTATATTGGGATGGCAAACGCGTCAGCACGGTTGGCAGACTTGCTTTCCCCGAAAGGGCACTCGCCGTTGTGGCCACCGCCGCGATCGTGAGCATGGCGCTAGTCGATTTGGTTCGTTTTCTGAATGGCAACTAGTCGATCCTAGAATCGCCCGGAGAGCCTCATGTCCATCGTGCGCCATGGCGATAAGGTTCGGTCGCTACGCCTTTTATTGACGCGAACCCGATCAGGCAGGCGCCCAGCACCATCGTAACAACGGCAGAATTGTCCAACTCGAGCGCGCTGGCATCGGCTTGCGTGCTTGGAACAGTGTTCCCTACCCCGCGTTGTTCGCTCAGTGCAAAGGAGAACCCAGATGAACAAGCTTTTAGTGACTGTTGCCTTGTTAATGATGTCAACGCCGACGTTTGCCCAGACGGCGGCTGAAAAGACCGGCGTCAACTCTCTGATCGGCGCGGCGCCCACAACGGAAGATTTCGTTATGGAAGCTGCCACCAGTGACATGTTTGAAATCGAGTCCAGTAAGCTCGCCGCGGAACGGGCTGACGATCCTACCAAGGTTTTCGCGAAGCAGATGATCGCGGACCATCAGAAGACGTCGGCGGAGTTGAAGCAGTTGGTTGACAGCGGGAAAGTCAAGGCCTCAATCCCGACGGCAATGACATCAGCGCAGAAAAGCACGCTCGATAAGCTCAACGGTCTGCAAGGTGAGGATTTCACCAAGCAGTATCACTCCGATCAGGTTTCGGCGCACAAGGACGCAGTGGACCTATTCAAGCGCTACGGCGAGGGCGGCGATAATCCCGACCTTAAGGCGTGGGCCGCTACGACAGAGCCGGCCTTGGAACATCATCTGATGATGGCCCACGATCTCGATAAGTAAGCAACAACTGGAACCCAGGAGAGCGCCGCTCGCCATGGGCGGCGCAATTGTATTGGTACTTCGAGTACACTCGATGATGATTTGGCGATTTTGATCACTATGACGGCCGCCGGCCGATTTGACAGCCTTGTAGAAGACACCTTCGCCGCGCTTTGTTACTTCATACCGCCATAAGTCTTATTGCGTAATCCCTGCGCGCCGTTATGTTTTGATGATTACGATATGCATTAAATCAACCGGGATTATGGAGGAGATATTCATGGGGTTTAACAGACGCACTGTTCTTGGACTTGCCGCGGGTTCGATAGTTGCATCGGTATTGCCTGCCGCTGCCGAGACATTTCCGGAGCGGGCCATTACATTGGTGGTGCCTTTTGCCGCCGGCGGATCCACCGATCTCGTTGCCCGCCTCGTCGCAGCCAATATGTCGAAATCGCTCGGGCAGCAGGTGATCGTCGAGAACGTCGGCGGTGCCGGTGGCAATCTCGGTGCGGCTCGCGTCGCCAAGGCCGATCCCGATGGCTATACGATCCTGATGGGAACCGTCGCGACCCACGCGCTCAATCCGCTCATGCTGAAGACAAAGCCCTATGACCCGGTGACGGATTTCGCGCCGGTCTCGCTTCTTGTCGTCGTTCCCAACGTGCTCGTGGTTAATCCGCAGCTGCCGGTCAACAATGTCAAGGAACTCATCGATCTGTTGAAGGCCAATCCCGACAAGTACTCCTATGCTTCATCCGGGAACGGTACGCCGCTGCATCTGTCCGGTGAACTCTTCAAGAGCATGGCCGGCGTGAAGATGGAGCATATTCCATATAAGGGCGCAGGTCCGGCCTTGAACGACCTTCTCGGCAATCAGGTTTCGATCATGTTCGACAATCTGCCCTCTTCGTCGGCCCATATAAAGGCGAAGTCGCTCAAGGGCCTCGGCGTCACGACGAAGGAGCGTGCGCCGTCCTTCCCGGATATGCCGACGGTGGCCGAGACCGTGCCTGGCTATGAGACCTACACCTGGAACGCGCTGTTTGCGCCTGCGGGCACCCCGCCTGAGATTGTCGCCAGCCTCAACAAGGCCGCCAATACCGCGCTCACCAATCCCGAACTGATCACGCGCATGAATGATTTCAGCGCGCAGATCGTCGGATCGACGCCGGAGGCGCTTGCCGACCATGTGAAGGCGGAAATCGCCAAATGGGAGCCCATCGTCAAAAGCACAGGCGTGACTTTGGACTGATCTGTTTCCAAGATCTTTTCGTCGGCGGCGAAACCGTCGCCGGCGAAAGCAATCGCGGGAGCATAAGGATCCGCACCGCATTGAGAATTTAGCAGCGACGGGTTTGACCACGGGAGGAAACACTCATAAAACGCCTCCCAAAGGCGGGTAACCCATATGTCGCACAATACGTTCGGTCATCTTTTTCGTGTCACCACCTGGGGCGAAAGCCACGGCATAGCGCTCGGCTGCGTGGTCGACGGCTGTCCGCCGGGAATTTCCTTCACGGAAGCCGAAATCCAGGCCTACCTCGACAAGCGCAAGCCCGGCCAGTCGAAGTACACGACGCAGCGGCGCGAGCCTGACCAGGTCAAGGTCCTCTCGGGGGTGATGTTGCAGGATGACGGCGTCACCATGATCTCGACGGGAACGCCGATCTCGATGATGATCGAGAATACCGACCAGCGCTCCAAGGATTATGGCGATATCGCCCGCCAGTATCGCCCCGGCCACGCCGATTATACCTACGATGTGAAGTATGGCATTCGCGACTATCGCGGCGGGGGGCGCTCCTCGGCCCGCGAGACCGCCGCGCGCGTTGCTGCCGGAGCCATTGCGCGCAAGGTCGTGCCGGGTCTCCTGGTGCGCGGCGCGCTGGTCGCAATGGGGATCCATTCGATCGACCGTGCTCGCTGGGACTGGGCCGAGGTCGACAACAATCCGTTCTTTACGCCCGATGCCGGCTCGGTCGAAACCTTTGCCGCCTATCTCGATGGCATCCGCAAGGCGGGCTCGTCGATCGGTGCGGTTATCGAGGTCGTCGCTGAGAATGTGCCTGCAGGTCTTGGCGCGCCGGTCTATGCCAAGCTCGATCAGGATATTGCCAGCTACCTCATGTCGATCAACGCCGTGAAGGGCGTTGAAATCGGCGACGGTTTCGAGTCGGCCAGGCTCAGCGGCGAGGAGAATGCCGATGAGATGCGCATGGGCAATGACGGCAAACCCATATTCCTCTCCAATCATGCCGGCGGTATACTGGGCGGAATTTCGAGCGGCGCGCCGGTCGTTGCCCGCTTTGCCGTCAAGCCGACCTCGTCGATCCTGACCCCGCGCCGCAGCATCGATGCCGATGGAAAGCAGGTGGATGTGATGACCAAGGGCAGGCACGACCCTTGCGTCGGCATCCGTGCCGTACCGATCGGCGAAGCGATGGTCGCATGCGCCATCGCGGATCATTATTTGAGGCATCGCGGCCAGACCGGCCGCATCTAGGGGGGGCGCTTTCATGGCTTACAATCAAAAACGGGTCGTCGATGCTCTGCGCGCCTTCGAACGCGGCGAAATCGTCGTCGTGATGGATGATGACGGACGCGAGAATGAGGGGGATCTGATCGTTGCGGCCGTGCATTGCACGCCGGAAAAGATGGCGTTCATCGTCCGCCACACCTCGGGCATCGTTTGTACGCCTATGCCCCGCGACCATGCGCGGCGTCTCAATCTCGCGCCGATGGTCGCCGAGAACGACGCGCCGCATGCAACGGCGTTCACCGTGACGGTGGATTACAAGCACGGCACCACCACCGGCATTTCCGCCGATGATCGCACGCTCACCGTCCGCAATCTCGCCAACCCCAATGCAGGCGCGGCGGATTTTGTCCGGCCCGGACACATTTTCCCCCTTGTCGCGCGCGAAGGCGGCGTCCTCATGCGCTCCGGACATACTGAAGCTGCCGTGGACCTGTGCAAGCTTGCCGGGCTTCCGCCAGTCGGCGTCATCTGCGAACTCGTCAATGACGACGGCTCGGTGATGCGCGGTCCGCAGGTCGCGGCCTTTGCCGAGACGAACAATCTGCACCAGGTAACGGTGGCCGACCTCATCGCCTATCGCCAGCGCAAGGAAACCTTGATCGAGCGCATCGGCGAATATGATATCGACACCTGCGCCGGCAAGGCGAGGGCCATAACGTATGCCTTGCCGTGGGAGCCGATGCACCATGCGGCTATCGTCTATGGCGATATTCGTGACGGCGAGGATGTGCCGGTACGCCTGCAGCGCGAGGACGTCTTGAGCGATGTATTCGGCGCGCGCAACACGCTCGACAGTATTATGAAGCGCATTGCCGAAGAAAAGCGCGGCGTCATCGTTTATCTGCGCGAAGGCTCCGTCGGCGTCGGCCGTGACGATGACCGCAATCGTGCCACCCTGCAGGACCGCGAGGCCCACGCCGAGGCGAAGGTGCGCGAGGAGGAATGGCGGCAGATCGGTCTTGGCGCGCAGATCCTTAAAGATCTTGGCATCACCTCGATCCGGCTTCTATCCTCGCGCGAGCGCCACTATGTCGGCCTCGAAGGTTTCGGCATCCAGATCACGAAGACGGACATCCTCTAACCTTCAAACTCTTGCGATTAGCCGGGCAAATTCGCAAGGAACGATCTTCCCATCTGCTATAGTCTCGCTGGTAAGGCTACCAGCGAGGAGACTGTTATGACCGCGCCCCATCCCTCCAAAACCCGCATCGGCAATCACGAGTTGCATCCTGAAACCCTGATGCTCAATTACGGTTATGATCCGGAGTTGTCCGAAGGCGCGGTGAAGCCGCCAGTATTTCTCACCTCGACCTTCGTGTTCAAGTCGGCGGAGGAGGGGCGGGATTTCTTCGATTTTGTCTCGGGGCGGCGCGAGCCGCCGGAGGGCACCGGCGCCGGGCTCGTCTATTCGCGCTTCAACCATCCCAACAGCGAAATCGTCGAGGACAGGCTTGCCGTCTACGAGCGTACGGAAAGCTGTGCCCTGTTCTCGTCCGGCATGTCGGCCATCGCAACGACGCTCCTCGCCTTCGTCCGTCCCGGCGATGCAATCCTTCATTCGCAGCCGCTTTACGGTGGCACGGAAACGCTGCTTGCGAAGACCTTCCTCAATATGGGCGTAGCCGCAGTCGGCTTTGCCGACGGTGTGAACGAGACAACCGTTCAAGCTGCCGCCGAGGACGCGATGAAGCGCGGGCGGGTCTCCGTGATCTTGATCGAAACGCCAGCCAATCCGACGAACAGCCTGGTTGACGTGGCGATGATCCGCCGGGTTGCCGACGCAATTGCCGAAACGCAAGGCCATCGCCCAGTGATCGCCTGCGACAACACATTGCTCGGGCCGGTGTTCCAGCGCCCCATCGAGCATGGCGCCGATATTTCACTCTATTCCCTGACCAAATATGTCGGCGGCCATTCGGATCTTATCGCGGGCGCGGCCCTCGGCTCCAAGGCCGTCATGAAACAGGTCAAGGCGCTGCGCGGCGCTATCGGCACCCAGCTCGATCCGCATTCCTGCTGGATGCTCGGCCGCTCGCTCGAAACCCTTGGGATCAGAATGGAGAAAGCCAATAACAACGCGGCCATCATCGCCGACTTTTTGCGCGAGCACCCGAAGGTCGAGAAAATCCACTACCTACCTTATCATGACCCGGCATCGCCGCTCGGCAAGACCTTTGCCGCGCAATGCACCGGCGCGGGCTCGACCTTCTCGTTCGATATTGTCGGCGGTCAGCCTGCGGCATTCAAGTTCCTGAATGCCCTGCAGATCTTGAAGCTTGCGGTGAGCCTTGGCGGCACGGAATCACTTGCCAGCCACCCGGCGACGATGACGCATTCGGGCGTGCCCTTCGATGTGCGCCAGCGTATCGGCGTTCTCGATTCGACCATCCGCCTGTCGATCGGCATCGAGCATCCGGACGATCTGGTCGCAGATCTTGCGCAGGCCTTGAGCGAAGCCTAGCGCGCGGTTGCGCCCTGCAACTCGATCGGGAAGGGCGCTGGCTCGAAATAGCTTTCGAGTTTGAGCGCCGCGATCGAGTTCAGTTGCTGCTTGCGGAAGAAATCAAGGAGGCCTTGTTGGTCGCGGGCGAGAAGCAGGGGATAATATTTGGGCACGCAATCCTGTTTGCCACTGGCCAAGCCCGCCTCAAGGATCGATGCCGCCTTGTCGAGATCGCCTTTGACGATGGCAATCGTCGCCAGGAGATCAGGATCGGCAAAAAAGTACCGCGAATTTTCCGGGTCATTCGAACGGTGTGCAACGAAATCGTCTATCGTATTGATGGCGCGCAACTCAGGCAGCGCCTCGAACTCGATCATATCGCGAAGAAGCTGGAGCGATTCCGGATCGCGCGTATCCCAAAGCCGTCCTGGTATGTAGAGCATTCGCCCACCGCTCAGTGACCAACCGCCAAAGTTCAAAAACGACAAGTTCACGGCTGTATCGGCAGCAAATGTGAACGGGTCACTCCGACGGTCTATGCACACGAATCGCAGAACATGTCGTACCGGCTTGATGATCAACTTACGATTGACGAGCGCGAGGTCACTGTGGCGCTCCAACAGGGGCGCCACCAAATTCTTGACTTCAGCGATGGTAGTCATGTCCCCATCTCCGGCTTGATCGGAATAATGAATATACGCGTTGGCGATTTAAAATTCTTGGCCACAGACTTACCGATTTCTAACATCCGTTGGTGTCAGCCCGCTCCGGCCAGTTTTAATATCGTATACGCAAATAACACCGTTCGCGACGCGCTCTAGAACATCGAGACGAAGTGAACCCAAAAGGCCATAGTCGACTCCAGTCTCACCGTAGCGGTCATCAAGACCCAACTCCTCAAAGTATTTCAGAAAAGAACGTTCGGCTATTAGACGTCCGGCGTAGTCTGCTACTAGAAGGTCCTTCAAAATCGTATGTACGCGCGTTCCATACTCGGCGGCAGAAGCGAAATTGGAGCGGGGACCCGCCGCCTGCACGGCATTATTCGTTGCGGTTTTGACTGCTCCGTACAACGGACAGGCATCCTCGACTTGCTCTTTCAATAATGGGACAACGGTCGCTTTGCGCTTTGGGGATTGCTCTTCCTGGTATTCGTGGGGAATGAAATGAAGCGCCGGAACGATCCTGTCGGGCGCATTTTCAAGTAGCCAGTTGTAACGATCAATCGATACATCGGCATCGCCGTTATGGGACGATTGCAGTTTGTCCGTCTCGACAAACTGACGAAGTAACTCGCCACCAAACAGCGCTCGTCCTTGTCCAGTGCGATTTCTTGGTCCCTCTGTTGTGAGCGGTTTCGATAGCGCCACTGCCGGCTTAGGACTACCTAACGCAGGCGATCCGCTGATCGACCCGCCCCCGCTCGTCCATTGCCCGCCTGTGGAATTACCTGCAGGCACACGTGGCTGATTTGGATCGTATCGTATATCCTTGGTAGAATAGAACGCGTCTACAAAATTGAGGAGCTTCTGCAGAAGGATTTGCTCTTTCCGTGGTCGGTATTCGAGATTCTGGTTGAAGGGCCGTGAAGCAAAGGGGATTGCCTTAAGCAGCATGTTGTTAGCCGCAAGTTGAGACTGTATACGAACCCGCATGTGCAATTCGGAAGGATTGGTATGCCACGTCATGGAAAATATTCCTTGTAAAAAGGAAAATAATCTTATAACTGCCGCATCGCGTCAATTCGACTTTCGTCTCAACCCGTTCATTTTGGTCTTGAACCAGCGGATCTGACCGGTGCAATTTGGTCTCAATAGATCGTCCATGCTCGCTTGCCAGCCACCCGGCGACGATGACGCATTCGGGCGTGCCCTTCGATGTGCGTCAGCGTATCGGCGTTCTCGATTCGACCATCCGCCTGTCGATCGGCATCGAGCATCCGGACGATCTGGTCGCAGATCTTGCGCAGGCCTTGAGCGAAGCCTAGCGCGCGGTTGCGCCCTGCAACTCGACCGGGAAGGGCGCCGGCTCGAAGTAGCTTTCAAGCTTGAGCGCTGCGATCGAGTTCAGTTGCTGCTTGCGGAAGAAATCAAGGAGGCCTTGCCGGTCGCGGGCGAGAAGCAGGGGATAATATTTGGGCACGCAATCCTGTTTGCCACTGGCCAAGCCCGCCTCAAGGATCGATGCCGCCTTGTCGAGATCGCCTTTGACGATGGCGATGACAGCCAAGCAGTTGAGGTTTGCGAAAAAATACCGCGAATTTTCCGGGTCATTCGAGCGGTGTGCAACAAAATCGTCTATCGTATTGATGGCGCGCAACTCAGGCAGCGCCTCGAACTCGATCATATCGCGCAGAAGCTGCAGTGATTCTGGATCGCGCGTGTCCCAAAGCCGTCCTGGTATGTAGAGCATTCGCCCACCGCTCAGCGACCAACCGCCAAAGTTCAAAAACGACAGGTTCACGGCTGTATCGACAGCAAACGTGAACGGGTCACTCCGACGATCTATGCACACGAACCGCAGGACATGTCGTACCGGCTTGATGATCAGCTTACGATTGACGAGCGCGAGATAATGGTGGCGCTCCAACAGGGGCGCCACCAAATTCTTGACTTCAGCGATGGTGGTCATGTGCTCACGCGCAATTGATGGGGCCTTGTTATGAGACGGTCGTTCGCTACGCCACGTCAATTCGACTTTCGTACCAACCGTCCACTTTCGCCTTGAACAAGCTGCTCCGACAGGTGCAAATTCGCTCTGCAACTGATCGGTCATGCTCATGCCCTTTTGGCAGCGCAGAAAGTTTTCATGGTTACTCGCCTTTATACGCATCCGATCTATCTCCAACACCTGACGCTCCCGGGCCACCCCGAGCGTCCCGACCGGCTGCGTGCGCTCGCCAAGGTGCTGGAGGACAGCGCTTTTGACGGTCTGGACCGTGCCGAAGCGCCGATGGGCGATGAGGCCACGATCCTTTATGCGCATCCGCAGGAATTTATCGAGCGCGTCCGCGGCACGATACCGGATGAGGGGCTGACGCGCGTCGATGCCGATACGACAGTCAGCCCGAAAAGCTGGGAGGCGGCCTTGACCGCGATCGGCGCGGCCACCGCCGCCGTCGACGACGTGTTTGCCAAGCGGGCGGACAATGTCTTCGTTGCCTCGCGCCCGCCTGGCCATCACGCCGAGCGCAACAAGGCTATGGGCTTTTGCCTTTTTAACAATGCCGCGATTGCCGCACGCCATGCCCAAAAGGCCCACGGCGTTGAACGGGTCGCGATTGTCGATTGGGACGTCCACCACGGCAACGGCACCCAGGAAATTTTCTGGGACGATCCCTCGGTGCTCTATTGTTCGACGCACCAGATGCCGCTCTATCCCGGCACCGGTGCGAAATCCGAAACCGGCGCCGGCAATATCGTCAACGCGCCGCTTGCGCCGATGACCGGCAGCGACCATTTCCGTGAAGCGTTCACCACGCGGATTCTGCCCGCGCTCGATACTTTCCAGCCCGAACTCATCATCATTTCGGCGGGCTTCGACGCGCATCGCCGCGATCCGCTCGCCGAAATCAACCTCGATGAAGAGGATTTCGACTGGGCAACCGCAATGCTCATGGAAAGAGCTGGGAGCTTTGCGGGAAATCGCCTTGTCAGCCTTCTTGAAGGCGGCTACGACCTCAAGGGAATGTCGCTCTCTGCGGGCGCGCATATCAAACGCTTGATGGAAGGTTGACCATGGCCGACGCCCCGAACAATACCGATATCGCTGCCATGAGCTTCGAACAGGCGCTCGACCAATTGGAGAAGATCGTCGATGACCTCGAGCGCGGTGACGTGCCACTCGAACAGTCGATTCGCATCTACGAGCGCGGCGAAGCGCTGAAGAAACATTGCGATGCCTTGCTGAAAGTAGCCGAAGACAAGGTTGAGAAGATTCGCCTCGGCCGCGACGGACAGCCGGTCGGCACCGAGCCGCTTGATCCCGAGTAATTGAGCGACGCTGTTCAACGGCGCGCCGGGACTCTATGGTTGGTATCAATGCGGGTCGTGGTGTGACCCAAGGAGTGCGCCCATGAGCTTTTTCCCTGGCAATGACCCCGAGCCCGGCGACAGGACGGCCGCCGACGCCATCGAAACGCTGATCATTCCTCGCACCAGCGATATCGGCAACCTTGAAGTGCGCCGCGCGCTGCCGACCGCCAAGCGCCGGCTCGTCGGCCCTTTCATTTTTTTCGACCGCATGGGCCCGGCAATTCTGCGTCCGAGCCAGGGGATCGACGTGCGCCCGCACCCCCATATTGGACTCTCGACAGTGACCTACCTTTTCGACGGCCAGATACGCCATCGCGACAGCCTCGGCACCGAAATGGTCATTCGTCCCGGCGACGTGAACCTGATGACGGCGGGGCGGGGCATCGTCCATTCTGAGCGGTCGCCGGAAGAATTGCGCAAGGAGCCGCTGCCGATTTCCGGCCTGCAGACCTGGCTCGCCTTGCCGGACCATCTTGAAGAGATCGACCCGGCTTTTGCCAATACCGGTGTTGCCGAGCTTCCTTCGATGAGCGAAAACGGTATCGACGTGCGCGTGGTCATGGGAAAGTTCCACGGCGCCAGGTCAGCGGTAAAGCAGCACGCCGAAACGCTCTACGTCGATATTCGCCTTGCACCCGGAAAACGCATCCAGATACCGGGGACAGCGGCCGAAGAGCGGGCGATCTATACGCTGGAAGGCCCTGTGGAGGTTGCCGGCGAGACATTCCCGGCCGACCGCCTGCTGGCGTTTCGCAGCGGCGACGAAATCATCATCAGCGCACCGGAAGGCGCGCATTTCATGCTATTTGGCGGCGCAGCTCTGCCCTCACAGCGCTATATCTGGTGGAATTTCGTTTCGTCGTCCAAGGAGCGTATCGAACAGGCCAAGGAAGAGTGGCGCAGCGGCCGCTTCGATATCGTCCCTGGCGACGAAGAAGAATTCATTCCCCTGCCGGAGGGGTAGGGCGAAGGCCCGGCTCCTTGCCGCACAGGTGGATTTGCTCTAGGAACGCCTGACTTTTTTAAACGGAGCCTCGCAACTTGGCCAAGAATTTTGACACACCGCTGCTCGACCGCGTCAAGATCCCCTCAGACCTGCGTGCGCTACCGGAATCGGACCTGCCGCAACTGGCTTCTGAGCTGCGCACCGAGCTTATCGATGCGGTGTCGACGACCGGTGGTCATCTTGGCGCGGGCCTCGGCGTCGTCGAGCTCACCATTGCGCTTCACCATGTCTTCAACACGCCGCACGACCGTATCATCTGGGATGTCGGCCATCAGGCCTATCCGCACAAGATCCTGACCGGTCGGCGCGACCGCATCCGGACCTTGCGCCAGGAGGGCGGGCTTTCCGGTTTCACCAGGCGGAGCGAAAGCGAATACGATCCATTCGGCGCTGCCCACTCGTCCACCTCGATTTCCGCCGGGCTCGGCATGGCTGTCGCCAGCGACCTCGCCGGAACGAGGCGCAATGTCGTCTCCGTCATCGGCGATGGCGCCATGTCGGCGGGCATGGCCTACGAGGCGATGAACAATGCCGGCGCGCTCGATGCGCGGCTCGTGGTCATTCTCAACGACAACGACATGTCGATTGCGCCGCCGACCGGCGCAATGAGCGCCTATCTTGCGCGCCTCGTTTCCGGCCGGGCCTATCGCACGTTTCGCGAGACGGCAAAGCAATTGGCAAAGAAACTGCCGAAATTCCTGCAGGAGAAGGCGCGGCTTTCGGAAGAATATGCGCGCGGATTCTGGACTGGCGGCACCATGTTCGAGGAGCTCGGCTTCTATTATGTCGGCCCGATCGATGGCCATAAGCTCGATCATCTGCTTCCGGTTCTGAAGAACGTGCGAGACACGATGGACGGTCCCGTCTTGATCCACGTCGTCACGCAAAAGGGCAAGGGCTATGCCCCTGCCGAGGCGGCAGCCGACAAATATCATGGCGTCAACAAGTTCGACGTGATCACCGGCGCGCAGGCAAAACCGCCTGCAAACGCACCGAGTTATACCAAGGTCTTCGCGACGAGCCTTATTGAGGAAGCGCGCCATGACGACAGGATCGTCGCTGTCACGGCGGCGATGCCGGGCGGAACCGGTCTCGATCTCTTCGGGGAAGTATTTCCGCAGCGCACGTTTGACGTCGGCATTGCCGAACAGCATGCGGTAACTTTTGCGGCCGGCATGGCGAGCGAAGGATACAAGCCCTTCGCCGCCATCTATTCGACCTTCCTGCAGCGCGGCTACGATCAGGTCGTCCATGACGTGTCGTTGCAGAACTTGCCCGTACGCTTTCCGATCGACCGCGCTGGACTTGTCGGCGCCGACGGCGCAACGCACGCCGGCTCGTTCGACACCGGCTTTCTTGCTGCCTTGCCGGGTTTTGTTGTCATGGCCGCATCGGACGAGGCCGAACTTCGCCATATGGTCCGAACGGCCGCCGCTTACGATGAAGGTCCGATTTCCTTCCGCTACCCGCGCGGCGATGGCGTCGGCGTCGACCTGCCGGAGCGTGGAGCGATCCTCGAGATCGGCAAGGGACGCATTGTCCGCGAGGGCGCCAAGGTCGCGCTGCTGTCGTTCGGAACGCGCTTGCAGGAGTGCCTCGTTGCCGCCGATGAACTCGACGCCGCCGGTCTTTCCACCACGGTCGCCGATGCACGGTTCGCCAAGCCGCTCGACGAGGACCTCATTCGCCGCCTCGCGCGCGAACACGAGGTTCTGGTCACCGTCGAGGAAGGCGCGGTTGGCGGCTTCGCCTCGCACGTGCTGCATTTCCTCAGCCGCGACGGGCTTCTTGACCATGGCCTGCGCATCCGCGTGCTTACCCTGCCGGACGCCTACCAGGATCACGCCAAGCCCGAAGCCATGTATGCGCGCGCCGGGCTCGACAGCGCCGGTATTGTACAGGCCGTATTCAGTGCGCTCGGACGCGATCAACTGGTTGCGCCAGCACGCGCGTGACAATGCGGCTTGACCAGCTTCTGGTTGAACGAGACTTCTTTGCCAGTCGTTCGCGCGCCCGCGATGCGATCGTGCGTGGGACTGTCAAAGTGGATGGTGCCGTCGTCACCAAGCCGGGCGCGGTGATTGGCGCAGCTGCCATCATCCTCGTTGACGACCCCGCCAGCGCCTACGTTTCCCGCGCTGCCTTGAAGCTCATTGCCGGCCTCGACCATTTCGACATTCCCGTTGCTGGCCGAGCCGCCCTCGATATCGGCGCTTCGACCGGCGGCTTCACGCAAGTGCTGCTTGAACGCGGCGCGGCCCATGTCACAGCCGTCGACGTCGGGCACGGACAGTTGCATGAGCGGCTGCGCGGCGACCGGCGCATAACCAACCTTGAATCGCTCAATGCGAGGGAACTGACCCGAGACCATCTTGGCGGTCTGAAGGCCGATCTCGTCGTCTCCGACGTCAGTTTCATCTCGCTGAAACTTGCATTGCCGCCAGCCCTCGATCTGGCGGAACCCGGGGCGCACTGCGTCCTCCTCGTCAAGCCGCAATTCGAAGCCGGGCGCGAGGCCATCGGCAAGGGTGGAATTTTGCGCGATCCGAAGGATGGCGAACGGGTGGCGGATGATCTAATGAAATGGCTTGATGCAATGCCGGACTGGAACGCGCTCGGACTTTGTCCTTCGCCGATCGAAGGCGGCGACGGCAACCGCGAGTATCTTCTCGCCGGATTGAAAAGAAAAGTTTGATGAGTACACGCGTTACAATCGAGAAGATGGGAGCGGGCGGCGATGGCATTGCCTCGACAGCATCCGGGATCGCCTACGTTCCGTTCTCACTTCCGGGCGAGACCGCCAATATCGCGCTCGACAATGGCCGGGGCACGCTCATGGCTTTGCTCGAAGCCTCGCCGGATCGCATCGCTCCTGCCTGCCGCCACTTCGAAGAATGCGGCGGCTGCGCGCTGCAACATTGGCAGGATGAACCCTATCGGGTGTGGAAGCGCTCGCTGGTTCAGGAAGCCCTCGCGGGAAGGGGGCTCGCTTTCGAGCTTGAACCGCTGGTGCCCTGCATGCCGCAGACCCGCCGGCGCGTGGTGTTTGCGGCTCGCACGAGCGATCACGGCGCGGTGCTCGGCTTCAATCGCCATCTCAGCCATGATCTCATCGACATTTCGGAATGCCCGGTGACCCTGCCCGATATCGTGTCGCGCCTCGATGACCTACGCGATCTCGTTGCGGTTATCGGTGGGGGGATGAAGCCGTTTCGGTTGACCGTGACGGCAACGGCCTCGGGTCTCGACATCATGGTCTCGGGTTGCCAGGCCCCGGACGCCGCAAAGCGCCAGGCCCTGACGGCGCTGGTGCTGAAAAAGGGCTTTGCCCGCTTGACCTATGAAGGCGAAATCATCGTTGAACCGCGCAGGCCCATGGTTCAATTCGGCAGAGTGCCGGTGTTTTTGCCAGCCGGCAGCTTCCTGCAGGCGACAGTCGATGCAGAAAACGCCATCGCAGCTCTGGTGACCGCCCATCTTGCCAAGGCCAAGAAGACGCTCGACCTTTTTGCGGGGGCCGGCACGTTCGCCTTGCGCATTGCCGAGAAATCCGCGGTGCACGCGGTGGAGGGCGATGCAGCGGCGGTGGCCGCGCTTGACCGCAGCGTGCGCCAGGTACAGGGCCTGAAGCCGGTGACCGCCGAACGCCGCGATCTCTTCCGCCGGCCGTTTCTTGCGCGTGAACTCGCGCCCTTCAACGGACTTGTTTTCGATCCGCCGCGTGCCGGCGCCGAAGCGCAATCGATCGAGATTGCCAAATCCACCGTGCCGAAAGTCGCGGCGGTGTCATGCAATCCCGTCACGCTGGCACGAGACTTGAGCATTCTCGTCAAGGGCGGCTACCGGATCGACCGGGTGATCCCGATCGACCAGTTTCTTTGGTCGCCCCATGTGGAGGCCGTGGCGCTGTTGAGCAAGAAATAGAGGCTTGAATTTAAGGTACCGCCTCTGTCCTGCCGGACAGAGGGTGAATCTTGCCTGTCTACACCCAGGCGATAAAGGCCGGTTAAACCGATGTGCCGCCGACCGTCATCTGGTCCATGCGCAGATGCGGTTGGCCGACGCCGACGGGGACCGACTGCCCCGCCTTGCCGCACATGCCCATTCCGGTATCAAGCTGCAGGTCATTGCCGATCATCGAGATGCGCTGCATCGCGTCCGGTCCGTTGCCGATCAGCATGGCGCCCTTGATCGGCGCACCGACCTTGCCGTTCTCGATCAGATATGCCTCGGTGCAGCCAAAGACGAACTTGCCGGAGGTGATATCGACCTGACCGCCGCCGAACGAGACGGCGTAGATACCCTTCTTGACCGAAGCGATGATTTCCTCGGGCGTCTTGTCGCCGTCGAGCATATAGGTGTTGGTCATGCGTGGCATCGGCACGTGCGCGTAGGATTCGCGCCGGCCATTGCCGGTCGGTTGCATGCCCATGAGACGGGCGTTCTGCCGGTCCTGCATGTAGCCGACGAGAATGCCGTCTTCGATCAGCACCGTCTTGTTGGTCGGCATGCCCTCGTCGTCGATCGTCAACGATCCGCGCCGTTCCGCAATGGTCCCGTCATCGACCACGGTGACGCCCTTGGAGGCGACCCGCTGTCCGAGCAGCCCCGCAAAGGCGGACGTCTTCTTGCGATTGAAATCGCCTTCAAGGCCATGGCCGACAGCTTCATGCAGCATGACGCCGGGCCAACCACTCGAAAGCACGATATCCATGGTGCCGGCGGGGGCGGGGATGGCTTCGAGATTAACGAGCGCCTGTCGCAGTGCTTCGTCCGCGGCGTGATGCCATTTGTCGGTCGCGATGAACTCGCCAAAACCTTTGCGGCCGCCGGTGCCGAACGATCCGCTTTCCTGGCGGTCACCTTCACCGACGACGACACTGACGTTGAGGCGGACCATCGGGCGTATGTCGCGCACGAAATGGCCGTCGGCGCGCAAAATCTCGACCTGCTGCCACGACCCAGCGAGCGAGACCGAGACCTGTCGAACCTTGGGATCCTTGTCGCGAAGGTAGGCGTCGATCTCCTGAAGCAACTTGACTTTCGCCTCGAATGTCGGCGACCCGAGCGGATTTTCGTCGCTGTAGAGGCTGCGATTGGTTCCGGGCGGGGCAGCGGTATAGGTGCCGGCATGACCGGTACGGATGGCGGAAGCGGCATCCGCGGCGCGCTTCAGGGCACCAAGCGACAACTCGCCCGCGTGAGCATAGCCGACGCCTTCACCAGCAACGGCGCGCAGGCCAAAGCCCTGATCCTGATTGAAAGACCCGTTCTTCAGGCGGCCATTGTCGAAGACAAGGCCCTCCGATTCTCTGTACTCGAGAAACAGTTCGCCATCGTCGGCGCCGGCAAGGCTTTTCTTGACCGTTTCAAGGACTTTTTCACGGGGCATATCAAAACTGTCGATAAGGCTTTTCATAATAAAACGTCCGTTTCAAAAAACATGAACGGCATGTAGGCCATTCATCGGCCCACGACAAGTACAAGACGCGCGTGTTTGTTGATATGAGCCGTCTATGGAAGGGCGTCGAAGCCTTCGCCAAACCCGTTGAGCTCGACGGGAATGCCGATGCCTTCCTCGGGCGTCTGGAATACAATGAAGGTTGCGGCCTTGCCGGTCTTCAATGTCTGGACCAGTTGGTCTTCGAGTATGACTTCCGCATAACAGCCATCTTCGAAGCAGCGCACGAAATAGGCGCGGCCGATGTCCTTGCCATCGACATTGAGGCCGAGCCCGTTGGGCAAGAGGACGCCGAGGGGCGCGAGCACCCGCAGGATTTTAGCCTTGTTGTCCGCAGTCTTCAGCACGACGACGGAGAGGCCCATTTCGGGCCGGTCGGCGGCGACGACATTCTGTATGAGAGCGCACTGTTCGGATTTGGCGCCTGCGGGCGTATCGCAAAGGATCGACCATGCTCCATGCGTGGATTTGACCGTACCGCTCTGCTGCGCTGCCATGGCAGTGCCCGCAAGGGCGGTCAACGACAGGGTAAGCAGGCCGATGGCGATGCTGCGTAGCGGAAAAAACGACATATAGGCTCCAAAACGAATCATCCAGACGTTAAACCTACCCGTCGAAGATGAAAAGAATGCCGCACCAACACTCCCCAGCATAGAGCGGCCATCAATGTGTCGTGTAATGCAATAATGGCCGGATTGTGAGCCCTTTTATGCCTTGGGCAGCAAAAACGCGGCGGATGCGAAAAAACATGCCCGTTCAAGCCGCCGTGTGCCTCCGCAATGGAAAGCTGCGCGCAAAAATGCCGCATGAGATCACGTTCGCCTTCCTTGCGATGTAAGCTAATGTGTGGTTTGAACGCGGCATATGACCGGGCCTTCCTGCGCCCGGTGTTATCGTATGGAATCAAAGCTTCATTCGGGAGATTTCTAGGTGAAGAAGAATTTTGTCACGCTGATGGGTGTCCTGGGTGGCCTGCTCGGTGCTGGAACAGCTGCTCATGCAGCAAAGCCCGAGCCCTGGCAGATGACGTTCCAACCCGCTGCTACCGGCATCATGGAGCAGATCGTCTGGTTCGAGCGCTATACTTTATGGTTTATCGTCCCGATTACGCTGTTCGTGATGGTGCTTCTGGCCTGGGTCATGATTCGCTATCGTGCGAGCGCCAATCCGGTTCCCTCGAAGACCAGCCACAACACGGCCGTCGAGATCGTGTGGACGGTTGGACCGGTCGTCATCCTGCTTTTCCTGGCAATTCCCTCCTTCCAGCTCCTGACAGCCCAATATTCCCCCGAAGAGCCGAAGCTGACGATCAAGGCGACCGGCTACCAGTGGTATTGGGGCTATGAATATCAGGCCGGTGAGGCGCCGGTTTCGTTCGATTCGGTGCTTCTGAAGGATGCCGACCGCCCCACCCTCGGCAAGGAAGATCGCGAGGCTTTCCCATATCTCCTCGCCGTCGACAACGAGATGGTCGTGCCGGTCAATACCACGGTCCGCCTTCTCGTCACCGGCGCCGACGTGATCCATTCCTTCTCCATGCCGGCCTTCGGCGTGAAGATGGATGCCGTCACCGGCCGCAGCAACGAGACCTGGTTCAAGGCGGAAAAGGAAGGCCTCTACTACGGTCAGTGCTCGCAGATCTGCGGCAAGGACCATGCCTACATGCCGATTGCGATCCATGTGGTCTCGCAGCAACAATACGATACGTGGTTCGCCGCCGCCGGAAAGGATCTTCCGGGCGCATACAAGGCGTTGACCGCGAAAATCGACGCAGACAAGAACGTGAACGTCGCCGGCAACTGAGCTGACTGACGCACTAGATTAGGAACGGGAGCACTTTGATGGCAGGTTCTGCAGCTCACGAAGCCCACGACGCTCACAAGCCGACAGGCTGGACGCGTTGGGTTTATTCGACCAACCACAAGGATATCGGTACGCTGTATCTGATCTTCGCGATCGTGGCCGGTCTCATTGGCGGTTCTCTTTCGATCGCCATGCGCGCCGAGCTGCAACAGCCCGGCATCCAGATTTTCCATGGCCTTGCGTCCATGGTCTATGGCTATGAAGGCGACGCCGCCATCGATGGCGCCAAGCAGATGTACAACGTCTTCTCGACGGCGCACGGCCTTATCATGATCTTCTTCATGGTCATGCCGGCGCTCATCGGCGGCTTTGCCAACTGGATGGTGCCGATCATGATCGGTGCGCCGGACATGGCGTTCCCGCGCATGAACAACATCTCGTTCTGGCTGCTCCCGCCAGCGCTCCTGCTCCTCATCCTGTCGATGTTCGTTCCGGGTCCTGCCGGCGGCTACGGCACCGGTGGCGGCTGGACGATCTATCCGCCCTATTCGACCACGGGACAGCCCGGGCCGGCGATGGATTTCGCGATCCTTTCGCTGCATATCGCCGGTGCGTCGTCGATCCTCGGCGCGATCAATTTCATCACCACGATCTTCAACATGCGCGCTCCGGGCATGACGTTGCACAAGATGCCGCTCTTTGCATGGTCGGTGCTGATTACCGCCTTCCTGCTGCTCCTGGCTCTGCCGGTTCTGGCTGGCGGCATCACCATGCTTCTGACCGACCGCAATTTCGGCACGACCTTCTTCTCGCCTGAAGGCGGCGGCGATCCGCTGCTGTTCCAGCATCTGTTCTGGTTCTTCGGTCATCCGGAAGTTTACATCATGATCCTGCCGGCCTTCGGCATAATCAGCCACATTGTCTCGACCTTCTCGAAGAAGCCTATCTTCGGCTACCTCGGCATGGCCTATGCAATGGTTGCCATCGGCGTCGTCGGCTTCATCGTCTGGGCGCACCACATGTACACCGTCGGTCTCTCGCTCGAGACCCAGCGTTACTTCGTCTTCGCGACGATGGTCATCGCCGTGCCGACGGGTGTTAAGATCTTCTCGTGGATCGCAACGATGTGGGGCGGCTCGATCGAATTCAAGCCGCCGATGATCTGGGCGATCGGGTTCATCTTCCTCTTCACCATTGGCGGCGTGACGGGCGTCCAGCTCGCCAATGCCGGTCTCGACCGCGCCATGCACGACACCTATTACGTGATCGCACACTTCCACTACGTGCTTTCGCTCGGCGCAGTGTTCGGTATCTTCGCCGGCTGGTACTACTGGTTCCCGAAGATGACGGGCTACATGTACAACCACGCGATCGCCAACACGCACTTCTGGGTGATGTTCATCGGCGTGAACCTCGTGTTCTTCCCGCAGCACTTCCTCGGCCTTGCCGGCATGCCGCGCCGCTACATCGACTATCCAGTCGCCTTTGCCGGCTGGAACGAAGTATCGTCGATCGGTTCGTACATTTCCGGTGTTGCCGTGCTGATCTTCCTCTTCGGTGTCTTCGAGGCTTTTGCCAAGAAGCGTGAGGCAGGGGCAAACCCATGGGGCGTCGGTGCGACCACGCTGGAATGGCAGCTTTCTTCGCCGCCGCCGTTCCATCAGTGGGAACAGCTCCCGCGTATCAAGTAAGACAATGGCTGTCCGGACCATTCATGGTAGTGGTCCGGATGGCCCTGACGACAATCTATCGGACTGCAGCAAGAACGAACAAATGGCATTGGTTGAGAAAAACGCGAGCATGGATACGAGCATCGGCCTTTCGGAGGCCAGTGCGTCGGATTATGTCGTGCTGCTCAAGCCGCGGGTTATGTCGCTCGTGGTCTTCACCGCGCTTGTCGGCTTGCTGGCGGCGCCGGGACATATCAATCCGGTCCTTGCGGGCATAGCCATTCTTTGTATCGCCGTCGGGGCAGGCGCCTCGGGCGCGCTCAACATGTGGTACGACGCCGATATCGATGCCGTGATGAAGCGCACGGCCAAGCGGCCGATTCCCGCCGGGCGTATCAGCCGCGAGGAAGTGCTGACCTTCGGCCTGTTGCTCTCGGCGTTTTCGGTCGTCACGCTCGGCCTTTTCGTCAATGTGCTTTCGGCATTCCTGCTGGCCTTCACGATATTCTTCTATGCGGTCGTCTATACGATGTGGCTGAAGCGTTCGACGCCGCAGAACATCGTCATCGGCGGAGCCGCCGGTTCATTCCCGCCCATGATAGGCTGGGCTTGCGTTACCAATTCGGTGAGCATGGAAAGCATCGTGCTGTTCATGATCATCTTTCTGTGGACGCCGCCGCATTTCTGGGCGCTGTCGCTGTTCATGTCGGACGACTATGAAAAGGCGAAGATCCCGATGATGCCGAATGTGATGGGTCCGGCATCGACCAAGTTCCAGATTTTCCTCTATACGCTCCTTGTGGCGCCCGTTGCGGTTCTGCCATGGATCATGGGCTTCGCCGGCCCGGCCTACGGCCTTTTCGCCGCAGCCATGGGCGTCGCTTTCATCGTCTATGCCTGGCGGGTTTGGCGGGCGCCGGTGGGCAAGGACATGATCAAGCCGGCAAAGAAGATGTTCGCCTTCTCCATCCTCTACCTCTTCGGAATCTACGCTGTCCTTCTCGGCGAAATTCTCGTGCGCAAAGCACTACTATTGGCAGGTGCCTGATATGAGCAATGATCGCGTGACCCTAACCGACAAGCAGAAGAAGGCGCAGCGCAGCCGTTCTATCGCACTTGCGCTGGCGCTCGCTGCTTTTGTCATCATCGTCTATGTCGGCACCTGGGCGAAGCTCGGCGCCAACATCCTGATCCGGCCGATGTAATGAGTGGTTCAATGTCTGAGGAAACCGTAAAGAGCGCAAATGCGCCATCCGGGCGGAAGCGGAAGGTTTCGGATCGCACGATTGCGATTTCGTGCCTTGCTTTCTTTTTCGGCATGGTTGGCATGGCCTTTGCGGCGGTTCCGCTCTACGCGATGTTCTGCCAGGTGACCGGATATGGCGGGACGACGCAACGAGTCGAACAGATGTCCGACACGATTCTCGACAAGACGATCACGGTCCGCTTCGATGCGAACACCTCCGGCGCACTGCCGTGGAAATTCGAGCCCGTGCAGCGCGAAGTCACGATGAAGATCGGTGAGACCTCGTTGATCAAGTACGAGGCAAAGAGTATCGCCGACAAACCGACAGCGGGACGCGCGGCCTTCAACGTTACGCCGCAGGCCGCCGGCGCCTATTTCAACAAGGTCGAGTGCTTCTGCTTCACCGATACGGTGCTCAAACCTGGCGAAGACCTTGAAATGCCGGTCGTCTTCTTTGTCGATCCGGACATTGTCAACGCGCCCGAACTGAAGGGCGTCAATACCATCACCCTGTCCTACACGTTCTTCCCCATCGCAATGCCGGCCCCGCTTGCCGCCAACACCGATGTCAAGAAAGAGAACGGGTCAGGACAGCTTTGAACTTGCGCCGGCTCTGGCCGGTGTCTTACAGATGAACAGAAATTGCGGGGGTTAGAATGGCCGAAGCACACCAGAAACATCACGACTACCACATCATCGATCCAAGTCCGTGGCCGTTCCTCGGATCGGTCGGTGCCTTCGTCCTGGCCCTCGGCGGTATCGCATTCATGCGCTACCACGCCGGCGGTGAACTCGTGCTGTTCAGGGCCAACCTGACGAGCCCATGGATTTTCCTCATCGGTCTCGTGATCATCCTTTACACGATGTACGGCTGGTGGTCGGACACGATCAAGGAGAGCAAGCAGGGCCATCATACCCGCGTTGTCCAGCTGCACCTGCGCTACGGCATGATCATGTTCATCGCTTCGGAGGTGATGTTCTTCGTTGCCTGGTTCTGGGCTTTCTTCGACGCAAGCCTGTTCCCGGGCGAGGTCGAGCAGGTTGCCCGTACCGCCTTTACCGGTGGCATCTGGCCGCCCAAGGGCATCGAGGTGATCGATCCGCTGCATCTGCCGCTCTACAACACGATCATCCTGCTGCTCTCGGGAACGACCGTTACCTGGGCGCACCATGCGCTCATCCACAATGACCGCAAGGGCCTCATCACGGGCCTCACCCTGACAGTTCTGCTCGGCATGCTGTTCACCTTCGTGCAGGGCTACGAGTATGTGCACGCACCGTTCGCCTTCAAGGATTCGATCTACGGCGCGACCTTCTTCATGGCGACCGGCTTCCATGGTTTCCACGTGATCATCGGCACCATCTTCCTGGCCGTCTGCCTGTTGCGCTCGATCCGCGGCGACTTCACCCCGCAGAAGCATTTCGGCTTCGAAGCTGCAGCCTGGTATTGGCACTTCGTTGACGTCGTCTGGCTGTTCCTCTTCTTCTCCATCTATGTATGGGCCGGTTGGGGCGCACCGATGGCCGTCGAATAGCTGCATCTATCGAGACGTGAAGGGCGGGCATGGAGACATGGCCCGCCCTTTTCTTTGGGATGTGCTTCAACTTGGCTGCTGGACAGATCAACCAAACGGCGTCACTAATCGCCCGTGGCCTTAATCTGGACGCTTGTCCCGATCACAACGCCAACTGAAACAATCCTTCGAGCGCAGATTTCAATGAACGAAGACACAGCCCTTTACCCGCCCGTCGATCCGATCGTGGCCGGCATCAAGGCCAAATGCCCGCGCTGCGGCCAGGGCAGATTGTTCGATGGATTTGTGAAGCCCGCGCCGCGATGCACCAATTGCGGTCTCGACTATTCGTTCATCGATACGGGCGAGGGGCCAGCCGTCCTGGTCATGCTGCTGATCGGCTTCATCGTGGTTGGCCTTGCCCTGTGGATGGAGGTCAATATTGACCCGCCGCTCTGGGTCCATTTCATCCTATGGATACCGCTCGCACTCGTGCTTTGTCTCGCCACGCTCCGCTGGATGAAGGGCATTCTCATCGCCCTCCAGTACAAGCACAAGGCCGCAGAGGGACGGCTCGATCGCCCGACCGCTCATGAGTAATACATACGTAGCGGCGGACCGCCCAAGATTTCCCTGGATCACGCTTATCCTAGGCGCAGTGCTCTTCGCAATTCTCGTGGCGCTCGGCACGTGGCAGGTCGAACGGCTCTACTGGAAGGAAGGTCTCCTTGCGGAGATCGAAGCGCGGACCCATGCCGCACCAGTTCCGCTCGCCGAAATCGAAAAGGTCTGGAACGAAGGTCAGGATGTCGATTACCGCACCGTCAAGGTTGCCGGCCGGCTGCTGAACGACAAGGAGCGGCATTTCTTCGCGACCTACGAGGGTTATTCCGGCTTTTACGTTTATACGCCGCTGCTGCTTGATGACGGCCGCACGGTTTTCGTCAATCGCGGCTTCGTGCCCTACGACCGGAAGGAACCGGCAACGCGCCCAGCGGGCGAGGTCGAGGGTCGGGTGACGATAACCGGCCTTGCCCGCAACCCGCTGGATGCCAAGCCGTCCTCGCTTGTTCCGGACAATGATCTTTCCGCCAATATCTATTACTGGAAAGACCTCGCGACTATGGCCTCGCAGTCGGGGATCGAAAAGGAAAAGCTCGTGCCCTTCTTCATCGACGCCGACAAGACGCCCAACCCGGGTGGTGCGCCGGTCGGCGGGGTCACGATCATCGATCTGCCCAACAGCCACTTGCAATATGCCGTCACCTGGTATGGCCTTGCGGCAACCCTGGTCGTAATTTTGGCAATCTCGCTGCGGCGACGCTATAAACTCCCAGCGGAAAACAAGACGGCCGTCGATGCAGCATCGTCTTCCGACTTGACTTCCCGCTGATTGCCGCCCAAGTCCAAGTAGCATTTCAACCGGTTCCGCGAGACGATAAAGATGCCTGAGAAGAGACCGCTGACAATCCGCCTTTGCGGACCGCGCGGATTTTGCGCCGGGGTGGACAGGGCGATCCAGATCGTGGTTCTGGCTCTGAAAAAATACGGCGCGCCGGTCTATGTCCGCCACGAAATCGTGCACAACCGCTATGTGGTCGAGGGCCTGCAGGCCCGGGGTGCCGTATTCGTCGAGGAACTCGACGAAATCCCCGCGGAACATCGCGACCAGCCCGTCGTGTTTTCCGCCCACGGCGTACCGAAATCTGTTCCCGCCGATGCGCAGAACAAGAACCTCTTCTATCTCGACGCCACCTGTCCACTGGTCTCCAAGGTGCACAAGCAGGCGATGCGGCACCAGCGCCTTGGCCGGCACGTGATCCTGGTCGGTCATTCCGGCCATCCGGAAGTTATCGGTACGATGGGTCAACTGCCGGAAGGCGCCGTCACTCTGATCGAAACAATCGAGGACGCCGAAGTCTACATGCCCGTCGATCCGGACAATCTCGGCTTCGTGACGCAGACAACGCTTTCGGTGGACGATACCGCCGGAATTATTGCTACCCTGCAGCAGCGTTTTCCGGCCTTGATGGCACCGGCCGCCGAGTCCATCTGCTATGCAACCACCAACCGCCAGGACGCGGTGAAGGCGGCGGCGCCGGGATGCGACCTCTTCCTTGTTGTCGGCGCGCCGAATTCATCCAATTCGAAGCGGCTCGTCGAAGTCGCGGAGCGTTCGGGCGCAAGCCACTCGATGCTGGTGCAGCGCGCGTCCGATATCGAGTGGGACCAGGTCGGCGACATATCCGTGGTTGGACTTTCCGCCGGCGCCTCGGCTCCGGAAATCATCGTCGACGAAATCATTCAATTCTTTTCGGAACGCTACACCGTGTCCATCGAACTTGCTGAAACGACCATCGAGACCGAAAACTTCCACGTCATGCGCGATCTGCGTGACGTGGAACTGACAAGCCTCGACATGGCCTTCGTCAACGGAAGCCGCTGATCATGGCTGTTTACACCGACATCAACGAAATCGACCTGGCGCATTTCCTCAAGGACTACGAAATTGGCGAGCTGCTCTCCTATAAGGGCATTGCCGAAGGCGTCGAGAATTCGAACTATCTCCTGCACACAAGTGCAGGCTCGTTCATTCTGACGCTTTACGAGAAGCGGGTGAACAGCAACGACCTGCCGTTCTTTCTCGGTCTCATGCGCCATCTCGCGGGCAAGGGGATCAGTTGTCCATTGCCCGTGAACCAGAAATCCGGTTCCAGCATCGGCGAGCTTGCCGGCCGCCCCGCTGCGATCGTGACCTTCCTTGAAGGCATGTGGATGCGCCGCCCGACGGTGCAGCATTGCTTCGCGCTTGGCGAGGCGCTAGCGCGGATGCACATTGCGGGCGAGGATTTCCCCATGCGGCGGAAGAACGCGCTCTCGGTCGAGGGCTGGCGGCCGCTCTGGGAGAATTCCAGGGCAGGCGCGGATGGTGTGGAACCCGGCCTTGCCAGCGAAACCGAAGCCGATCTCGCGTTCTTCGAGGCGAACTGGCCATCGCACCTTCCGCACGGCGTCATCCACGCCGATCTTTTTCCGGATAATGTCTTCTTCCTCGGCAACAAGCTTTCCGGCCTCATCGACTTTTATTTCGCCTGCACCGACCTACTCGCCTACGACGTTGCCGTGTGTCTCAACGCCTGGTGCTTCGAAAAGGACAATGCGTTCAACCTCACCAAGGGTACTGCGCTGCTGCGCGGCTATAATTCCATCCGGCCGCTTTCGGCCGACGAGGCGGCAAGCCTGCCGATCCTTGCGCGTGGCTCGGCCCTTCGCTTCATGCTGACCCGTCTCTATGACTGGCTGAACACGCCTGAGGGCAGCCTCGTTGTGAAGAAGGACCCGATGGAGTATCTGCGCCGCATGCGGTTTCATCGCCAGATCAAGTCTGCTGAGGAATATGGGCTGGTCCTCGAAGGACAACGCGCATGAAGGATATCGAAGCGTTCACCGACGGCGCTTGTTCCGGCAATCCTGGCCCGGGTGGCTGGGGCGCTGTCCTGCGCTGGAATGGCAACGAAAAAGAACTATCCGGCGGCGAGGCGGACACAACCAACAACCGCATGGAACTCATGGCGGCAATTGCGGCGCTGAGCGCGCTGAAGGAGCCTTGCCACGTCCATCTCTATACGGATTCCGTCTATGTGCGCGACGGTATTTCGGGCTGGATCGAAGGCTGGAAGCGCAATGGCTGGAAGACGGCGGCCAAGAAGCCGGTTAAGAACGCCGAGCTTTGGCAGCAGCTTGATGAAGCGCGCAAGCGGCATAAGGTCGTGTGGCATTGGGTAAAGGGGCACGCCGGCCACCCGGAAAACGAGCGCGCCGATGAACTTGCGCGGGCAGGCATGGCTCCGTTCAAGCGCAAGCCGGTGGTTCAAGGAGGCGAGGGCCGGTAAAGCCCTCGCAGCCATAAGATCAGAGCTGCCCGAGCAGGGTTGCAGCGCTCGATGTAACGGCCTGTCCAGGCGCTTCCTCGATGTTGAGTTCCTTGACGACGCCGTCCTCGACGAGCATGGAATAGCGCTTCGAGCGCACGCCCATATTGCCGGCGGCAAGATCGATATCGAGGCCGACGGCCTTGGTGAAGGTCGCATTTCCATCCGACAGATACTGGATCTTGCCTTCGCCGTTGGTCGCTTTGGCCCAGGCGCCCATGACGTGCGGATCGTTCACGGCGACGACGACGATGCTATCGACGCCCTTCGCGAGAATAGCGTCGCGGTTTTCGAGATAACCGGGGAGGTGGTTCATGCTGCATGTGGGCGTGAAGGCACCTGGAACGGCAAAGAGAACGACCTTCTTGCCCTTGAACAGGCTGTCGGAGCGTACTTCGCTGACGCCCTCATCGGTCTTGGTCTTGAATGTGGCATCGGGCAAACGTTCGCCTACCTTGATAGTCATGAATCGCTCCTCTTGAGATTGCGCAAAGGCCTATCGCAGATAGGGTGCGGATGGTGAAAAGTCGAGCTATTCCTTGAAGGGAATTGTTCCGGATACCGACTTGTCGCCCTGCACCAGCGTATAGTAGAGGAGGCCAGGCTTTGCCTGTGCGCCCGAAACGAGCGGCACGGCAAAGACGGCGCTTTTGTCGTCGCGGCTCTTCAATTTCGACATGCCGAAATTGGCCCCGCCTTCCGCAGCCACGAATAAATCGATCTCTTCGCTGCCCGCCGCAAGATCAGCCGTGAAATCAAGATGGTCATTGTCGCGCGTGACGGCTCGAACGCCGAATTCCGCCGATGCTGGTGCCGGCAATTGATCAAATGCGGTCGATATCTGCGCCTTGGTCAGCGGGTCGCTCGGCGTACCGTCGATGGCAATATCGAACTCGGCCGTGACGGGAATGCAGATTGTTTCGCATATGCCGAGGAAGGCGTGCCCCTTGAGATGGGCCGGCTTGGCTGGGTCTTCCAGCGTCAGCGTGAACGGGAGTGACACGGGCTTCTTGTACCCGGCCCACTGCGTGCCTCCATCGGCGAAACGGTGCGGCGTCGGGAAGGCAAGCGCATAGGCTTTGATGTTGCTGCTCGCGGTGAGATCAAGTTCCGGGGGCACGCCTGCGTCACCCGGTTCCTTCCAATAGGTTTTCCAGCCCGGATCGAGATTGATTTGGATGGCGCCGCGCACCTCAGGGTTCCCGTCCGTTGGATTGTCGACGATAACGCGGACCTTGCCGCCGGGCGTGCTGGTCCAGTCTGAACTGGCAGCGGCCGCCGGAAAAGCGAAGAGCAATGAGACAACGAGGTAAAGGAATTTTGTTTTCATGGCGGCGACAATTACAATGCTTTTCGTTGCGATCAAGGAGATGAGGGGATTTGCCCATCATATCTGTGTGACGAAGTCGTGTTCAGCCAAACTTTTCTTCCCAGTAACCGCTGTCGTTTACAATTCGTTACCATTGGGCGTTGTCATTTATAGAATCCTTGGTACCCTTATTCTTATGGGAAACTTGAGAGACGCGACCAACGAAGCCGGTTTTCTGAATGGACAATTCCTTCTCGCCATGCCGGGGATGGAAGACAGCCGTTTTGCGCGCTCGGTTATCTACATCTGCGCCCACTCGGAAAATGGCGCGATGGGTCTCATCATCAATCGCGCCCAGGAAATGGAATTTGCGGAAATTTTGGTGCAGCTTGGCGTGCTCGATGAGCAGCAAGTCATCATGATGCCGGACAGAACGCGCGATTTCCTCGTCCGCAACGGCGGGCCCGTCGAAGTGCGCCGCGGCTTCGTCCTCCATTCCGACGACTATCTTACGGATTCCACAATGCCCGTTGCCGAGGAACTCTGCTTGACGGGAACGGTCGACATCCTGCGCGCCATCTCAGGCGGACGTGGTCCCCGCAAGGCATTGATGACCTTGGGTTATTCGGGATGGGCCTCCGGCCAGCTCGAAAACGAGATCGCCAATAATGGCTGGCTTACTTGCCAGGCGCCGCACGATCTGCTCTTCGATCCGAACATTGACAGCACCTATGATCGGCTGCTCGCCTATATGGGTATCGATCCGTCGCGCCTCGCCACGGTCGCCGGCCACGCTTAAATTCACCTACCGGTTTTGATGTGTGGTCCCGTCGCGCTGCAACGCGATACAGCAAGAATTCAACCCTGCATTTCTTGTTGGCAATCCAAATCCAAGCAATCAATGAAAGCGAGAGCCAAGTAGCAGCATCAAGCCAGCTGGTGCATCGGGACGATGGGCCTCCCGACCGTGGCAACGGCCTTGCTCTCAAACTCGGAGAATAGGCATGTGGTTTTTGCCACTGACTATTACCTTTGAAATCAAAAGAACCCGGACGGGCTGGCAAGTCTGCATCCGGGTTCGATTGATTACCTAAGGTAAAGGTGGGGCGGCCGAAAGCTCGCCCCACGCTCCAGTTACGAATAATAGCAGTCTCTTCGCCAATTCCAAGCCCGCATTTAGTCTTACGATGCGGCCTTCGACTGCTGGAACTGTTCGCGCAGAAGCTTGGTGGCGACGTCGAGCGTCAAAGGCGGGCTGAACATGAAGCTCTGCGCGTATTCGCAGCCCATCTGGCGCAATTGCAGCGCGTCGCTTTCATTTTCGATGCCTTCCGAAACGACGGCAAGGCCAAGGTCATGCGCCATGCTGATCATCGAGCGCAGCAACGTCACCTTTTGCGGCTGATCGGCCTTGAGGAACGAACGGTCGATCTTGATCATATCGAACGGGAAGGACGTGAGATAGGAAAGCGAGGAATAGCCGGTGCCGAAATCGTCGAGCGAGACACCAACGCCCATTGCCTTGATGCTGGAAAGCACATAGCCGGAGCGCTCCGGATTTTCCATCATCAGAGATTCTGTGAGCTCGAGCTTCAGGCTGCTCGGCTCGATCTGCGTCTGCAGCAGGACCGAGCGGACGTCATCGATGAGATCCTGGCGGATCAACTGGCTGCTCGAAATGTTGACCGAGACGAAGAGCGGTGTCGCTCCGAGGGTGCGGCGCCAATTCACGAGATCTTCGGAGGCTTTTTGCATCGCAAAGAGGCCGAGCTGGACGATGAGGCCGGAACTTTCGGCGACGGGAATGAACTCTGACGGCGGGATCGATCCGCGGCGCGGATGATCCCAGCGCATGAGCGCTTCAAAGCCGGCGATACTGTTGTCATCGAGGCGCACGATCGGCTGATAGGCCATATGGATTTCACGGCGTTCCAGCGCGCGCCGCAGGTCCGATTCAAGCTGAAGGCGATCGCTGCCAACCGCACGGAAAGCCGGACGGAAGGGCTCGATGCGGTCGCCGCCGAAACGTTTCGCCTGGTACATCGCCAGCTCGGCGTCCTTTACCAGATCCTCCGGCGAGGCGGCGCTGCCGCTCGTCCAGGTGATCAGGCCGAGCGATGCGGTAAGAACAATCTCGCGCTTGGCAAAGGCGATGGGCGCGCGGATCGCCTGCTTCACCGCATCGGCGAAGGCGGCAATCTTGGCGGGCTCGCTTTCCGATACGAGGATCAGGCCGAACTGGTCAGCCGAGAGACGGCTCAACGTATCCTGCGGGCGCAGCAGGCGGTGCAGGCGGCGCGATATGGTCAGCAGGAAGGTGTCGCCGGCGGAGAGGCCGAGGCCGTCATTGACCTGCTTGAAGCGGTCGATGTCGATGATGAACACAGTCGGGCGGATTTTGCTTTCCGTTTGCGCCATGGTGATCACTGAGCCGAGGCGATCCAGGAACAGTTCGCGGTTGGGAAGGCCGGTCAGATTATCGTGGACGGCATCGTGGAGCAGCCGCTCCTCCGCCTTCTTCTGTTCGGTAACGTCAATCAGGGTGCCGACGCAGCGTACGATCTCACCATCCGAACCGATGACCGGGCGCGCCTTCAAGGAATACCAGTAATAATGACCGTCATTGGCGCGCAGGCGGAAGGTCTGGGAGATGCGACCGCGACGGTTCTCGAGAATGACGTCGAGCGTAGTCCGGAAACGGTCGCGGTCGTCGGAATGCAGCATCGGCAGCCAGTTGCGCACGGCCCCGTGCAAGGAACTTGCCGACGCTCCGAGGAAATTGGTCAGGTCAGGCGTCGTGACAACGCGGTCACGCGGCACGTCCCAATCCCAGACGATATCGCCCGAACCGATGATGGCGAGCGCCTGCCGCTCGACGTCGGAGAAGAGCCCCTGCTGCAACGCGCCTCCGGAAAAAGCGTGCTGCATGACAGTAAAGCCGATCAGGAGAACGATGAGGACAAGGCCGCCTGCGAGGGCTGGCTGGATGATGTCGTTGGCAAGAATGCCGGCAACGGTAAGCCAGCTGCCCATCAACCAGACAAGGAGCAGGATCCACGTCGGGATCAGCATGATCGCCCGGTCATAGCTCCGGAACGAGAAGAATCCGATCAGGATCGTGCCGGCTATGATGGTCAGCGCGAAGGAAAAGCGGGCGATGCCGGCTGCAATCGGCGGGTCGAAGATCGCGACGCCGGAGACGATGCCGAGACCGAGAATCCAGGTCAGCGCGCCATAGCTGAAATTATCGTGCCAGCGATTGAGGTTGAGATAGGTGAAAAGGAAGATCACGAGCGTCGCGGCCAGCGCTACTTCGGTGCCCGCCCGCCACATTTGTTCGTTGCCGGGCGCGATTTCGATAAGCTTGCTCCAGAAGCCGAAATCGACGCAGATATAGGCAAGAACCGCCCAGGCGAGGGCTGCCGTCGCCGGGAACAGCGAGGTACCCTTGACGACGAAAAGGATCGTCAGGAACAGCGCGAGCAAGCCGGCAATACCAAGCAGAATGCCGCGGTAGAGCGTATAGGAATTGACCGTATCCTTATAGGCATTCGGCTCCCACACATAAACCTGTGGCAGGTTGGGAGAAGCAAGCTCCGCGACAAGGGTGATGACCGAACCCGGGTTGAGCGTGATCAGGAAAATATCCGCGTCGTCGCTCGCCTGCCGGTCGAGGGCGAAGCCTTCGCTGGGGGTAATCGACGTGATGCGTGTCGAACCGAGGTCGGGCCAGATGAAGCGCGATCCGACAAGACGGAAATGCGGAGCGACGATCAGCCGGTCGATCTGTTCGTCGGTCGGATTGGCGAGCGAAAAGGCCGCCCAGTCGCCGGTCGAACGCTTGTCGTTTGCCTGCACCTCGATACGCCGAACGATGCCGTCCGTACCGGGAGCGGTTGAAATCTGGAACGTCTCACCCTGATTGCGATAGACCTCGACGGCCTTCGACAGGTCGAGCGCCGTGCTTTCCTTGGTGATCTTGATGGTTTCGAAGGCATTGGCGGCGGTATGGGCCGCTAGCAGCATGAATATGAGGACCAGAGCCCGCGATAAGCCTTTCAGCATCTGTCGTCCCAACAAAGCCACCGATACTTTTTCATTTGCCAGCCCTTGCATCATCCTCAATCAGCGCGAAGAGAAGATGATCTTGCCACATTCCGTTTATCTTTAGGTAAGACCGGAGCAGTCCTTCTCTCTGAAATCCGGCTTTTTCGAGAAGGCGGATCGATCTTTCATTGCTTGGAATACAGGCAGCTTCCAGGCGGTGCAACCTCACCTTGGTGAAAGCATAGGGGATGAGCAAGCTCAATGCTTCGTGCATGAACCCCTGTCCGGCGAAGGGTGCGCCGATCCAGTAGCCGATCATGCCATTCTGGCCGACACCGCGGCGGATGTTGCCAAGTGTGATGCCGCCGAGCAAGCGCTGGTCGGTATTGCGGAAGAGAAAGAACGGATGGGCCGTGCCTGCCGCCGCCTCGTCGTCATAATGGCGAATGCGATGGCGGAATGCGCCGCGTTCCAGATCATCGACCGCCCACAGCGGTTCCCATGGCGCGAGAAATTCGCGGCTTTCCGCGCGCAGCGATGCCCAGGCGCGATAGTCGGAAAGCGTCGGCGGACGCAGGTAAATGCGCTTGCCCTGCAAGGGCGGGGCTACGCTTTTGAGAAAGGGCAGGGCGATCATTGCCGCTCCGGATCGCCGTCAGACCGCTATCTTTCTCGGGCTCGACGCTGGGGCAGTCAGTCCATGACGGATATCGGCGAACTTCATCAGGGAACCGATCGGGCCGACCGCAGCGACTGTAGGCGTCGTGTCGAGGAACAGGCGTCCGGCAAGGTCGGTCAAACGTTCAACAGTGATCTTCGAGAGACGCTCGACCAGTTCGTCGGTCGATATCGGATTGCCGTAGAGAAGCATCTGGCGTGCGATCTGTCCGGCGCGGCTTGCTGCGCTTTCATGCGACATCAGCAGGCTCGCCCGATATTGCGCCCGTGCCCGGTTCAATTCCTCCTGGCTGATATTGCGGGCAGCCGCGTGCAGCTCGTCTATGATTACGGGTACGAGCTTTTTCAAATGATTGCGCCCGGTTGCAGCATGGACCCCGAAAACGCCGGTCTCGGAGAACCCCCAATGGAACGCATAGACCGAGTAGCACAGGCCCCGCTTTTCCCGCACTTCCTGGAAGAGGCGCGAAGACATGCCGCCACCGAGGATCATCGCCAAAAGCTGCGAGGCATAGAAATCGCGCACATGATAGGCGCGGCCCTCAAAACCGATCACCACCTGGGCGTCCATCAATTCGCGCTGTTCGCGGAAATCGCCGCCGACATAGTGGGAGATTTCGGGTTCCGGGGCCGTCGATTTCGGCCGGAACGAACCGAGGCGCTTTTCGACCTCTCGGACGAATTCGTCGTGCTTGACGCCGCCAGTGGCGACGACGACCATGCGCTCGGCGCTGTATTGCTCGTCCATATAGCGGCGAAGGTCGGCCGACGAGAAGGATTGGACGGTCTCCGGCGTGCCAAGGATGGTACGTCCAATGGTCTGGTTCTGGAAGGCCGCTTCGGTGAAGCGATCGAAAACCACATCGTCGGGCGTATCGTGCGCAGCACCGATCTCCTGCATGACGACGTTCTTTTCGCGCTCGAGTTCCTCGGCGTCGAATTTCGAACTCGTCATGATGTCGGCGAGAATGTCGATCGCGAGCGGCATGTCATCGCGCAGGACGCGTGAATAATACGAAGTGGTCTCGACGCTGGTCGCGGCATTGATTTCACCGCCCACATCCTCGATATCGGCGGCGATCTTCCAGGCGGAGCGGTTCTCGGTGCCCTTGAAGGCCATGTGTTCGAGAAGATGGGCTATACCGTGCTGGTTGCTTGCCTCGTTCCGTGACCCTGCCTTGACCCAAATGCCAAGGGCTACGCTCTCCACATGCGGCATTGTTTCTGTCGCAATCGTCAAACCGTTGGAGAGGCGACTGATTTCAACGCCCATGCAATGCTCCTTACTTTGCCGCTCTTGAATGCCGGCTCACATACTCTTCCACATTTTTAAGGTCGTTGGGAAGTACCGTGTACTGTTCTTTTCGTTGCATGAGATCACCCAGCCAGAGCGGCAGGTCTGGATGGACGCCGCTTGCCTCCTTCACGGCATCCGGGAACTTGGCCGGATGAGCCGTGGCAAGGACAACGCTTGGCGCCGTCGACCGCAGAACTTCGCGTGCTACCTTCAGGCCGATGGCCGAATGCGGATCGAGCAGGTAGCCGGACTGCTTCAGGACGCTCGCGATGATCCCGGTTGTCTCCGCCTTGCTGGAGCGGCCGGCATCGAATTCGGAGAGGATGAAGCCGAGTGCCTTTTCGGCGATCGAGAAGCTTCCGGATTGTTTGAGGCCGTCCATGAGGCGCCGCACCGAGGCCGCGTCACGGCCGTGCGCTTCAAAGAGCAAGCGTTCGAAGTTGGACGAAACCTGGATGTCCATCGACGGCGAGGTCGTATGTACCACGCCGCGCGTTTCGTAATTGCCGGTCTCCAGCGTCCGGGCAAGTATATCGTTGTCGTTGGTGGCAATGGCGAGGCGCTCGATCGGAAGTCCCATGCGCTTTGCAACGTAACCTGCGAAAATATCACCGAAATTGCCGGTTGGCACAGTGAACGAAACCGGCCTGTCGGGAGCGCCGAGGCTGAGTGCCGACGTGAAGTAATAGACGATCTGCGGCATGATGCGCGCCCAGTTGATCGAATTGACGCCGGAGAGCGAGAGCGCGTCGCGAAAGTTGAGATCGTTGAACATGCCTTTAACGAGCGATTGGCAATCGTCGAAATTGCCATCGATGGCGAGCGCATGAACATTTGACGCTGCCGACGTCGTCATTTGCCGCTGCTGCACCGGCGAGACGCGGTTGTGCGGAAACAGAATGAAGATGTCGGTCCGGTCGCGGTTGGCAAAGGCCTCGATAGCCGCGCCGCCCGTGTCGCCGGACGTTGCACCGACGATGGTCGCCCGCTCGCCCCGCCTGGCAAGACTGTAGTCCATCAGCCGCGCCAGAAGTTGCATCGCCACATCCTTGAATGCGAGCGTCGGACCATGAAAAAGCTCAAGCACGAATTCATTATGTCCGGTCTGGACCAAGGGGCAGACCGCCTCGTGGCGAAAGGTGGCGTAGGCTTCGTGTACCATGGCCTCGAAATCGGCCTGGTCGATGTCGCCGGCAATGAATGGCGTCAGCACGTGAATCGCGATCTCGGCGTAGGTCTTGCCCCGCAGCGAACGGATCTCGTCTGCAGAAAATTGTGGAAATTCCTTGGGCAGATAGAGCCCGCCATCGCGCGCAAGGCCGGCGAGAAGGGCATCGGAAAATCCTAAAACCGGCGCTTCGCCGCGTGTACTAACGTATTTCATCTCAAATATCCCTTGCCTTTGGATGCACGCGCAGCCCTGGCAAAAAGCTTGCGCAGCCCCGTCGCATTCTCATCGAACCGTTGATATAGAACACGTTCGTTCGTCAAGGTTCGTTCTACGAGGAAAGTTCAGTTCATGAAGTCAGAAACACAAAAAACTCTGCCCTTCTATCAACTTTGCGCCCCAATTTGTGCATTGGTCTTTGCTGCGGGGCTTGCGGCGTGTTCGACGAGCGGCGGGACCGTGGACACGAACTCCCCCAAGGCCCAGGCCACCGCCGAGGCCGACAAGCGCCTCACCGCCTCGCAACTGCGCGCCTTCTGCCCGCCCGTCACGATCCGCGAGGGAACCTCGGTCATCAACAATTACGGGAAGACCACCGACAAGAACCCGGCGAACCTGATTTATCAGGCATCCATGTCGGACGAAACCCGCTCTTGCAATTCGGACGACACCACGATGACCATGACTGTCGCCGTTTCGGGCAAGATCGTTCCCGGGGCGAAGTTCACGCCCGGTACGGTAACGGTGCCAATCCGTGTTGCCGTCATCCAGGGCTCCGATGTTGTCTACTCCAAGCTGAGCAGGCAGGCGGTTGCGGTCAATGACAGTGGCGCGGCCACCCAGTTCATCTTCAACGATCCGAACGTGAGCTTCCCCAAACCGGCGAGCCGCAACGTTCAGGTGTTCGTCGGCTTTGACGAAGGTCCGGACGATAGCGCCAAGGCAAAAACAAAGAAAAAGAACTAGATCGTCAACAAAGACGGCCGGTGGAAATACCGGCCGTCTTCTTTTTGACTGAAGCTGGATCAAACGGCTTCCGACCACACCGACATGGCTTCGATCACGGCCGGCAGATCGCGGTGGCGGCTGATGACTGTTTCAGCGCCGGCATCCGTTAATTTGTCTGCATGACCCGGATAGGTGTGGGCGCCGCCGGTAAAGCCGATAACCCGCATGCCCGCTGCCCGGGCCGCGTGAACCCCATGTGTCGAGTCTTCGATTACGATCGCCCGCGCTGGATCTACGTTGAAATGCCGCGCCGCAAAGAGATAGACATCCGGCGCCGGCTTCGGCTTCTGCGATCCGACCTCACGCGCCGAAAAGATGTGCGGGGCAAACAGATCGTAGAGCGTGCTCTGCTCCAGCATCATCTTGAGCGAGGAACTGATAGAGTTCGAGGCGATGCATTTCGGATATTTCAGCGCGGCAACGACCTGCTCGACGCCATCGATGACGTTGAGCTCGTTGCGCAGCTTATAATCCATCTGCTTGGCGGATTCTTCGATCAACTGCGCGGAAATTGGAATTCCTGCTTCCTTCTCGACCTGAAGCAGGATGTCGGTCCAGGTCAGGCCGGCAAAGCGCTCGGCAATGTCTTCGGGTTCGATCGGATAGCCTGCATCGGTCAGGAGCTTGGACTCGACCTGTGCGGCAAGGAATTCGGAATCGACGAGCACGCCATCGCAGTCGAAGATAATGAGCTGTGGTTCCATTAAATCATACCTGTTCGTGAAAATAGCGCTGCCATCGTGCAGCATTTCGGTCGCTTGGGGGATTTACCGGCATCGACTACACGCTAATTGGCCGGGCGTCAAAGAAAAGCGGGCTGTGGCGATGTGGGCGGCGTTGAACTTGCCCCTCCATTCGCCTGGAAGCGGTTGGGGCGCTGTGCACCACGAACAGTTTCCCGCATAACGCCGGCTCTTAACGCGAAATTTACCGCGTCCGGTAACCATGAGGCTCTGTAATGCGTCCCCAGTAGTCGAGTACCCCATGTCCGTTGTTCGTCTCGTGAATGAACTGCCCCAGGCAGCGCCGCAATCCTCCTGGCTCGATACAATTTTAAAGGGCGACTGCGTGGCCGCCCTCAACCGGCTGCCGGATCATTCCGTCGATATCATCTTCGCCGACCCGCCCTACAATTTGCAGCTCGACGGTGACCTGCATCGTCCCGACCAGTCGAAGGTCGATGCGGTCGATGACCACTGGGATCAGTTCGAAAGCTTTCAGGCCTATGATGCCTTCACCCGTGCCTGGCTGCTGGCGTGCCGACGCGTTCTCAAGCCCAACGGCACGATTTGGGTCATCGGGTCCTATCACAATATCTTCCGTGTTGGCTCGATGATGCAGGATCTGGGCTTCTGGATGCTCAACGACATTATCTGGCGCAAAAACAATCCCATGCCGAACTTCCGCGGCCGCCGCTTCCAGAATGCGCATGAGACCATGATCTGGGCATCGCGCGACCAGAAGTCCAAGGGCTACACATTCAACTATGAGGCGATGAAGGCTGCCAATGACGACCTGCAGATGCGGTCGGACTGGCTCTTTCCCATTTGCACGGGTGCGGAGCGTCTGAAAGATGAGAATGGCGACAAGATCCACCCAACCCAGAAACCAGAAGCCCTGCTTGCCCGCATTCTCATGGCATCGTCAAAACCCGGCGACGTCATTCTTGATCCCTTCTTCGGTTCGGGAACCACGGGCGCGGTGGCAAAGCGCCTCGGGCGACATTTCGTCGGCATCGAGCGCGAGCAGAAATATATCGATGCTGCGACGGCTCGCATCGCTGCCGTGGAGCCGCTGGCTGGGGCTGAACTCACGGTCATGACCGGCAAGCGCGCCGAGCCGCGCGTCGCCTTTGGCAGCATCGTCGAGTCCGGCCTGTTGAAACCCGGCGCCATCCTCAGCGATGCGCGGCGCCGTCACGCGGCCATCATCAGGGCCGACGGCACGGTCACGGCAGGTGGCGATGCCGGCTCCATCCACCGGATGGGCGCAAAGGCGCAAGGCCTCGATGCCTGCAACGGCTGGACTTTCTGGCACTATGAAGATGCAGGCGTTCTCAAGCCGATCGACGACTTGCGCAAGCAGGTGCGAAGCGGAATGACGACAGCCGGAGGCTGACGTTCCGATCGGACGCGGACCTCCAGTGCCGTTCTGATCCGAAACGCTCAGGCCTCATGCCTGGGCGTTTCGTCTTTGGCTATCAGATGCGAATGCCGAGATTATTGAGATCCGCCTTCAGCGCCTCTGGACTGGTGAATTGCACAGACTGCCAGCCAGCTTGCTGTGCGCCCGCGACGTTCCTGGCGCTGTCGTCGATGAAGAGTGTTGCAGCTGGATCAAGGTTGAAGGCCGCGACATGGTGATCGTAGATGGCCTTGTCCGGCTTGATCAGTCCGATATCACCTGAAACGGTTACGCCGCGGCTCTCGGTCAAGAACGGAAAGCGCTCCCAGGCCTCGCGCAACGTATCGGACGCGAAGTTGGTCAGCATGGTGACATCATGGCCGTCGGCGATGAGCTGGCGCAGGATCGTGACGCTGCCATTGATCGAATGGGTGATCATCATGTGCCAGTTCTTGCGAAAGGAGCGGATGTGATCTTCCCGATCGGGGAAATCTGCAATCAGCAGCGCCTCGGCATCGGCCCATTTGCGGCCGCGGTCCTGTTCGATGTTCCATTCATGCGTGCAGATATTGTCAAAGAACCATTTCCGCTCGGCGGCGTCCGGAATGAGTTCCCGAAAAGCGGCATCGGGCTCGTAGTGGATGAGAACCTGGCCAATGTCGAAAACGATATGCTTGACGGGTGTCATACGTCCTTACCTCTTTTTGCAAAAGCGTGGGGGATGGCTGCTGCAATGACTTTTTTCATGACCGTAGGCAACGCCTCGGCTGAAAGTTTTTCGATTTTTACCCACCAACCGTCAAGGTTTTGCGTTGCACGGATATTGCCTGCCTTGAAGACGGCAAGCCGCAACTCGAAATGTGTGAAGATGTGCGTGATGTTGCCTGCAGCAATCCAGTCGGCCGCAAATGGCGCGCTGGCGATATCCGTCGCGCCGTCCTGCCGCGCTGTCCAGGCTGTGGTCGGCACCTCGGCCATCCCGCCAAGCAAACCGGTTTCAGTGCGGCTGCGCAGCAAAACTTCGTTGTTCGCAGAGACGGCAACAAACGCCGCCCCAAGGCGGATCGGCCTTTCCTTCTTGGCCGCCTTGACGGGATAAAGTTCCGGATCGCTCGTTTGCAGCGCTTCGCAGCCCTCTTTCACGGGGCAGACAAAACAGGCCGGCCGCTTCGGCGTGCAAATTGTCGCACCGAGATCCATCATGGCCTGCGCGAAATCGCCGGGACGTTCGTCAGGGGTGAGCGCCTGCATGCGGGCGCGGATTTCAGACTTGGCGGCGGGAAGAGGGGTGTCGATTGCGTAAAGGCGGCTGATAACACGCTCCACATTGCCATCGACGACCGCGACAGGCCTGTTGAACGCGATCGAAGCAATCGCCGCGGCTGTATAGTCGCCGATCCCCGGCAATGACTTCAACCCGTTGATATCAGAAGGGAACGATCCGCCGTGATCGGCGCACACGGCATCGGCGCACTTCTTCAGATTGCGCGCCCGCGAATAGTAGCCAAGCCCCGCCCAGGCGCGCAGGACGGCATCCTGACTGGCAGCGGCAAGGTCCTTCACGGACGGCCACTTTTCGACAAAGGCGTTGAAATACGGCTTCACGGCCTCGACCGTCGTCTGCTGCAACATGATCTCGGACAGCCAGATGCGGTAGGGTTCCACAGCTTTCCCGGCCTTCTGCTCGCGCGGCGAAATGCGCCATGGTAGAATCCGGTGGTGAGAATCATACCAATCGAGCAGGTTGGCGGTTATTGGTTGCATCAATCTCAAACTGCGCTACACGGGGCCAACGGTTCATACAGAACCGCTGCGAGTACAAGAACAAAAATATTCGGAACCATGAATGTTTCCAGATCATTTGACCAAGCCCTTGATGCTCCCCGCCAGGGGACACTTTATTGGAATCGATCGCAATAATCGCATTTTCACATTTCTCTTCGCGCTTTTCCCAGGCCTTTTGGCAAGTGGGACGTCAGTTACGCTTGTCCTTGCCTTCATATGGGCAGTTATCTCGCTCGCGTTCAAGCGCTTCCCCTTCAAACTGACACCGACTGAAAAACGCGTCGCCTGGTGCTTCACTTTCTATATCGTCGTTACGGTCGTGTCGGTCGTCATCCATCCCAATGCGAAAGCCGGCCTCACTTACATTCTTAAAATGATCCCGTTCCTCGCCGTTTGGGCGGTACTTCCGCGGCTTCATGCCGGCGTTTCCGGCCGCCTTGTGCCCTTCCTGATCACCGGTGCGGGCATCGGCATGATCGGAGCGCTCGCCTACAGCCTTGTCCAGATAGCTTTCTTTGCCACGCGCGCTGAAGCCGGCGCCGGCAATGCTGCCGTCTTTGGCCTGTTCGCCGTGCTCTTCGGCAGTATCGCGCTCCTCAACGCCCACTCAAATAGCAAAACAGAGCGTCTGATTGCGATCCTGGGCTTTGCCTGTGGAATGGCTTGCGCTTTTCTTTCGGGGACGAGATCGGCCTGGCTAGTCATGCCGATACACTTTGCGATCCTCTATTGGTATTTGCGCGGCCAGTCCTTGCCGTCGCTTACCAACGCGGCGAAGGTTGTGGGAACCGTCTTGATCGTGGCGGTCATTTCCGTCGCGTCGATCAAGGTAACCGAGCGCTACCATGCGCTCGAGAGTGATATCACCCACCTTGACCAGCCGCAGGAGAACATCAACTCGCTGAAGGCCCGTCTTATGCTCTGGTCGGCCGGCGCGCAGGTATTCCTGCAGTCGCCGCTTCTCGGCGAGGGTCCGCAGAACAGAATGTCCTCGGTCAACGCGGTGTTGAATCTGCCGCCTGAAAAGCAGATGACCTTTACCCATGTTCACAACGGACTTTTGAACGCTGCGGTTGACGGCGGCATTCTCGGCGTCCTCGGTGTCCTGGCGCTCCTTGCTACCCCTATCATTGGCGCGCGCCAGAAGGAGCCGGGGCCTGGCCGTGATCTTGCGACGGCAATCGCGTTGCTCTTGCTGTCGAGCTACATCATAACCGGCATGTTGGGAATCATGTTCGGCCACGACGCCACGGACGCCGTGTTCATCTATCTGACCATCTTGATCTGCTGGATGCCGGGCAATGCACCATTTCTTTCGATCCCCCAGGTTGCCCAACACGCCGAGGCTGACGTTGCGGCGCTGAGTGCAAGGGCATGAACTTGGGCAGGTCGCAAAGGGAAACGGGAGAACGATGAAGGCCATTGTCACAGGAGCCGCCGGCTTTATCGGCTTCCACGTTGCAAGAAGGCTCGCAACCGAAGGCGTCGAGATTGTCGCGATCGACAATGTCAATGACTACTATCCGGTTGCGCTCAAGGAAACGCGGCTTTCGGCTCTTGATGGTCATGCCGGCATCCGCTTCGTGCGCGCCAACGTTGCCAATGCCGGCGAACTCGCCGCTGCGATCGGCGAGGATACCGATGCCGATGTCATCATTCACCTGGCCGCCCAGGCGGGGGTTCGCTATTCGGTCGAAAATCCCGCTGCCTATGTCGACGCGAACGTCCATGGCCAGGTCACGGTCTTCGAACAGGCATTGCGGATGAAAAAGCGCCCGCCCATCGTCTATGCGAGTTCGTCTTCGGTTTACGGGACCAACAGCAAAGTGCCGTTTTCCGAGAGCGATCCCGTCGATAATCCGGTATCCGTCTATGCGGCGACCAAACGTTCCGGCGAGCTCCTGGCCCATTCTTACCGGCATGTGCACAAGATTGCGTCCACGGGACTGCGTTTCTTCACCGTTTACGGCCCCTACGGCCGCCCTGACATGGCGCCTTGGTTGTTTACGGATGCGATCCTCAAAGGGGAGCCGATAAAGGTTTACAATCACGGCAAGATGGAACGGGATTTTACCTTCATCGACGATATCGTCAATGGCGTCCTTGGCGCAATGAACCGCATCCTGACCAATCCGGAAGCAACGGCCCCGGTCTATAATCTCGGCAACAACAAGCCCGTCGCCCTGATGCGCTTTATCGAGATTATCGAAAAGGCATGCGGCCGCGAAGCGACCAAGGAATTTGCGCCCATGCCGGCCGCCGATGTGCCGCGCACCTATGCCGATATCGACCTTGCCGCACGCGATCTCGGATTTTCTCCCTCGACTTCCTTGGAAGAAGGCATACCTTTGTTCGTAAAGTGGTTCCGCGGCTACAATGGCCGCTGACATGATGGCGACGATCCGATGAACGATAGCCAACAGCGGAAAGGATTCCGGCCCTTGGCCGATCCCGCCGCGGGCATCCTCGATCCCGTGTTGCGCAAACGGGCCGGGATCACGATCGAACTCGTGCAGGCATGGGACGAAGTCGTCGGCTCGAGTCTTGGCGAATTGTCCCGCCCCTTGAAACTCATCTGGCCCCGGCGCGCCCGCGAGGATGATCCGTTTCAACCGGCCACCTTGGTCATTGCTTGCCAAGGATTCACTGCAATGCGCGTACAGCATGAGACCGGCGAAATCATTAGCCGTGTCAATGCCTTCCTGGGCTTTGCTGCGGTCGGACGCATCAAGATCGAGCAAAAGCCGGTCGCGTTGCCCGTCGCGAAAAAGCGTTCCTTGCCGCCCGTTGACGCAGAGACCTCACGGAAGATCAGCCATGCGGTCGAGCCTATTGAGGATGACGGATTGCGCGAGGCGCTCGAGCGGCTCGGAAACAGCATCCATGCGGAGCGCAAGGGGCGCTGAGTTGCCACGGACCGACCCTTGATCCTTCACGAAAAATTCAAAGACAGATCGCTGTCTCTGCCTTAAAGAAACTGGCATGAGGCTCTAACGAGTCAGTAGACAGATCAACACCGGAGACAGGTGAACTTATGACTGAATTCTTCACCCGCAGAAACGTACTGGCGCTTGCCGCCGCCTCGACGGCCGCAATTGCTCTTGCATCCGGCCAGGCATGGGCCCAGGAAGCAGCAAAGCCTGCGGATGGCACAGCGCCGGTGAAGGCCCCCGAGCCGGCGGGCAAGATCGACGAAGCCAAGCTCATGGCGCCGGGGATCTTGAAGGACATCGTCATGGGCAAGGCCGAGGCGCCTGTCACCATCGTCGAATATGCGTCGATGACCTGCCCGCACTGCGCGCATTTCGCCACGACGACCCTGCCGACGATCAAGGAAAAATACATCGACACCGGCAAAGCGAAGCTCATCCTTCGCGAATTCCCGTTTGATCCGCGTGCTACGGCCGCCTTCATGCTTGCCCGCTGCGCGCCGGAGGATCGCTATTATCCGATGGTCGAAGTCCTCTTCGCACAGCAGCAACAATGGGCGGGCGTGGCAAATTCAGTAGAACCTTTGCTGCAAATCTCCAAATTGGCCGGTTTTACACAGGAGTCGTTCAACGCTTGCTTGACGAACCAAAAACTTCTGGATGATGTGAATGCTGCGCGTGACCGCGGAGCCAATGAATTCGGAGTAAATGCAACTCCGACTTTCTTTATCAATGGCTCGAAATACTCGGGAGCCCTTTCGGTTGACGAAATGTCGGCGATCATCGACGGCCTGCTCTAGTACCTCCGGTTCAGTTTTCGGCGGGCGCTTCGGTGCGTCCGCCGTTTGCATTCGGGCGCCGGGTGACGGGAAGGGCTGCTGATGCGCTTCACCAAACTCCGCCTCCTCGGCTTCAAATCCTTTGTCGAGCCTGCTGAATTCGTCATCGAAGGCGGGCTGACTGGCGTTGTCGGCCCCAATGGCTGCGGCAAGTCCAACCTTGTCGAAGCGCTACGTTGGGTGATGGGCGAGAATTCCTACAAGAACATGCGCGCATCCGGCATGGATGACGTGATATTTTCCGGGTCGGGAACGCGCCCGTCGCGCAATACGGCCGAAGTAACGCTCTTTCTCGACAATCAGGATCGCACTGCTCCGTCTGCATTCAACAATGCCGATGAACTGCAGGTATCGCGCCGCATCGAACGCGAGGCAGGGTCCGTCTACCGCATTAACGGCAAGGATGCCCGCGCCAAGGATGTGCAACTGCTGTTTGCCGACCAGTCCACAGGCGCACGCTCTCCCTCCATGGTCGGACAGGGCCGCATCGGCGAACTTATACAGGCAAAGCCCCAAGCGCGCCGTGCATTGCTCGAAGAAGCTGCGGGCATTTCCGGCCTGCACACGCGCCGGCATGAGGCGGAACTGAGACTGCGCGCGGCCGAGCAGAATCTCGAGCGGCTTGAAGACGTTGTCGGCGAACTCGAAACCCAGATCGAAAGCCTGCGCCGGCAATCGCGTCAGGCAAACCGCTTCAAGAGCCTTTCCGCCGATATCCGCCGTTCCGAAGCGATCCTGTTGCATCTGAAGTGGGCGGTCGCCAAGGCGCATGAGGGCGAAGCGCAGTCGGCGCTGTCGGTGGCGACATCGGGCGTCGGCGAGCAGGCTCAACTGCAGATGAATGCCGCCAAGGAACAGGCCATCGGCGCGCACAAGCTGCCGGACCTGCGTGAGGCGGAGGCCAAAGCCGCCGCGGTCCTGCAGCGCCTCACCATCGCCCGCGCACAACTCAACGAAGAGGCAGAGCGCATCAGCGCCCGCCAGGGTGAACTTGAAAAGAGACTTGTGCAGTTTACGGCAGACATTGCGCGTGAAGAGCAGATGGTCCGTGACAATGCCGACGTTCTCTCCCGGCTCGAGGCAGAGGAACAGGCGCTTCACGAAGAAAATGCCGGCGCCGGCGAACGCGAGATTGCGACGCGGGCCGAATTCGAACGCGCCGATGCGAAGCTGAAGGAAAGTGAGGCTGCGCTTACCAAGCTTACGGCAGAACGCGCCGAAGCTTCCGCCGAACGGGCGCAGATCGAGCGCAATATGCGCGATAGCGCGGAGCGCCGCGACCGGTTGGTACGCCAGCTTGGCGATGTCGAACGCGATCTCGCCAGTGTGATCGGCGAGATCTCGTCCTTGGCGGACCCGGTCGAAAAGCAGGGATTGGTTGAAGCCGCCGAAGCCGAGTTGGCGCAGGCCGAAGAGTCCGCGATCATTGCCGAAGCTGCCGTCGAAGATGCGCGCCAGCGAGAAGCGGAACTGCGGCAACCCTTGCAGGTGACGCGTGCTGAGCTTGGCCGTATCGAAACCGAGGCGCACACGCTTGCCAGGATGATCAACGCCGGAGGCACGGACCTTTTCCCGCCGGTTGTCGAATCGATCAAGGTGGACAAGGGGTACGAAGTTGCGCTCGGAGCCGCACTCGGCGAAGATCTCGACGCACCGACCGATCATGGTGCGCCCGTATTCTGGAGCGACGTCGACAATGCGGGCGGTGATCCGGATCTTCCGTCCGGCGTCCGGTCGCTCTCGGAGTTTGTCCGCGCCCCACGGCAATTGGCACGCAGTCTGGCGCAGATTGGCGTCGTCGATGAAGCCGACGGCGCCCAGCTGCAATCGTCGCTGCAGGCCGGGCAGCGCCTGGTCAGCCGCTCCGGTGCGCTATGGCGCTGGGATGGCTATACCGCAAGAGCGGATGCACCGACGCCGGCGGCGCAGCGGCTTGCCCAGAAGAACCGGCTGGCAGAACTCGATCTCGAAGTTGTGGCGGCAACGAAGCGGTTGCGCGAGGCGGAAGCCGCGATTGCCGGCGCCGAAGCCAGTGTCCGTCAATTGGTCGATGCCGAACGTGGTGCGCGCGAGCGGGTCCGCGGCACGCAACGCGCAGTGAGCGACGCACGCGAAGCGCTGGCAGCGGCCGAGCGGGCGGCGGGCCAACTGTCGAGCCGCCGAGCAGCGCTCGAAGAGGGCAAGACACGGCTCGCCGAAACGCTCGAAGAAGCGCACGAACAGTATGTGGACGCCGAAACGAGGCTGGCCCATGCGATCGACCTGCAGGACCTCGATTTGCGTCTCGCCCATCTGACGAGCGAGGTCACGCAGGACCGCGCCGGACTGTCGGAAGCGCGCTCCATTCATGACGGGCTGCGCCGCGAGGCGGACAATCGCATGCGCCGGCTCGAAGCCATTGCATTTGAGCGCAAGAGCTGGATCGCGCGCGCCGACAACGCCGACCGCCAGATCAAATCGCTGATCGAACGGCGGCTCGAAACCGAGCGCGAATCCGAGCAACTGGCGGATGCGCCGGAAGAAATAGAGGATCGCAACCGTACTTTGCTGTCGCAGCTTTCGGAGGCCGACCTACTTCGCCGCGATGCCGCAGACCGGCTTGCCGTGGCCGAAAACCGCCAGCATGAACTCGACCGGGCCGCAACCGAAGCCATTCAGGCGCTGGCGACAGCGCGTGAGGGCAGGGCGCGCGCTGAAGAACGCCTCGCGGCAGCGCAGGAGCGGCGCAAGGATACCGAAGCGCGCATCACTGAGGCCCTTCACTGCGCACCGCACGAGACCTTGAAGCTGACAGGTCTCGGACCCAATGATCCGCTGCCGGATGTGGACGCGACCGAACGAAATCTTGAGCGGTTGAAAATCGAGCGCGAACGGCTCGGTGCAGTCAACCTGCGCGCCGAGGAAGAGCAGGAGGAACTTTCCGCCCGCCTCGAAGCCATCGTCAGCGAGCGCGAGGACATCATCGAGGCTGTCAAAAAGCTGCGCCAGGCCATCCAGAGCCTCAACCGCGAAGGTCGCGAGCGTTTGCTTGCGGCGTTCGAGGTGGTGAACGTTCAGTTCCAGCGCCTATTCACCCATCTCTTCGGCGGTGGCACGGCGGAACTGCAACTGATCGAATCCGACGATCCGCTGGAGGCAGGGCTCGAAATCCTTGCGCGGCCGCCGGGCAAGAAACCACAGACCATGACGCTGCTCTCCGGCGGCGAACAGGCGCTGACGGCGATGGCGCTGATCTTCGCCGTGTTCCTCACCAATCCGGCACCGATCTGCGTGCTCGACGAAGTCGATGCGCCGCTCGACGATCACAATGTCGAGCGCTTCTGCAATTTGATGGACGAGATGGCTTCCTCCACGGATACGCGGTTCGTGGTCATTACCCACAACCCCATTACCATGGCGCGGATGAACCGACTGTTCGGCGTCACCATGGGCGAGCAGGGTGTAAGCCAGCTTGTTTCCGTTGATCTCCAGACCGCGGAGCAATTGCGCGAAGCAAGCTGACTTCATCCGCTGAAATGACAAAGCTTTTCAAAGCTTAATGCTGTTTTACTGTGCTAATCGATTTGAATGGTGCAATGCAGCATTTTTCGGTGGTGCTTGACGGATCGATCGCGTAGACCTCTCTTGTGCCAAGGGAGGCTGCTAGAATGAAATGGGTCTACACGTTCGGTGACGGCAAGGCAGAGGGTTCTGCCAATGATCGAAATCTCCTGGGAGGCAAAGGTGCCAATCTCGCCGAGATGTGCGCGCTGGGCCTGCCAGTCCCTCCGGGCTTTACGATTACCACCGATGTGTGCAGCTGGTTTTACGAGAACGGCCGCAAATACCCTGAAGCGCTCGCAGCCGACGTCAAGAAGTCGCTGGAGCATATTGCTGCAGTGACCGGCCGAACCTTCGGTGACAAGGCAAAGCCGCTTCTCGTTTCGGTGCGCTCGGGTTCACGAGCATCGATGCCCGGGATGATGGATACGGTCCTCAATCTCGGCCTGAATGACGAAACCGTGGAAGCAATCGCCGAGGAATCGGGCGATCCCCGTTTCGCCTATGATAGCTATCGCCGCTTCATCCAGATGTATTCCGATGTCGTCATGGGCCTCGACCACTCGGTTTTCGAGGAAATCCTCGAAGACACCAAGGCCAATCTCGGCCACGAGGTCGATACGGCACTCAGCGCCGACGATTGGAAAAACATCATCGAGCTCTACAAGGAAAAAATCGAGGAAGAGCTGGAAAAACCATTCCCGCAGGATCCCGAGGAGCAACTTTGGGGCGCGATCGGCGCTGTATTTTCGAGCTGGATGAACACGCGTGCGATTACCTATCGCCGTCTGCACGGCATTCCGGAAAACTGGGGCACGGCCGTCAACATCCAGGCGATGGTCTTCGGCAATATGGGCGATCGCTCGGCGACAGGCGTCGCCTTCACGCGCAATCCATCAACCGGCGAAAAGAAGCTTTACGGTGAGTTCCTGGTTAATGCCCAGGGCGAGGATGTCGTTGCCGGCATTCGCACGCCGCAGAACATCACCGAAGATGCGCGGATCGCCGCCGGGTCCGACAAGCCGTCGCTCGAGAAAGTCATGCCCCAGGCTTTTGCCGAGTTCTGCGCCGTCTCGGACCGGCTTGAGAAGCATTATACCGACATGCAGGATCTCGAATTCACCATCGAGGACGGCAAATTGTGGATGCTGCAGACGCGGGCCGGCAAGCGCACGGCCAAGGCTGCGCTGAGGATTGCCGTCGATATGGCCAACGAGGGGCTGATTACCCGCGAGGAAGCCGTGTTGCGCATCGATCCGGCCTCGCTCGACCAGTTGCTGCATCCGACCATCGATCCGAAAGCCAAGCGCGACGTGATCGGGACCGGCCTGCCTGCATCTCCGGGCGCTGCCACCGGTGAACTTGTCTTCTCTTCCGAAGATGCCGAACAGGCGAAGGCCGAAGGCCGCAAGGTCATTCTCGTGCGTATCGAGACGAGCCCGGAAGACATCCATGGCATGCATGCGGCAGAAGGCATCCTGACGACGCGCGGCGGCATGACCAGCCACGCGGCGGTGGTTGCGCGCGGCATGGGCAAGCCTTGCGTCTCCGGCGCTGGTTCATTGCGGGTCGACTACCGCAATGAGACGCTGCTCGCCATGGGTGTCGTTCTGAAGAAAGGCGACATCATCACCGTCGATGGCGGCACGGGCCAGGTGCTGAAGGGCTCGGTGCCCATGCTGCAGCCGGAGCTTTCGGGCGATTTCGGCCAGATCATGGAATGGGCCGACAAGACGCGGCGCATGAAGGTGCGCGCCAATGCCGAAACCCCGACCGATGCGCGCACGGCGCGCTCGTTCGGCGCCGAGGGCATCGGCCTTTGCCGCACTGAACACATGTTCTTCGAGGGCGAGCGCATCGTCGCCATGCGCGAGATGATCCTCGCCGACAACGAAAAGGGCCGCAGGATCGCGCTTGAGAAGCTGCTGCCGATGCAGCGATCGGATTTCGTCGAATTGTTCGAGATCATGAACGGTCTGCCGGTCACGATCCGTCTGCTCGACCCGCCCTTGCATGAATTCCTGCCGAAGACCGAGGAAGAAATCGCCGAGGTTGCCGCTGCGATGAATGTCAGCGCCGACAAGTTGCGCGAGCGCACTGACAGTTTGCACGAATTCAACCCTATGCTCGGCCACCGTGGTTGCCGCCTCGCAATCTCCTATCCGGAGATCGCGGAAATGCAGGCGCGTGCCATTTTCGAGGCAGCCGTTGCCGCGGCCAAGTCGACCGGTGCGCCGGTTGAGCCGGAAATCATGGTGCCGCTGGTCGGGCTTCGGGCGGAACTCGATTTCGTGAAGGCGCGCATCGATGCGGTTGCTGCCGATGTGATGAAGGAAGCCGATATCAAGATCAATTACCTCGTCGGCACCATGATCGAATTGCCGCGCGCCGCCGTGCGGGCGCATTCGATCGCCGAGGTCGCCGAGTTCTTCTCCTTCGGTACCAATGATTTGACGCAGACCACGTTCGGCATCTCGCGCGATGACGCGTCCTCCTTCCTGACGACGTACCAGGCGAAGGGCATTATCGAGCAGGATCCGTTCGTCTCGATCGACGTCGACGGGGTCGGCGAACTCGTCCGCATCGCCGTGGAAAAGGGCAGGGCGACACGCCCGGGTATCAAGCTCGGCATTTGCGGCGAACATGGCGGCGATCCGGCCTCGATCAAGTTCTGCGACGAAACCGGGCTCGACTATGTGTCCTGTTCGCCGTTCCGTGTGCCCATCGCTCGGCTCGCAGCGGCGCAGGCATCGGCGAAGCCAAAGAAAGGCTGAGCGGTTCTGCCTTAAATCCGCTCGGTTTGCTTGGCCTATCTGCGCGCGAGATTCCTCCAAGAACGGCGAATATCGTGCGCAAAGCCTTGCCAGCCTTCACCGCCCTCCTGCTGGCGCTGCCCATGGCGAATGCCGTGGCTGGCGATAAGCCGCATTTCGTTGAGCCAAAACTCTACATTGCGAAGGGCGGGCACGCCGGGCCGCAAGTCGCCCTGACTTTAGATGCCTGCGCCGGCCAAACCGACATGCGCATCCTTAATGCCCTTGTGGACAATCGCATTCCGGCGACGATCTTCGTTACCGGTCGTTGGCTCAAGCGCAATCCGGAAGCCGTCGCAATCCTGCAGGCACATCGCGATCTGTTCGAACTCGAAAACCATGGCCTCAACCACGTACCCGCGATCGACAACCAGCCGGAGATGTTCGGGCTGAAGACAGCAGGCTCGCAGGAAGCGATCCAGGCCGAGATTGCCGGCGGAGCGCTCGCCATGGAGGCATCGGCCAAGGTGAAGCCCGTATGGTATCGCGATGCAACGGCCCGCTACAGCGACGACGCGATCGCACTGGTCCATTCGATGGGCTATCGCGTCGCCGGCTATTCGCTCAACGCCGATATGGGTGCATCGTTGATGTCGGCCCAGGTTGAAAAGCGTATCGCCGGAGCCAAGGATGGCGATGTCATCATCGCTCACATCAACCAGCCGTCGCGCGTTGCCGGTGCTGGCGTTGTCAAGGGCGTCCTTGCCCTCAAGCAAAAAGGCTTCCATTTCGTTCGTCTCGAGGACGTGAAGGAGAGCGAAAAGCCGGTGCAGTCAGGCGTCTAGAACGCTTGACGAGCCGCGCTGGTTCACAAAGAATTATTGTGAACCACAAGGATCACTTGAAATGACGGCTTTCACGGTGCGCGTGCCAGACGAAACAGCGGCGAAGCTCGATCAGCTCGCGGAAAAGCTTGATCGATCCAGATCGTACATGGCCGCACAGGCCATTGAAGACTACGTGGCGCGCGAAACATGGCAGCTGGCGGAGATAGAATCCGGCCTGGCCGAGGCGGATCGCGGCGAATTCGCGAGCGACGAGGACATTGCCGCAACACTTGCCAAATACGTAAAGTAATCCGTTGAGATGAGCCAAAGAAGAATTCGCTGGACCCTTCGGGCGCTGCGACGCTCGATGAAATAGGCAGATATATAGCCTCGGAAAACCCCGCAGCGGCTAAGCGTGTCGTCGGGCGAATTGTTTCGGCAGTGGAAAAGCTTGTCGAGCATCCCGCCATGGGACGTGCTGGGCGGCATAAGCGGGACTCGGGAAGTCATACTCAGCGACATTCCCTACATCATCGCATACCGGGTGGGCGATAACATCGAGATTCTGACCATCTTGCATACGGCACAACGGCGGCCGGGAAAGCTCTGAAAAAAACGGCCGCGCAAGGCGGCCATTTTCATTCAATAAACTTCGGGATCAGGCAGCAGCGCGCAGGCTGTTGCTGGACACATGCGCTTCCGTATCCGCGAGCGCGAGCTCAAAGCGATTGAAGAGCTCGTTGAGCTCGGCCTCGGTGATAATCATCGGCGGGCAGAATGCGATGGAATCGCCGATGGCGCGCAGGACGGCGCCGTGGCCTTCGAGGAAGCGGGCGAGCTGCGCCGCAACCCCATGCGCCGGATCGAACGAGCGCTTGGTGGCCTTGTCAGCCACAAGTTCGACCGCGCCCATCAGCCCGCAATTGCGTACATCGCCGACGAGCGGATGATCCTTCACCCTGGCAAGCCGCGCCTCGAAGGTCGGCGTCAGGCGGCGGACCTCCTCGACGATATTGCGGCGCTGGTAAATCTCGATCGCCTTGATGCCGAGCGCGCAACCGACAGGATGACCGCCATAGGTGAAGCCATGGCCAAACGTGCCGAGCTGGGCGCTGTGATCGACATAAGCCTGGTAGACGTCTTCGGGCACGAGCACGGCGCCGAGCGGCGAATAGGCGGCAGTAAGCTGCTTGGCAGCCGAGATCGTGGTCGGCGTCATGCCGACGCTCTGGCTCCCCCACCAGTTGCCGGTGCGACCGAAACCGTTGATCACCTCGTCGGAGATGATGAGGATGTCGTGCTCGCGCAGGACGGGTTCAATCGCCGCGAAGTAGTTCGCCGGCGGCACGATGACCCCGCCCGCGCCCATGACCGGCTCGGCGATGAACGCGGCAATCGTCTCCGGACCTTCGCGCTCGATCATGTCCTTCAACGATTGTGCGAGGCGCGCGACGAACTCCGCTTCGCTCTCGCCTTCAAGCCCGAAACGATAATAATGCGGGCAATCGGTGTGCAGGATGCCGGGAACCGGCAGGTCCCAACCCTTGTGGTTGCCCGGAAGTCCGGTAAGCGAAGCCGACATGACTGTGACGCCGTGATAGGCTTTGACGCGCGAGATGATCTTCTTTTTGTTCGGCCGGCCTAGCGCATTGTTATAATACCAGGCAAGCTTGACCTGCGTATCGTTGGCCTCCGAACCCGACGATGTATAAAACACCTTCGAGATCGGCACGGGCGCCAGTTCCTTGAGTTTTTCGGCAAGCTCGATGGCGGGCTCCATGCCCTTGCCGCCGAAGAGGTGATAATAGGGCAGCGTGCGCATCTGCTCGGTTGCCGCCTCGATCATTTCCTCGTCGCCGAAGCCGAGCCCAGCGCACCAAAGCCCCGACATGCCCTCGATATATTCCTTGCCCTGCGTATCGTAGAGATAGACGCCCTTGCCATGGCCCATGACGAGCGGCCCCATCTCCAGGAGCTTGTGGATCGGGGTATAGGGATGAAGGATTGCGTTGACGTCGCGCTGCTGGACATTGGTGAGGGGACGGCTGTTCGCCATTTCAGAACTCCGGCTTGAAGAGGAAGCCTCAATCTTAGCGAGTGTTGTCGGCAAGCGAAAGGCGAGGCGCGTGAAAAGGCGCTAGCGCCGCAGGCCTTTCATGACAGCGGCGAAATCCGGCCCGAGCTTGTCAAAAAGCGTCGTCTGATCCTGTTCGGGCGTGACGCTGAGAGTGGTGCCGTCCTTGCCGAGCATGATAAAGACGATCTGGTCGGTGGTGCCGTCGGAAATCGAGATGGCACCAATGCGTTGCTCGTCGCTGTCCTCAGGAGCCCGGATGTTGAAGACCACCTCACCATTGACGAGTTCCGCGGCCTTTTTCAGCGCGCCTTCGAATCCGTCGGCCACGATATCCTGCGCACCCAGCGCAAGCTCGATCTCCACAACCTCTAGTGACACCGGCTTTTCAACGTCTGGCATCATGCCCCAGCCTCACATTCTCTATCTATTTATTTTTATTACTTAACTGGGCCGCCGGCTGCCGCTTTTTCCGCGACGTGTATGCAGCCCAAATCACCACTGCGATGATGTCAGCAGAGCGTCGAGCCATCCACTCACGAAATGTAAACGCGCTAAACGTGTGATCGATCCTGCGGCAAGATGATGCAGGTTTGGGAATGTCGGAGACTGTCATCCAGCTTTTACATTTGCCCCGTATTCGCTTACCCCAATTCTGGTTTTTGACGCGCATTTTCTCATGTAAGAGGTTGTGCGCCATATTTTTAAGAAATCAATTTTCGCAGCGACCCGCCAGTTAATTGGCCGGCTATTTATTTGGAGAAATTATTTTGAAGAACAATCTTCTCGCTCTCATTCCGCTCGTCCTGATTTCTGCCTGCGATGGTTCGGACTCGTCGCAACCGGCGCCCAATTCCGTGGCGCAATCGACGTTCGACGCCCAGTCCGTAGAACTGGAAAGCGCCAAGAAGGAGAACGCGGAACTCAAGAAGACGATCGAAGCGGTCAGTAGCGAAAAAGCTTCTATCACAACCACATTCCAAACTGTTGCGGCCGACAAGGACAAGCTTGCTGCCGAGCTGAAACAAGTCTCGGCTGAGAAGGAAAGCATTTCCACGCAACTGTCGCAGATGGTTGCCGACAAGGACAAGATCGCCGCCGAACGCGACCAGAAGCTCACGGAGATTGAGGCCAATCTGGCGAAGATTGCCGTACTCGACAAATCCGTCGTGGAGAAAACCACGGAACTCACGGCGCTCAAAACCCAGCTTGCCACGACTACCGGTGACAAAGCGGACCTGACCAAAAAGCTCGAGCAGTCCGGCAAGGATCTCGCTGCAATAACCGCCAAGCGCGACGATCTGCAAAAGAGCGTAGACACGGCGACGGCGGAGAAGGCCAGTCTGACCAAGAAGCTTGAGACGGCTGGTGCGGATCTGGCTTCCATGACTGCCAAGCGGGACGATCTGCAGAAGAGCTTCGATCAGGCGACGACCGACAAGGCCGCTCTTGCCAAGCAGCTTGAGACGGCCAGCTCGGATCTGACGGCGATGACCGCCAAGCGCAACGAACTGCAAAAGAGCTTCGATGAGGCAACTGCCGGCAAGGCCGAGCTAGCCAAACAGCTTGAGCAGTCCGGCAAGGACCTGACCGCGATGACGGCCAAGCGCGACGATCTGCAAAAGAGCTTCGATCAGGCGACGACCGAAGAAGCCGCGCTTGCCAAGCAGCTCGAGACAGCCAGCTCGGATCTGGCGACGATGGCCGCTAAGCGCGACGAACTGCAAAAGAGCTTCGATCAGGCGACGACCGACAAAGGCGATCTGACCAAACAGCTTGAGCAGTCCGCTAAGGATCTGACCGCCATGACCACCAAGCGGGACGACCTGCAAAAGCAAAGCGATCAGGCGCAAGTGCAGATCGACAGCCAGAAGACCGAAATCGCCAAGAAGGAAGCGGATATCAAGGCCGCGCAGACCGAGCGTGATGCAGCGTTTGCCGCCAAGGACAAGGCCATCAAGGAACGTGATGCTTCCAATGACAAGCTTCTGAAGATCGCCAAGAGCGTTTGCCAGTAAGTTTTTTCATGCCGTTTTGATTTTTCATTAACGAACTGGTTTTCAGGGAGTTTATCCATGGATAGACGCGATTTTATCAAAATGCTGGGTCTTGCCGGAACCAGCGCAGCAGCCTACGCGGCGTGCTCTAGTTACATGATGGAGGCTCTTGCCGACGCGCCCGCCACCATCGAAGATCTGCTGGTCGCATCGAACGACTGCATCAACAACGGCTCGCTGAACGATATCGAGCACGTCGTATTCCTGATGCAGGAAAACCGGTCGTTCGACCACTATTTCGGCACGCTGCGCGGCGTGCGCGGTTTCGGTGATCCGCGTCCGCTGCGCATGCGTGACGGACGTCCCGTGTGGGAGCAATTGCAGGCCGGATTCGATCCCACAAAGGAACCACCCGCACCCGATGCGCAGCGGATCAAGCCGTATCGCATGCCGAATGTTGCCGCCAACAAGCCTTCGGACGATACAAGCCCGGAAGGAACCGTGGGCGGGGTGTTCATTACGGACCCTGACCATGGTTACGGCACCGGTGTCGGCGCGTGGAACTACGGGCGCATGGACAACTGGATCCCGAAGAAGCAGATCGTCACCATGGCGCATTATGTGGAAGCGGACATTCCACTCTATTTCAAGTTGGCCAAGGCATTTACCTTGTGCGATGCGTATTTTTGCTCCGTGCACGGCTACACCGATCCCAACCGCAGCTATTTCTACACCGGGCACAGCAATGGAAAGATCGGCAACGATTCGTTCAGCGGCTCCAAGGACGGCGCAAGGCCGAATTGGAAGAGTTACCCCGAGCGGCTGGAAGAAATCGGCGTGGACTGGAAATTCTACCAGGACGGCCTTACCTGGACGAGCGATCCCTTTGCGGGCAACTACGGCGACAACACGCTCGAATATTTCCAGCAATACCGCGATAACACCACGCCGATCTACAAGAAGAACCAGACGGTAAATTCGATCCTGCGAACCGATCCCAACAAGCCTTCGCAGTTCGAGCAAGACATCATCGACGACAAGCTGCCGGCTGTTTCCTGGATCGCCGCGCCTGAAGCCTTCTGCGAGCATCCGAAATGGTCTCCGCATCTTGGTGAGTACTACGTCCACGAAATTCTTCGCGCATTTACAGCCAACGTCGAAGTGTGGAAAAAAACTGTATTCATCATCACCTATGATGAAAATGGCGGCTTTTTCGACCATGTTCCCGCGCCGACCCCTCCATTTAGCAGCACCTACGGCGAAGCCTCGCCCGGTATCAAGGTGACGGGCCTGATTACCGCCACCAGCACTCCGCAGCGCGATATTGATTCAGAAGCAGCCGTAACAAGCAACTCAAAGCTTATGAATATGATGGGCATGGGTGTACGGGTCCCGACGCTCGTGATTTCTCCATGGAGCGTCGGCGGAAGGGTGTGCTCGGAGGTCTTCGATCATACATCGGCCATCCAGTTCGTCGACGCCTGGCTCATGGCAAAAGGCAAGAAACTTAAGGACGACTTCTATCCCATTTCGTCCTGGCGCCGGGCCATCGCCGGCGATTTTACGAGTGCGCTCGATTTCAAGCGCAAGGTGCTTACCAAACCGGAAGCTGTGGCCGATACGACCAAGCTGGGCGTCGTCTTTACCGCCGCGCAACAAAGCAATGCCAGGAAGACGCCGGGCCTCAACCCTGACCTGACCGTCTACAAGAGCGATCCCGACATCGCCAAGCCGACGCTCCTGAAGCAGGATCGGACGCGTTGCGAGATCATGCCGCTCGACTATGATTTCTTTGTTGGCGCCACCGTTACCGCCAACGACGTAAAATATCCGATTACCAATCGCGGCAAGCTCGCCGCCTCATTCTATGTCATCCCCTATGACAGGCCGGGCACGTGGCCGGGCGACGGTCCGTGGTACTTTTCCGTCGAAGGCTCGAAGGGAACGCCGGTTACGGTGAAGGACCAGGCCTATGCAAACTTCGGCGCGAAAAACGCGACCACCAAAAATTACTCCTATGCCGTGCATGGCCCCAATGGCTATCTCTTTGAGTTCATGGGGGCGCCGGGCGCCAATCCGACGGAATTGCAACTCGCCGACATTACCGACGCTGTTTCCATCGACGAGGCAAAAACCATCCGCTTCACGCTGAAATGGCCCGGCGTCAACGGCCGCCTGAAGGTTACCAACGCCTATACCGGCAATATCGTACTGGTTGAAGCCGGTACCACCACGGTCGATATTCCGACGTCCGATGGTTGGTACGATGTCTCGTTCGTGGACGCGGTAAATGCGCCGTCGCGTTATCTGCGCCGCTATGCCGGACATCTGGAGAACGGCAAGATCGGCAAAAGCGATCCCGCTATCGGCCTGCAATATGACGAAAAGGAAAGGGTCTACAAGCCGCTCGTCGCCTGATCGGATTTAGCCCGCACCGACTTACTATTTTGATGCCGGATGACGATTTCGTCGTCCGGTCACTGGATTAATGAATTCATTTAAGAGGACTTTTTATGCAACGACGTGATTTTATCAAGTTGCTCGGCCTTGCCGGCACCAGCGCCGCCGCCTATGCGGCATGCTCGGCCTACATGGCGGAGGCACTCGCACAGTCGGCTTCAACCATTGATGAATTGCTGACGGTGGAAGGTGAGTGCAAGGAAGGTTCGCTCGCCGATATTGAGCACGTCGTTTTCCTGATGCAGGAAAACCGGTCCTTCGATCACTATTTCGGCACGCTGCGCGGTGTTCGCGGCTTTGGCGACCCGCGTCCAATGAAATTGAGGAACGGCAAATCGGTCTGGCAGCAATCGGCGGCCTGGCCAAGAAAGCCCGACCCCGTCACGGGTATCATACCGGATTCGACGCCTTATCGCATGTTCAAAGAAACCCGCGCCGTACCAAAGCTGCTGGAGCCGGTAGACCCCTCAAGCGCCGGTGGTACCTACATCGAGGATCCGTCGCACAGGTTTGGCGACAGCCTTGGCGCCTGGAACGGTGGTCTTATGGACAAGTGGATCGAAAACAAAAAGATCGTCACCATGTCCCATTACACTGAAACGGATATTCCGCTGTACTTCAAACTGGCACGAGCCTTCACGCTTTGCGATGCGTACCATTGTGCGCATAATGGCGGCACCGACGCCAACCGGAGCATATTCTTTACCGGAACCTGCTTGGGCCGGACGGAGAACGACTATTTCAGCCATGCCAACCCCGAAGATCGGGACAAGCTGAACTGGGCAAGCTATCCCGAGAAACTTGAGGAACTGGGTGTAAGCTGGAAATTCTACCAGGAGGGCCTGGACGGAGATACGTTCACCGGCAATTACGGTGACAATGTTCTGGACGCCTTTAAGCAATTCCAGGACAAGACCACAGCGATCTACAAGAAGAATCAGACAGTCAATCCGGTTCTGCGAACCAGTGTCGACGTGCCGTCGCAATTTGAACAGGACGTAAGGGATAACAAGCTTCCGGCTGTTTCGTGGATTGTCGCGCCCGAGGCGTTCACCGAACACCCGCACTTCCCGCCACATTTCGGCGAATATTACGTGCACGAGATCCTGCGTGCCTTTACGACCAACAGGGAAGTGTGGAAGAAAACGCTGTTCATCATCAATTATGATGAGAACGGCGGGTTCTTTGACCATGTCGTGCAGCCGGTCCCACCCATCGACCCCGTCAACGGGAAGACAACGCCCGGCATAACGTTCGATGTCCCGGGGACTGTCAAATCTGAAACCTCGATCGCATCCAAAAACCCCATTGGAATGGGGGCTCGCGTTCCCGCGTTGATCATTTCGCCCTGGAGCACGGGCGGCCGCGTCAATTCGGAAGTTTTCGATCACACCTCGGCCATCCGCTTTCTTGATAAATGGCTTGTCGCTCGCGGCCTCCAAAAGCCGGACGCCCCGGCCTTCAAAAATCTGTCGCCGTGGCGGCTGGCGATCGCAGGTGACCTTACCAGCACGCTCGATTTCCACCGCGCGGAAGCGACCACCCTCGAGCAGATTGTTCCGGTAGCTACTCAAGCCCGGATCATGTCCAGCGAAGAAATCAAAGTCGTGCCCGTTGGGCTGTTTAAAGGAGCTGCGGCTGAGGTGGGTGATATGAAGGCTGATCCCCTTCACACTAAAACCGCGCTCAAACAAGACCGCGCACGCTGCGAAAAATTGCCCATCGCTTATGACTTCCACGTAATCACAGCGGTCGAATCGAAATCCGTGCGGCTGACATTCAGGAATCCGGGGCCCCTCGGTACGGCTTTTACCGTTATTCCCTATACCACCAAGGACAAGGTAAAACTCTATAGCGTTGAAGGCGCAAAGAAAGACGGCTTGCGAAGCGAGCTTTCGGATGTCCTGACACCCACGAGTGCGGATGGTCTGTATTCCTATGCCATCCATGGCCCGAATGGCTATCTTCTTGAACTGCGCGGTAATTTCCAGACTGCGACGCAACAGCTGGTCGCCGAAATCGTCGATATCAAGTCGAAAGCCGATGCCGCGAAGATCGAGTTCAGCTTCGGCAAGTGGAACCCGAACGGCAAGCTCACCATGGTAAATGCCTATACGGGTGAGACCAAGTCCATCGCCGAGGGAACTACCGCTTTGGAAACTGCAACGGCGGACGGCTGGTACGACGTGGCTTTCTTCGATGACGGCACTTATCTGCGTCGTTACGCGGGCCGGCTGGAAAATGGCAGGATCGGCAAGAGCGATCCGGCCATCGGCATGCAGTATGACGAGGCTACGCGCGTCTACAAGGATTACGCCGTCTAAGCTGATCGAGAATAAGTAAAACTCTTCCGTGCCGGCTCTCGTGCCGGGGCGGGAGAGTTCAGGAACGGCAAGTGAATGGATGGATGGATGGTGCCGGAAACTAAAGCACGTGATTTGTCACGCGCGCTTGCCTCGTGTCGATTATGCGATTAGCTCTTGGCGAGACGTTTTGTGCATCGCCGGGATTCCATGCGCCATCATTTTCGCCGCCGTCAGTCGATTTCAGCCAAGTGGTCGGTGCGCGTGGCTTTTCTGGCCGCGATCCTCTTCGTTCTGTCCGGGCTCGGGCATCGCTTCGAGCGCATCGAGACGCCGGAATTTCTCTGGCTGCTTGCGGTCGTCGCCGGGCTGGCGCTGCTTGCATTGCTTTTGAGCTTCAAGGGGTTCACCAGCCTTTGGCGCCGGGGAGACCGCGGCGGACCGAGTGCATTCTGGGGTGGGATCATCGCGCTCATCGTTCTGGCTCCCTTCGCAATGACCCTCTACCAGGCACTGACGCTGCCTACACTCTACGACGTTTCCACCGATATAGCCGATCCGCCTGAGCTTTTCGCTGCCGGCCAGCGTAGCGAGCGGATGAACCCGCTCGTCAATGATGAGGAAAGCCGCGGACTCCAATCGAGCGCCTATCCGCAGGTCACCGGCCGGCGCTATGACGGTTCGCCTGATCGGATCCTGACGGCGGTGAATACCGTTGTCTCCAACAATGGATGGACGGTGCTGAGCCAGAAGGGGGAACCCGGCGACGACGAAGAAATCCTTCTCGAAGTCGTGGCCCGCACCTGGCTGCTCGGCTTTACCAGCGACGTCGTTATCCGCCTCACCGACGAAGGCGAGACCACCTACGTCGATATGCGCTCCGTCTCCCGCTACGGCATTCATGATCTTGGCGAGAATGCCGACCGCATCACGGCGTTCATGACGGCGCTCGACTTGGAGGTGCAGGGCACCCAGCCCGACGAGGAAACCACGCAGCCGGAGCAGCCCTAGCCGATCACTACCAGTAGACGCCGTCGATGGCGGGATTGCCGTCGGTGTGGACGACGCCGCGCGCGACGAGATCTTCGAGATGGGCAAGAACCGAAAGGCCGGCGGCGCCATGCAGGCGTGGATCGGTTTCCCGGTAAATGACGACAACCATGGCAGGAATCGTGCGGTCGCCGGCCCGCACGCGCTCGAGGATGGCGCGTTCGCGAATTTTGCGGTGCGCCTTCAGGCCGCGCACAAAGGTCTTTGGCTTGGTGACAGGTCCGCCGTGCCCGGGGAAATAGATGCGGTCATGGCGGTGAAGCAGCAGGTCGAGTGAGCGCATATAGTCTGACATTGCGCCATCCGGCGGCGCTACGATCGATGTCGCCCAGGCCATCACGTGGTCGGCGGAAAACAGCACGCCGATCTCCTCAAGTGCAAACACCATATGATTGGCGGTGTGACCGGGCGTATGGATTGAACGCAACGCCCAGCCGTCGCCCTCGATCACCGACCCGTCACTGGCCACGAGATCAGGAACGAAGTCCGTATCGCCGCTGGCGTCGAGGAGATTGACTTCACCGACATGCAGCGGCCGCGCCGGCCGATGCCGCCCTTCGGCGACGACGACGGCGCCGAGTTCATCGCGCAAGCGCGCGGCGAGCGGTGAGTGGTCGCGGTGGGTATGGCTGACGAAGATGTGGCTGACCGGGCGCCCGGCGATGGCGCGGATGAGCGCTGCGTGATGGGCGTCATCCAGCGGTCCAGGATCGATCAACGCCAGCGTATCGTGGCCGACGAGATAGGAGTTCGTGCCGTGAAAGGTGAACGGGCTTGGATTATTGACGGTTATCCGCTGAACCTTCGGGGCAATGTCGACCGCTTCACCGTAGCGCGGCGCAAAACTGGTGTCGAAAACTAGAGACATGAACGCAAGCGGACCCTTCAAAGCCTTTTCGACATATTGCGGCGCGGCATAATCCCCAATATACCGTTTTCACAAACGGTGAAATACCGCCCCACGGCGAAGGCTACACAGAGGATATCGACATGATCGCTGCGCAAACCCGTTCCCTTGCCCAAGAATTCCAGCCTGAAGGTCAACTCGCCAAAGCGGTCTGGTATGTCACGCTCGCCCTGATCGGCACCGCGCTGATGACACTTGCCGCCAAGACCAAGGTAGACATGGTCTTCGTCAACGTAACGATGCAGACTTTTGCCGTATTCGCCATCTCCGCCGCATACGGCTCGCGGCTTGCCGTCGCTACCATGGCGCTCTATCTGCTTGAAGGCGCGCTTGGCATGCCAATTTTCACCGGCACGCCAGAAAAAGGCATCGGCCTTGCCTATATGGTTGGACCGACGGGCGGCTACCTCGCCTCCTATCTCGTTGCTGCATGGATCGTCGGCACCGCCGCCGACAAGGGTTATGCCCGCAACCCGATCGTTCTCGGCGCGGCGATGCTAGCGGCAGAGGTTGCGATTCTCGGCCTCGGCTTCCTGTGGATGGCCTATCTCTTCGGCTTCGAGAAGGCGTTCACCTTCGGCGTTGGTCCATTCATTGTCGCTGACATTTTAAAGCTCGCTCTGGCGGCTGCCATCGTTCCGGCCATTGGCTCGTTGCTCAAGCGCCGTTAAGAACTTGCCGCAACCATCGTTGGGCCGCGGCATCGTCCGCGGCCTTTGTTTTTGCGCCGGCCATTGACTTTGCGATGCGGCCTTCGCAGTTTCTCATGATACTCGTTCAAAAATAAGAGGCACGTCTTGTCAGATTATCCGCGGGATTTGATCGGCTATGGCCGAAACACGCCCGACCCGAAATGGCCGGGCGGCGCACGCATCGCCGTGCAGTTCGTTGTCAACTACGAGGAAGGCGGCGAGAGCTCGATCCTCGATAATGATCCGGCATCGGAGTGCCTTCTGTCGGAGATCGTCGGCGCGCAGCCCTGGCCGGGCCAGCGCAACCTCAACATGGAATCGATCTATGAGTATGGCGCACGGGCCGGTTTCTGGCGGCTGTGGCGCATGTTTACCCGGCGCAAGATGCCGGTCACGGTCTATGGGGTTACCCTTGCCATGGCGCGCAACCCCGAAGCTGTCGCCGCCATGAAGGAGGCCGATTGGGAAATTGCGAGCCACGGCCTGCGTTGGCTCGAATACAAGGACTGTCCCGAGGACACTGAGCGACAGCACATTCTTGAAGCGGTACGCCTGCATACCGAGATTACCGGGTCGCGGCCGCTCGGGATCTACCAGGGTAAACCGTCGGATAATACGCTGAAGATCGTCATGGAGGAGGGCGGCTTCGTCTATTCCGCCGACAGCTACGCCGACGAGCTCCCCTACTGGGTCAAGGGTCCAAAGGGTCCGCATCTGATCGTGCCCTACACGCTCGATGCAAACGACATGCGCTTTGCGACGCCGCAAGGGTTCAACTCAGGCGACCAGTTCTATACCTATCTCAAGGATACGTTCGACGTGCTTTACGCCGAGGGCAGGGAAGGCGCGCCGAAGATGATGTCGATCGGCCTGCATTGCCGGCTGGTCGGGCGCCCGGGACGCGCGGCGGCGCTGGAGCGCTTCCTCGATTATGTCCAGCATCAGGAAGGCGCATGGATCACGCGGCGCATCGATATCGCCAATCATTGGCATGAACATCACCGCCCGGCAGACGAAAACTAAGATGGAAATCCTCAGCCTCAATGTCACGCCGCTGACGCGGGCGGCATTCGCACCCTATGGCGACGTCATCGAAACCGCAGGCGCGCAGATGCGCCTTATCAACGGCGGCACGACGCAGCGCTTCCACGACCTTGCAAAGGTCGATGTGACGGGGCCGGGAGCGCGCGTGCTGGTCAACATATTTCGCGGCCAGAGTTTCGCGCCGCCGATCGAGATCAAGATGCTCGAACGTCATCCCTTCGGCAGCCAGGCTTTCATGCCGCTGCAGGACCGGCCCTACCTTGCGGTTGTGGCCGAAGATGAAAGCGGGCGGCCGGGATCGCCGGTCGCGTTCCTGTGCCAGGGCAACCAGGGCGTCAACTATGCCCGCAACGCCTGGCATCATCCGCTGATATCGCTCGAGGCCGAATCGGACTTCGTGGTCGTCGACCGCGGCGGCGAGGGCAACAATCTCGAAGAATTCTTCTTTGAAGACCGTCTTTACAGGATTGGCTCCATCTGATCGGCCCCAGGGCCATTGCGCAATCTCGCCACTTGACGCCCACGTCCAGCCGGTCGAAGCTGCTCACATGGCTACGACGATACGGTTTTTTCTCAATGGTCAATTGCAGGAAGCTGCAGTTCGACCCGATGTGACGGTGCTGGATTGGTTGCGCGGTCCGGCGCGCCTGACAGGTACCAAGGAAGGGTGTGCGGAAGGCGATTGCGGGGCGTGCTCTGTCCTCGTCGGCGATCCTTCAGAAGAGGGCGCCGAACCTCGCGTGCACTATCACGCCGCCAACAGCTGTATCCTTGCGATGGGCCAGATCGACGGCCGTGCGCTGGTTACCGTCGAGGGCCTCAAGGGTGAACACCTGCACCCGGTCCAGCTTGCGATGGCGGAAAACGGCTCGTCCCAATGCGGGTTCTGCACGCCCGGCATCGTCATTTCGATCGCGGGTCTTGCCGCGGCCAAGCCGGAATCCGGCGAACAGGACATTCACGATGCCCTTGCTGGCAATCTTTGCCGGTGCACCGGCTACAGGCCAATTGTCGAGGCAGCACGCAAGGTGATCGGCGCCGGCGGCGCCGGCATCAGCGGCCCCGCAGTTACGGCTTTTGCGAAGATTGAGCCGCGCCGATCGGTTTCGGCCGGCGGTGCGTCGTTCGATCAGCCAGCGACGCTCAATGCGCTTCTGCAACTGCGCAAGGAGAGACCGCAGGCGATTTTACTTGGCGGCGGCACCGACCTCGGCGTGGCATTGGCCGATTATCACAGCGATTGGGACGATGTGATTTCGCTGGCTCGGGTCAGCGAATTGCGGGCGATTCGCCAGACCGACAATCATCTGAGTTTCGGCGCGGCGGTGACGTGGGAGGAAGTGCTGGCTGCGGTCACGCCGATTTATCCATCCTTCGCTACGCTGATCCGGCGCTTCGGTTCGACGCAAATCCGGTCCATGGGCACGATTGGCGGCAATATCGGCACCGCGAGCCCCATCGGTGATGGACCGCCCGCGCTGATTGCCCTCGGCGCCGAAATCGAGCTTGCCTCCCAGAGCGGCCACCGTTTCCTGTCGCTTGAAGATTTCTTCCTCGATTACCGCAAGACGGAACTGCGTCCCGATGAGGTGATCGCTTCTGTCTCGATCCCCAAGCCCAGGGAAGGCCAGGATTTTCGCGTCTACAAGATATCGAAGCGCTATGACCAGGATATATCCACCGTCTGCGCTGCGTTTTCGATCGTGCGGGAGGAAGGTCAGGTTCGCAGCGCCCGCATCGCTTTTGGCGGCATGGCGGCAACCCCGCGCCGCTCTCCTGAAGCTGAACGCGCGCTCGTCGGAACCAGTTTTGACAGAAAGGCAGTTGCAGCCTGCGCCGCAGCGATTGCAACCGAATTCAAGCCGTTGACCGATTGGCGGGGCAGCGCCGATTATCGCCTAGAGGTCGCTGCAAACCTTGCCGAGCGCTTCTGGCGCGATGTGGCAGGCGAGACGGTGGAGGTGATGGCGCTATGAATATCGATGCCAAGATCGTTCACCGCAGTATCGTCGGCAAGGGCATCGCACATGACTCTGCGGCAAGGCACGTCGCTGGCGAAGCCGCCTATATCGACGATATGCCGGAACTGCCTGGGACATTGCATGCGGCCTTCGTTCTTTCGCCGGTGGCGCACGGCAGGCTTCTTGGTATCGACGCTTCGGAAGCGTTGGCGATGCCGGGCGTCGCCGGCATCTGGTCGGCGAAGGACATACCCGGTCACAACGAAGTTGGCCCTATCCTCCATGGCGAAACGCTGTTTGCCGAAGATATCGTCGATTACGAGGGGCGGGTGGTCGCCGCAGTTGCCGCGTCGGATTTCGAGACAGCCTATCGCGCCGCCAAACGTGTCAAACTGAACATCGAAAAGCTCGAACCAGTTTTGGACATCGAGGAGGCCCATAACAAGAAGAGCTATGTTCTTCCTGCGCAGCAGGTCGTCGAAGGGGATGTAGACAGGGCGCTCTCCGGCGCGCCCCATGTCATCTCCGGCAAGTTGCGCATGGGCGGACAGGATCATTTCTACCTTGAAACCCATATCGCCTATGCCATTCCCGGCGAGAACGGGGAAATGCTGGTCCATTCTTCGACCCAGCATCCGACCGAAGTCCAGCACCATGTGGCGCTCGTCCTTGGCGTTCATGCCAATGCGGTCGAATGCCAGGTGAGGCGCATGGGCGGCGGTTTCGGCGGCAAGGAGAGCCAGCCGACCATCATCGCCTGCGCGGTGGCGCTGATCGCGGCCCAGACGGGCAAGCCGTGCAAGATGCGCCTGAAGCGACGCGACGACATGGTCGCCACCGGCAAGCGGCATGATTATGTCGTCAACTGGAAGGCGGGCGTCGACAGCAGGGGGCGCATATTTGGGCTCGACATCGAGTATCTGGCCCGGGCCGGCAATCTCCCCGACCTCACGGGGCCGGTGATCACGCGCACCCTGACCCATTCAGACAATTCCTATTTCATCCCCCATGCCCGCTTTGTCGGTCATGCCTGCAAGACGAATACCGTTTCGAACACCGCATTTCGCGGCTTTGGCGGGCCCCAGGGCATTATCGCCATCGAGTGCATCATCGATACGATCGCACGCGAGCTGAAGCTCGAGCCCAACAACGTCCGCGCCATCAATTATTATGGCGACGAAACCGGCGATATGACGCCGTATGGCCAGAAGGTAGAAGACAACCGCCTGGTCGAGGTCACCGAAGCCGTGCTTGCCTCAGCCGACTGGAGCCGCCGTCGTGCCGAGATCGATGCGCATAATGCGACGAATCCTGTCATAAGGCGCGGCCTCGCCATGATGCCGATCAAATTCGGCATTTCCTTCAATTTGACCTCGCTCAATCAGGCCGGCGCGCTCGTCCATGTCTATCTCGACGGCTCGATCTTCCTCAATCACGGCGGCACCGAGATGGGGCAGGGGCTGTTCGTCAAAGTCGCGCAAGTTGTCGCCGAAGTGTTCCAAGTCGAGCTCGACATGGTGCGGATATCCTCCACTGCGACCGGCAAGGTGCCGAACACCAGCGCGACGGCCGCTTCGACCGGCTCAGACCTCAACGGCATGGCAGCCTTCAAGGCGGCGACCGCGATTAAGGCGCGCATGACGCGCGTGGCCGCCGAACATTTCGACGTCGAGGAAGACGTGATCGTCTACCGCGAGGGGCGAGTTCATGCCGGCAATGAATCGATTTCGTTCGGCGAACTTGCAAAAATGTCCTGGGCCAAGCGCGTTCAGCTTTCCGAGGCCGGCCATTATGCGACGCCCAAGATCCATTGGGACGGCAAAACGATGAAGGGCCGCCCGTTCTTCTATTTCAGCTACGGAGCAGCGGTTGCTGAAGTTGCGATCGACACGCTGACCGGCGAGACCCGTTGCCTCAGGGCCGATATCCTTCAGGACGTCGGCTCGCCGCTCAATCCCGCCATCGACCTTGGCCAGATCGAGGGCGCCTTTGTGCAGGGCATGGGCTGGGTTACCTGCGAGGAACTATGGTGGGACAAGGCCGGCAAATTGCGCACCGTCGGACCTTCGACCTACAAGATACCGGGATCGCGCGACGTTCCGCCCGAATTCAACGTCCGCATTCTCGATAATATGCCGAACCACGAGGAGACGGTATTTCGCTCCAAGGCGATTGGCGAACCACCATTAATGCTCGGCATTTCGGTCTGGCTGGCGATCCGCGACGCTATCGCCTCGATCCACGCTGGCGTTCCGCATCTCGATTCTCCGGCAACGCCCGAAAATGTTCTACGGTCAGTAGGGGAGGCCAAAGCCAACCGAACAGCTTGAGAGGGAGGGGACATGAGGCTTGAACAACTGAACAGTGCCAGCACGGAGGAATTCGTTGGCGCGCTCGGCGGTGTCTTCGAACATTCGCCGTGGGTCGCCGAGGCGGTCGCCGGCCAGCGACCGTTCACCAGCGTCGAGATCCTGCACGGCGCCATGGTCGTCGCCGTCGAAAAGGCCGGTCAGGCGGCACAATTGGGCTTGATCCGTGCGCATCCGGATTTGGCAGGGAAGGCGGCGCGCCAGGGCAGTCTTACCGTCGAATCAACCAGCGAACAGCGCGGGGCTGGCCTAGACCGGCTGACCGACGAGGAATTCGAGGAGTTCCATCGTCTCAACAACGCGTATCAGAGCCGTTTCGGTTTTCCATTTATCCTTGCCGTGCGCGGCCATAACAAGCACTCGATCATGGCGGCGTTTCGCCAGCGCCTCGATCACAATGCCGGCGAGGAAGTCGCCGAAGCTTTACGGCAGATCGCGCTGATTGCGCGGTTTCGCTTGCACGATTTGATCACTTAAGGACCTCACATGGGAAAGTTATCCACGCATGTTCTCGATAATTCCGCCGGAAAGCCCGCGGACGGGATGGCCCTGACACTCCATCGTATCGAGGAGGGCGGGCCTGTCCTTCTCAAAACCGCCGTTACCAACGCGGATGGCCGGACCGACAAGCCGCTCCTTGCAGCCGACGAGATGGCGGTCGGCCGCTACGAGCTGACGTTTTTCGTCGAGGAATATTTCAAGCACAAGCTCGTTGCGCTCGACACCCCGGCCTTTCTCGACGATGTGCCGATACGCTTCGCGATTGCCGACACGAACGCAAATTATCACGTGCCGCTTCTGGTCACTCCCTGGTCCTATTCGACCTATCGGGGCAGTTGATCAGCCATAAACACCGGCAATGTTGAACACGCGCGTCTCATCGCCGCGGAAATAGACGAGGTTCGCTCCGGACTGGGGTGACAGATCGGAACTTGGCAGGACGAGGCTGCCGACGGAATTGCCCGAATTGACGATCGTCAGCAGCACACCGTCCTGTGCGAACACGCCGCCGAGCCGCTTTTGCATCAGCGGCGAGATATCGATAGCGATTGTCTTTTTGACCGGATCGACGATCTGCAGCGCATCGCCGGAGGCCCATTGCTTGATATGATCGGCGTTTACGACCTGAAGTCCGTTGAGGGCGGTGTCCCATTTGACCCAGGCCGACTGGGCTGGCGATTTGGTGACATTCCAGAGCCGGACCATCGCGACGTCGCGCATGGCCGTTCCAAACAAGCTCACGGCGCTATTGGCAGCGAGCGTGATGATGTCGGCGGCGATCGAGGCGACCTTGGCGGCGGCCGACGTGGCGCTGCCCGGCATTTGATAGATCGTCGCATCGGGCCCGGCCGGCAAAAAGACAAGCCCGGAAAGGCGTTTACCGGTGGCAGCGCTGGCAATGCCATTGGGGAAACGCACGACGCCGGTCGCATTGTCGGCGATCATGACATCGCGCCAGCTACTGCCGTCCGCACTGGTCTTGATACGGAAGTCGCGGCCCCATATCGTGCCCATTTCGGCGCGGCCCTGATAGTTCGACTGGAAGAGGAGCGACGCTGCCTGGTTGTCGTCGGACTTGTTGATCTTGATTTGATGGCTCGTGCCCGCGTGGTCAAACAGTGATGCCGGACTTTTCACGGCGAGGCGGTTCGTATCATCCGCGACAGTCTGGATGCCGACCGCATTCACGGGATTGGTACCACCGCTTGCAGCGGCCTTCCACGCGCCATTCGTAAACACAAGGAAGTTCGCGGTCTTGGCTACCCATGCGGACCAGCCCTCAAGGGGCTGAAAGAACGCCCATGCACCATCCTGAAAGGCGGCGACCTGCTGATCCTTGCCGGCCCAGGCCCCGCTTGCCCCGGATCCGATAATGTAGCGGTCGCCTTCAGCGGGATTGGATGGCGCCGCCTGCGCATTGCTATTCAACACCGATAATTGCACCAGAGCATCGAGCGCGCGTATCGCCTCGTTGTGCGTTACATGCTTTTGCGCCTGCGAGGGGGCGATGTAGGGCAATTTGAGGTTCGACGTTTGATCCATGTGGCTGTCCTTTCCGCGCTTCGCCATTGCCGGGACAGTACAGCCGTTGTGATTGTGTTGGATAAACCGGCGATGCACATGGTGATTGATTGACGAGCTGCCGGTCATTGCATTTATGTAGCCCTATGTTACTGGTCTTGCGTCCGTTTGGGGTTCCGTTGTAGGGCGAGACGCCTGCCCGGCTCATCCCTTGCGCAAAGGTGCTTTTGAACGTCCCTTATCAAGCCCGTCTGCATGCCGTGAACATCGAGGATCAATGACACTGGAAAATTTTCGGCAGGGCGTCTCGATGATGCCGCGTCGTTACAAGCAACTGATCCTGGTCGTATTCGACGTGATCGCGCTGACCTTTGCCGTTTGGCTCAGCTATCTGCTGCGATTTGGCACATTCTTTATTCCGAACAGCGAACAGGCACTTTTGATGGTTGCCGCGCCGCTGATCGGGCTGCCGGTGTTCATCCGCTTCGGACTCTATCGCGCCGTCATCCGCTACCTGCCGGACAAGGCCATCTGGACGATGATCCAGGCGGTAACCATCTCTGTCATTCTCTGGGTCTGCCTGGCGTTCCTCACGCTCATGACCGGCGCAGAGGGCGTGCCGCGCGCTATTCCCTTCCTCTATTGGGTGCTGAGCATTGGCATCATCTGCGGCAGCCGCTTCGGCGCCAAATGGCTGCTGTGGAGTGCACTGCGCGACAAGCTCATGGCGCGGCAATGTCTGATTTTCGGTGCGGGCGATGCGGGACGCCAGCTTGCCAATGCGCTGCGCAGCCAGAACGAGGTATCCGTTGCCGGTTTCATCGACGACGACCGGAGCCTGCACGGCATGGATATCCTCGGTATCCGCGTCTACCCCACGCAGCACCTTGAGACGCTGATCGATAATTTCGGTATCAGCGAACTGATCGTCACGACATCATCGCTGAGCGGCATCGAGCGTCGCCGGCTGATCGGTCGATTGAAGGCTCTGGACGTCAAGGTTCGTATTCTCCCGGCCATCTCCGACCTCACGGCCGGCAAGTATCTGGTCAGCCACCTGCGTGATATCGACATTGACGACCTGCTCGGCCGCTCGCCCGTTCCGGCCGACCCGACCTTGCTCGACAAGACCGTGGAAGGCCGGGTAATCCTTGTTACCGGCGCCGGCGGCTCGATCGGCTCGGAGCTTTGCCGCACCATCGTCAAGCTTGCGCCCGCCAAGCTCATTGTCTTCGATGTCAACGAGCACAGCATCTACCAGCTCCAGCGCGAGCTGGCGGGCATGACCGATTGCGTGATCGTTCCGGCGCTTGGTTCGATCAGCGATGCTTCGCTGATCCGCGCGCTGCTCGCCGAGCACAAGGTTGAAAATGTTTATCATTGCGCCGCGTACAAGCATGTGCCGCTTGTCGAAGAGAACGTCGTCGAGGGCGCGCGCAACAATGTCATCGGCACCGACGTGCTGGCCGCAATGTCACAGCAGGCGGGGGTGCGGAACTTCGTGCTGATCTCGTCCGACAAGGCCGTTCGGCCCTCCAATGTCATGGGGGCGACCAAGCGCTGGGCGGAACTTATCGTACGGCATCAGGGCGATATCGCCAGGGAGCAGGGGACCGGGCAGATATTTGCTTCGGTCCGTTTCGGCAATGTCATCGGTTCAAGCGGGTCGGTGGTGCCGCTCTTTCGCGAGCAGATCGCGCAGGGCGGGCCGCTGACGGTTACCCATGACGACATGACCCGCTATTTCATGTCCGTGCGCGAAGCTGCCGAGCTCATCATCCAGGCCGGCGCGCTTTCCGAGGGCGGCGACATATTGCTGCTGGAAATGGGCGAACCGGTGCGTATCCGCGATCTTGCCGAAAACATGATCCTGCTCGCCGGACTGTCGGTGAAGGACAGCAGCAACCCCGATGGCGACATCGAGATCGTCACGGTGGGCATTCGCGACGGTGAAAAGCTGCATGAGGAACTGTTCTATGATCCCACCGGCGTCGGGTCGACGAGCCATACAAAAATCCTGCGCGCCCAACGCCGGTCCAACGCCGCCGACCGCCTGCCGGATGCTGTGGCAGAACTCCAGCTTCTGATCGAGCGGCGCGATACTGAAGGCGTCCGCAAGCTGCTCTACGAGCGCGCAACGTCTTAAAGACTTCGTTGTCCAGCGCTGCGAAAGCGTGACAGCAGCAACGTCACTGCCAGCAGTCCGGCGCAAATTGCGCCGGCCGCAACAAGCCCGCCATCGAATGTCAGGAAGGCGCAGATGCCGAGGATGAAATTCAGTGCGCCGACGCAGGTAACGATTTGCCAGACCGACCAGCCCGACCGCTTGGCGATCTGATAGGCATGCTTGGAGTGGGCAGCGAGAATGTTCTCGCGTGCCGCAAGCCGCATCAACAGCGTCGATGTGGCGTCGGCGATAAAGAACAGCGGCAAAAGCAGGCCTGCGGCGATTGAAAGGTCGCGGGCAACCAGGAAGAAGGCAAGCCCGCTCAAAAGCCCGATCGGCAGGCTGCCGGAATCGCCGAGAAAAACCAGCGCTTTCGGGCGGTTAAACAGAGCAAATCCCAAGAGGCCTCCTGCGAGGCAGGCGGCAAGCACGCCCGTACCCGAAGCCACGAGGCCGATCGCCGCGAGAACCGCAGCCAGCGCCAGCGGTATGCCAAGCCCGGCGACGACCATCAGGTCGAGACCGTCCATGAAGTTGGTGAGGTTGATGAAATAGACGAGCGCAAAGGCAAGGAGCAGCCTCTCGACGGCGAACGGCAGGAGGTCGGGCAGCAGCCGGAATTCACTGCCGAGGCCATAGACGGCTATTCCGGCCGCGAGAAATTGTGCGATCAGCCGGACACTTTCGGGCAGATGATGGCGGTCGTCGAAAAACCCCGTGACCCACAGGATAAGCGCGGCGGCGCTGCTCGAGGCAAGAAATCGCCAGTCGAGACCGGCTGCCGGGCCGAATATCCACAGCGCCAGGAGGACTGCCGGGATAATGGCAAGGCCGCCAAGCTGGCGCGCCGGCTGCGTATGGTTGGACCGCTCCGTAATGGTAGCGCCGAGGAAATTGCTCGGCAGGAGCCTTATGATGGCCGCAAGCAGTATGGCAGCGCCGATGGCAGTGGCGATGAATGGCGCAAGCAATACAGCAAAGGGCAATCCGGGCCTCGTTCGGAACGGCGTGAATTCAAAGTCACCCTTGTCACGAAAATTATATGGAAACAATTGCGAAGAGCGACAAATGGCCGATCATTCACGTTGCGCAACCCCGAGCCAGAGGTTATAAGGCCGCGCGGTCGGGCGCTTCGCCTGGATAGACAGCAAGATTTTGGGGCGTAGCCAAGTGGTAAGGCAGCGGTTTTTGGTACCGCCATTCCCTGGTTCGAATCCAGGCGCCCCAGCCAACTCGGAAATCACGGAAATCTTGGCCTGGGCACTCGAAATATCGACCGTTCTGCACCCCTGAATTGCATACACTTTAACATTTCAAATAACATTTGTTCCATGCGTCGCTTCCATATTGACAAGCGCCGCATCATCTTGAATGTTGAATGAAACGTTTCATCACGTAAGTATGAATCGCAGGGAGTAAGCATTCGCATCTGGACGGGAGCGGTCCGGCGCGAAGATCGGCAAGGCATACCAAGGTCGCGGCGCACTGCCGCGTGCGTTTGATCGTTTGCCTCCAGTTTTCTTCCTGACACTTCGAAAGGTCGGCGGGTGGCCATGCCATTCCGCACGGTTTGGGCAACAACCAAGGAGGATATGCCTGTGAAGAAACTGCTCGCATCACTCGCCATTGTCGCGGCTCTTGTCGCGCCGGCAAAGGCCGAAGGGCCGATCGATACATCCAAAGTCAAAAAGGAATATGTCACGTCGGCTAGCGGCAAGACCTATTCCATCGCCACCGTGGTCAAGGTCGACGGCATTGCCTGGTTCGACCGCATGCGCGCCGGCGTTGAACAGTTCAAATCGGATACCGGGATGGATACCTGGATGGTCGGGCCGAGCCAGGCCGACGCTGCTGCGCAGGTCCAGATCGTTGAAAACCTGATTGCACAGGGCGTCGATGCCATCTGCATCGTGCCGTTCTCGGTCGAGGCGGTGGAGCCGGTGCTGAAGAAGGCCCGCGACCGCGGGATCGTCGTCATCGCCCATGAAGCCTCCAACATCGTCAATGTCGATTACGAGCTCGAAGCCTTCGACAACAAGGCCTATGGCGCCAAGCTCATGGAAGTGCTTGCCAAGAACATGGGCGGCAAGGGCAAGTATCTTGCGACGGTCGGTAGCCTGACCTCGAAGTCGCAGATGGACTGGATCGACGGCGCCATCGAATATCAGAAGAAGAACTTTCCTGAAATGTCGCTGGCGACCGAACGCCTCGAAACCTATGACGACGCCAATCAGGACTACAACAAGCTGAAAGAGGCGATGACCACCTATCCGGACGTTACCGGTATTCTTGGCGCGCCGATGCCGACTTCGGCTGGCGCAGGGCGCCTGATCGCAGAGGGCGGTCTGAAGGGCAAGGTCTTCTTCGCGGGAACAGGTCTGGTTTCGGTTGCCGGTGAATACCTGAAGAATGGCGACATCCAGTATATCCAGTTCTGGGATCCCGCCGTTGCCGGCTATGCCATGAACGAGCTTGCCGTCATGGCGCTCGAAAAGAAGAACGCCGAGATCAAGCCAGGCCTCGACCTCGGCCTTCCCGGCTATACGAGCCTCACAGCGCCCGACGCTTCCAAGCCAAACCTGCTCTACGGCGCTGGTTGGGTTGGCGTCACGGTCGATAACATGGCCCCTTATAACTTCTGATTTTGCCTTTTTGTCCGGGCGGCGGCAGCGTTGTCGCCCGGACATTTCGAATGGCCGGAGCAAGCATGAGCGAGTATCTTCTGGAGCTGAATAATATCAGCAAACGTTTCGGCGGCCTCGTGGCGCTGGACGCGGTTTCGCTGGCGATCAAGCCCGGTGAAATTCACTGCCTTGCCGGTGAGAACGGTTCCGGCAAATCCACGATCATCAAGATCATGGCTGGCGTCTATCAGCCGACCGAAGGCGAAATACGCATCGACGGCGTCCCGGTAACCGGCATGACGCCCGCTCAATCGGTACAGCATGGCATTCAGGTCATCTATCAGGATTTTTCTCTCTTCGGGAACCTCAGCGTTCTCGAAAACCTCGCGCTCAATACGATGCTTCTCGAAAAACGCCGCATCGTCGACTGGACGCGTGCCCGCAACCTTGCCGAACAGGCACTCGCACGTCTCGGCGTTACGATGGACCTTGACGCCGATGTCGAAACCTTACCGACGTCCGGCAAGCAGATCATCGCAATTGCCCGCGCCGTCATGGTCAATGCCCGGCTCATCATCATGGACGAGCCGACGACGGCGCTGACGCGGCCAGAGGTCGATGCGCTCTTCCGTATCGTGCGCGATATCCAGGCGCAGGGCATCGCCGTCCTGTTCGTCAGCCACAAGATGCGCGAGATGCTCGAAATCAGCGAACGGCTGACCGTCTTGCGCAACGGCAAGAAGGTGGCCGAAGGCCCGATTACCGATTTCAACGAGCCGAAGATCACCCGCGCCATGACCGGGCATGATCTCACCGATCAGAGCTACGTTTGGGAGCCTGCCGTTGGAGACAGCCCGCCGCGGCTAGAGGTCCGCAATCTCTCTGTGCCGGGAAGTATCGAGGATATCAACCTGACGCTCCATGCCGGCGAGATCGTCGGCCTGTCGGGATTGATCGGCGCCGGCCGCACCGAGCTTGCGTTGGCGCTCTTCGGCATGAACCCAAAATTTACCGGGACAGTGAAGGTCGACGGCAGGGAAGTGCATCCGGCGACAGTGCAGGATGCCATCGGATCCGGCATCGCCTACGTTCCGGAGGATCGGCTCAGCGAGGGTCTGTTTTTGCCGCAATCGATCGAACGCAACATGCTGGCGACATCGCTCAACAATTTCGTGCGCGGCATCTTCATTGATCGCAAGCGAACGGCTGCGGCAACGTCGGGCATGTTCGGTGCGATGCAGATTGCTGCGCCTGGTCCGCAAACGCCGGTCAACCATCTGTCCGGCGGCAATCAGCAGCGCGTCGTGCTGGCGCGCTGGCTGCTGACGGGCGCAAGGGTGCTCATTCTCAATGGCCCGACTGTCGGCGTCGACGTTGGCTCCAAGGCGCAGATCCATCGCAAGATTCGGGAACTGGCCGTCGAGAACGGTCTGGCCGTGTTGATGATTTCCGACGACGTGCCGGAACTTGTCCAGAACTGCAACCGCATCATCATCATGCACCGAGGGCGTTTCGTCGATGAAATCGGACCTGATTCCTTGCATGAAGACGCTTTAAACGACCGGCTGAAGGCCTTGAAATGACTCTGTTTCGTCGATCGGAATTCATCATCGCCTGCATTCTTGTTGCTGCGATGATCATCATCGGACTGATCAACCCGGCCTTTTGGTCGCTTGACAACCTGTTCGGACTATTGCGGGCCAACGTGATCATCGGCATCCTGGCGCTTGGCGTCCTTGTTGTGATGATTTCTGGCGGCATCGATGTTTCCTTCACAGCTTTTGCCGTCGCCGCCATGTACCTTACGATCAAGGTCATGATCTATTATGGCTATGGCGGTGTGCTCCTGCCCTTCGTCGCCGCAACGCTGATCGGCACTTTTCTCGGGGCTTTCAACGCCTTCTTCATCCATAGCTTCCGCATGATTCCGCTGATCGTCACCCTCGGTACGGGCAGCGTCGTGCGCGGCCTGCTGCTTGGCCTCGTTGGCACCAGCATGATCAACATCGACAAGATGCCTCAGCAGTTGATCGCCTTCGCCAAGACGGACCTCATCAGCCTGACTTCTGCAAGCGGCACCAATTTCGGCCTGACCGCGATGATCCTCATCTATTTCGGCCTCGCGCTCCTCACACATCTGTTCCTACGCTACACCATGATGGGGCGCTCGGTGTTCGCTCTCGGCGGTGCGCCGGAGGCCGCAAGCCGGGTCGGCTTCAATACCCGCAACACGCTGTTCGTCGTCTACTGTTTCGCCGGTGCGCTGGCCGGGTTTGCCGGTCTATTGCATGGTTCGATGATCTGGCTTGCCAATCCCCGCGATTTCGTCGGCCTCGAGCTTGATGTCATCGCAGCCGTGGTCCTCGGCGGCGCGTCCATCTTCGGCGGACGCGGCAGCGTCATCGGCACGCTGCTTGGGGTGTTCATGCTGGTTATGGTCAAGAACAGCCTCATCATCATGAAGGTCGATACCACCTGGCAGCGGGTGGTCGTGGGCCTCATCATCATCATCGCCACGGCGCTCACCGCCTGGCGCGATCGCAAGAAACTGGTGTGAGACAGGACATGCAGAACAGCTCTATCGCCAAGCGCATTTTCGGGCAGGACCGCAATATCCTGCTGCTTCTCGTGATCACCGTGCTGGTCTTCGCGCTGATGTCCTATCTCAACCCCGACAAGTTCCTGCGCTACTACAACTTCGAATCAATCACTTACATCATGCCGGAACTCGGCATTCTCGCGATCGCCATGATGATCGCGATGCTGACCGGCGGTATCGATCTTTCGGTCGTTGGCATCGCCAACCTCGCCGGAATTCTCGCCGGCGTGTTCTTCCACCATGTCATCACCGGAACTGACCAGTCCACCGGCATGATCATGCTTTATACGGGCATCGGCATATTGATGGCGCTGGCGATCGGTCTCTTGGCGGGTGTCCTCAACGGCTTTCTCATCGCCAAACTGCGCATTACGCCGATCCTTGCGACGCTCGGCACCGGCCAGATCTTCACCGGCCTCGCTGTCGTCCTCACTGGCGGCCCGGCGATCGTCGGATTCCCGGATGGCTGGAACTATATCGGCAACGGCAAGATCCTGGGCCTCGCAACGCCGTTCATCCTGTTCGTCGTCGTTGCCGGTGCGGTCGCCGTTCTGCTCACGCGCACCACACTCGGTGTCAATCTCATGCTCATCGGCACCAACCCGCGCGCCGCCGTCTTTGCCGGCCTGCGCAAGGATCGGATGATCTTCTATTCCTATATGCTGACCGGGTTTCTCGCCGCCATTGCCGGCATCATTCTTTCGGGGCGCACCAATGCCGCGAAATCGGATTATGGCGCATCCTACCTCTTGCAAGCCATCCTGATCGCTGTGCTTGGCGGCACAAACCCGGCTGGCGGCAAGGGCAGGGTGCTTGGCGTGTCCATCGCGCTGGTTGCGCTGATGCTACTCTCATCCGGCTTCCAGATCCTGCGCTTCTCCAATCACCTCATCGATTTCATCTGGGGAGGCTTCCTGCTTTTGGTCATTGCTCTCAACGCATTTCGCAACACCGATCGATAAGGCACCGTTTCTTTCCGCAAGATCGCTGATATAGAAAAATTCCAAACGACTGGACTACACAAGGAATACGCACATGCCCCACCGTATCGCCGTTGTCGGCAGCAACATGACGGATCTGGTTACTTCGATCGTCCGCATGCCCGCACCCGGCGAGACAGTCGAAGCGCCGGCGTTCGCGATGGGGTTCGGCGGCAAGGGCGCCAATCAGGCGGTCGCGGCCGCAAAACTCGGCGCCGACGTCATGATGGTGACCAGGGTGGGCGACGATGTCTTCGGCCAGAGTACGATCCGCAATTTGCAGGACAATGGCATCGACATCACCCATGTCGATACGGCTGCCGGCCAGTCAAGCGGCGTTGCGCCGATCTTCGTCGACGAGCATGGCGAAAATTCCATCCTGATCATCAAGGGCGCCAACAACGAGTTGAAGCCGGCGGATATCGATGCCGCCGCTGAAGACCTGAAGCGGTGCGATCTCATTCTCATGCAGCTGGAAGTTCCACTGGAGACGGTCTACTACACGATCGCCTTTGCCGACCAGCATGGCATCGAGACCATTCTCAATCCGGCGCCTGCCGCGCCGGACCTCGATGCCGGGAAGGTCACCAAAGCGACGTTTCTCGTGCCGAACGAAACGGAGCTCGCATTGCTGACCGGCATGCCGACCGGTACCGATGCCGAAATCGAGACTGCGGCCCGCTCATTGATCGCCAAGGGCATTCGCACCGTCATCGTCACCCTTGGCTCGCGTGGCGCGCGGCTGATCACTGCTGACAAGGCGACGCTGATCGAGCCGCTGAAGGTCCAGCCCAAGGATACGACGGGAGCTGGCGACGCCTTCATCGGCAGCTTTGCCCGGTTCTACGTGGAAGGCCGCGACGTCGAAGCCTCGCTGCGCAGGGCTGCGCTCTATGCCGCCGATTCGATCACCCGCGAAGGCACGCAGAAGTCCTATGCCGATGCGAAGGCGTTCGATAAATTCATCGCTGGTCTTGGCGATCGCAAGGCCGGATGAATTTTCCACGATAGAAGGTTTTTAAAACGGTTGTGGTTGGACGCCACTCGACAGGAGCATGGCGTTCTTAGATTTCGCCTGCAACGGCAATAAATTGGCGTCGATTTTGCGCGAGGCGTGAAACCATCCTTTTCTAAACCGCTGCTGTTCCACTATGTTTGCGGCACGTTCCGGCAGTCGAAGGACGCCGGTGTCCTGGATGATTTTTGCTGGCGCCAATAACGCGACCGGCACAAGTGGATAGTGATTTTGATGACCAAGAACCTGACGCATCTTCAGCGTCTTGAAGCCGAGGCAATCCACATTTTCCGTGAAGTTGCGGCAACCTTCGCCAAGCCGGTGATGCTCTATTCCATCGGCAAGGATTCGTCCGTCATGCTGCATCTGGCGATGAAGGCGTTCTATCCGGCAAAACCGCCATTCCCGTTTCTCCATGTCGACAGCACGTGGAAATTCAAGGAGATGATCGCGTTTCGTGATTCAGAAGCTAAGCGGCTTGGGTTCGATCTTCTTGTCCACAGCAACCAGGAAGGCATCGAGCAGGGCATCAGCCCCTTCGTTCATGGTTCGAACACGCATACCCACATCATGAAGACGGTGGCTCTGCGCCAGGCACTCGACAAATATGGCTTCGATGCTGCCTTTGGCGGCGCGCGCCGCGACGAAGAGAAGTCACGCGCCAAGGAACGCATCTTTTCCTTCCGCAATGCCCAGCATTCCTGGGACCCGAAGAACCAGCGTCCGGAAATGTGGAAGATCTACAATACCCGCGTCGCCAAGGGTGAATCGATCCGCGTCTTTCCAATTTCCAATTGGACCGAACTCGACATCTGGCAGTACATTATGCAGGAGGAGATTCCGATCGTTCCCCTGTATTTCGCCGCCAAGCGGCCTATCGTGGAGCGCGATGGCATGCTGATCATGCGCGATGACGAACGGATGCAGATGCTGCCGGGCGAGGTGCTGCAGGACAAGATGGTTCGGTTCAGGACCCTTGGCTGCTACCCGCTGACCGGCGCTGTTGAATCGAGCGCCACGACGCTTCCGCAGATCGTAGGCGAAATGTTGGTTTCGCGCACGTCGGAGCGGCAGGGCCGCATGATCGACAAGGACGAAGCCGGCTCCATGGAAAAGAAAAAGCGTGAGGGCTATTTCTGATGAGTAAACTAGCCCAGATCGAGTTGTCCGCAGCCGAAGCAGCCGCCGAGGAAATCAACGCCTATATGGCCGAACAGGAAAAGAAGTCGCTCTTGCGCTTCCTGACCTGCGGCTCCGTCGATGACGGCAAGTCGACGCTGATCGGCCGGCTGCTCTACGACACAAAGCTGATCTTCGAGGATCAGCTTGCCGCCCTGACCAATGACAGCCGCAAGCACGGAACGAATGGAGACGATATTGACTTCGCCTTGCTTGTCGATGGCCTTGAGGCTGAGCGCGAGCAGGGCATCACCATCGATGTGGCTTATCGCTTCTTCTCGACACCGAAACGCAAGTTCATCGTCGCAGATACGCCCGGGCACGAGCAATATACCCGCAACATGGCGACCGGCGCTTCGACGGCGGATCTCGCCATTGTGCTCGTCGATGCGCGGCAAGGCGTGCTGCAGCAGACGCGGCGTCACAGCTTCATCGCCTCCCTTCTTGGCATCCGCAATATCGTTCTGGCCGTCAACAAGATCGATCTCGTCGACTACTCTGAGGAGATTTTCGACAGGATCGTCGAGGAATATCAGGCGTTTGCGGGCAAGCTTGGATTCAATTCGATACAGTCGATCCCGCTTTCGGCTCGCTATGGCGACAATGTCATCGGCGCATCCGATAAGTTGCCCTGGTATAAGGGTCCCTCGCTGCTCGAACATCTCGAAACCGTGCCGCTTGATCGCACCGCCGAAGAACGCCCTTTCCGGTTTCCGGTCCAATTCGTCAATCGCCCCAATCTCGATTTTCGCGGGTTCGCCGGAACTATTGCCTCGGGTTCCGTAGCGCCCGGCGACGAGGTCGTCGTGGCGAAGTCCGGCAAGACATCGCGCGTCAAGCGCATCGTCACCTGGGATGGCGATCTCGATCGCGCCGGCGAGGGCGAGGCGGTTACCATCGTGCTGGAAGATGAGGTCGAGGTTTCGCGCGGCAACATGCTGGTTGCGCCGGGCGCGCGCCCTGAAGTCGCGGACCAGTTCGCGGCCCATCTTGTCTGGTTCGCCGAGCATGCGCTCATTCCGGGCCGTTCCTATATCCTGCGCACCGAGACCGATCAGGTCACCGCCACGATCACCGATCTCAAACATCGAATCGATATCAACAGCTTCGCTGAAGTTGCTGCCAAATCGCTCGATTTGAATGAGGTCGGGGTCTGCAATATTTCGACGCAGGAACCGATCGCCTTTGATTCCTACAAGTCGAACCGTTCGACCGGGTCGTTTATCCTCATCGATCGTCTGACCAATGCCACGGTTGGCGCCGGCATGATCGATTTTGCGCTTCGCCGCGCATCGAACGTCCACTGGCAGGCGCTCGACGTCGATAAGGCATCGCGTGCGGCACTGAAGGATCAAAAGCCGGCCGTGCTGTGGTTCACCGGGCTCTCCGGTTCGGGCAAATCCACGGTTGCGAACCTTGTCGAAAAGCGTCTCTCATCACTGGGCAAGCACACCTATATCCTTGACGGCGACAATGTCCGCCACGGCCTCAATCGCGATCTCGGTTTCACCGAGGAAGATCGCGTGGAGAATATCCGACGCGTCGGCGAGGTGGCAAAGCTCATGGTGGATGCGGGGCTGATCGTGCTGGTCTCCTTCATTTCGCCCTTCCGCTCCGAGCGGCGCATGGCGCGTGAATTGCTTGGCGACGGCGAATTCATGGAGATCTTCGTCGATACGCCCTTCGAGGAATGCGCCCGCCGCGATCCGAAGGGACTTTACGCCAAGGCGCTGCGCGGTGAGATCAAGAACTTCACCGGCGTGGATTCGCCCTATGAAGCGCCAAAGGCCCCGGAACTTCATCTGAAAACCGTCGGGCGAACGACGGAAGAGCTTGCCTCCGAGGTCGAAAACCTGCTTGCTGAGCGTGGCATCATCTTCAATTACGACCAGAGTTCGTGGTCCATCTAGAGCAAGTCATGCAATTCGCGCTCACGCCCCTCTGGGTTGCCGCCCATCTCCCCCACAACGGGGGAGATCGCATAGGCATGTCCGCCGGCACTTCGAATGTCGTTGAACGTGACAGAACCTTCGCATTGGTCCCCCCCTTGGAAGGGAAATTCCCAGGAGACCAGAGAGCACCGCATGACATTCCACTCTGATCTGCTCACCCTCTTCGAAGAAACCGCGATTGTTGCCGGTCAGGAGATCCTGCGTATCTTCGAGGAAGGCTGCGCTGTCGAACTCAAGGACGACAAATCACCCGTGACTGCAGCCGACCACGCCGCCGAGGCGATCATCCTTCAGGCGTTGCGGGGTGCGACACCGGGCATACCCATTGTTGCCGAGGAAGAGATCGCAGGCGGCCATATCCCCGGCGATCTTGGCACCCGCTTTTATCTGGTGGACCCACTCGATGGTACCCGGGAGTTCGTCAGCCGCAATGGCGACTTCACCGTCAACATCGCACTCATCGAAAACGGCGTACCAGTGCTCGGCCTCGTCTACGCTCCCGTGCGCGGCCTCCTCTTCACCGGCGGTCCCGAGAGGGCGCAACAAGTGACGATCGATCGCAACGGCAGCGTGATCGAACGTCAGGCCATTGCCTGCCGTTCGGCTCCCGACGTTCTGGTCGCGGTTGCGAGCCGCTCGCACCGGACGCCGGAAACCGACGCCTATCTCGACCAATTCGCCATCGCCGATTGCGTTTCGGTTGGTTCATCGCTGAAATTCGGCCTGCTCGCGCGCGGCGAGGCCGACATCTATCCTCGGCTGAGCCGCACCATGGAGTGGGATACGGCGGCGGGCGATGCCGTACTGCGCGCCGCCGGCGGCATCACCTTGACGCTCGACGGCCGGCCGCTGACTTACGGGCGGCGCAACCAGGCGCATGATGCGGATTTCGCCAACCCGCATTTCGTGGCTCGGGGCCGGCTTTAGCCTCGCGGTTTTCGCAAGAGCATCGTTACCACGAAGAACGCCCCGACCGAACTCGTCACGATTCCAATCGGCAACTCTTGCGGCGCGAGCAGCAGGCGCGCGGCAAGGTCGCTGAGCAGGATCAGGGTGGCGCCGAAAATGGCGCTGGCAACGATCAGTCCGGCGTGAAGCTGGCCGGCGAAGCGGCGGGCCATATGCGGGATCATCAAGCCGACAAATCCGATGACGCCGGCAACCGAGACGAAAATCGCGGTCGAAAAGGCGCATACGATAAAAACGATACTGCGCGTGCGCGCTACACGCACGCCGAGGCTTTCGGCGGTGTTTTCCCCGGCGAGAAACGCATCGAGCCGGCGGTGGTTGAAGAGCGCAAACGCGAGGATCGCGGCAAGGCCGGTGATCGCCAGCGGCAGATTATCCCACCGTGCCAGGCCGAGACCGCCGAGTGTCCAGAACAGCACGGAGTGGGCGGCGCGCTGGTCGCCGAGGAAGACGATATAGTTGGTGAGTGCGGCAAAAAGGAACGAGACGGCAAGACCCGCGAGGATCAGCCGTTCGGGTCCCTGGCCTTCGATGCGCCGAACGAGCACCAGCACCAGCAGGGCCGCGAGCATGCCGCCCGAAAACGCGGCAATCGGCAAGGTCCAGATGCCGAAGCGATCGCCGAAGATGCTGATCACCGAGACGGCACCGGCGGCCGCGCCCGAGGAGAGGCCGAAGAGGAATGGGTCGGCGAGATCGTTGCGCGTAACGGTCTGCAGCATCGCGCCGATGACGCCAAGGCCTGCACCGACGCAGAGCGCAAGGACGACGCGGGGCAGGCGAAGGTCGATGATGATGCGTTGCACCGGCGCGGCGACGGACGTGTCGCTGAGACCGGCGGCATGGGCAAGTGCACGCATGATGTCGCCGAGCGGGATCAGTGTCGAGCCATAGGCAATCGAGGCAAGGGCAAGGGCGAGCATCGCCACACTTGCGCCGATAAGCATGCGTCGTTGTGCGGCGGCGAAGCTCATTTACCCCCCTCTGGGCTGCCGCCAATGCCCCCCACAAGGGGGGAGAAAAGCCTGCAGTCATCTCGGCGCAATACCCCGCCGGTGGTGGTTGGACTAATCGCCGGAAGCCAATCGGTCTCCCCCCTTGTGGGGGAGATGCCCGGCAGGGCCAAGGGGGGTGAGTGGATCATTTCGTCAATGACTTTCGTATGCATGGCGCCGCCTTTTCCCTCCCCCTTGTGGGGAGGGTGGCTGCGCAGCAGCCGGGAGGGGCGTTGCTGGTCACCCCTCAAAACGCTTCCGGGTGCATCGCACGAGCGATCTTGCCGATGGCTTCGATATTGGCAGGTCCGGGCGTGATCTCGGCGTAGCGCAGGGCGACGAAGCGTTCGTTCTTCACCGCATCCGTCTCCTTCATCGCCGGGTGTGATTTCAGGAAATTCAAAAGCTTCTGATAACCGGCATCATCCTGATAATCGAGAAGGACGAGGAATTGCGGGTTGCGCGCGGCGACCGTTTCCCATGACGTCGTGCCCCAGCTCGTCTCCATGTCATCCATGATGTTGACGCCGCCGGCTTCGCGGATCAATGCCGACGGCATGGCGAACTTGCCGGCCGTGAACGGCTTGTCCTCACCGGAGTCATAGAGGAAGACGCGGGTGTCGCCGTTCCCGCCGATCTTGCCCTTGATCGCGGCAAGCTCGGCCTTCCAGCCAGAGACCAGCTTGTCGGCCTCGGCTTCCCTGCCGAAAATCTTGCCGAGCTTTTCAATATCGCCATAGAGCAGGTCCATCGAGGCGGCGGGACGGTTCTTGTCGAGATGAACGCAGCTCTCGGTCAGGACGAGCGTCTTGATGCCGTAGGGGGCGAGCGTGTCCGGCGTAACGTCGCCGCCCGGCTTCATGCCGTAGTACCAGCCGGCAAAGAAGAAATCGGGATTGGCGGCGACGAGGTTCTCGATGGTCGGATATTTCGGCGCAAGCTCGGGGATCGATCCTTGCTGTTTCTTGAACGCCTCATCTAGCTTGTACCAGCCGGTGATGCCGGTCACGCCGACAATCGAGGGCTGGAGGCCGAGCGCAAAAGCCATCTCGCTCATGTTGATATCCTGGATGACGGCGCGATTCGGCGCTGCGTCGAAAGTCAGCGGCGTGCCGCAATTGTCGACAGTGACCGGAAAGGCATATGCCGGCGCGGATAGCAGCGTGAGCGCGAGCGCGATGAGGGCTTTTTTCATGGGAGTCTCCGTGACTTATCAGATTGAACGGGGCCGGGAACGTCGAACACCATGAGTTCGCGGTCCTGATGCGGGTGGCGCAGGCGCAGGACGTCGAGGTCGAACACCTGGCTGACAATGCGCGGGGTCAATGTCTCGTTGGGCGTGCCGGCGGCGACGATCTTGCCGGCATGCATGACGGCGACATGGCTGGCGAACGGCGCGACGAGCGGCAGGTCGTGCAGGACGGCGACGGTGGTGATGCCGAGCCCGGAAACGAGCGAAAGCAGGGCGCTGCGTGCCTTCGGATCGAGGTGATTGGTCGGCTCGTCGAGAAACAGGATCGCCGGTTGCTGGGCGAGAGCGCGCGCCAGCTGCAGCCTCTGCCGCTCGCCGCCGGACAGCGAACCAACCGTCCGCGCCGCAAACGACGCGACGCCGGCACGGTCCATGGCTTCCCCAACGATCTCGCGATCCGTCCCGGCGCTGTAGCGCCCGCCATGCGGGATACGGCCAAGCGCCACGTAGTCGATGGCGCGCAACTGGCGGTCCGGCGTATCCGTCTGGCCGACGAGGGCGAAGCGGCGTGCCCGATCCAGCGGGGTCAAGCGGTTAATATTCTCGCCTTCAATGTGAATGGCCCCGCTTGTCGGCGCCGCAAGCCCCGCCAGCATCCGCAGCAGCGTGGATTTGCCGGCGCCGTTCGGACCGATAATGGCGAGCCGCGATCCGCGTGAAATTTGCAGCGATGCAGCCTCAACCAGGCACTTGCCGCCGATTCGATAGCTGACCGTGTCAGCGGTGAGAAGGATGGAATTCATGGCTGGCGTTTTCCGGCAATCGAAAATTTTCGCACCCAGGAAACTTCGATCAACTGATGTAATGTTATATCGTATGATAGCAAACGCGAAGCAATGTCAACCGGCAGGATCCAGCCAGGGTGCGGGCACAGGCGATGATGATGATGAGGGTCGATGTGCATACCTGTCCTTCATGAGGACAGGAACAGGGAACGTGGATATTCCAATCACGGGACGCCTCAGCAGTTGCTCAAGGTCATCCGTAAACGGCAACATCGCATCGCTCCCGGCACACCCCGTCCGGTTTCGAATCATTTGCTTGATGGCAGGTCTCCTGGCTCGCGGGTCTCAGCTTTGCCCGGCCTTCCCGGTCGTTCGATCAGTGGCATCGTCAGGCAACGCTCGCCGCTTACAGTTGCGGGGGCAGCCACGGTCTCGGTCCCTGTTGGGTACGCCTCACCGTGTTCCCTTTTCACCTCCGGTGTTGTCATCCCGGAGAAACCATCGGCGCGGATGCTATGCGGGGATTTCTCCGCTGGCAAGCACGTTTATACGGCAAAATTCTCAAGTGCTAAAATAATTGGCAATGGGACATTTTAAGACGTGCCCTATGAAAGAGAGTAGTTTAGGTTTCAGTTTGTTTCGCGCGATGCGCGGCTAGTTATTTGAGGCGATATGGCAATTCACGCTGCGGTCTACCATCTGACGCACTATAAATATGACCGTCCGATCATGCTCGGACCTCAGGTCATTCGCCTGCAGCCTGCGCCGCATTCGCGTACGAAGGTTCTCAGCCACTCCCTGAAAGTCAGTCCTTCCAATCACTTCGTCAACCTGCAGCAGGATCCCTACGGAAATTTTCTTGCCCGCTTTGTGTTTCCCGAGCCTGTCACCGAACTGAAGATCGAGGTCGACCTCGTCGCGGACATGACGGTCTACAATCCCTTCGATTTCTTCGTCGAGCCGATCGCGGAGACGTGGCCCTTCGCCTATCCTGAGGATATCCGGGACGACCTCTCGATCTATCTGAAGCCGGAGCCAACGGGTCCGCTGCTGAGCGCGTTTCTTGCAACGATCGACCGCAACCCGACCAATACGGTGAATTTCGTCGTCGACCTCAATGCGCGTATCCAGCGTGAGGTAGGCTATGTCATCCGCATGGAAACCGGCGTTCAGGAGCCCGATACGACGCTCGGCGTCGCGACCGGTTCCTGCCGCGATTCCAGCTGGCTGCTCGTACAGGTCCTGCGCCATCTCGGCATCGCGGCCCGGTTCGTCTCCGGCTATCTGATCCAGTTGAAACCCGATCTCGTCGCCCTTGATGGCCCGGCGGGGACGAACAAGGATTTCACCGACCTTCACGCGTGGTGCGAGGTTTATCTGCCGGGCGCGGGCTGGATCGGACTTGATCCGACCTCGGGCCTTCTGACCGGCGAAAGCCATGTTCCGCTCGCCGCAACGCCGCACTACAGGAATGCCGCCCCGATTTCCGGCATGGCCGAACCCGCCAATGTCGAGTTCAATTTCGACATGCATGTGACACGCGTCTCCGAACACCCGCGCATAACCAAACCGTTCTCGGACGAATCCTGGGCAGCGCTCGATGCCTTGGGCGACAAGGTCGATGCGATGCTGCAGCAGCGCGACGTGCGGCTGACCATGGGCGGTGAGCCCACCTTCGTGTCGATCGACGATTTCGAATCCGGCGAATGGAACACCGATGCGGTCGGCCCGACCAAGCGCGAAAAGGCCGACATGCTGATCCGCCGACTGCGCGATCGCTTTGCGCCCGGCGGCTTCCTGCATTATGGGCAGGGCAAATGGTATCCGGGCGAAAGCCTGCCGCGCTGGACGTTCTCGCTCTACTGGCGCAAGGACGGCAAGCCGATCTGGGTCGATCCGAACCTCATCGCTGCCGAAAACAGCAAGGGCGAGATCAAGCCGGCGGACGCGGAAAAGCTCTTGACCGGCATGGCGAATGTTCTGGGCGTCGAAACGGAGATGGTCGCGCCGGCCTATGAGGATCCGGCCGAGTGGCTGGTCAAGGAAGGCAACCTGCCGGCCAATGTCGATCCCTCCAATTCGAAACTCAAAGACCCGGAAGAGCGCAGCCGCATGTCCCGCGTCTTCGAACGTGGCCTGACTGAACCGACGGGTTATGTGCTTCCGGTACAGCGCTGGAACAGCCAGGCTGTTGCCGGCCCGCGCTGGCGCAGCGAAAAGTGGACGACGCGCCGCGGCAGGCTCTTTCTGGTGCCGGGGGATTCGCCGGTCGGATACCGGCTGCCGCTCGGAGCGCTGCCGCATGTCCCGCCTTCGGAATATCCCTATATCGTGCCCGTGGACCCCTCCGTGGAACGCGGACCGCTTGCCGACTCGATTGCTCAGGCAGATCCGGCCGGCCGGGACACGCCGCAGGCTGTCGCGTCATTCACAGCCGCCGAAGGGGGCCAGCAGGAGCGGGTCGAACAGGAACTCGGCGATATCGGCGGTGCCGTGCGCACCGCGATCTCGGTTGAGCCGCGCGAGGGCCGCCTCAGCGTATTCATGCCGCCGGTTGAAGCGCTGGAGGACTATCTCGAACTTGTCGGCGCCGCCGAGGCTGCCGCGGCGAAGCTCGGACTGCCGGTTCATATCGAGGGCTACAGTCCGCCGCAGGACCCGCGCATCAACGTCATTCGCGTAGCGCCGGACCCAGGTGTCATCGAGGTCAACGTCCATCCTGCCGCCAACTGGCGCGAGTGCGTCGAAACGACGACGGCGATCTATGAGGAAGCGCGCCAGTCGCGCCTCGGCGCCGACAAATTCATGGTCGACGGCAGGCACACCGGCACGGGCGGCGGCAATCATGTCGTTGTCGGCGGCGAAACGCCAAATGACAGCCCGTTCCTGCGGCGGCCGGATCTCTTGAAGAGCCTTGTCCTTCACTGGCAGCGGCATCCATCCTTGTCCTACCTGTTTTCCGGCCTCTTTATCGGTCCGACAAGCCAGGCCCCGCGCATCGACGAGGCGCGCCATGACAGTCTCTACGAGCTCGAAATCGCCATGGCGCAGGTGCCGATGCCGGGTCGAGGTGCACCGCCTCTGCCCTGGCTGGTCGACCGGCTTTTCCGCAACCTTTTGATCGACGTCACTGGAAACACCCACCGGGCGGAAATCTGTATAGACAAGCTGTTCTCGCCTGACGGACCAACGGGACGGCTTGGCCTCGTCGAGTTCCGCGGCTTTGAAATGCCGCCCAATGCCCGCATGAGCCTCGCACAGCAATTGCTGGTTCGGGCGCTGATCGCACGCTTCTGGAACAAGCCCATCGAGGGCGGGTTCGTCCGCTGGGGCACGTCCCTCCACGATCGCTTCATGCTGCCCGCCTTTGTCTGGGCCGATTTTCTCGATGTTCTCGCCGATCTGCGCGAGAACGGCTTCGAGTTCCGGCCGGAATGGTTCGAGGCACAGCTCGAATTCCGCTTTCCGTTCTGCGGCGAGATCGAACGCGAGGGCGTCAAGTTGGAACTGCGCCAAGCACTGGAACCGTGGCATGTCATGGGCGAGCAGGGCGCAATCGGCGGGACGGTGCGCTTCGTCGACAGTTCGGTCGAGCGATTGCAAGTGAAGATGGAGAACTTCAATCCTGCGCGCCACAGCGTTGCCTGCAACGGGCGCGAAGTCCCGCTGCGGATGACCGATACCCAGGGTACAGCCGTCGCAGGCGTGCGCTACAAGGCGTGGCAGCCGCGCAGCGGGCTCCATCCGATGATCCCGGTCAATACGCCGCTTGTCTTCGATATTTACGATCAATGGTCGGGCAGGGCGATCGGCGGCTGCGTCTATCATGTCGCACATCCGGGTGGGCGCAGCTATGATACGTTTCCCGTGAATTCGAACGAAGCGGAGGCGCGCCGCCTTGCCAGGTTCGAAGGACGGGGACACACGGCGGGGGCCTATGAACTCAGGAAGGAGCAGCCTTCCGGCGAGTTTCCGATGACCCTCGACCTCAGGCGGCCACGGCCAAGTTGATGCGACGAATGCGAGATCGGATGGGTCTGAGTTTTACCCCGGCTCTGTCTAGCCAGATGCCCCGCCACCACGGCCCGGGGGGTGTGCAACCATGCCATCGCCCGTGAGAGCGCCAAATGTGTCAGGGCTGCTCTCGGGTTATCAACCGCTGCCCAATGTTGCCGACGAGATGATCGACCCCTCCGGCGCAGTGCGTCCGGGTTGGGAATCCCTCCTTCGCAAACTCGATCAGATCGGTCCTGAAAAGCTCGCGACCCGCTTTGCCAAGGCCAGCCAATATCTGCACGATGCGGGCGTTTATTACCGGGTCTACGACGAAACCGGCACACAGGAACGAGAATGGCCGCTGGCGCATATCCCGCTTCTGATTGACGAGCATGACTGGCAGTCTATCACGCGCGGTCTTGCCGAGCGCGCGGATCTCCTGGAAGACATCGTCGCCGACATTTATGGCGAGAACCGGCTGATCGGCGAGGGCCTGCTTCCCCCCGATCTGATTGCTTCGAATTCCGAATATTTGCATGCAGTGGCAGGCGTGAAACCGGCGAGCGGGCATTTCCTGCATTTTTGCGCCTTCGAACTCGGCCGGGCGCCCAACGGCAGGTGGTGGGTTCTCGGCGACCGCACGCAGGCGCCGTCGGGTGCCGGTTTTGCCCTTGAGAACCGCGTCGCAAGTACGCGGGCTCTGGCGGATGTTTCCGCATCCATGAACGTTCACAGGCTTGCCGGATTCTTCAAGGAGTTTCGCGATTCGCTGCAGGCGCAGGTCAAGAACCCGCAGGGACGTGCGGCAATTCTTACGCCCGGACCCAACAACGAAACCTATTTCGAACACGCCTATATCGCGCGCTATCTCGGCTTCATGCTGCTGGAGGGTGATGATCTCACCGTCAGCAAGGGCAAGGTCATGGTGCGCACCGTTTCGGGCTTGAAGCCCGTGGATGTGTTGTGGCGACGCATGGACGCCGCCTATATGGATCCGCTTGAACTCAAGGCAGATTCCTGGATTGGCACCCCCGGCATGGTGGGGGCTCTCCGGCAACGTTCTGTCTCGCTCGTCAACGCACTAGGCTCCGGCATTCTGGAGACGCGCGCTCTATTGGCGTTTCTCCCGGCCATTTCCAACGCGATGCATGGGCGCGACCTTGCTCTGCCGAGCATCGCCACATGGTGGTGCGGCCAGGACAAGGAGCGCCGGCACGTCATGGACCACCTTGACCAGATGATGGTCGGGCCGGCGATGTCGAGACAATTGCCGTTCGAGGATATGGGCGCGACCGCGCTCGGCGCCGGCCTTGACGAGGGCGCACGTAGCGAACTGCTTTTACGGCTGAAGGATGACGGGCGCAGCCTTGTCGGGCAGGAGGCGGTCAAGCTTTCGACGACGCCGGTCTATGTCGACGGCAAGCTGGAACCGCGCCCCTTCGTATTGCGGGTCTTCGCCGCGCGGACCAAGCATGGCTGGAGCTTTCTACCCGGCGGTTTTGCGCGCGTGGGCCTTACCCTCGACACTGCCGCTATCGCCATGCAGCGTGGCGGGCAGGCGGCCGACGTGTGGATCACGAGCAGCGGACCGGTCGGCAAGGACACGCTGCTGCCGCGCGAGGATGACGCTTTCCGGCGCAACGTGCCGGGAACGCTCCCGAGCCGTGCTGCTGAAAACCTCATGTGGATGGGACGCTATATCGAGCGGGCGGAAGGAACCGCGCGCATCCTCCGGGCCTGCCACGCGCGTCATGCGGAGGCGGCCAACAGGGAACTGCCGCTGCTCGCGGAAATGCGCGCCTATCTGAAGCCTCTCGGCGTCGATCTCGACAGCGCCATTCCCAAGGGCCTCTCGCGCTCGATCGACGGCGCAATGCTCAGCGCCAGCCGTATTCGCGATCGCTTTTCACCGGATGGCTGGCTTGCGTTGCGGGATCTTTCAAAGACGATCCACCGTTTTCATGATGTGGTGGCTGCGGGCGACGACACAACCCGGGCAATGACCATCGTTCTTCGCAAGCTTGCGGGCTTTTCCGGCCTCGTGCACGAAAACATGTACCGGTTCACTGGCTGGCGCTTCCTTGAAATCGGACGCCGCATCGAGCGCAGCATCGGAATGGCGCGCATCCTTGCAACGCTATCGCGTCCAGACGCAGCAGATGGGGCGCTCGAAATGCTGCTGGAGATCGGCGACAGCGTCATGACCCACCGGCGCCAATACAGCGTTTATTCCGGGCGCCTCAGCGTGCTCGATCTTCTGGCGCTCGATCCGCTCAACCCGCGCTCCATTCTTTTCCAGCTGGAGGCCCTGAAGACGGAGTTCGGGCTTCTGCCGGCGCGCGATTCGAGCACCGAGATGCCGGTACTTATGAAGAAGGTGCTTCGGCTCCACACCGACCTTGCCATTATGGAAGCGTCGGAGCTCACGCCGGACAAGCTCCATGGACTTGCCTATGAAATCGGAGTGCTCTCCGATACGATCTCCGACACCTATTTCGCCTGAGGCGACCGATGCTCTACAATATCCGCCTGCATCTCCACTATGATTATGAGCGCTCCGCCGCCGGTGGACGTCATCATATTCGCGTCATGCCGCAGACGATGCCGGGCATCCAGCGGGTGATCGCCTCAAGCCTGTCCTTCGACCCGTCTGCAGCCGAGCGATCCGAGTTTACCGATTTCTTCGCCAACACCGTAACATCGATAGCTTACCGCAATCCGCACGAGACGCTCGATGTGACGATGACGGCGCGGGTAAATGTCACGCGTCCGCCGACAATGCTCGATGTATCGCCGGACATGGCTGGCCTTCAGAAGGAAATACGCAGTGTTCGGTCGATAGCAGCGGACGCACCGCATCACTTTCTGAACTCCACCGATTATGCCGCAATCGATCCGCAGATCACCGCCTATGCGGCGGAGAGCCTTGCCGAGGCGCGCACGGTCATGGAGGTCGTGAACAGCCTCAACCACCGCATTTACAAGGACTTCACCTATGACGGCGAGGCGACAGACGTGCGCACGTCGGCGCGGCAGGCATTCGATCTCAAGGCTGGGGTCTGCCAGGATTTCAGCCATGTGATGATCGCCGGATTGCGCGGACTCGGCATCCCGGCCGGCTATGTCAGCGGTTTCTTGCGCACGATACCGGCACCGGGCGAGGAGCGGCTCGAGGGCGCCGACGCGATGCACGCTTGGGTACGGGCCTGGTGCGGCCGCGAAGCCGGCTGGCAGGAGTTCGACCCGACCAACAACATGGTTGCCGGCAATGACCACATCACCATCGGCTATGGTCGCGACTACGCCGATGTGTCGCCGATCGTTGGCATCTTGAAGACAAGCGGTTCGCAGGAAGGCAAGCAGTCCGTCGATGTCATCCCGCTTGAGCCCTAGCGCTCAGCCGCGATCGGAGTCGAGGATCGTGTCGAACAGTTCGATCGTGTACTTTTTCTCGACGAACTCGATCAGATCGAGCGGCGGCCCGGCTATCTCCGGCCTATGCCAGCGCACCTCATAGGTAACCGTCACGTGGTTACTGTCAGGCCGGCGATATTGTTTCATGAAGCGCGTCCGATAGCCGATGGATGCGAGTTCCTGCTCGAATGCGCGCGACGTTTCGCTGTCCTCGCGCACGATCGTAAGAAACGCCTTTCGCTCACGGGAAATCCGGATATCGATAAGTTTCATCGCCCAAAGGATCAAATAGACGAGGGCAGTCGCAACGCATGCCAGTTCGATGAGACCGCTGCCGAAAGCGAGCCCGATCGCCGTCATGATCCACAACGTCGCCGCCGTCGTCACCCCGCTGACGAGGTCGCCGCGCTTGAAGATCGCGCCGCCGCCGATGAAGCCGACGCCGGTGAGTATCCCGAGCGGCAAGCGCATCACGTCGATATTGACAAAGGAATCAGGCGGTTTGCCGACTGTTGTCAGAAGCAGGTTGGCCTGGATCATCGCCATGCAGGCGGCAAGGCCGACAAGGAGCGTGGTCCGCAGGCCGGCAGCGTGGCCGCTCGCCTCCCGGTTGAACCCGATGATCGCACCCGCCACGACGGTCAGGCCGAGGCGAATGGCGATGTCTTCCCAAGTTAGATAAAGGTCCACCGTTGCACTTTCAGGCTTGTTCCTCGCCACGGATAGGGGGACATCAGCGCCATGGCCCTATCCACCCACCGTCATTCTCGGCCTGTGTCCCGATTGACCCACAGGCAGGTGTGGCATGCACAACCAATGAGCGTGCACGGGTAATCTATCCGGGACCTAGCCCGAGCATGACGGTGGAGCGGATCGTGCAGAGGGGAAACAAATTGTCAATGCGCTTCCGTCTCCACTGGCTTTCGCCTAGGCGAGCATCCTCAGTTTCGGCTCCCGGTCCCAATAACGCTTGGTCGCGGCATCGGTGAAGCCTTTTTCAACCGGCATGACGCCTGCATCGTCCTTGATACCGGCGGCGTCGAGCAAAGCCCTGGACGAGGCCGCATAACCGATCGCCTTGAGATGGCCGAAGGCGTCCATCACCCACTGTTTTGCCGCTCCCTCATTCGCCAGCCTGCCGGCAGCATCGGCGGAGACGATGACGGCGACGGCGTCGAACAATTGCGACGGCGTACCGAGTAATTGACCATCGGCTTTCATTGTATCGCCATTGGCCAGTTTGGCGCCGCCGATTTTTGGCGCGACGATGACAGGTTTGGCGCCTGCCTGCTTGACTGCATTGGTTAGCGCGCCGAGCGCCGCGGCATCGGTGCCGTCATCGATCAGGATACCGACCGAACGTCCATCAAGCGTGGGTTTCATGTTTCCGTGGATGCTGAGAGCAGGCGAGGGCTCCATGTCGAGCGGCGCGCGCGCGGCCTCCGACTTTTCCGGCAATTCGATGCCAAGCCCGTTTGCCACGCGCTTGGCGAGATCCTCGTCAACGTTGCGCAAGTTTGCGACCATGCGGGGAGGCACCTGCGCAAGGGTGACTTTCGAGAGCTCGAACACGAAGGACGAGGCAATGTGGGCCTGTTCGGAAGGCTGCTGCGAGCGCCAGAACAATCTTGCCTGGCTGTAGTGATCGGCGAACAGTTCAGCACGTATCCGCAATTTGCCGCCGGTTTCCGCTTGATCGGTCCGGCCTTCAGTAGTCGTGAACCCGGTGACCGGACATTCGCGCGGCCCGCCGTCCTCGCCATGCGCGGCAAGGCTGTTGGGTTCGTAGTTGGCGCGTCCTTTCGGAACATTCATCTGCATCTGGCCGTCGCGCTGGAAATTCATCACCGGGCATTTCGGCGCATTGATCGGAAGCTGATGGAAGTTGGCTGTGCCAAGCCGTGATTTCTGCGTGTCGAGATAGCTGAAGAGCCTGCCCTGAAGCAGCGGATCGTTGGTAAAATCGACACCCGGGACAATATTCGCCGGGCAATAGGCGACCTGTTCGGTCTCGGCGAAGAAGTTGTCAGGGTTGCGATCGAGGACGAGCCGTCCGACCCTGCGCACCGGAATGACCTCTTCAGGAATGATCTTGGTGGGGTCAAGCACATCGTAGGGCTGGGCATCGGCAAACTTCTCATCGAAAAGCTGGAGGCCAAGCTCCCATTCGGGGAAATTTCCGGATTCGATTGCTTCCCACAGATCGCGCCGGTGATAATCATTGTCCGCCGCTTGCAGCTTAAGTGCCTCGTCCCAGACGGTCGATTGCAGACCGAGCTTGGGCTTCCAATGGAATTTGACAAAGGTGGATTCGCCCTTGGCATTGACGAGACGGAAGGTGTGGATGCCGAAGCCTTCGATGGTGCGGAAGGACCGGGGAATTGTCCGGTCAGACATGGCCCACATCAGCATGTGCGTCGTTTCGGGCATGAGCGAGGCCCAGTCCCAGAACGTATCATGGGCGCTGCCCGCTTGCGGGAACGCGCGATCGGCTTCCATCTTCACCGCGTGAACGAGGTCCGGAAACTTGATCGCGTCCTGGATGAAGAAGATCGGGATGTTGTTGCCAACGAGGTCCCAGTTGCCTTCCTTGGTATAGAACTTGACCGCGAACCCGCGCACGTCACGCGGTGTATCGACTGATCCCGCACCTCCAGCCACGGTGGAGAAACGGGTAAAAACCGGCGTCTTCTCGCCCTTGCGCTGAAAGAGGTCGGCCTTGGTGATGTCGGCAAGGGATTCGTAGAGCTCGAAATAGCCATGGGCCGCTGATCCGCGCGCGTGTACGATGCGCTCGGGGATGCGCTCGTGGTCGAAGTGGAAAATCTTCTCGCGTAGGACGAAGTCTTCAAGCAGCGTCGGTCCGCGTTCCCCGGATCGCAAGCTGTTCTGGTTGTCGCTGACGTGAATGCCCTGGTTGGTGGTGAGGTGCCCCTCGGCTCGATGCGGGCCTTTTTCGGGCACGTGCTGATGGGTTTCACCGCCATTACCCCGGTCGGTGACGAAATTGTTTTCCGTGGCCATGGTACCATCCTCGTTTTCAGTGGGAATACTTCCTAACGAAGGGTAGGCGCCAAGGTTCCAAACGGCGTCCTATTCGAACCTGACTTTCCTCTGGTCGAACGCGCCATAACCGCGGATGGCCGCGACCTCCGGCTTCGGCTCCTCATAGGACCACATAGCATCGTCCGAGGCCTCGCCCTGACCCAGCACACGCCAATAGGAAGCGGTGCCTTTCCATGGGCACTCCGTGTGCGTTTCGGTCTTTTCGAGATGGACGAAATAGATGTCGTCGAAGGGGAAATAGAGGACCGGCTCATGTCCGGGCTCGTGCAGTTCGACTGCGCGATCGCTCGACGCGATCACGACATCGTGGAACCGGACCGTTACGGGCTCCGGATGCGGATTGATGGTGATGCCGCGATTCATATCCTGCTCCTCGGTTGATTTCGACCACGTCTTTCAATGCAAAAGCAAAAAGCTGCGCCGAAGGTTCCGCATACGCTTGGCAAGAACGCTTGGCGGCGCTCCGAAATGATGTAGAAATCATATGGGAGCGGGCAACCAGGATCGCCAGTGAAGATCGCCACATACAATATCAACAATATCAAAAAGCGACTGTCGAATCTTCTGCGTTGGTTGGAAACGTCCGCGCCGGATGTCGTCTGCCTGCAGGAGTTGAAGTGCGAGGACGCGAGCTTTCCGGCAGAGGCGCTGCGCGATGCCGGATATGAAGCGGTCTGGAAAGGCCAGAAATCATGGAACGGCGTTGCGATCCTTGCGCGCGGCGCCAAGCCGATCCTCACGCGTGACCGGCTGCCGGGTGACCCCGAGGATGTGCAAAGCCGCTACATCGAGGCAGCGGTGAACGGCGTCCTGATCGCGTCGATCTATTTGCCGAACGGCAACCCGCAACCCGGACCGAAATTTCAGTACAAGCTCGCCTGGTTCAAGCGGCTGCATCAATACGCGGCGGAACTTCTCGAAATGGATATACCCGTCATCCTCGCGGGTGACTTCAACGTGGTACCGACCGATTTCGATATCTATAATACGCGCTCGTGGATGGACAATGCCTTGCTGCAACCGGAGAGCAGGGAGGCATTCGCCAAGCTGTCGGCGCAAGGGTGGGTCGACGTCGTGCGCACGCTTTATCCGGACGAGCCAATGTATTCATTCTGGCACTATATGCGCAATGCATGGGATCGCGATGCGGGTCTGCGGCTGGATATGCTGATGGCATCACCCGCGGCCTATGAACGGGTGACGGATGCGGGCGTCAACCGCGACGCGCGGAGCTTGGCCAATGCAAGCGACCACGCGCCTACCTGGGCCGAATTCGAGGATTGAAGCTTTTCCTTGTCACGAATCAGGGAAATTCCGCTTCAGGATCGATTCGAACTGGGGAAGGCGGGAGACATTGTCGGCAATGGTGTTGAGCTTGGGCAACGCCTTGGCGAAGGCTATCTTGCCCGGCCGCCAATGGCGCATCACCGCAATGTAGAAGTCGATCGCCGAAAGCCTTTCGCCGAGGAAATAGGGGTCGTCGGCGACCTGCTCGACATTTGCCCACAACTCCATCCGGTATTGATCGATGGCATCCTTGTATGGCTGGCTTTTTGTCTCGGATATTTTCCAGCGGTCGGGATCGTCGGCGAACGTTGTCGTCGGATAAATCTCGCTGTTGATATAAAGCAGCCAGCGGAGGAACGCCGGACGCTGGGGATCGCTGGATGAGGGCACGAAGCGCTGGTCGGGGAAGGCATCCGCGAGGTGGAGGATGATCGCCGCGCTCTCGGTCATCACGCTGCCATCTGGCATGATAAGCGTCGGAACCTGACCAAGCGGGTTGAGTTCGAGCAGACGGTCCCGGTCCGGTCCGGGTTCGAGGTAGGGGATTTCTTCGAGTTCGAACTCTGCCTGGGCTTCGCGCATGGCGAGTTCGACGATCACCGATCCACATCCTTCCGAACCGATCAAGACATATTTGCTCATGATGCCGTCCTGTTTCTTGCCTGGGCCAGGGATTTACTATGGCGAACAAATGAAGCCTGCGCCAGAAAGTTCCTTGAGAGCCGAGGCCCGGGTTCGAAGCTTCGAAATATTCGCATTGCCGAACGGCCAAGGTTTGAAAGAGTTTTCCTTGGTTTCCGGCATTCGGCAGAATATGGTCTGCGTCGGCGACAGAGCATCGATGAGGACGGGACAAGTTCGGCAGTGCAATCCAGGCTTCCCATTCCGCCAATGATGCTGACGACCGGGCCTGTCCCGGTTTACCCCGAGGTGCTCCAGGCAATGGGTCGGCCGGTAATTTACGATTATCACCCCGCATTCCAGACCTACTATGCGGATGTCATCGATAAACTGCGCAGGGCCATGCGGTCCCGGCTCGCGCCAGTCATCATGCAGGGCGAGGCGATCCTCGGTATCGAGGCGGCCGCCGCGGCGCTGATCGGAAAGAGCGACATCGTCCTCAACCTCGTATCCGGCGTCTACGGCAAAGGCTTTGCCGCCTGGGCGGGGCGTTATGGCAAGGAGGTCGTCGAGCTTACCGTTCCATTTGACGAAGTGATCGATGTCGAGGCGGTTCGCCAGCTCCTGCGGCGCCGGCCGGAGATTGCGGTCGTTTCGGTCTGTCACCACGATACGCCATCCGGTACGCTCAATCCCTTGGCCGAGATCGGCAAGGTCGTCGCTGAACACGGGGCTTACCTCATCGTCGATGCCGTTTCTTCCTTTGCCGGCCTTGATATCCATCCCGACGCCGTACATGCGGATATTTTCATCACCTCGCCGTCGAAGTGTCTTGGCGCTTCGCCGGGCCTCAGTCTCATTTCAGTAAGCGAGCGTGCCTGGCAAAAGATCGAAGCGAACGGGGACGCGCCGCGCGGCTCGTTCCTCAGTCTCCTTGGATGGAAGGACGCCTCGGAGCCTGGACGAAGCTTCCCCGTAACGCCGTCGATCTCGGAGATATATGGGCTCGACGCCGCGCTCGATCGCTATTTCAGTGAAGGCGCCGAAAATGTCTGGGCCCGCCACGCACAAACGGCGGCGATTATGCGCGATGGCTTAAGGCAAATCGGTGTCCAGCTTTGGCCGAAGCGCGAGGAATGGTGCGCGCCGACGACGACCGCATTTTGCGTGCCCGAGGGCTGGAGCGATGCCGCCCTGCGCGACCGGCTGCTCGATGATCACGGTATTCTAGTTTCGCTCGGCCGCGGCGAAACCGCCGGCAAGGTGCTGCGCGTCGGCCATATGGGTGCCTCCGCCGAACCTTCTTTTGCCCGCGCCGCCGTCAAGGCCCTCGAAGAAATCCTGTCCAATCGAACTTCCACTTGAGCCCGAGAGGTTACCAATGTCCCGTATCATCCTCAATCGACGCGCATTTCTTGCTGCGACCGCCAGTGCCGGTGCAATCGCCGCTCTTGGCGGCAGGGGCTGGGCGGCGGAGCAGCCGGTCAAGGGCGGCCGTCTGATCGTCGCCGGTGATAGCGAACCGGCCAATCTCAACCCGGCTATAGTTGCATCGAACGGCGTGTTCTTCGTGGCCAGCAAGGTCATCGAGCCGCTCGCCGAGCAATCCTACGAGGGCAAAGACGGGCTTTCGCCGCGCCTTGCGACGTCCTGGGAGGGGTCACCCGACGGATTGTCGGCGACATTCAAACTGCGCGAGGGAGTGACCTGGCATGATGGCAAGCCGTTTACCTCCGCCGATGTCGCATTCTCCGCGCTCGAAGTCTGGAAGAAATTGCAGAATCTCGGCCGCGTGGTGTTCAAGAACCTCGACAGCGTCGATACGCCTGATGACCACACGGCGATATTGAAGTTTTCGCAGCCGACACCGTTCCAGCTCATTCGCAATGCCCTGCCGGTCGTGACCTCCGTGGTGCCGAAGCACATTTATGAAGGCACTGACATCGCCAAGAATCCCGCCAATCAGCAATTGGTCGGCACGGGACCGTTCAAGTTCGGCGAGTACAAGCCGGGCGAGTATTATCTCCTCAAGCGCAACGACGCCTATTGGCAGAAGGACGAGCCGCTGCTCGACGAAATCGTCTATCAATTCCTTCCCGATCGCGCTGCTGCCGGCAATGCGCTCGAGGCCGAACAGATTCAGCTTGCAGCTTTTTCCGCGGTTCCGCTTGCCGACCTCGACCGGATTTCGAAGGTGCCGGGCCTCAAGGTCTATGCCAACGGCTATGAAGGCCTGACTTATCAGCTCATCGTGGAAATAAACCATCGCCGCAAGGAACTCGCTGACCTCAAGGTACGCCAGGCAATCGCCCATGCCATCGACCACGACTTTGTTGTGAAGACGATCTTTCTTGGCTATGCGAAATCGTCATCGGGCCCCGTACCCGCCTATGACAAGACGTTCTTTGAACCCGATGTCACAAAATATGCTTTCGATCCGGCGAAGGCGGAGGCGCTGCTTGATGAAGCCGGCTACAAGCGCGGCGCTGACGGAAACCGCTTCACCCTTAAACTGTTACCGGCACCGTTCTTCAACGAAACCAAACAGTTCGGCGATTATCTTCGCCAGGCTTTGGCCAAGATCGGGATTGACGCCCTGATTGTCAGCAACGACACGCCAGCCCACCTGAAGGCGGTTTATACAGACCATGACTTCGACATTACGGTGGCGACCCCCGTCTACCGCTCAGATCCTGCAATCTCGACGACGATCCTGTTTGAGAGCGGTCTGCCGGCCGGGGTGCCCTTCTCCAACCAGTACGGCTACGCCAATGCCGAAATCGACAAGCTGATCAAGGATGCTGCCTCGACCATCGATGCAGACAAGCGGGCAGGGCTCTACAAGGAACTGCAGAAGAAAGCTGCCGACCATCTGCCATTGATCAATGTCGCCGAATTCTCGTTCATCACGGTTGCGCGCGACTCGGTGCAAAACGTGTCGGACAATCCGCGCTGGGCCGTCTCCAACTGGTCGAACGTCTGGGTGAAGCCATAACAGCCACAGGAACCGCTTCAATTTCAACGGGAAACCCTCTAGCCTAGCGCTGGAATCAATCGCACACGTCGCCCGACCGGAGTAATCTTGCCGCCTCTCGTTTCCCTGTTGCTGAAACGTCTGCTCGGCGCTCTTCCTGTCCTGGCGATCGTTCTCGTCGGCAGTTTCCTGCTGCTTGAAGCGGCATCGGGCGATGCGGTTGATTCTTACGTCGCGCGCTCGGGCACGCTCGACGCCGAGCAGTTGGCGCAATTGCGCCAGGAGTGGGGGCTCGACAAGGGCCCCGCCTACCGTTTCAAGGCCTACGCCACCGCACTGGCCCAGGGAGATCTCGGCTGGTCCACCGCATATCAGCGTCCGGTCGGCGCGGTGATCCTCGAGCGGCTGCCCATTACGCTGCTGTTGATGACCCTTGCCACGACGCTGGCATTTTTCATTGGATCCTTGCTGGGCGTGATTGCCGGCGCCAGTCCCGGTTCGCTACGCGACCGATTTCTTTCGGTCACCTCGCTGGCGATTTATGCCGTTCCGGGTTTCTGGTTGGGCTTGGTGCTGATCGTAATTTTCGCGGTCGACCTACGCTGGTTGCCTGTCGGCGGCATCGAGTCGATTGCTTCCGGCAAGTCGGGGTTCGCCCGTCTCGGCGATATTGGCGCGCACCTGATCCTGCCCGTCACCTCGCTCGCCATGGTCTACCTCGCCCTCTATTTGCGTCTCATGCGCGATCGCATGGGCGAAATCTGGCATGAGCCATTTGTGCAGTCGCTGCGGGCGCGCGGCATCGGCCATTGGCGTATCGTCTGGCGCCATGTCGCGCGCAACGCGGTGCTGCCGGTCGTTACCATGCTTGGGCTTCAGGCGGCGGCCATGCTCGGCGGCAGCGTCGTCGTCGAAAGCGTCTTCGCCATTCCAGGCTTTGGCCGCCTCGCCGCCGAAGCGGTGGCGCGGCGCGATACACCGCTGCTCCTCGGGATTATTCTTTGCAGCGCCATAACCGTCATAGTTGCCAATCTTCTCGTCGATCTCGCCTATGGCAAGCTCGATCCGCGCGTGAGAACCGGCCGATGAATGCCTGGCGCAATCTTAACGGCGAAGGGCGGATGGGCGCGGTAATCCTGACGGCGCTCATCCTCATGGCGCTGCTGGCCCCCATCCTCGCGCCAGGAGATCCCTTGGCGATCAGCGGCGAACCATTGCTTCGCCCCTTCGCCGACGCAGCGCATCCGCTCGGGACCGATCGGCTCGGACGCGACGTGCTCGCTGGTCTCTTGCACGGGACCCGCACCACGCTGCTTGTTGCGTTCTTTTCGGCCGCCGCGGCACTCATCGTCGGCAGCGTCGTCGGCACGTTGGCAGGTTTTCTCGGCGGCATCGCCGATGCGATCCTGATGCGGATCACCGAGGCTTTCCAGACCGTTCCCGGCTTTCTTCTGGCACTTGCCGCCATCAGTGTTACGGGGCCCAGCGTGCCGACGCTCATCTTTGCAATCAGCCTCGGCACCTGGACGCAAGCGGCTCGCGTCACCCGTGCCGAGGTTCTGTCGCTGCGCGAACGTGATTTTGTCGCGGCGGCGCGCACGCTTGGCATGCATCCGCTCGAGATTGCCTTTCGTGAAATTCTGCCCAATGCATTCGGGCCGGCAGCATCGCTTGCCGCTATTTCCGTCGCCGCCGCCATCCTCATCGAGGCGGCCTTGTCGTTCCTCGGCTTCGGCGACCCCAATCGCGTGACCTGGGGGAGCATGATCGCAGAAGGGCGCTCCGTTCTTCGCTCCGCGCCATACCTTTCCATCGTCCCGGGAATTGCGCTTGTCGTTACTGTCCTTGCCGTTCATTTGCTCGGCCGTGGCTTGTCGCGCTCCGAAAGGCTGCAGCCATGAGCAAGCCCTATTTGCATATAGCGGGCCTCAGCGTGCGTTATGGCGCGGCCGTTGCTCTTGAAGATATCTCCCTTGAGGTTAGCCAAGGTGAAAGGCTCGCGCTCATCGGCGAAAGCGGTTCCGGGAAATCCACGCTGGCAATGGCGGTCGCCGGGCTTCTGCCCGAGGCGGCAAAGGCGACAGGGTCGGTTGATTTTCCCACGCTTGGCTACAGGCCAAGACCGGGCAAGGATATTGGTGTTCTGTTCCAGGACCCCAATGGCAGTCTTGACCCGGTGATGAATGTGGGTGACCAGATCGCTGAAGTTGCGATGATCCACCAGGGGATTGGCTGGATTGCCGCCCGGGTCCGCGCCGCCGAATTGCTGGGCGCGGTCCAGATTTCACGTCCTCTCACTCGGCTTAACAGCTATCCGCACGAATTTTCTGGGGGCCAGAAGCAACGTATCGCCCTTGCCATCGCGCTTGCGGGCAACCCTTCGCTGCTCATCGCCGATGAGCCGACCAGCGCGCTTGATACCGTCGTACAGCGACACATTGTCAATCTGCTCGATCGGCTCGTCAGGGACAATGGGCTGACGCTCATCTTCGTCACGCACGATATTGCGCTGGCATCGGAGCGCGCCGACAAGATCGGCGTGCTCTATAAAGGAAGGCTCGTGGAGTTCGGTCCTGCGGCAGACGTGCTCGGCGCGCCCCGCCACCCCTATACGCGTGCGCTTGTCGACACGCACATTTCGCTCGATACACCGCGTAGAAAGCGCCTTGCCGAAATCGATACGGCAGGTCTCGAATGATGTCGCCCACTCCGATCCTCGAAGTCAAAAATATCAGCAAACGCTTCGGCGATCGGGGCGGGGCTGGCCTGCGGGATATCAGTTTTGTGCTCGCTCCGGGCGAAACGCTGGCCGTGGCTGGGGCTTCGGGTTCAGGCAAGACCACGCTCGCGCGCCTGATCATGCGCCTTGCCGAGCCGGACAAGGGGTCCATCCATCTGGCCGGGCAGGATATCACCGCCTTGAGCGGCGAGCGTCTTCGCCGGCGTCGCAGCCGATTCCAGATGGTATTCCAGGATCCGCTCGCGGCTTTCAATCCACGCGCCACCGTCCGCGATGTTCTTGAGGACCCGTTGCGCCTGCATGGACTTGCCAACCCCGGCGACTATGGCGCGACGATCGGTGCCGCACTCGAGCGCGTCGGACTCGGCACAGATTTGATCGATCGTCCGCCACGTCAGCTTTCGGGCGGCCAGCGGCAAAGAGTGGCGATAGCAAGGGCAATCATGACGAAGCCGGAACTGATCGTTCTCGACGAGCCCGTATCCGCGCTTGATGTTTCGGTGCGTGCGCAGATCCTTAACCTGCTCCTCGATCTGAAGGAGCAAACCGGAGTTGCCTATATTTTCATATCGCACGACCTTGCCGTCGTCCGCGCCTTCGCCGAGCGCTTGATCGTGCTGGACGAAGGGCGAATCGTCGAAAGCGGCGATACGGAGACGGTCCTCAAAGCGCCGAAAGCCGAGACCACGCGCGCATTGATCGAAGCTGTTCCGCGGCTCATATTTTAGAGCGCGCAAACATTCGCGAATGCCTGGCCGCTTGGTCTATAGCGGAGGCACGTAGAACAGATATGCACCGATGACCGTAAAGATGGAAAGCAGGATAAGTGTAGCGTCGTTCACATCAATAACCCCTTATTGATCACGCCATTCTAGCAAAGCTGCACCGCAATGGATTTACACCACTGTGGGCTAACCTCATGGGGTTAAAGACGATGGTCAGAATCCATCTTCGCTTGAAGCGCGTGTTTTCACTACAATCTTATACGCGTACAAGTTGCCTAAACTCGATAGCCCAGTATATACGTTTTCTGGCCCTGAGAGAACGCAAGATGCTGATCGAGAAAAGTTGCTACGTTCATGTTGGATTGCATAAAACGGGAACTACGGCGCTCCAAAACTTCTTGCAGCTTCAGCAATCGGCCATCGAAGCCGCAGGATTTCTTTATCCTCGCGCTTGCCGCGCGATGAGTGGTCATCATCTGGCCGCATGGGTCTTTATGAATGATCCCCGTGCGGTGGGTACGGCCTCTCGACCGGCCGATCTCGTCGCTGAAATGCTGGATACGCCGCTTCGAAATATCCTGCTGTCGAGTGAAGACTTCGAAGGCTGTCTCGTAGAGAATGATGGTTTTTACCATTTTCTTGACGATCTTCAGTGGCTTGCGATTAAGCCCAAGATCGTAATCTATCTGCGTAGGCCGGCTGACTACGCCGAAAGTCTTTATCTGGAATTGCTAAAGCACGGGTTCCGGCGGAGTTTTTCCGAATATCTTGAAGAGATACTCGACCTAGGGTTTCTTCAATATGAGTCTTGGATATTTTGGTTCGATTACGAGCGAGTGCGCGACGTCCTCTCAAAGAAGCAAATCGAGACGATTATTCGGCCATATCCCTTGAATGATACGATTGACGATTTTTGCAGAACCGTAGGGTTGTCCATTCCCGGAGTTCCTGCGGTTCAAAACGCCAATGTCCGCGAGGATGTTGGAACGGCATACAGGCGCTTCGCTGATGGAGCAGAACTCGATCGGCAAATCGACGTCTTGGCCATGAGCCCCGTAAACCAAGCCCGTTTCGATCGGCGTTTTGTTTTTGCGCCGACACAAAGGAAGACAACGCCTCAAGCGAAGGCCGCTGTATATCTTGAGGATATTTTCAAGCGTTGCTGACTACAAAGAGTATTGTGGCTTGGCCTGATTCAACTGGTCGGAGTGAGAGGATTCGAACCTCCGACCCCCTGCTCCCGAAGCAGGTGCGCTACCAGGCTGCGCTACACTCCGTAACCAGTGACGCGCGGTATATACCGTCCGGTCTCGGTACCTGCAAGTCGTTTCTATCCACTTTTTGATAATGCTCTGGAAACCTTTTTCCGAGCGTCCTACGCCTTATTTTCCTCTGTGATCGCCCTCCAAACTCCTGTATCGATTGGCATTCAAGTCTTCAATGCGTAGAAAGTGCGGGGCTGCGTTCGATGGCGGCGGAAAAGCAGAAGATCATCAGCTTCGTCATGAGCGGCGGTGTTGGTTCACGGCTATGGCCGCTGTCGCGCGAGGATTTTCCGAAGCAGTTCCACAATCTTTCCGGTCAAGGTTCGATGTTGTTGCGAACGGTCCGGCGCATGAGCGCGCGGGCAGACGACACGGCTGTACCTGTCTATCTTCTCGCCTCGGAACGACACGCCGCGCGCATCCAGCATGATCTTGCCGGCGTCGACCTCGCGGGTGGGCGGCCAATCCTCGAGCCGATGGGCCGCAACACTGCCTCGGCCGTGGTGCTTGCCACCGAAGTGACCTTGCGGGAACATGGCGACGACCTTGTGCTCGTCGTGCCTTCCGACCATGAGATCACCACCGATCGCGATTTCTGGAACACCGTTGAAGCCGGCGTTGCCGCGGCAAAGGCCGGGCGGATCGTTGTCTTCGGCATCAAGCCGGACCGTCCCGAGACCGGCTTCGGCTATATCGAGGTCGGGGCGACGGGCGAGGGCACGCGCGATGTCGTACGCTTTGTCGAAAAGCCCAACGAAGCGAAGGCCAGGGACTACCTGGAATCGGGCAATTTCTTGTGGAATGCCGGCATTTTTCTTTTCCGTGCCAGCGCCATGCGTGCAGCCTTCAAAGCGCACGCTGCGGAGATATGGGACAAGGCCGTCGCCGCGCTTGATGCTGCCGACACCAATGTTTCCGGCACCTATCTTCCCTATGAGCTTTATGCCGAAGTGCCCTCGATTTCGGTCGACTACGCCATCATGGAACGAGCTTCAGGTATCGCGCTCGTCCCGGCGACCTTCCGCTGGAACGACCTCGGCTCCTGGCAGTCGCTGCTCGATGTCGGTTCGGTCGACGCCAACGGCAACGTCATCGTTGGTGATGTCGTCGCCATCGACTGCGAGCACAGCTATCTGCGCAGCGAAGGCGGGCTGCTGTCTGTCGTAGGCCTGCGCGACACCGCTGTTGTGGCGACGGCGGATGCAACCTTCGTCGCACCGGTCAGCGAAAGCCAGAACGTGCGCAAGATCGTCGAGCAACTGGAAAAGTCGGGACGGCTCGAAACCAAGTTCACCCCTTCGCAAGACCGTCTTCCTCAGGTCGGCGCCTATGCCAACCGCGTGCGCCACTGGCTGTTCAGTGAGACGCTGCCGCTGTGGTCGACCGTCGGTGTTGATGAGCGTTTCGGCGGATTTCACGAGGCGCTGTCCTTCGAGGCGACGCCGGTTGCCAAGCCGAAACGCATGCGCACCATCGGCAGGCAGATCTATGCCTTTGCCGTCGCCCACGAGATGGGCTGGGACGGCCCGGCAGCGGCGCTGATCGATCACGGCATCGATTTCATCACCAGGAACGGCCGTACCGACCGCGGCGGCTGGGTAAAGACGTTCAACCCGGACGGCAGCGTGCTCGACGCCACGGAAGACGCCTATGACCAGTCCTTCGTCCTGCTGGCGCTTGCGCATGCGCATAAGGCTGGCCATTCGGGAGCGCTCGCGCTCGGCACCGAAACATTTGCCTTCATCGACGAGTATCTCGCCGATGCGCGCCTGACCGGCTTTCTGGAGACCCCGGACGGCAAGGGCCTGCGCCGCTCTAACCCGCACATGCACCTGCTCGAAGCGTTTCTGGCCTGGTATAACGCCACCGGCAATCGCGACTATCTGCAACGGGCGGCGCGCATCGTCGATCTTTTCCGCCACCACATGTTCGATGCGGAAACTTGGACGCTGGGCGAGTACTTTACCAATGATTGGGAGCGGGCGCCCGGCGAGGAAGGCGAGTGGACCGAACCCGGCCACCACTTCGAATGGGCTTCGTTGCTCGTCAATTTCGCCACCGCATCCGGGCAAAAGGATCTCGTCCGCTTTGCACGCAAGCTCTATTCCTCGGCCATTGCCAACGGCCTCAACCGGGCGACGGGCCTTGCCTATGGCGCCGTGTCGCGCCATGGCCTGCCGCTCGACACCAATTCACGCAGTTGGCCGCAGACTGAAGCCGTGAAGGCGGCGATTGCGCTCGACGGTAATGGCGGCCCGAATCTGAAGCCGGAGATCGAGGCACGTGTGGGCCGCCTCTTCCGCTGGCACATCGAACCGGCGCCGAGGGGACTGTGGATCGATCTCATCGACGAGACCGGCCGCGCCAAGGCGGAAGACGTTCCCGCCTCGATCTTCTATCACCTCGTCTGCGCGCTCACCCAATACGTGGATTATGTCGGCAAGTAGCGGTCACCTGATCGATCAGTAAGGGCTTTCGACCTTGCCTGTCTCCACATAGACCGATTTGATCTGGCTGTAATGGTAGAGCGCGGCAAGGCCATTCTCACGCCCGACGCCGGACTGTTTGAACCCGCCGAAAGGCATTTCCACCGGCGCCAGATTATATGTATTGATCCAGCAGGTGCCGGCTTTCATCTGGCTGATGACCCGATGCGCTCGCGCAAGATCCTGCGTGAACACGCCAGCCGACAGTCCAAATTCCGTGTCGTTGGCGCGCTCGATGACCTCATCCTCGTCCTTGAAATCGAGAACGGCCATGACCGGCCCGAATATCTCCTCCCGGGCAATGATCATATCGTCGGTCACATTGGTAAAAATGGTCGGCTCGACGAAGCAGCCCCCCTCAAACCCTTGCATCTGCGGTACGCCGCCGCCGTAATGGAGCGTCGCCCCCTCTGCCTTGCCCTTCTCGATGTAGGACACGACCTTGTCGCGCTGCGCCGCGTTGACGAGCGGTCCAAGGTGGATCTCAGGGTCGAGCGGATCGCCGAGGCGGATAGCTTTCGTGCGGGTTGTCAGGCGCTCCAGGAAGCGATCCTTGATACCGCCCTGGACGAAAACACGTGTACCGTTGGAGCAGACCTGGCCGGTCGAATAGAAATTGCCGAGAAGCGCACCGGCGACGGCATTCTCCACGTCGGCATCGTCGAAGATGATGAGCGGGGACTTGCCGCCGAGCTCCATCGTGGCATGCTTCATGTGCGAGCCCGCCTGGGCAAGGACCCGCTTGCCGGTCGGCACGGAGCCGGTCAACGATACCTTGGCGACGAGCGGATGGTCGACCAGCTGGGAGCCGACATCGCCAAAACCCTGGACAACGTTGAACAGGCCGTCAGGCAGGCCGGCTTCCTTGTAGATTTCCGCGAGCGCCAGAGCAGAAAGCGGCGTGTTTTCTGACGGTTTGAAGATCATGGCGTTGCCCGCTGCGAGAGCCGGTGCCGATTTCCAGCCGGCGCCCTGGATAGGGTAGTTCCAGGCGCCGATGCCGACGCAGACGCCGAGAGCTTCGCGCCTCGTATAGGCATAGGAACCGCCAAGCTCGATCATCTCGCCATTAAACCCCGCAATGATGCCGCCGTAGAATTCGAGTGCATCGGCGGCCGAGGCTGGATCGGCGACGAGCGTTTCCTGAATGGCCTTACCGGTATCGAGCGTTTCAAGTTCAGCGATCTCGGCATTGCGGGTGCGCAGGATATCGGCGGCGCGGCGCAGGATGCGGCCACGCTCTACCGGTTTCAGCGCCGCCCAGGCGGGTTGTGCCGCGGCTGCCGCCTTAACCGCCTCGTCGATGAGGGCAGGCGTTGCGCCGAAAAGCCTGGCAATGGTCTCGCCGGTAGCCGGGTAGATCACATCAAGCAACTTACCCGCCTTGTCCTCAACAAACCGGCCGTTGATGAAATGCGATGCCTTGGGCTGCGCGCGCATGAGTGCTCTCCTTTGAATGCGTATGGATACCTTACCGGTCACTCACCTGCCAGCGCGGATTGATCCAGGGCTCCTGGTTGGAACGCGGCAGTGGATCGCGACCGAGAATATGGTCCGAAGCCTTTTCGCCGGTCATGATCGATGGACCGTTGAGATTGCCGTTGGTCACGCGCGGAAAAATCGACGAATCGGCAACGCGAAGTCCCTCCACCCCGATGACACGACATTGCGGATCGACCACGGCGGTCGGGTCACTGGTGGCGCCCATCCTGCAGGTACCGCAGGGATGAAAGGCGCTCTCGGCATGTTCGCGCAGGAAATCGTCGATTTCATCATCCGATTGCACGTGCGAGCCCGGGGAAATTTCGCGGCCGCGATAAGGGGTAAGTGCGGACTGGCCGAAAATCTCGCGGGTCAGGCGCACAGCATGGCGAAAGTCGCTCCAGTCGTCGGGATGCGACATATAGTTGAAAACGATCTTCGGCTTTTCGAACGGATCCGATGAGCGTAGCGTTACGCTGCCGCGCGACTTCGAGCGCATGGGTCCGACATGGGCCTGGAAGCCATGGCCCTTGGCAGCCGCCTTGCCGTCGTAGCGGATAGCGGCCGGCAGGAAATGGTACTGGATATCCGGATAATCGATACCGGGTTTCGACCGCACGAAGGCTGCGGATTCGAAATGGTTTGTCGCACCATGCCCGCTCTTGAAGAACAGCCACTCGGCGCCGATCATCGCCTTGGAAACAAGCCCGAGTTTGGAATTGAGCGTTATCGGCTTAAGGCTTTCCTGCTGGATATAGACTTCGAGGTGGTCCTGCAGGTTCTGGCCGACACCTGCCCGATCAGCGACAACATCGATGCCGTGCGCCTTGAGGTGCGCGGCCGGACCGATGCCGGACAGCATGAGCAGCTTGGGGGAGTTGATGGAAGAGGCGGCAATGATCACTTCGCGCCGCGCCCGGACAATTTCGGTTTTGCCGCGCCGCGCTATCTCGACGCCGGTCGCGCGCTGATTCTCGATGATCACACGGCGCGCGAACCCATTGACGAGGCTGACATTCTGGCGCTTGAGGGCAGGGCGCAGATAGGCGTTCGCCGTCGACCAGCGCCGCCCCTTGTAGATCGTTTGCTCCATCGCTCCGAAGCCTTCCTGCTTCGAGCCGTTATAGTCGTCGGTGACTTCGAAGCCTGCTTCCTTCCCTGCCTCCACGAAAGCGTGAAACAGGGGATTGTCGCGGCGCCCGCGCTGCACGTTGAGCGGTCCGTCCGTGCCGCGCCATCCCGCCTCGCCGCCATGCGAATTTTCCATCCGCTTGAAATAGGGCAGCACATCGGCATAGGACCAGCCAGCGGCGCCGGTCTCGGCCCAGTGATCGAAGTCGTGGGCATGGCCGCGCACATAGACCATGCCATTGATCGACGACGATCCACCGATGACCTTGCCACGCGGCGTGACCAGCCTGCGACCGCCGAGGTGCGGCTCGGGTTCGGAACTGAAACCCCAATCATAGGTGCTCATGTTCATCGGGAAGGAAAGCGCGGCCGGCATCTGGATGAAGGGCCCGATATCGGTGCCGCCATATTCGATGACAATCACCGAATGCTTGCCGTCTTCCGACAGGCGGTAGGCCATGGCGGAGCCGGCGGAACCCGAACCGATGATGACGAAATCTGCTTCCATGCCCGGTCTCACTCGCCACGCGGATAGCGGGCATTCTCTTCCAGAACGTTCAAATCCATATGATTGCGCATGTAGCGCTCGGAGGCTTTTTGCAGCGGCTGATAGTCCCAGGGGTAGTACGAACCGTTGCGCAATGCTTCGTAGACCACCCAGCGCCGCGCCTGACTCTCGCGCACTGCTGCATCGAAGGCGGCCATATCCCAGCGCGCACGAGCCTTTTCCGTGAAATCCGCGACTGCCCCAGCGTGACCGGGATCGCCCGCAAGATTGTTGAGTTCGTGCGGATCCGATTCAAGATCAAAGAGTTGCGGCGGGTCGATCTCGCAGTGCACGAACTTGTATTTACCGTCGCGCAGCGCAACGAGCGGTGCATTGGAGCCTTCAGCCGCATATTCCATAAGCACGGGTGATTTGCGCGCCACATCGCCGCGCATGAGCGGGCCAAGGTCCTCACCATCGGTCCAGGGCAATACTTCGGCAATATCCACACCGCCAAGGGCTGCCAGTGTCGGCGTGATATCCAGTGTCGATACGGGCGCTTCGACAAGCTGCGCGTGGATGCCCCTGCCAGCGATCATGAGCGGCACGCGTGCCGAGCCTTCGAAGAAGTTCATCTTGAACCACAGGCCGCGCTCGCCGAGCATGTCGCCGTGATCCGACGTGAAGACGATGATTGTATCCTCAAGCATCCGGGTTGTCTGAAGAACGTCGAGAATCTCGCCAACCTTGTCATCGATGTAGGAAATATTGGCGAGGTAGCCCTGGCGCGCCTTGCGTACCTGATCGGCCGTAATGTCGAAGGCCTCGTAGTCGCAGGCCTTGAGCAGGCGCTGCGAATGCGGATCCTGATCGGCAAAACCAATCTCGCCGACAGAGGGGTCGAGGGCTTCCGAACCTTCGTAGAGGTCCCAATATTTGCGGCGGGCGACATAAGGGTCGTGCGGATGCGTGAAGGAAACAGTCAGGCACCAGGGGCGCCGTGCATGATCATCGGCTTCGCGCGAAAGCTGGTAGAGCTTCTGCCGGGCGTGGAACGCAACCTCGTCGTCATATTCCATCTGGTTGGTGATTTCGGCGACACCGGCGCCGGTCACCGATCCGAGATTGTGATACCACCAGTCGATCCGCTCGCCAGGCTTGCGATAGTCGGGCGTCCAGCCGAAATCGGCAGGATAAATATCGGTTGTCAGCCGCTCTTCGAAACCGTGGAGTTGGTCCGGTCCAACAAAATGCATCTTGCCGGAAAGGCCGGTGTAGTAGCCGGCACGGCGCAAATGATGCGCGTAGGTCGGAATGTCCGAAGCGAATTCGGCAGCGTTGTCGTAAACCCGCGTGCGCGAAGGCAATTGGCCCGACATAAGCGATGCCCGCGCCGGGGCACAGAGCGGCGAGGCCGTATAGGTTTTTGCAAATCGGGCTGAACGCTTGGCAAGCGCCTTCAGATGCGGCGCGTGGATGAAAGGCGCCGGGCCATCCGGAAAAAGCGTGCCGTTCAATTGATCGACGACGATGATGAGAATGTTGGGCTTCATTGTGCTCAAACGCTAATTCAGTTTTATGTTGTCTTGTATTCCATAAGACGACCACGAGCCCTGTTTCATCAACGTCACTCAACAGCGCATGACGGATATTCCGGCTTTGTATCAGACCTCAATCAGTACCGAAATGCATGATACGTGTATAATATATCTCCCAATTAATTTTAGCTCTTCGTAGACATGGTGAGAAATATATAATAATATAACTTTTATTTTGTTTAGTTGGCTGATGAAATACTGTATTTATAAGCGTTACATTTAAAATATTTGTGTGTTTAATTTTATTTTGTGATCGCTTTTATAAAATTCTTGTGATGCATTTATCTTGAATTAAAAATTAAGATATTATATTAAGGAGAACAAAAATGTTCAATATCGCAAGTACGACGCAGTCATTCCCATTAATTTCAAGTAAAACTAAAAATGGTGATAATAATGAAGTGGAGCATAACTTTAGATATTATGCTAAATTGTTAGCATGTGATGGGTATGTTATTATTAAAATCAATCCGTTGGTAAGAAAACATGTTATATTACTTCAGAGTGAGATTCAAACCTTTGACAAAGGCGTTAAGGAAGAGTTTTCCTTTGTTAAGAACACCGATGGAGTTATGCCAGTAGGTACCACGTTTGCGCGGAATGAGGAGAAAACAGATCTATGCGAAACATTCAACTATTGGTATAAGTACAGAAGCGTTCATAATGAGCACATTTTTTCCAATGAGATGTTCTATAGGATTATATCGATATGCGAGTGCCAGTTGTTTAAAATCGCGAGTTCTATTTTGAGAGAGATGGTTGGAACCTACCAGTACGAGCACCCATTGGAAGTACGAGACGATTCATATGTTCAATTCAATGTTTACCCGGAGGCAATGAAAAGATCGTCTCGTGTTAACCTCCAAGATCTGCATGAGGACGGGCATTTGATCACCTTGATCAAGCCAAACGGCCCAGGATTGACGATCCAATTGGCCGGTGTAGACTATATTGTTAATCTGGAGGTGGATGAAGCTATCATTATTGCAGGGTCACTTCTAACTGAGCTTACGGATGGCGAAATTCAGCCAGTTTATCATTCCGTGTTGGATCTTAACTTACCTTCTGCACGGGCTTCACTCATCTATAACGTCAATGCATTGTACGAGAGTATGCCTAGCGTCCGTGGGCGGGAAATTCCGATGCGTGATATTGCAAACAGGCATCATATGGAATTTGGCCAGCATCCATATCACTCTCAATGAGCGTTCGGGCTCACGTCGCATTGATACTTTGCTAATTTTGAAGTGATGATTTTATTCAAAAGAAGACAAATATGAACAGGTCAAGAGGGCGGGAACTTGTTTGGGAGCTCGCCCTCGTTTTGGTGACCGTACTTTGGGGTTGGTCATTTTCTGCAATACACAAAGCACTCGAACGAATGAGTGACTCGGCGTTCAATGTTTACCGTTTCCTGAGTGCTGCAGCCATTATTGTCCCGGTCCTGGTGTTAAAGAATTCTCGATTTTCTAGCCGGGATATCGTCGGGGGCGGCTGCGCCGGACTGGCTCTGTATCTAGCGTTCTTCTTTCAAACAAAAGGGCTTGCCCTAACCTCCGCTTCGAATACGAGTTTCATCACGGGCCTGGCGCTCGTATTCACGCCGATATTCGCTTACTTGTTTCTCAAAGTGACGCCAAAGGAGCAGCATATTGTCGGCGCAGCGATTGCGACGGTAGGTCTAGCGCTCCTGACGCTGCAGGGGCTTTCTGTCCATGTGGGTGATTTGCTCGTATTATTGTGTGCTGTATCATTTGCTCTTCACATTGTAATATTATCAAAGGTAAGTAAAAATACAAATATTCTAAATATAGCGTTTATTCAGGTATTCGTCGTAGGGATGCTTGCACTATTTCAATCTTTGGTATGTGGGGAGTTCTCCATCCCTGCCGATACGGAGACCGTGAACACTGTTGTTGTCATGGCCACACTTGGCACTGCACTAGCTTTTTACATCCAGACGAAGGCGCAGATTGCCTCGTCACCAAATAGAATCGCTCTTATCATCGTTCTTGAGCCGGTTTTTGGCGGCATCTTTGGATATTTTTTAGCCAATGACAGATTGACGCTGATGAATTGGGTGGGAGCGGCTTTGATTCTGGCCGCGATGTTGATCACGGAGTTCAATTTCAAACGGGCTTGATTTCGTAATGGTCGCCATTTGCTGCTGATCGGCCCCATGATCTCCGACGGTCCAAATTCGCCATACGCGAAATCGACATTTGCTGCTATTCCTTGAACAAAAGTCTGATCGTGGTTAGGTCAATGGCCATGACATTTGTGGAGGAAACAAGATGACAGCCTGCATCGTCGGATGGGCGCATTTGCCGTTTGGAAAACTCGAGGGTGAAACGGTCGAAAGTCTGATCGTCAAGGCCGCGATCGGAGCGCTCGAGCATGCCGGGATCGGTCCCGAGGATGTCGACGAGATCGTGCTCGGGCACTTCAACGCGGGGTTCTCGCCGCAGGATTTCACGGCCAGCCTCGTTCTCCAGGCCAGCGATTCGCTGCGTTTCAAGCCCGCGACCCGCGTGGAGAATGCCTGCGCCACGGGATCGGCGGCGGTTCATCAGGGGATCAAGACCATTCGGGCGGGCGCGGCCAAGGTTGTACTCGTCGTCGGCGTCGAGAAGATGACCTCTACACCCGGCCCGGAGATCGGCAAAAATCTGCTGAAAGCATCGTACCTTCCCGAGGAAGGCGATATCCCCGCGGGCTTTGCCGGCGTTTTCGGCCAGATCGCCGCCGCCTATTTCCAGAAATATGGCGACCAGTCCGATGCGCTTGCCATGATCGCCGCGAAGAATCACAAGAACGGCGTCGGCAATCCCTATGCGCAGATGCGCAAGGATCTCGGCTATGAATTCTGCCGGCAGGAGAGCGAAAAGAACCCATTCGTGGCCGGCCCGCTCAAGCGCACCGATTGTTCACTCGTCTCCGACGGCGCCGCGGCGCTTGTCCTCACCGATACGGAGACTGCACTCAAAATGCAGCGCGCCGTGGCATTCCGTGCCGCCCAGCATGTTCAGGACTTCCTGCCCATCTCGAAGCGTGACATCCTCTCATTTGAAGGATGCGCGTTAGGATGGAAGCGCGCCTTGGCGCAGGCCGGTGTTACAATCGACGATCTCTCCTTCGTCGAGACTCATGACTGCTTCACGATTGCCGAACTAATCGAATATGAAGCGATGGGTCTGGCGAAACCGGGCGAGGGCGCCAAGGTCGCGCTCGAGGGCGAGACTGCCATGGATGGTCGCCTTCCGGTCAATCCGTCAGGGGGACTCAAGGCGAAGGGGCATCCGATTGGTGCAAGTGGGGTGTCGATGCACGTTTTGTCGGCGATGCAGCTTACCGGTGAGGCAGGCGGCATCCAGGTCCCCGGCGCAAAGCTTGGCGGCATCTTCAACATGGGCGGCGCGGCGGTCGCCAACTACGTTTCCGTTCTCGAACGGATCAAATAGGTTCGGCCACAGGTTGAATTGGCGCTTGAAGGCGCTGATTCAACCTTTCAGCTTCGCGCGCCAACCCCATGAAATGATTCCGCTTGGCGAGCTTGGTATCGATGGCGGGAGGGCCTATAAATCGGCGAGGCGCAAGATTTTCGACCCAATTGAAAGATGATCTCCCATGACTAATCCGGTCCTCGTTGAGGTTTTCCGCGGTGAAACGGTCGAAAGCCGTCATCGCGGCTTGGTAGTTGTCACCGATGGCGACGGCAAAATCGTCTATTCGCTCGGAGATATCGAGCGCCCGACATTCCCGCGCTCCGCGATCAAGGCGATCCAGGCGCTGCCGCTTGTCGAAAGCGGCGCAGCCGATGCTTATGGTTTCGGCAATGAGGAGCTTGCCATGGCATGCGCATCGCATTCCGGCGAGCCCCAGCATGTGAGCCGGGCAGCCGACATGTTGGCACGAGCCGGCCTTGATGTTTCGGCGCTCGAATGCGGCGCCCATTGGCCGACACAGCAGCCGGTACTCATTGCGCTGGCCAAGAGCGGGCAGGAGCCGACGGCGCTCCACAACAATTGCTCGGGCAAGCATGCGGGGTTTCTTTGCACCTGCCGGCACCTTGGCGTCGAGACGCGCGGCTACTCGGCGCTGGGCTCGCCTGAACAGGATATGGTGCGCGAAGCGATGGAAAGCGTTACCGGCGCTCCCCACACGCTGGACTATTGCGGCACCGACGGCTGCTCCATACCGACCTATGCTATTCCCCTGAAGAACCTTGCGCATGGCTTTGCGCGCATGGCGACGGGGACCGACCTTGCGCCAGAGCGCGCGAAGGCGGCGCGTCGCTTGATGGACGCGGCGATGGCCGCTCCCTTCTATGTCGCCGGCAGACACCGCGCCTGCACCGAACTTATGGAAATGGCGCCGGGCCGCATATTTGTGAAGACGGGTGCGGAGGGTGTCTTTGTCGGAGCCGTCCCCGAGCTTGGGCTCGGCATCGCCGTCAAGTGCGACGATGGAGCGACGCGCGCTGCCGAGGCAATGATTGCGACGGTCCTGGCGCGTATTTTCCGCAATGAAGCCGAGCTTGAATCGAAACTCGATAGGTTTGCCGATCGCGAAATGCGCAATTGGAACGGCATCACCTATGGGGTCATCAGCCCGACGGAAGAACTGACTGAGGCGGATATTAACTGACGATATTTCGCTCGACGACGAGGTTGGGATAGGCCGAGCCCTTCTGGGTGAGATCCTTCATCGCAACCTCATCCCACTTGTGGCCGACAATCGCGCCTTTGGCTGCACCTTGGATGATATTGTCGGTGATGATGGCCGGTCCAACCCCATCGACGACCGTTACATAGATGCCTTCGCCGGAATTGCGGATGATGTTGCTGCTGGCAACGAGATTGCGCATGTAAGGTCCCCAACCGAGCTGGAGGCCGTATGTCGGTGCGCCCTCAACAAGATTTCCGGTAATGGTAGTATCCGCTTCCGCCGAAATCCCGATGCCGAACGTGCCTGCATATGGGCCCCTCACCGACAGATTGCGTACGATATTGCCGGTGCAGGTACCGAGGCGCCCGCCATCGTCGAAGTTCACGATCGATATGCCATTGGCGGCGCCGTCGACGATATTGTTGGCGATGATGGCGCCCTCGAACGCAAACTCGGAGTAAATCGCCGTCTCGCCGCTTGCCGTGCAATTGTTGCCGGTGATCTGGATGTTTCCCGCGCTGTTGCCGCGCACGGCCGTGAAGGCGCAGTCGCTGACGACATTGTCTGCGACGATGACATTATCGGCCTTGTAGACATTGATGCCATTGCCGTTCTGGCCCGTTCCGCCGGAATCGGCCCGGATCTTTTGCACGCGATTGCCGCTGATAATGGTACCGTCGCGGCCCTTGTCGTAGCGATGAACAAGGATGCCGCCATTGCCGCAATCGCTGATGGTGTTGCGGGTGATCGCAAGGCCCGTAGAATTGGCGGCAAATATCGCGGCGTCGGCTACGCCCGAAATCCGGTTGCCGTCGATTGCGCCGCCCGATTGAAAGAGCGAAAGCCCGTTCTGCGCCGATCCAACGATTGTGCAATCGCGGATCAACAAGGTGCTGACATTGTTGGCCTCGATGAGCCCCTTCGCCTTGTCGCCGAGCGGCTTTCCGTTGCCGTCGAAAACGAGGCCGGTGAACTGGATCAGCTTGGAGTCGCTTGCCTGGACAAAGCCGCTTGTGCCCGCATAGACGATGCGGCTTTGGCCGGTCACGCCGAGAATATTGACATAGGACGGGCATAGGATGGCGGAAACGATATAGGTCCCGACGGGCAGGAAAACCTGATTGCCTTTGGCGCTTGCGCTCTCGAGAAGCGCGTTGAATTTCGCCGTTTGATCCTGTGTCGATCCCGGTTGAAGACCATAATCGACGGCGTTGAGCGGCGCAGACGCGGTGGATGCTGCTTGCGCAACCTGCTGGAAGCCGTGGTTGAAGGCGACCCCGGTCAGACCGGCGAGGACAAGTCGTCTGCTGATCATGATTGTTCCTTGGCGTTGCAGGCAGAATAGAGCGAGGGTCTGGATACATCAAAGGATTGCACTTGCTGTTGGGGCGGGCAATCCCTACTTTGGAGTAATGAGCAGTGCTTTTACCAAACAGGACGACAGCAATGCCTCGATTGATTTTGGCGAACGTCCGATCAGTCCGCATCGCAATCTCGTAACCGAACGCGGCCTCGCCATGATCGATGCTGAGATTGCCGCGCTGCACGAGGAATTGGCCAAGGGCAACGCGGAAGCGGATCGCGAGTTGATCGCCCGGGCGTCGCGCGACCTGCGCTATTGGACGGCACGTCGCGAAACGGCCGAAGTCTCGCATCCCGATCCGAAGAGTGATGTTGTGCGTTTCGGCATGAGCGTAACCATTGCCGATGATGCGGGAAAGACCCAGACCTGGCAGATTGTCGGTGAGGATGAGGTCGACGCCAGCCACGGCAAGATCTCGCACGTGGCGCCGATGGCGAAGGTGATGTTCGGAAAGTCAGTCGGCGATACGTTCGAGTTGAACGGTCACGAATGGGAAATCACGAAAATAGCCGTCTCGCCTTGAAGTTGAATCACAACTGAAGACAACTAAGCCAGCCGACTCAAATCATTGAATTTTAGATCGCTTCAATGTGGTCGCGGAAAAACATCGCCGCGCCGGTCTCGTCGATTTCGCCGGCGGCGACACTTAAAACCAGTTGGATGATGTCCTCAGCCGGTGCTTCGAGGCTGAACCCATTGAAGACGAGAAACAGATCGGCTGCCGCGAATCCGGTGCGTTTGTTGCCGTCAATGAACGGTTGATTTTTGACGATGCCATAGAGATAGGCCGCGGCAAGCTCGCAAAGATCGGGGTCGCCGTAAGCTTCCTTCTGCAGCGGCCGATTTATAGCTGATTCAAGCATTCCGACGTCGCGCACACCCGGAGCGCCGCCGTGCAGGCGCAGTTGCTCCGCGTGAAGCGACTCCACGAACTCGCGAGAATGGAACTCGATCATTTGGCGAGAGCGCGATAGGCGGTCTCGTACTTTTTCATACGCTCGCGTGCGATCTGCATTTTTTTCTCAAACGCTTCGGGATCATCGTGCAAAGCCCGAAGAGTAAGGCCATCGGCGTCTTCAGTCAGAACCAGTTGATCGCCTGCCTTGAGGTTGTGGCGGTCGAGAACGTCCTTTGGCAGGATCACGCCTTCGGAATTGCCGATCTTTCGTAACGTGACATTCATGGCTCAGCTCCAATGTTATAACAAAAATTATAACACAGCAAATCGCCAATCTTCAAGTAAGACCTTCGTGGGGTGCGCTACAGCCAGCCCTTCTTGCGGAATATCAGGAGCGGAACCACCGCCGAAGCAATCATAATGCAAAGGGCCATTGGATAGCCCCATCGATAGTCGAGTTCCGGCATCAGATGGAAGTTCATGCCGTAGATCGAGGCGACAAGGGTGGGCGGCATGAAGGCAACGGCCGCCACCGAGAATATCTTGATGATGGCGTTTTGTTCGATCGAGATCAGGCCAACCACGGTGTCCAGTAGGAACGTCACCTTGTTTGAAAGAAAATCTACATAGGCGCTCAGCGATTGCGTGTCGCGCTCCAGGGACTTGATCCACCCACGCGTATCCTTCTTGTACGGCTCCTGGTTGGTGAAGGCGGTCATATAGACGAGGAGGCGGCTAACGCCGGTGATGCTTTCACGTACTTTCGACAGGAACGCACCCGTTATGCCAATCTGGTTGAGGCTGTCCCTGAAATTCTTGGTGGTCATCGGCTTGTCGGTTTCGGAGCGCCGGAAAATTGCGTGCGAGTTCAGATCAATTCGGCCGGCAACGTCTTCGAGGATGTCGGCGAGACGATCGGTCACTGCTTCGATAAGACCGAGAAGGATGCTGACGCCCGTGCATTTGTTGTTGATTAAGCCGTTGCCGGGCTTTGTCGCGCGGCTGATGTAGAGGTTGAACGATTTCGGCTCGGTATAGCGTACCGTAACCAGGCGCTGACCCGTCAGGATGAAAGAAATCGGGCCGATGCCATGGCTGTTTTCGCCTGTGGAGTACAGGACTGGAGCAGTCAGATATTGCGCACCGTTCTCGGCGTAGAAGCGGCTCGATTCCTCGATCTCATGCATGTCGTCACGGGTCGGGATCGACGCCTTCATCCAGCTTTCGACGTGATGATCTTCCTCGTGCGTCGGGTTGAGGAGGTCAACCCAAACGGTGTTTGCCGGCAGCTCAGCGCCCGCAAGTGCGGCGCTCGCCATCAGGTAATCGTCTTCGAGCGTATAAACAAAGATCATGTCACAATGAATCCAGCAATTTATCGATCAACTTTTCGGCGGCCTCGCTAATGACAGTGCCAGGCGGAAAGATCGCGGTCGCGCCGGCCTCGAGAACCGCGTTGAAATCCTGCGGCGGGATGACACCGCCGACGATGATCAGGATGTCATTGCGGCCGTGACGTTTCAAAGCTGCCTTAAGTTCCGGCACCAAGGTAAGATGGCCTGCCGCAAGCGATGATACGCCGACAATGCGAACATTGCTTTCAACGGCAAGATCGGCAACTTCCTCAGGTGTCTGGAACATGGCGCCAACGATGACCTCGAAGCCGAGATCGCCGAATGCGGTTGCGATAACCTTCTGGCCGCGGTCATGGCCGTCCTGTCCCATCTTGGCAACAAGAATGCGCGGCTTCTCTCCGGTGCGCTTCTCGAAGGCGGCTGCCTTCGCCTGTACCCGGTCGACCGCGTCGCTCCTGCCGATCTCCTTGCGGTAGACGCCGGAGATCGTGTGAATCTCTGCCACGTGACGGCCGTAAGCCTTTTCGAGCGCGAGGGAAATCTCGCCCACTGTCGCGCGGGCGCGCGCAGCCTTGATGGCAAAATCGAGGAGATTGCCGGTTCCTGCCTTCGCTGCGCTTGTCAGCGCGGAAAGTGCGGCATCGACCGCAGCAACATCGCGCGTGCCTTTGAGTTTCTGGAGCTTGGCAAGCTGGCGAGCGCGGACCTCCGCATTATCGACCTTCAGGACGTCCACTTCGACGTCCTGCGTCGGGCGATAGGAATTGACACCGACGACGGGCTGCTGGCCGCTGTCGATCCGGGCCTGCGTGCGCGCCGCCGCAGCCTCGATGCGCATTTTCGGAATGCCTTTTTCGATTGCCTTCGCCATGCCGCCGAGCGCTTCGATTTCCTCGATATGCGCCAGAGCCCGCGCCGCAAGATCGTACGTCAGGCGCTCGACATAGGCCGATCCACCCCAAGGATCGATGATCCGCGTGGTGCCGGATTCTTTTTGCAGGATCAGCTGCGTATTGCGTGCAATACGGGCCGAGTGATCGGTCGGCAAGGCCAGCGCTTCGTCGAAGGAGTTGGTGTGCAACGACTGGGTGTGCCCCTGCGTCGACGCCATCGCCTCGATCATCGTGCGCATGATGTTATTGTGCGGATCCTGCGCGGTCAGCGACCACCCAGACGTCTGGGAATGGGTGCGCAGCGACAGGGAGCGCTCGTCCTTCGGATTGAAGTTCTTCTTCATCAGCGCTGCCCAGAGCAGGCGCGCCGCGCGCAGCTTGGCGACTTCCATGAAGAAGTTCATGCCGATCGCCCAGAAGAAGGAGAGGCGGGGCGCAAAACTGTCGATGTCCTGGCCAGCCGCAACACCGGCGCGGGCATATTCGATGCCATCGGCAATCGTATAGGCAAGTTCGAGATCGGCGGTCGCACCGGCCTCCTGCATATGATAGCCGGAGATCGAGATCGAGTTGAACTTCGGCATGTTCTCCGACGTGTAGGAGAAGATGTCGGAGACGATCCGCATCGATGGTTGCGGCGGATAAATATAGGTGTTGCGAACCATGAACTCCTTCAGAATGTCGTTCTGAATGGTTCCCGCCAGCTGCTTCTGCGCGACCCCCTGCTCCTCGGCCGCAACGATATAGAGCGCAAGGATCGGCAAGACGGCGCCATTCATGGTCATCGAAACCGTCATCTCGCCGAGCGGGATGCCGTCGAACAATTGCTGCATATCAAGAATGGAGTCGATGGCGACGCCGGCCATGCCGACATCGCCGGCAACGCGCGGATGGTCGCTGTCATAGCCGCGATGCGTTGCAAGGTCGAACGCAACGGACAAGCCCTTCTGGCCAGCACCAAGATTGCGCCGGTAGAATGCATTGGATTCTTCGGCGGTCGAGAAGCCCGCATATTGGCGAATCGTCCAGGGCTGCTGCACATACATGGTCGGGTAGGGGCCGCGAATAAAGGGCGCGGCGCCGGGATAACTGTCGAGATGCGGAAGATTTTTAACGGCTGCGTCGCCATAGCTGCGCTTGACCTTGATCCCTTCAGGCGTCTTCCAACTTGACCTGTCGAGCCTGGATGGCAGCGGTTTCGGCTCTTGCCAATCGATGGTGGTGAAATCCGGAATTCTCATTTTACTCGGCGGCCTGGAAGGTTTCGTCTATGCGCGGAAAGCTCAGCGGTTCGCAATGTACAACGCCGTCGGTCGGCAGCGGCATGTGCGGTGCGTCGATTACCTGTACCGGCCTTTCCTTTTTCGGCGGAAAGATGGTCGTACCGACGATGGCCCGTTTGCCCGACGCATATTCGGCTGCGCGCCGGTCGCGGGCCTCAACGATGCGCGCCTGGAATTTGCCGTCGACGAGGCTTTGCAGAATACCGCCGTCGCGCTCAAGCGCCTGGAACTCCTTCCATGCCGCCTTGCACAGCGCTTCGGTGAGCCCCTCGACAGCCCCGGACCCGCACCCCGGATCGGCGACGAAGGCGAGATTGCTTTCGTCGGCGAGAATAAGCTGGGTGTTACGGGCGAGGCGGCGGGCAAACGGATCAGGCAGGCCATGGGTGATCGTATGGGGCAGGATTGCGATCGAGTCCGCGCCGCCGACCGCGCCGGCGAAAGCGGCAATCGTCGTGCGCAGGATGTTGGTTTCGGGGTCGCGCTTCGTCATCATGCGCATCGAGGTTTCGGCATGGATCACAGCGGGAGCAGGGCGAACGCTGCCGCAGACCTGCTGCAGCCGCGCCCACAGCCGGCGCAAGGCCCTGATCTTGGCGATAGACAGAAACTGGTCCTGATCGAGCGAAAGCGCAAAGCCGAGATGCGGCGCCGCATAGACGATGGGCTGGCGTGCTTCTTCAAACAGCCGGAAATGCCCGGCGGCGATCGACAGCATGGCGCCTAGTTCCTGCGCCTCGGTAGCGCCGGCATTGTGATAGACGCGGCCATCGGCTTCGAGAACGATGCCCGGCAGGTCAGGCGAAAAGAAACCCGAGAGGGACTGCGGCAGCGATGCTTTCAAGGCTGCAAGCGTCATGCGAAGCCGGCCCGTACCGGCAAGCGTCGCCGCCGGATCGATGCCGAGCGAAAAGCTCAGCGTCTTGGGGTTGACGTCGCGCGGGCGCATATAGTCGACAAACCAGTCGGCACAGGCGCGGCTGCGCGGGTGCACATCCATGCGCAGGTGGATCATGTCGAGATGAACGCCGTAGAGCACTTCGTCGACAGCCTCGCGGGTCGAGGGAAGGCCGTAGCCGAAGGCGTTTGGCGCGCCTTCGAAGACGAGAGCGATGCCGGTAGCGCCGTTCTCAAGATCCTCAAGCAACTGTTTGTTGGCGCGCGCCGGATCCGGATCGTCGATGCGCTGGACGATACGCCACGGCTGCGCAGGGTTCTTGCGCGGCGTGAGCTGCGCCTTGCGCCGGCGCTCGTAAAGCGGCTCGATCTTGATGTTATCGTCGGTCCTGGACGTCAGGGATTCGTCGAAATCGGCGCCTTTCAAGGCCTTTTGCGCAACCTTGACCCAAATATCCCGGTCAATTGCCGCAAATTCCGTTTCCTTGATCAGTGACGAGTCCATGCTTACTCCCGGTCGGCGCATTTTTGTCGGCGACTTTAGGAGGACTCATGCTGCTTCGCAACAAAGCAAAGTGCCGTTTGGCCAACATATTGAGAAAGCGGGCTTTTTTGCCACGTTTGCTCAGTGTTGGACAACGCGCAGGTTTCGGGTGGCTGGTACTTCGCGGTTGTGGAATTTCTGCATCAGGATCGAAACCTGAAAGGCAGCAAAAATGGACAGACTCAAAGGCAAGACGGCGCTTATCGCCGGTGCAAGTTCCGGGATAGGCCGTGCAACGGCGCTGCTATTTGCGAACGAGGGTGCAAACGTGGTCGTGACGGCACGGCGTCGGGATAAACTCGAACAGCTTGTCGATGCCATCGAGAGCAATGGGGCAGGGCGGCCGCACTTGCGGGAGATGTCACGGACGAAGAATTTGCTGCTGCGTCGGTGGCATTGGCGGAGAGCCGTTTTGGGGGGCTCGACATCGCTTTCAACAATGCTGGGATAAATGGTGAAATGGGGCCGAGCGCCGCAATATCGCTCGAAGGCTGGCGCAACGCACTCGGCGTCAATCTGACGGGCGCTTTTCTGGGCGCAAAACATCAAATACCGGCTTTGCAGCGTCGCGGTGGTGGTTCGCTGATATTCACGTCCACTTTCGTCGGCTACACGGCGGGAATGCCGGGCGCTGCTGCCTATGCGGCGAGCAAGGCGGGAATCATAGGCCTCATGAAAACGCTTGCGGCCGAGTTGGGGCCGAGCGGCATAAGAGTGAATGCGATCCTGCCGGGCGGTACTGCGACACGCTTGGCGGATGCCTGGACCGATACTCCCGAGAAGCGCGCATTCGTCGAGGGAATGCACGCGCTGAAGCGGATTGCGACCCCGGACGAGATTGCCCAGTCGGTGCTCTACCTCGCCTCGGATGAAGCAAGCTTCACGACAGGATCGGCCATGCTCGTGGATGGTGGTGTTTCGATCAATCGCACCTGAAAAAGGTAAAGCGCGCGCCAGGCGGCGCGCGCTTTTATAAAAATGGCATAAAATCAGACGAACTGGCTGAGGCCGGGTATCGAATTGACCACTTCGTCAACCGGGCCGCTGCCGGCCTTTTCGCGGGCAAACGCGATGGTTTCCTTGGAAATGCCGCTGATTTCGCCCATTCCGAGCCCAAGCCCCATAAGCTTCGAGCCAAGGCCCATCACACCCGGCATCAGGCCGGACAGCAGACCGCCACCCGACTGCGCCTCGGCTATGGCGGCTTCGGCACCGGGAAAGCCTGCAATGAGTTCGCCGACCTTGTCCGCCGGACCTTCCTTCTGCAGGAAAGCGAGGATCAGGCCGACGGCCTTGGTGGCGGTTGCCGGATCGGTGCCGACATTGGCGGAAATCCGCGCGATGAGTTCTTCCATGAGCCTAATCTCCCGTCTCGTCATAAATTACGTTTACGTAATATGCGCGAAATCCGCGCCGCACAAGTCTATTTCAGCTTGGATGACAGCTCTAAAACGCACCTCGGCAAATTATCGTTGAACAGCGGAAAACTGACGGCTGGACATTGAGACGCAGGTGCGAAGTTCACGCAAATCTACGTGAACGGTCCCGTCACACACGCTCATGCTGGCTCGCCCTCGCCATTATTCCCAAGCAACCATTGTCGCATCCAGATTGGCTGTCTATACCGTGTAGTGAGTGACTTCCTGCGAGGATCGAACGACATGGCCGCTGACAGCATTTTTCTTGGTGCAAGCCGCAAACCCGACGACAGCTACCAGCAGGCAGAATCGCTGCTGCTGAAGTTCGGCAACCGGCACGGCCTTATCACCGGCGCGACCGGCACCGGCAAAACGGTGACGCTGCAGGTGCTCGCCGAGGGCTTCTCCCAAGCAGGCGTCCCGGTGTTCTGCGCCGACATCAAGGGCGATCTTTCCGGCATTGCCGCTAAAGGCGAGGCGAAGGACTTCCTCGTCAAGCGCGCCGCCGATGTGAAGCTCGATCCCTATGAGTTCAGCGCATCGCCGGTTATTTTCTGGGATATTTTCGGCGAACAGGGACATCCTATACGCGCCACCATCTCGGAAATGGGCCCCTTGCTGCTCTCACGCCTTATGAACCTGACCGACGCTCAGGAGGGGGTGCTGAACATCGCCTTCAAGATCGCCGACGAGGACGGATTGCTGCTCCTCGACATGAAGGACCTGCAGGCCTTGCTGGTCAACGTCGCCGAGCGGGCCGAAGAGCTTTCTACCAAATATGGCAACGTCACCAAGCCGTCAGTCGGAGCGATCCAGCGCTCGCTGCTTGTCCTCGAGCAGCAGGGCGGCACGAAATTCTTTGGCGAACCGGCCCTGAAGATCGCCGACATCATGCGCACCGGCACCGATGGGCGCGGCGTTGTCAGCGTTCTTGCGGCGGACAAGCTGATGAACAATCCGCGCCTCTATTCGACATTCCTGCTCTGGCTCCTGTCGGAGCTTTTCGAGGAATTGCCCGAAGTGGGCGATCCGGAGAAGCCGCGTCTGGTGTTCTTCTTCGATGAGGCGCATCTGCTTTTCAACGAAGCGCCGAAGGCGCTGCTCACCCGTGTCGAGCAGGTCGTTCGCCTCATTCGTTCGAAGGGCGTTGGCGTCTACTTCATTTCGCAAAATCCGCTGGATGTACCGGAGACCGTACTTTCGCAACTCGGAAACAGGCTGCAGCATGCACTGCGCGCCTATACGCCGCGTGAGCAGAATGCGGTGAAAACGGCCGCCGATACGTTTCGGCCGAACCCCGACTTCAATACATTCGCGGCAATCACCAACCTCGCCACGGGCGAGGCGCTGGTTTCGACGCTCGCTGACAAGGGGGTGCCATCCATGGTTCAGCGCACGCTGATCCGGCCGCCATCCGGCCGCATCGGACCGCTGACCAGCGACGAACGCCAGCGCCTGATCAATGCCAGCCCCGTTGCGAGTCAGTATGACGAGATGGTCGATCGCGAATCCGCCTACGAACTCCTGCAGAAGAAGGCCGAACAGGCCAAGACCGAAGCCGACGCAGCCAAACAGGTCGAGGAAGCGGACAGCACGAGTGGCTGGACGCTCCCGGATATTCTCGGCGGCAGCAGCAAGCCCGGTCCGCGCGGTGGTCAGCCGCGGGGCCGCCAGACGGTGGCCGAGGCGGCGATGAAGTCCGTCGTCCGTTCGGTCGGTAGCTCGCTCGGGCGTGCTCTGGTGCGGGGCATCCTCGGAAGCCTGAGCCGGCGATAGGCCGGCGGGTTCCTGCCGGCCTTTTTCGTCAGTTCGCTAGATCACCAGCACCGGCGTCTTGTTCGGAACGCGATCGTACAGATCGATCACATCCTGATTGATGAGTCGGACGCAGCCGGACGAGACCGCCTTGCCGATCGACCACCATTCCGGCGAGCCGTGTATTCGATAAAGCGTATCGACACCGTTCTGGAATAGGTAAAGCGCGCGTGCGCCGAGCGGGTTCTTGAGACCGGGCTCCATGCCGCCATTCCGGGCGCTGTACTTTACGAGGTCCGGCTGGCGGGCGATCATTTCGTCTGGCGGCGTCCAGGTCGGCCAATGGCGCTTCCACTGGACCACCGCGCGGCCGGACCATGAAAAGCCCTGCTTGCCGATGCCGACGCCGTAGCGAACAGCCTGGCCGTCTTCGCGTACGAGATAGAGGAACTTGTCGTTGGTGTCGACAACAAGCGTTCCGGGGCGCTCACCTGTCGGATCGGGGACGATCTGGCGCAGATAGCGCTTGTCCATCTTGGCGATCGGTATGGCCGGCAGAGAATGTCCGCCGTCTTCCCGGGCGGAGTACATTTCCGCGAAGGAAGCAAATGCCGGGTCCACATCCATTTGCGGTTGCATGAGCGGATTGCCGGCGTCGTCCACCTGGATGACAGGAAGATCGTCGCGGATTGTAGCGCAACCGGAGAGGCCGGCGGCGGCCGTCGCAGTCAACGCCGCAAGAAAGCCGCGACGTGATATTGTATTTTGCATGATTGAACCAAATTCGTGGAAGGATGGGTTTGAACAAACGCTTGTGGTTGCTCTAGACGCACAATGATTATGGCCGCGAGCCGATTACAATAGGGCGCAATGAAGGCGGCGGCGCCACTGTTGCTGCCAAGCAACAAAACGGCGCGGGAACGACTGAAAGCGCGTTCACCGGCGGATAAACACTTCGTGAAAGATCGTTTCGCTTGCTGCCAACGAGCCGAATTGTTCGATCGGATCGACATAAAAAAACAGACCCTTGGCGGGTCTGTTAAGATACCCTCGCCAAAGGGGAGAAACGGCGAGGAGCAGGAACACTGTGATTTTATAATCCTGGAGTCCGCGCATTTTGGCAATTAGACCTTCGTCTAAGAACATGAAGAGCCAATAGGTACTTGGCGTTTGAAGCCGAAACTGCCATTGATTTTGAAGGCAATTGGCCGTTCGATAGGAAAAGCAGATCACAGGGAATGGAAGCAGCATCATGGCCGTCAGTACGCAAGCCCAGACATTGACATGGACCTATGTCGATGGCGACTGGTTTGAAGGAAATGTGCCACTCATCGGCCCGCGCAGCCATGTGATGTGGCTGGGATCATCGGTCTTCGATGGAGCGCGCTGGTTCGAGGGCGTTGCCCCCGATCTCGACCGTCATGCGGCGCGCGTGAATGCCTCAGCGGTTGCGCTCGGGCTCAATCCGACGATGAGCGTCGACGAAATCATCGGGCTGACCCATGATGGATTAAAGAAGTTCGACGGCAATACCGCCGTTTATATCCGGCCGATGTATTGGGCCGAGCATGGCGGCTATATGGGCGTACCCGCGGATCCGGAATCGACGCGGTTTTGCCTGTGCCTCTATGAGGCGCCGATGATTGCGCCGAGCGGTTTCTCGGTCACTGTCTCGCCATTCCGGCGCCCGACCTTCGAGACGATGCCGACCAACGCCAAGGCAGGGTGCCTTTATCCCAACAATGCACGGGCGATCACGGAAGCGAAATCCCGTGGCTTCGACAACGCGCTCGTCCTCGACATGCTTGGCAATGTCGCGGAAACCGGCACCTCCAATATCTTCCTCGTCAAGGACGGTCACATCTTCACGCCTGCGCCCAACGGGACGTTCCTTTCCGGAATCACGCGCGCCCGCACGATCGATGTGCTTGCCGACTACGGTTTCCGCACAACGCAGGCGACGTTGAGCGTTCACGATTTCCTCAGCGCCGACGAGATTTTCTCGACGGGGAACCATTCGAAGGTCGTTCCCGTTACCCGCATCGAGGATCGCGATCTTCAGCCGGGTCCGATCGCCAAGAAGGCGCGGGAGCTTTATTGGGAGTTTGCGCATTCCACGCCGAAAATTTAACCCCCCGAAGGCCACGGCCTGAAATATTGATCCGTTTTGCATTGCTCCTGAAGTAATTGGGACCTATGTAACGAACGCAGGTTTTGTCAGGATTGGCGACCAAAGTACCGGTACCCAGCCGGGCTGCCAATCCGGTCACAGAATTAATCGAAGAGGAGACTTCCATGGCTTTCGAATTGCCCGCACTGCCGTATGATTACGATGCGCTTGCGCCCTTTATGTCGCGTGAAACGCTCGAATACCATCACGACAAGCACCACAAGGCTTACGTTGACAACGGCAACAAACTGGCTGCCGAAGCTGGTCTCGAAAACCTCTCGCTCGAAGAGATCGTCAAGCAGTCCTTCGGCAAGAATCCCGGCCTCTTCAACAATGCCGGCCAGCATTACAACCATCTGCATTTCTGGCACTGGCTCAAGAAGGGCGGCGGTGGCAAGAAACTGCCGGGCGCGCTTGAAAAGGCTGTGGAATCCGATCTTGGCGGCTACGACAAGTTCCGCACGGATTTCATCAACGCCGGCACCACGCAGTTCGGTTCAGGCTGGGCCTGGTTGTCTGTAAAGGACGGCAAGCTCGAAATCACGAAGACGCCGAATGGCGAGAATCCGCTCGTTCATGGCGGCACGCCGATCCTCGGTGTCGACGTGTGGGAGCACTCCTATTACATCGACTATCGTAACGCCCGTCCCAAGTACCTCGAAGCGTTCGTCGACAATCTCATCAACTGGGATTATGTGCTCGAGCTCTACGAAAAGGCGAAGTAAGCCCTGTTTGCGATCAGTAAAGCGGCCCCCTCTTGTGGGGCCGCTTTTATCTAAGCCCAAGCGAGCCTCGCCACCATTTACAGTGAGATTGCTCGCCCCAGCATATCAGCATGATCTCGCGGGGGAGGGCTCTCAGATCGGGTAGATTATACGGACTTCCGTTCCGACACACGGCGTCGATAGTATCTGAAGCCTCCCTCCCATCGACTTGACCAATTCGACTGAATTGGTCAGCCCGAGCCCGACATGGACACCCGCCTTGGTCGAGAAAAATGGTTCGCGGGCCTTGGCGAGCAGGTCGGCGCTCATACCCTTGCCATTATCCTTCACAGCGAGGACAAGCCGGGCCGCTCCCATGAAGGTGCGATTAATATCGGCCCCTATCGTGATTTGCGGCTGCTTGGACGCTGGTATCGCGTTGATAGCGTTGCGAACCAGTTCATCGATAAGCAGATGGAATTGCGCAGCGGGAACGCGGATGGCGAAGGCCTCTTCACTGGCGCGAATCAACAGAGTCTGTTTGTTTTTGCTGGCGATCTCGGCAACAATATCGCCGAGCGGCGTTGACCGCGCGTCGGAACGCCGGTGGCCGATCAGCATGAGCCCTTCATTGATCGAATCGAGTTCGAGAATGGTGGCACGAGCAGCCTCGGTCATCTCCACGGATGGTTGAACTTTCCCATCGATATAGGTGAGAAACAGGCGCAATGCTGCAATACGCGTGCGAGTCATATGGGCGAAAAGGAGGGAGAAGGACCTTATGTGCTGGTCTTCGCGGCTCTTTTCCCTGTTGTGCTGGTAAATAGCGATGGCGCTCAAGATGATCACCGAAAGCGCGGCGAAAAACATCAAACGATTCCTGGCCGCATCAATACCGATGCGCGTTGTAGCACTTATCGTCTGGCTATGGTCCACCGTGGCGCTCAGGAGTCCGGAGAGGTAGAGGTCTATCAGGGAGACGCTGCGCAGAGCTTCATCATAATTCGTCTGAGCCAATATGTTGGGCAAAACGACCATATCGAGCATTCCTATCGAGCGGTCGAGCCCGCTAGGGTCGTTCGGCGGCATGAAATCTTTGGCATATTCGAGCGACGCGAGCGATTTCAGATTGAACCGCAGCATCCGGATTTCTGTAAGCAGACGCGGGTCACGCTGCCCAGTCTCGACTGCAACGTTCAGGTAGCCGAAAATGCGCGCCACCTTGTCGCGCGATTGCGATGCTCGCCACTGTACCTCCGAACTCTGCCCGAAAACAACTTCAGTCTGTCGTCTGTAGACATCTGTTCGCAGCAGCACCCAGATCGTCAAGCCGACCGACATCAGGAGGCTGGCATAAAGCAGAAACGAGCAAACTTGCGACAGATACCTTTTCATGAAAGAGCCTTGATCGATATGACGAACCAAACCCAAATAGCGTTGCGGCTGGGGAGATATCTTGGCGGTAAATCGTGGAGAGGCCAGATAAGATAAAGGGGCCCGCCATCGTCAATTGACATGCGCCGATACGTTTGGCCGGGGCTGCAGGCGCCGCTGTGCTTGTCTTCGTCCGTACACTTCTTCTCTGTCGCGAGAATGGGCGCGTAGCGCTCGATCTCTTCCGAACTGATCTTGGCTACGAAACTGTCGGCAGCGGAAATTTCAAATGAGCCGCCGAGGAGGCTGTTCCTCGCCAATATGTCCTTGAGGAAGGGCCCGCGAAAGCCGGCGGGTACCCCCAGGCTCCAGGGCGTTTCGGTGGTTCGCTCCCGCGGCGTGAATTCTTCTCGGAGTTGATCAAGCGTGTAACTCCTGACGATCTCACCTAACGTATCTCGAAGAATAAATGCCCCATCGTCCGACTGTTGGGCTACAGCACATCCTGCAACGAGACCAAGGCCGACGGAAACGACGAGCGACAAAGCCTTGAGCAACCTATGCGATGGCAAGGGCGAAAGCCTCGTCAAATGCCCGTGGCGTCAGATCGCGGGTAAACAATGCGCAGGCTCCGCTGGAGCCGCGCGGATCAAAAGCAAAACCGTTCGCCGCCATCGCCGCTATGATCTGCATAACGCCATCCAGCCCGTAAAGGTGGTCGTGCAACTCCAGGAAGACGCGCTCGACACCTGGTAATTGCGCGCCGCGGAGTAACTCGTATTCACCACCCTCGATGTCCATCACGAGGATCGTTATCCCGGCGGCGGCTATGATCTCGTCAATTTCCACTGACCGGATAGTGATGACGTGCTCATAGGGGCCCTGGTCTGCGAATGTCGAAGACATCCAGAAATCTTTGCGCACATAGAATGGTACCTCGCGCGGTTCGCCGGCCATGAGAAGGCCGTGGCTGATGGTCACATTATCGAAGCCATTTGTATCGATCACCCTCCGCGCCAGCGCGACGACTTCAGGATTGGCATCGAATGCCAGAATGCGAACGTCATCGGTTGCCGCCATTACCGACGCAATGATGCCGAGACCCGTGCCGAGCTCCAGAATTCGATCGCCGGGACGGACGGCGCGCTTCACCCAAAAAGCTTCCTTGGCCTCATAGGTACCGTTCTGCAGTGCGGACCAGATTTTCTCGGATACGTCGCCGGGGTGAATTGGCACGATAATTTCGTGCGTATCGAAAGTGATTCTCATAATATCCATCGAACAAAATATGTGCGGGCGGCAAGACAATAACGGTAAGGGGGCGGCAATGTGCCAAAGCGTCGTTACCGCTTAAAATCCCCATGCCGGTGCGGAAAAGCTGAAATAAATAGAATCAAACAACGACCTGACATTAACACAAATCAAAACAGATTCGACAGCACGCCGATCTTCAAAAGCTTTGCCTTCGCCCGCTTGTAATAGCGCTCGGCCGAAGCCGCGTCGATGTTGAGATGCGATCCGAGCTGATCGTAAATTTCCTTTCTGCTGACGCCGGACGGCCTTTGCCGCATCCAGGCAAGCACCTCCTGCTCGCGCGGGGAAAGGGCCGAATGATAGACCTCCGGCTCGGTGCTTTCATCGTGGTCAAGGCCGACCGATTTTCCCGCTTCGGCGATTTCCTGCACGATTTCCGCCATGGCTCCAGGCCTGAGATTGTTCTTTGCGATATACCCGGCAACGCCGAGCCGTTGGCACGCCTCCCATTCTTCCAGGCTGTCCGAGCCGGTGATGACGACATGGATGGCCGCCGGTGTCTGCTCCACGATCGACCTGATGACGAGCAGTCGGTCGCGCGCTGAATGGGGATCGTAGCCGGGAAGGCCCGGGTCGATGAGTACAAGCGCGAAAGGGATCGATTCGGCCAGTTCAATTACCGTACTTATGCTCCCCGCTGCATGAACTACCGAGGCAGGAAATGCGGTTTGGAGTTCGTGGACCAAGGCGAGTCGCATCAAGTGTTGATCTTCGACGACCAAGAGATCAGCCCCGAAACTGGATGGCGGCATGCAAATATCTTTCAAAAATTACTCAATCCGACCAATGGGATAATTATAAACAAACTCGATAGGCGCAAATAGGGACAACGTTGTCACTTTTCCCAAAAAGTCCCAACGCTATAACGAACACATTCAACAAAACGCCTTTGAGACTTTAGTCACTTTAATACCGGAAGCAGTTAATGAAACGATATATTGCCAGCCTTCTGCGGTCGAAAGCTCGAAAATCGGCTGAGCGCACATGCGTAGCGACCTGCGCCGATGCCGGCGGTTGCTGCCCTTTACGCGTGGTTTCAAAAGTTCAAAGTCTCTAACAAATCAGCTGCCAAGGCCGTGCATTCTTTACCGTGCCTTATGTTCCCTACCGACTAGCGAAGCGAGTGAGCGCTCCTAAACCATCGTCAAATAAAAAGCCTTTCAACGAGCGATGATTCTCACAACTATCCAGGCAGCAAGATCGCTAGTCGCACAAACGGCCCCGTTCTCACGGGGCCGTCTTGTTTTTCATGGCCACTTCAATCAGAGCAAAATCACCAGCGCTGATCTGAAGCAGGCCGAAGCGTAGTTGGGCGCCCCAGTTTGGCCTGCCCGCTGTGAATTGAAGCTTGTCGAGCAGAGGACGTATCGAAGCTGCATGTGCTTCGTCCCAATCGACATCGCGCCGTGACGGGACGAAGCCATTTCCCATGTCGAAAATATGAGGGTCGCCGGCTTTTACAGTACCAATGGCTGTGAATGACTGCAGCTCATCCTTATTGCCGAGTATTTCAGTTGGCGAATAATAGGCGACATGATCCCCGGCCTTGATGCGATTCAATGGTGCAATCTTGCCGTGGCAAACCTGCATGAAGCCGCCCCTGATCCCCCTGCGGACGTGATCGGCCGATGCGACGGCGATCCAGTGCCGGGTCATTCTATAGTGTCCTCCGCCGGTGCGTAGACGCGCAAACGTTGCCCGTCCGGATCAAGCGCCACGAAACTATATCCAAAATCCAGCCTCGCCGGTTGTTGAACTACGGCGATACCAAGACCCGTCCATTCACTATACAGCGCTTCCAGCGCCGCATCGCTGTCGACGCTGAAAACCAGTTCGCTCCCGCCAGCCTGTTCGGTGGGTGCCGGCAGGACCTTTTCGCGCGACCACATTGCAAATTTGAGGCCCGAATCGAGGACAAACATCGCAAAATAGGAAGACTCCTCTACAGGGTCTCGATCGAACAATTCGGCATAGAAATGCCGGCTGCGTTTTGCATCTTTCACATAAATCAGCATGAAATTGGGATTTAACATTTTTGCCTCCTGTTTGACGGGAGTAATCTAGCCTCAACTACTGTCAGTTTTTGGCAGTAGCAGACGCTCAATCCAGCGATTGTATGCCTTCGGCCTCCCGCCATTGTTTGATGAGCGCATGGCGGCGTTTGGGATAGCGCGTATCTGTGGTCTGAAGCGCCAAAATCCGGTCGGCGCGGAAATGGCGATTGTCCTGACGCAATTCGCACCAGGCGACAACGACACGGACGCGATCAAAGAAACCGAGAGCGAAAGGCCAGATCAAACGGCGCGACTGTGTTCCATTGCCATCGCTGTAGGTGATTTCAAGTTTGCGTTCTGAACGTATCGCTTTCCTGACCGCGGCGAGGTCGATCGTATCCGGCGAAGAACCCGGTGGGCCGACTAGTAGGGCCGAAGAATCGACATCGCTGCGCAAGTCATCCGGAAGAACAGCGACGATCTTCGAAAGTGCGTCTCGCGCGGCAAGCGCCAGTCGTTTGTCTGGCTGCTTTTCGACCCAGCGAGAGCCGAGGACCAGCGCTTCAAGTTCGTCTTCGGAAAACATAAGCGGCGGCAACATGAAGCCCGGACGCAACATATAACCGAGACCCGGCTCGCCTTCGATATGCGCGCCCTGAGCCTGGAGCGTAGCGATGTCGCGATAGAGCGTACGAATACTCACGCCGGTCTCATCGGCGAGCACCTTACCGCTTACCGGACGGCGGTGGCGGCGCATGATCTGGATAAGGTCGAGCAGGCGTTCTGATCGGGACATTGCAAAATCTCTCTGAAATATCATGCCATATTTTGTCAGTATCCGCACCAAATGGCGTTTGACGCGCGCCGACACGCTTAAAACTCTATTAACCCTAACATTCCAGCGCACAATGGCTGAGCGAGCTATCGCTCTGAAAACATTGGAATATTCGCGAATTGGACCAGTAATTGTAACGGTTCCAAAATAACGACTAGCAACTAATTGGGAAAGCAAGCTCCGAACCGCTCTGATCTAGTAAAACAATAAAAATAATCGGCGTAAACAGAGGTTAACCATGAAAAAGTGTGCATATATTGTTATTGTGGGATTGTTAAATTGCGTTGCATTTTATTCAATTTCTTCTGCTGCTACGCAAACTCTGTCGGTTTCACTTGAAATATTACCATCAAAGAAAATTATCAAAAGAACGTCTCAAGGTTCGCTTCGTAACCGTTCGAACGTCGTCAATTACTATTCGCCCAATTGGAAGCGTGGCCGCCCAGGCATAGCAGGGTCGAGCGCGCGGCATGGCCGAGACAATGTCACATATGTGAGCAAATTGACTCGATAAGTGATCGCGGCGGATCGATCCAATCTCTGACACATTCGTTATTCATCCAGCGTTCAGGAGCTTTGCCTAAAGTCTTAGGCTCTACATTGAACACGCTGAAGCCAACTGAAGCGGCTTTCACTGGAGGAATGATGCGAAAATTGATTTCGGCCATATGTGCCACGCTTATTTCGTTGGGAACGGTCGGTGCGACCGGAATCGCAAGCGCTGCGCCAGTCGCTATTGAACGGCCGGCCGATGCCACACGTGCCGGTATTCCAAACCCGAATGTTCAACCGATCCATGATCGCTGGGACCGCCGACACTATCGTTGGGAAAGGCGTCATCATCGTTGGGATCGCCGGTGGGATAGACGCTGGGATCGCCGTTGGGACCGTCGGCACTATGGCCGTTGGGATCGTCCATACCATCGCCGCTGGGATCGCCCGCACTATCGCGGGTGGGATGATCGGCGATACAATCGCGGGCGTTACTATCGTACCGGCGTCTACTTTTCACTCTGAGACGCACAAACCCCGGCCAAGTGCCGGGGTTTTTTCAACAAACGAAAAGTTGATCGAGCGCTACGGGTGATTTTTGCTGCCTTTGATCTAGAGTGCCAACCGGAAACCCTTGAAGCCAAACCATATTTAGCCACAAGAGTTGGGAGACACCCATGAATAGACTGATCGCTTTGACTGCGACGCCGCTGTTTGCCGTCGCTGTTTTTTCGATGTCAGCGCATGCAGATCCGATCGCCGACCGACAGGCACTGATGAAGGATCAGGGCAAGACCGTGGGTAGCATCACACCGATCATCAAGGGCGAAAAGCCTTTTGACGCCCAATTGGTCATGACCGCGCTGAAGCATCTGAACGAGGATGCGCAGAAAATCGATATCGCGACACTATTCCCGAAAGGCTCCGAGACGGGCGGCAAGACAACAGCCTCGCCGAAAATCTGGGAAGACAGCGCTGGTTTCGAAGCGGCCATGAGCAAGTACAAGGCCGACGCCGCAAAGGCGGCTGCCGCCGAGCCAAAGGATCTCGACAGCTTCAAGGTCGTCTTCAATCAGGTGACCGAGAATTGCGGCACTTGCCATAAGGCATTCCGTATCAAAAAAGACTGAGACCGTACCTATGATGCGCAGGGCCGCGCTCATCGTCATCTTGCTCGCGGTGATCGCTGGAGCGGGCTTCTGGTATCTTACGGCACCCGTCCGGCTTGATCCGTCACAACTTGCCGCAGTGGCACCCGGCGATGTTCAGCGCGGTGTAAAAGTGTTTTGGCAGGGCGGGTGTGCTTCTTGCCATGCAGCACCGGGCTCAAAGGGCGATGCACGGCTGGTCCTGGCCGGCGGCGTCAACCTGGTCACCCCGTTCGGGACCTTCGTGACGCCGAATATATCCCCCTCAAAACAGGGTATCGGCGATTGGTCGTTCGAGGACCTCGCCAATGCAATGATGGCCGGTGTTGCGCCCGATGGCCGGCATTTCTACCCAGCGTTCCCCTATACGTCCTACGCGCGCATGCAGCCACAGGACGTTGCCGATCTTTACGCCTACCTCAAGACCTTGCCACCCTCTGACAATGTTGCCGGTCCGCACAAACTTGGCTTCCCCTTCAATGTCCGGCGCGGCCTGGGGCTCTGGAAGCGGCTTTATCTTTCGCCGAAACCCGTCCTTGCCATTGCCGAGGCGACGGATGCGGTGAAGCGCGGCCAGTATCTTGTTGAGGGTCCCGGACATTGCGGCGAGTGTCACACACCGCGCAACGCCATAGGCGGGCTCGACAAAGGCAGGTGGCTTGCGGGGGCAAAGGCCGCAGAAGGCAAGGGCGTCGTCCCCAACATTACGGACGGGGAAAGCGGCATAAGCGATTGGTCGGAAAAGGACATCGCTTACGCCCTCGAGAGCGGTTTTACGCCGGAATTCGATTCGCTTGGAAGTTCCATGGCCGACGTCGTCCAGAACATGGCCCAGATCGATGCGTCCGATCGTGAGGCAATCGCCGCCTACTTGAAGGCAGTGCCGCCGCACGCGAATGGCTATCCGGCTCCGGCGCCACAGTGAATACCAGCGATCAGCGCCGTTCGCAGCGGATCAGAACAGATGGGCCATCATTATATTTGCTGCGCATCGTATAGAGCCAGCCCTGGCATTCCTGTAACGAAGTGAAACAACGGACCGCAAAGACGGGCGCTTCATCGCCGCCAAACGAGATGATCGGATTGTCGGTCGTGCCTGAATAATAGCCGATGATGATGCCGGAGCCGCGCGGCGGCGTATTGCATCGCCGCCCGGCATATTCGCTTACATTCTTGAGTACGGCCGCCGCACGATCAATGTGGGCAACGGCGAGAAAAGGCTGGGCGGCGAGCCCCATAGCAGCCAATAGCATGAGCCTGCTTTGTAACATTGCAAGAAACCTCCGTGGCCAACACAGCAGTTATACTCAATCTGCCGCAACATTGCGCGGTCGTTTCATTGAGCAACGGCACGGGCCCCTCGGAAGTTTCTGCGATGGTGTTCACATTTGTGTTTTTCCGGCGAGCTTCAGCGCGTAGGCGTACACATAGGCCACCTCTTCCAGACGTGAGAAACGCCCAGAAGCCCCCGCATGCCCGGCTTCCATATTGATGCGGAAGAGTACCGGATTGTCGTCGGTCTTGAGTTCACGAAGTTTGGCCACCCACTTCGCCGGTTCCCAATAGGTAACGCGCGGATCAGTCAGGCCAGCGACGGCCAGAATTGGCGGGTAGGCCTTGGCTTCAACGTTGTCGTAGGGCGAATAGGAGGCCATGTATTCATAGTCGGTGGCCGAAGTGATCGGATTTCCCCATTCCGTCCACTCGGGCGGCGTCAGCGGCAGCGTATCGTCGAGCATGGTGTTGATTACGTCGACGAATGGCACCTCGGCGATGATGCCGCCGAATGTATCCGGCGCCATGTTGGCGATGGCGCCCATCAGCAGGCCGCCGGCGGAACCGCCCTGCGCGACGATGCGGTCGTGGCTCGTGTACCCTTCGGCTACGAGGTGCCGTGCAGCGGCAATGAAATCGGTAAAGGTGTTTTTCTTGTTGAGCCGCTTGCCGTTCTCATACCAGTCATAGCCCTTGTCCTTGCCGCCGCGAACATGCGCAACCGCGTAGATAAATCCGCGGTCGGCAAGCGAGAGGCAATTGGTGTTAAAGCTCGCCGGTATGCTGATCCCATAGGACCCATAACCATAGAGCAGGCACGGTGCTGTGCCATCGATCCTGGTGTCGCGATGATAGACGATCGAGACAGGTACAAGCTCGCCGTCGGGGGCAGGGGCCAGCAAACGACGCGTCACATAATCCTCAGGATTGTGCCCGGAGGGTACTTCCTGCGTCTTCAGCAAGGTGCGCTCGCGGGTACGCATGTTGTAGTCATAGACCTGGGTTGGCGTGGTCATTGACGAATAGGAGAAGCGGATGACGTCGGTGTCGTACTCGGCGCTTCCCTCGAGACCAAGCGCATAGGCTTCCTCGTCAAAGGCGATGGCGTGCTCTTCGCCGCTCTTGCGATCGCGAATGAGAATACGCGGCAGACCGTTCTCGCGTTCAAGCCAAACGAGATGGCTGGAATAGGCGGAATGACCAAGGAGAAGACGTCCGGATTTGTGCGCGACCACTTCGGTCCAATTCGACTTTTCGGGCGCGTCCAACGGAGCGCTCATGATCTTGAAATCCTTGGCGCCCTCATCATTGGTGAGGATGTAAAACACGTCGCCGCCTTCGGTGAGACCATATTCGACGCCGGGCTCGCGCCCTGCAACGAGTCTTGGCTCGGCGGTCGCGTCGTTGGCGGGGATCAGCCATATTTCTGACGTCTGGTGATCGTGAATATCGACGAAGATGAAGTCGTTCAGCGAGCTGCCGCCGACGCCGAGGAAGAAGCCTGGATCCTTTTCCTCATAAATGAGGCGGTCCTCGCTCTCAGGTTGGCCGAGTTCATGATAGTAGAGACGCGATGGCCGGTGATTGGCATCGACCCGCGTATAGTAAAAGCCATTGGACTGTGCATTCCATACACCGCCGCCAGTCGTGTCGCTCACGCTGTCCGTCTGGTCCTGAAGCCTTGCCAGGTCGCGTACCTTCAGCGTGAAGAACTCGGAGCCCTTGTCGTCGTACCCCCAGATCATCTTGTTGTGATCGGGCGAGTGATCGGCTGACGCGAGACGGAAATACGGCTTGCCTTCGCCTTCGAGATCGCCGTCGAGCAGCATGGTCTCATCGCCGCCATCGCGCGGCGTGCGGAAAAACCGCGGCTGTTGGCCACCAACCTTATAGGACGTGCCATATGCATAAGCACCATCTTTCGAAGGTACTGACGAATCGTCTTCCTTGATCCGGCCTTTCATCTCGTCGAAGAGCCGCTGCTGAAGCGGTTTGGTATCTTCCATCAGCGCTGTCTGATAGGCGTTTTCCGCTTCGAGATGCTGGCGAATTGCCGGATCAAGCGTAGCGGTATCGCGAAAAACGTCCTGCCAGTTCTCGGCCCGCATCCAACCATAGTCATCGACGCGGGTAATCCCGTGGCGTGTGTCGGAGACGGGCCTTTTTTCGGATTGAGGTGCAGCAAGAGCGGGGAAGCGCGAAGCGTTGGTCATCTAAAAACTTTCATGGTTACCAGCGGGAAGCGTCCCGCGGGCGAAATACACATTCAGAAACTATGTGCAAGAAACGCCGGCGCGGCGTCAATCCTCATCGAAGACGAGCGCATTGCCGTTCATGCAATAGCGCACGCCCGTTGGCGGTGGCCCATCGGGAAAAGCGTGGCCGAGATGGGCGTCGCAGTCCGAGCATTTTATCTCCGTGCGCAGCATGCCGTAGGAACGGTCCTCGACAGCAAAAACAGCCTCAGGCTCGATGGGCGCGTAGAAGCTCGGCCAACCTGTGCCCGAGTCATACTTTGTCTCGGAGCGGTAGAGCGGCCGGTCACAACAGACGCACTTGTAGGTCCCCTTCAACTTGCTGTCGAAGTTCGGACTGGAAAAAGCACGTTCCGTCCCGTGATGTCGCGTGATCTGGTATTGTTCGGGTGTCAACTGTTCACGCCATTGTGCGTCGGACTTGACGACCTTGAATGTTCTTGTGGTCATTGAGGGTTCCTTTTTACGCCAGATGTAGGCATGAACACTAGAATCGGCAATATCTGTTATTATAGAATGCTTGGGATGCGGATCGTTGTTCCTCATTTTTGCCATTTTTTGTCTTAGTGGTATGCCGCAAATCGCTGTCAGCATTCCCGAAGTGTTGTCGCACCTGTGGCCGGGCCCTGGCTTTCTTGCGTCCATCGTCGTTTGCGTCCTGTTAATCTCTATTCACGGGATTATTTGAAATATTTCTTTTTTGAACGAAGTATTGATTTGACAAATAAAATGCGCTCCGCAATAGAGTGTCATCAAAGGCGTTGGAGACCTCGCGTGTTCTCGACTTTATATTGGTGATTTTAATCTTCCTACCGAGATAAAAAAATAGACGAAGGAATTGGACTTAGATGACCACGTTCGACAATTCAAACACAACTGCCGGCGACGTCCTGCTTGAACTCACTGCCGAACTGGTTGCTGCCTATGTCAGCAACAATTCGGTGCCAGCCGGTGACTTACCTACTCTCATCGCCGACGTTCATGCTGCGCTCGGCCGAGTTGGGGGCAGCGTCGAAACAGTCGTTGCTGTTCAGGAAAAGCCGAAGCCGGCCATCAACCCGAAGAAGTCCGTTGCGGACGACTACATCGTCTGCCTCGAAGACGGCAAGAAGTTCAAGTCGTTGAAGCGTCACCTGATGACCCACTACAGCCTTACGCCGGAACAGTATCGCGAAAAGTGGGATCTGGACCCGTCCTATCCGATGGTCGCTCCGAATTATGCTGCTGCGCGTTCGCGCCTGGCCAAGAACATGGGCCTCGGTCGCAAGCGCAAGAAGGCTGCCTGATCGAGCAACGGGCATATGCCACGCAGACGGGACGGCGCCGCAGGGCGCCGTTTTTGCATTCAAGCGGTGCGGATCTGTTTCTCCGGCTCGCTGCCGGAAAGCGATACTTTGAGCGTTTCAAGCGCCTGCTTCAGGCCAATATGGCGGTTGAGGTCATAACTCCAGTGGCCTGCGGCGCCCTTGAGGCGTTCGCGTTCGATCAGCCGCTTCAGCCGCTTGCACAGATGTTCCTTCTTCGCCGCGTCAAGCAATAGAACCGTACCCAGATCCTCGCCACAAAGAATTTGCAGCGCAAGTCGCTGGCGAGCATCGCTTGTCTCTTGCTCCTGCGATTTTAGAAATGCAATTTTCTGCCTGTTCCAATCGATCGCCGACACGCTTTGTCCCCTATGTTGTGGATCAAACGAGTATGCGCGATGACGCTGGGTGTAGGATTTATGTCCTCGTTTTTGGAGATTGAAGGCAAAAATACGATGTAAGTACAGATCCTTAAGATAGGCTGTCAGGAAAACTTATCCACGCACTTGAAGGGTCCAATATAAGAAGATATTCCTATTAGAAATTGGAGCCAGGATGTCTTCGAGTTTGCTCAATCTGATCCGTTCCGCCCCTGAGGCCAAGGCGATGATCCACTCGCTTCGGCCAAGGCGCGGTAAACCGAAGGTACCGGAGCTTGTGTCCATCGACGAGGAAGCGCCGCTCGACGAGCGGCTGCTCCAGGTTTGCGATGGCCTCATCGATATTCTTTCGACGTTCTTCAATGTGAGCGGCCGCGAACTGCGCTCACATTCACGCTGCGAGCGCCCGGTGGCAAGGGTTCGGCAGATCGGCATGTATGTCGCGCATGTGACGCTTGCTCTGACAATGAGCGAGGTAGGGCGCGCCTTCGGCCGCGACCGGAGCACGGTGAACCACGCGTGCCATCTTATCGAGGATATGCGCGAGGAGCTGGAGTTTGACCATATTGTCCAGACGATCGAGAACATCGTGAAGGTCGCATTCATGCGCGACGGGACGGTGCGCTGATGCGCGCAGCAAACGATAAGACCCGCGAGTTGCGCCTGTTGCGCTTTCTGGCTAAAGGCCCGGGTTTCCTCGTCGATCAAGCCGGAAGTGGGCGGGTGATGTTGGAAAGTCGCGAGCACGGCGCGATTTCGGTCGAGCATGCCGCAGTCAAATCGGCACTAAGCAACGGCAGCGCGACACTGCGCGGGACGGAACTTTCACTTAGCGAAGCCGGCAAAGCACATTTGCGCCGGGTCGCGTTATCGGACGATCCTTTCGCCGGCCAGCATCGCGAAGTGACGACGGTGGTCCTCGCTGACCGACATGGCACATCCCAGGTACGCAGCAACCAGAGTGAATCGCCCCTTGCCACGCTCCGCAAGCGCAAAGATGCCGGCGGAACGCCCTTTATCAACGACGAAGCGTTCAAGGCGGGCGAACGGCTGCGCGCGGACTACACGATTGGCAATCTGATGCCCTCGATTGGAGCAAATTGGGACGTTACGGGCAGCGCCTCGCGTTCAAACGGCGTCCTCGACATCACCGATGCGGCGCTTGCTGCCCGCCAGCGTGTCGAGCGCGCATTGGAAGCGGTGGGGCCGGAGCTTTCCGGCGTCCTGGTTGACGTCTGTTGCTTCTTGAAGGGGCTGGAGCTTGTCGAACGGGAACGGCAGTGGCCCGTCCGTTCGGCAAAGCTGATTTTACGAACGGCGCTTGCTGCGCTTGACCGTCACTATCATCCGGCAATGCCGTCACCGCGGAGCCAGCGCATCATTCACTGGGGAACAGAAGATTATCGGCCGGCACTTTGAAGATTACGCCGCGGCGAGGGCAGCCTGCGCTTCGCTGCGGATCCGGCCGATCATGGCGCGCAGGCCATTCGACCGCTGCGGCGTGAGATGCTCGTCGAGCCCAAGCTTTTTCAAGATGGCGTCGGGATCGATCGCCATGATCTCCGATGCGCGCTTGCCCGAATAGAGCACCATCATGATGGCGACGAGGCCGCGAACGATATGAGCATCTGAATCGCCGAGAAAATCAATGACAGGATCTACATCACCATTCAGGGAGCTTTTCAGCCAAACCTGGCTGACGCATCCTCTCACCTTGTGGGCAGCATCGCGGGCGGAGTCGGGATAGGGCTTCAAGTCACGCCCGAGATCGATGACATAGCGATAGCGATCTTCCCAATCATCGAGAAAATCGAAATCAGCAATAATGTCGTCGATTGTCTGTGCCATGCCTTGGATCCTTTCAAGGCACATATAGGCAACCTGGCGGCAAACGTCACGGGATTAGAGCACGTCTTGCCTAGATAAAAACAGTTCTGCTTCTCGGATGGCGAGACAATCCACGCGGAAGGTGGTTGTGCGCCAGCCGGAATCCCTGAAAGCTCGGGTGAGTTTGCCCTAAATCCATCGAGCCTCAGTTTCGTCGGATGGATGAAGCATTGGCCTCGCCACGCCGGCTAGTTTCGGACGACTGTACCGGTCTGCGTCTTTTTGTCGACGCTGGTTGACGCTTCGCTCTGGCGGTCAGCGGCTTCGATTAATTCACGCAACGCGAGTTCGCGCAATTTCGCCTTGATGGCATCGGCGCCTGCAACGGGCTTTGCGTCGCCATGAGCTGCGGCGACCGCGGCGTCCGGGCGCGGCACGTCCTTGCCGAGTTGTGTGTCGAGATAGTCGTAACCTGCCTTGGCAACGTCGCCAGCGCGTTCGCCGGCATTGGCGAAGGCGGCTTTACCTGTCTCGCAGGCCTGCGGCTTGCGGTTGCAGAAATCACCAAGGTCAACAATGGCTTCCCGTGCAGCCGTGAAAGCTTCGAGCGGACCAGGCTGGTTTCCGCCGTGCTCGTCCTTCGCCGGCGGAATGAACAGCGATACCAGCATCATCCAGAAGCAGAACTTGATCGCAAATCTGATCAGGAAACCCATTCCTTTTCCTTTGCCCGATCCCTAGTGGTGGCGTTTTATGGGATAAGCCTGCCACACAACCGGCAAGAACTCGTTGCGGCAAACCTCCGAATTTGAGCGATCATAGAAACGAAGGATTAAGAATTCTTCGAAGCGGAACTGCATACTTACGATTCGAAAGGAAGCGCGGCGGCCAAGGGCAACCCTTCATTTACCATGCCCGCCACAATCGCTCGAAACGGGCCACAACCGGTCGGGGCATGGCCCGCTTTATCCTTTCCTTAAAGCCTCGTCTGCAAAAGTTAACGCCGACAAGAATGTTGCAAGCGACATTCGGAAAATGACCGCATTTCATCCGGCTTAGGCCGGAACGTGCGGAAAGCAGGAAAAAGCTGGTGCCGATTCATTCCGTCATTCGATCCAGTATTGTCGAGACCTATGATCGTCTCTGCAAGCGCTGGGTAAATGCATCCGTCGTGGACGCGGCGGAACGAGCACGCGACGCACGCATCGCCGGCAGCATGTTTGCGATGCCATTGCTGCTGGCGATGGCCATGCTGACAACTCACCCTTTGACAAATGATGGTGCAGTTATTGTGAGCCTCGTTGTCGGGGTTCTGGCATTGCCGATGATCTTCTGCGGCGCACTGTCGATTTCGCGAAAGAGCGCGACTGTCGGCGCGGCTGCGTTACTTGTGTACGGCGCGGCGATTGCCGCCATCAGCGTCAGCGCAGGATCGGCCAGCCTGCTCTTGTGGCTGATGACGGCAGCGATCCCGCTCGAGACATGGTTCGTCCATAAATCCAGGACTGCGCTGGGAGTGGCCGGCTGCACTGCCGGAACGGTCCTTGTTGTCCTTTCGATTGTGGCATTCGAGAACGGCGGTTTGGTGGCCCTTTCTGCACCTGTCCTTCTCGCATCGCTTGGCTATATGGGCATCCTGCTGGCCCGGACGGGCATTGCGCTTTCCCGCCATGCACGGTCGGCACGCCGCGACGATCGCATCGCCGATCTCGAAAGCGTCATCGAAGGTGTAGTGATCAGGCTTGCGACGGATGGAACGATCGAGTGCCTTTCGCCCCGGGCGCAGGAACAGTTCGGCATTGCGCGCAACCTGCTCATCGGCACAGCTTTGATGGAGAGAGTGCACGTTTCGGACCGTGTGCAGTACGCAAATTTCCTCGCGGATCTGAAGGGAGGGGCGCCCGTCGCCACCGCCGATATAAAGCTGCGCAGCGTCGCAGCCGGCGAAACGTCGAAGCATGCACATACCATCCGCTTTGCCACGCACCATCTGCGCGCGGTTCCGCACAGCGAAGGCACGGGTTTCCTCGTGGTTGCTACGGATATCGCCCAGGCCGTTGCCGACAGGAACGCACTTGCCCATGCGCGCCGCGAGGTTGAAACCGCTGAAATCGCCAAAAGCCGGTTTCTTTCTTCGGTCAGCCACGAATTGCGCACGCCGCTGAATTCGATCATCGGCTTCTCTGACCTGCTGCTTCAGGAAATCTGCGGCAAGCTGCCGGATTCGCGCCAGCGCGAATATGTCGAACTGGTGCACCGTTCGGGAACACATCTCCTTTCGGTGGTGAATGCCATCCTCGACGTTTCGAAAATCGAAGCCGGGACCTATCCCATTGTCACCGAGCGTTTCGCCTTCAAGGATGCCGTGACGATGGTCCATGACATGATGGCGCACCAGGCCGCGCAGAAGGGCGTGACTTTGTGCGACCGTGTAAGCCCGCGTGTCGGGACTGTGGTTGCAGACCGGCGTGCCATCAATCAGGTGCTGATCAATCTCGTGTCGAATGCTGTCAAGTTCACCGAGAGCGGCGGCGTGGTTACGATCGATGCGCTTATCGAAGACGAAATGCTGGCTTTCTCCATCAGCGACACGGGGATCGGCATCCTGGAAGCTGATCTGAAGACGCTGGGCCAGCCCTTCCGGCAGGTTCAGAACGATTACACGCGCAAACACGAAGGCACCGGTCTTGGTCTTGCGACCGTCAAGGGCCTCGTCGGCCTGCACGGCGGCAGCCTCAACATAAAGAGCACTCCGGGCGAGGGCACTGTCGTCGACGTGCGCATCCCGCTCGAAGGTCCGCAAATGGAAGATCATATCGAGGATGAGGCGGCAAACGTGGTCGAGTTCAGGATTGATAGCGATATGAGGGGAGGTTCCCATGCCGAAACCCGTAAATCGGCCTAAGAAGCGGCGCGCCCCGAAGCGCGGACGGGTAACGATGGTTCTGCTGGCCGCCGGCGGGTTGGTGGCGAGCAATCCGGCCATCGCCGGTGGCACGACCGCCTTCCTGGTGACGCTCGGCTTCATCTCTGCCAATGCGCTCTGGTATCAGCCGCACGTGCATGATGGCGTGTTCTTCCGCACAAGGCCGGAGCTCGTTTTCAAGCCGATCAAGCAGCAAGCGAACCCGCTCGGCAAGGCTTCCGATAACTCAGAAAATCAGCCAGTGGATGCACCCATCCGCAAGGTGACGTCGGTTCCGGTTCCCCAGAGCCAGGATCCGATTGCCGCCGCCATCAACGGCGATCCGGTGCTGGCGCCCGGCGGCGATCCCGAGGTTGCCAAGCTGCAGCAAAAGCTGCTGGCGCTTGGGCTCTACACCGGCACGGTTGATGGCATTTCCGGCAAGGGTACCCGGGCGGCTATCGAAGCCTATCGCAAGGCAGCCGCCGAAATCGGCATCGATACCGAGGCAACTGTAGATAAGCCCAGCGAAACGACGGCGAGCATTGCGGTTCCGGCTAAGAAGCCGGCCCAGACCGAAGAAGCGACCGTCCAGAAAATATCGACAAATCCCGCGCAGGATGTCGCCGCGAGCAGCACAGCCGGCGGCCTTTCCCCCGCCGAGATAGTGCGCGTGCAGGCGGGCCTGCGTGCATTCGGCAATGATATGGTGGAGATCGATGGCAAGGTTGGCGCATCGACCAAGGCTGCCGTAAGCGAGTTTCAGAAACTGTTCCGACTTCCGGTGACGGGAGAGCCTGATACGAAACTGCTTGCCAAGATGCAGGAAATCGGCCTGATCAACTGATTGGAGCCTAAAAATGCGTCTTACATCAGAGTTCTGGGTTTCGGCGCTCGTGCGCCGCGTCAATAATAGTGGTGCGTTCGCGGCGCTCTCCAACAAGGGCGCTGCCGAGGCTGGTGCGATCTTCATCAAGTTCCGCAATGCCGACGGAACCTATGACCTCTTCGGTCCGGCGCCGCAAATGGCCTATGACGAAATGAAGCCGCAGGAGCGTTTGTTTTCCGCCGTCAAGCAAGGTGTCGAAGAGACAATAGCCGATGCCGACCTCGAAAAGCAGAAGCGCTGGGACCGTGATCTTTGGGTCGTCGAGATTGAGGACTACCGCGACGATCGCGCCGGACTCTTCCCGATTTCTCCAGAGTAATCTGGGGGTAGGGCGCTTAATAGAAACGCTCTAAGACACCCGGCGTCTGCCGTCTTCGTAATCCTCGGCCATCTCGCGCAGCTTTTGCCGCAGCTTTTCCGAGTTTTCAGCGGTTTTCCAGCGATCGACGGTCACCTGCGCCTTATCGCGGTCTATCTGGCGATAAGACTGTATAAACAGGCGCAGGGATCGCAGATCCTTGTGCACCAGACCGAAGAGCCCGGTAAGGACCAGATGGGCGGCTTCCGCTGAAAGGCCAAGCGACGCCAGAGCAATGGTCAATTCGGCATTCAATCCGTGGCCGATGATTTTTCGTGCCGTCTCGACATCAAGGTTAAGCGCGATGGCCAACTCCCGTTCGAACGACATCGTCTCGTCAAGCAGTGCAGCATCGACAAGGTGGTTGGCGAGCGTGCCTTCATCGGACAAGGCAGCATTACGCATCAGAGCCTTCAGCGCTTCGCGGGTTTCGCGCAGCCGCGGCGATTCTGGCGCGAGGGCACCGTCAGCAATGGGCGCATCGTCGCCGAGGTCGAAATGAGATTTGATCTCGAGCGCATTGTCTATGGCCGTATCCTTGAAGCTGCGCAGGACACCCAGAAGTTGCGGATCATCCGATCGCCGGCGGGCTATGACCCGGGCGTGCGAGATCCCCTTGTGGGTTATGATGTCGATGAGGTCCTTTGGCGTGAGCAGCGGCGAGCGCAGCAATACCGATGCCGAGATATCGATATCGTCCTCGGAAAGTGCGAGGATCAGGCGCTTCGGTGCGTGCGGAATTTCTGACAGTGCGGCAGCCGCATGGCGCCGGACGCGCGGCGAGGCGAGGGCGAGCAGGGGAACGGCAAGGTCTTCGAGTTGCTGTGCGTCGCTCCGTGCTGGCCTTGCGACGCAGCAGAAAGCGGTAATCGATGCGGTGAGGAGATCGTCAGCCTTGCTGCCGCCATTGCGGTCTTCAAGCGCCCGAAACTCAGGATACTTCACGAACACACTCCACTCGGAACACAACGCGGTTAAACAATGGCTAAAATTAGCCGCCAAGCGTTAGCAAGCCGTTAACCATCGGTATGTCTAATGAAATTATGGCGCAGTTCTTGCGCGCGTAGGCATCGGAGTATCCAGGGAGACCAACCAGAGACCGATACGGATGGAGTCATGGGATTTGTCATCGCATTTCCAGGCAGCACCACCAGCAAGCGCCGGCCTAGCGCAGAGATAAATCGGCACCACCAGGCCGAAATCACGATCTTTCCGGGCGTGCGCTACGAACGCTATGCGCCTGAGCCGCCAAAGCGCGCCAAACCGAAACAAAATCGCAGGTTCCTTGATCGGGTGCCCCAGCCGGGGTAGTCGGCGCAACCGCTCTAAAGCAGCGGCGTACAGGCCGCACTGTCAAGGAACGCCGTTACCTGGCTCTGCCAGGAGGCGTCCGGTACGAAACTGCGCACGACCACAAAACCCTCATCCATATCGGCTTCGATCAGGACTGAATTCTCGGCGGACTCGGGCTTGGTCTTGTTGAGCTCGATCATTTGCAGGGGCGTTGCCACGACAAGGTCGAGCTGGTCGGCGATCGCCGTGCGGTCGTTGATCGAATAAAGGTTTTCGCCTTGCCGGTTGTAGACTGAAATCGACCAGTAAGGGGTCGTTCCAAGGCCGGTAATGTGCGCGGGCAGATCCGTGATGTCGAAGCGGCAGACGGATGCCTGGAACAGCGGATCGAAGGCGAGGGGAACCATCCCCGGCGCTCCGTCGCGGGTGACGCGATGGAACTGCCAATCGTCGCCATAGGCGGCGACCCGGGACCAGCTGTTGCGGTCGGAGTAATAGGGCACCAGCAGCACCACCACGAGGTGGATGATGGCGGCGCCGACAAGGCCAAACAGGATTGCACGAAGAAATCTAGCCATCGCACCCGATCCTCGTAACCGTCGGGAATGCCATATTGACCAGACCGGAATTGCCGGCGATCGGAGTGTCATAGAGCGTCATGACGAGCACCATGCGTCCGCCGCCGCTTGTGGCCAGCCAGTTGCCCGGCTGCGCCGTCGGCGAAACGCTGATGCTGAAACCGCCATCATCATTGCGAAATATCTGCCGCGAGTGCAGCGCGGGGAGTTTGTCCTTGCCTGGCTCGAGCGAGGTCAGCGCGCGGTCGGCTGCATAAAGTGTCCAGAAACGGGTGTTTGGCGTATTTCCTTCCACCTTGTACGTGCAGCGCCGATCCAGCGTTTTGCCCTCATTGTCGCTATAGGCGTAGAAGACGAGGCCCTCGGTGCCGCCCAGCGGAAAGGCGCCTTCGCGCGCCGCCCGCGCTTTCGCATAGGGATCGGAGAGGGGCGTGCCTGCATCGGGATGCGCTGTCCATTGTCCGATGGCGAGCGAACCGAAGCCGTCGAAACGGCTCACCGCATACCATGCGCTCAGCGTTCCGCCGCCGACGGCAATCACAAGCGCAAGGAGGGCAAGGAGAACATTGCGAAGCATGAAGACGATGACTACACGGGCGTGCTCGGGGACGCAATCAAAGCACCGAGACCTTTTCGGGCGGGACCGGCAGTTTCAATTGCGGGGCGGCTTTCAGGGCCTGTCCGATCTCGCGCACGGCCGTAGCGGTCGCCCCTGAAAGGACCCGCGGCCGTTCGATGGCGGTCAGGGCATCGGAGTCATCGTCGGCAGCCTTTTGCTTGGCCTCGGCGACCTTCTCCTGTTTCGGCATGGTCGGGTCAATCCCTGGTATGGCCTTGAGTTCGATGTTCTGATGCGCGTAGTTCATGAAGCGCTGCCAGGTCATTGCAGGAAGGATGCCGCCCGTGAGTTCCTTGGTCGGCGTGAAATTATCGTTCCCGAACCATACGGCTGCCGTGTAGTTGCCGGTAAATCCGACGAACCAGGCGTCGCGATAGCTCTGCGTCGTGCCTGTCTTGCCGGCAACGCGCGTCATGGATAGCGCCGCACGCCGACCGGTGCCCCATTCCGGCACCTGAGCCAGCATAATGTTCATATTGTTGTTGGCCGTCTCGGAAAGAACGCGGTGCGGTTTCTCGCCATCCTTCTTCCAGTCCCAAAGCACGTCGCCATTCTGGCTGAGGATTTGCGTAAAGGGGTGGCGCATCCCGGCAATGCCGCCGGTGGCAAAAACGTTGTAGCCGGTCGCCTGGTCGAGAACCGTCATGCCGGATGTGCCGAGGACCATGGTCTTGTGCGAACTGATCGGCGATTCGACCCCCATTGCCTTGGCGAGTGCAACGATGGGCGCGGTCGTCAGATAATCCTTGGCAAGCCGGACGGGCACCGTATTGATGGATTTGACCAGCGCCGTCGTCAGGTCGATCTTGCCGAGATATTGCCGCGAATAATTCTGCGGCGACCAGTTGCCCCAGGAGACGGCGCCGCCGGACACCAGCGTCTTCGGTGTCATGCCCTTTTCCATCGCGGCGGCATAGACATATGGCTTGAACGACGATCCCGCCTGACGCTGCGCCGCAGTCGCGCGGTTGAACTGGCTTTCGCCGTAGTCGCGTCCGCCGACGATTGCCCGCACAGCGCCATTGTTTTCAAGAACGACGATGGCCGCTTGCGTGACGTTATATTCCTTGCCGTACTGGCGAAGGTGATACTCGGCTGACTCTTCGGCCGCTTTCTGGATGCCCATATCGATCGTCGTCCGCACGACGAGCGTATGTGTCGGCAACTTCTGGGCGACCTTGCGGACTTCATCGAAAGTCCAGTCGAGGAAATAGTCCGGACTTTCGGACCGGCCGCGATCGACGACGGTCGCCGGATTGCGGCGGGCGCCTACCACCTGGCCTTCCGTCATCAGCCCACCCTGGACAAGGTTCGTCAGCACGACATTGGCGCGGGCGCGGGCGGCTGGCAGGTTTACGTGCGGTGCATATTTGGCGGGTGCCTTGAAGAGGCCGGCCAGCATCGCCGCTTCCGCAAGATTGACGTCCTTGATGCTCTTGCCGAAGTAGAACTGCGACGCGGCCGCGATGCCAAAGGTGCCACCGCCCATATAGGCGCGGTCCAGATAGGTCTGGAGGATTTCCTTCTTGGTGAGGTTTGATTCCAGCCAAAGGGCAAGAAAAGCTTCCTTGATCTTGCGGTCGAGGCTGCGTTCGTTGGTCAGGAAAAGGTTCTTGGCAAGCTGCTGGGTGATCGTCGAGCCGCCCTGCACCACGGAATTGGCGCGCAGGTTTTCTGTCATGGCGCGCGACAGGCCGAGGAAATCAATGCCGAAATGATCGAAAAAACGCCGGTCCTCGGTGGCTAGGACCGCTTTGATGACGTGATCCGGCAATTCATCGATAGGAACGGCGCTGCGATGGAGAATACCGCGCTGGCCGATCTCATTGCCATAGCGGTCGAGAAACGTCACCGCAAAGTCGTCGCGCGTGCGCCAGTTTTTCTCGGTTTCGTGAAAGGCGGGAATGGCAAGCGTCAGCATGACGACCGACCCCGCGGTGCCCCAGGTAAAGCCTTCGCCCAGCAATTCGATGATGACGCGACGCCAGCCGGTGACATGGAACCGGCGAAAGAAAATCGTCGTATCTTCCCAGAACTCGACGAGGCGAAAACGCAATTCGTAAAGGGTTGAATCGATCCAGGCGTCAAGGCCCAGCAGCGGCGAGACCTTGAATCGCTTCCGTTCTTTGCCTGGCCTGGGCTCTTCCATGAGTTCTTGCCTGCCCTACGCTTGGCACGTCCACCCTGATTGGACATGGTGTAGCGGATTACATTTAACAGCTTCTTAGGACGGCTGTTTTGCAGAGATTATATGGTGGCTTCTTAGACTAAAGAATACCGCTTTTATGACTAAGGCCACAAGACGCGACGAGCCGCGCAAGTTGATTTGATCGAGGAGTGTTGCCGAAGCGCAAGCCTGCAAATTGCGCTTGCAATTGGTAGCCACCGGTGGATTGATGCCATTCTTCACTCGAGGATGGTACGCATGTCGATTGAACATTGGCTCGCATTCGTTGCGGCATCTGCAATTCTCCTGGCCATTCCCGGGCCCACCATCCTTCTTGTCATCTCTTACGCACTCGGCCATGGCCGCCGCTTTGCCGTGGCAACGGTTGCCGGCGTCGCGCTTGGCGATTTTACCGCGATGACAGCTTCAATGCTCGGCCTTGGCGCCCTGCTTGCCGCCTCCGCAACGATCTTCACCGTCCTCAAATGGGTGGGCGCAGCCTATCTGATTTATCTCGGCATCAAGCTCTGGCGAGCGCCGGTTGCCAATCCTGATGGCGGCGATGCTGCGGTCAAGGAAGAGAAGGCGCTGCCGGTCTTTCTTCATGCCTATGTCGTCACCGCCCTTAACCCGAAGAGCATCATCTTCTTCGTTGCGTTCCTGCCGCAGTTCCTCGACCTGTCGCGTCCCGTGCTCGGCCAGATGGTCATCTTCGAGACGACATTCCTGGTTTTGGCAACGCTCAACGCCGGCACATATGCGCTGATGGCATCCATGGCCCGCCACACGATCCGCAAACCCAAGGTGCAGCGCATCGTCAATCGCTCCGGCGGATCGCTGATGATTGGCGCTGGTATGCTGGCTCTGGGTTGGCACAAAGCGGCCTAGAGAGAAAAAATTCATATATAGGAAAATAGTCCTTGACTGCGTAACGGTCGTGCTGTAGGTTCTGGTCATCGTCGGAAATGTGACTTCAGTGCCCCGCAGGGCAGCCCAGCCCTGCGATCGTTGACGGTTCGCAAAGCGATCTCTCAGGACATTCATGGCTTCTTCCTCGTCCGTCATGCGGCGGCGGAGCGCAGTTGCGCTCTGCCGTGACTATGGCATTTCATCAGCCGAGATCGCACCGTTGTTCGGGGAGGACGAAGCGCAGTTCCTGCGCGCCCTGAAGCGCCATGGGTTGTCCGGCGGAGGGTTCGAACAAAAGAGCCGGCAATTGCGGCTCGCCGAGAAGATCATGAACCTCTTGCAAAAAGAGGTGGAAGCGCTGACTGCGCTTGAGGAAGACAGCCTCAGCAAGACCAAACTCGACACGCTGGCGTTGCTCACCCGCACCATCGAAAAGGTGGGCGATCTCCAGGAACGATTTGCGGCCGTCAGGCTCGAAGCCGTTGGCGGCCTCAGCACCGACGAATTGCGCAACGTCCTGACGCGCATTGACGAGAGGATCGATGAACTTGCGGAAATGCGGGCAAGAGAATTGGTCCAGATTCAATCTGAACGAACGGGAGTCGAGAGCGGCGGTCCGGGAATGGATGATCCAGGGGCGCGATGCACAACAGCCGCCACGCGGTGAATGGCACGCATGGCTGATCTTCGGCGGGCGCGGCTCCGGCAAGACGCGGATGGGCGCGGAATGGGTCAACGGCATGGTTCACGCACTTCCGCCCTTTTCCACGGTCAAATCCGGCAATATCGCACTTGTCGGCGAAACCCTTGCCGACGTGCGCGAAATCATGATCGACGGACCTTCGGGGATCATGGCGGTGTCGCGGGCCGAGCGTCCGCGCTTCGAAGCAAGCCGCCGCCGGCTTCTCTGGGCTAATGGCGCGACGGCCTCGATGTTCTCCTCGGAGGATCCGGATAGCCTGCGCGGCCCGCAATTCGACGCCGCCTGGTGCGATGAACTGGCGAAATGGCGCAATCTGCAGGAGACCTGGGACATGCTGCAATTCGGATTGCGGCTCGGAACGAAGCCGCGTCAGGTTATTACGACGACGCCGCGTCCTTTGCCGCTCCTGAAAGACATGATCGCCGATCCGGCAATTCCGGTCTGGCGCATGCGAACCGAAGAGAATGCGGCGAACCTCGCCCCGGGCTTTATCGATCATGTCAGCGAACTCTATGGCGGAACGCGTCTCGGCCGACAGGAACTTGATGGTGAACTGATCGAGGACAACCCCGACGCCCTGTGGTCGCGCCCATTGCTGGAGAAGATCCACTGTCCTGATGTGCCGGATCTGAAGCGCATCGTTGTGGCTATCGATCCGCCGGCAAGCGCGACCAAGAAGTCGGACGCATGCGGGATCGTCGCCGCAGGGCTCGATGGCGCGGGTATCGCCTGGGTACTGGCCGATGCGAGCCTTGCCCCGGCCAAGCCGCACGAGTGGGCGAGGCGGGCAATTGCACTCTTTCACCGGCTTGAAGCGGACCTCATCATCGCCGAGGTCAACCAGGGTGGCGATATGGTCGCGGCGGTTATCGCAGCCGAGGATGCAGCGGTGCCGGTCCGTTCCGTACGGGCCAATCGCGGCAAGGCTTTGCGCGCCGAACCGATCGCCGCGCTCTACGAACAGGGCAGGGTGCGTCACGCCGGGCGGTTCCGGCAATTGGAGGACGAGATGTGCGATTTCACCGCCTCCGGTCTATCGAGCGGACGTTCGCCCGATCGTGTGGACGCCCTTGTCTGGGCGCTGGGCGATTTGTTTCGTCGCCGCGACGGCAGTCCGCGCGTGCGCGTCGTGGCCTAACGGCGACTGCCTCAATTCAATCCGTCAGACGGAGAGCAATAGTCAAATGGCAATTCAATGGCCGTGGCGCCGCGGCGCCGCGAACGAGAACCCGCATCTCCAGCGTAAATCCGCGCCGGGCCTGGTGGCACTGCAGCTCGAGCGCGAAGCGCGTTGGTCGCAGAGCGGCTATTGCGGACTGTCGCGACAAGGCTTCATGCGCAACGCTGTCGTCTATCGCTGCGTACGCCATCTCGCCGAAGCTGCAAGTTCGATCCCCTGGCTGCTCTATGAAAGCCATGCTGAAGACAGCCACCATCCCGCCCTCCAGCTTCTCGCCGATCCGCATCGCGGGATGGATGGGTCGAGCTTTTTCGAAGAGCTCTATGGTCACCTCCTTCTGTCGGGCAATGCCTATGTGGAGCGGGTGGAGAGCGGCAGCGGCGCGAGCGAACTCTATCTTCTCAGACCCGACCGCGTGCGTATCGTCGCGGACGATCGCGGCTGGCCGACGGCGCTCACCTATAGCGCCGGCTTGCAGAAGCGGACGGTTCCGCTCGGCGAAGGCCGCAGCCTGCATTTGAAGCTGTTCCACCCGCTTGACGATCATTACGGCTTTGCGCCGCTCGAAGCGGCGTCGATGGCGCTCGACATCCACAATGCTTCTGCGACCTGGAACAAGGCGTTGCTCGATAACTCGGCGTGCCCGTCGGGCGCCCTTGTCTATGCGCCCGGCGAAAAGAGCCACCTTAGCGAAGAGCAGTTCGACCGACTGAAGGCCGAGCTTGAAGAAGGTTATACGGGCGCCGCCAAGGCGGGGCGCCCGCTCCTGCTTGAGGGCGGACTCGACTGGAAGTCGATGGGTCTGTCGCCACGCGACATGGACTTTGTCGCCGCCAAGAATACGGCAAGCCGCGACATAGCGCTCGCCTTCGGCATCCCGCCGATGTTGCTGGGCATTCCGGGCGACAACACCTACGCCAATTATGCGGAAGCCAACCGCGCATTCTATCGCCTCAGCGTTATCCCGCTGGTGGTGCGAACGGCGAAGGCTTTCAGCAATTGGCTCGGCCCCGCCTATGGCGGCAAATTCAGGCTCGAACCTGATCTCGACCGCGTCGACGGATTGGCGCAGGAGCGCGACGCCCTCTGGCAGCGCATCGCGGCGGCGCCGTTCCTCAGCGACGAGGAAAAGCGCGAGGCTGTCGGCTACACGCAGAAAACTTCGGGAGATTGACTATGACACATTGGTCGGACGCCGCCTGGATACTCGCGGCGAAAGCGGTCGGCGCCGTAGCAGGATCGGCTGTTTCGCTTGCCTACATGTTGCCGAAGGACAAGAGCGAAGCTGCGATCCGCTTTATCGTCGGTATTGTCTGCGGGCTCGCTTTCGGCGGTGCCGCAGGCGTCAAGATCGCGGTGGAGCTCGATATTCGCGGTCAGCTCGGTGACGGCGAACTGATGCTGATGGGCGCAACGGCCGCAAGTCTCGCGGCCTGGACGGCGCTCGGCCTGTTTGCGCGGCTTGCCGCCCGCACGGGTGAATCGAAAACTCCGCATTGTCACGCAAGCAATGGAAACAAAAAGGATATCGCGGATGCGCGCTAAAGCGATATCTCCAGTGATCGAGAAGAAATTTGCCGGGCTTTCCATCGAAAAGGTTACGCCCGATGGCAGCTTCTCCGGTTACGCCAGCCTCTTTGGCGAGGTCGATCTAGGCAAGGACGCCATAGAACCCGGCGCCTTTGCCAAATCCGTACGCGAACGCGGCGCGCTCGGCATCCGCATGCTCTGGCAGCATGATCCCAACCAGCCGATAGGGGTATGGACCGAGATAAGGGAAGACAGCCGCGGTCTTTATGTAGAGGGCCGGCTGACCAAGGGAGTCGCCCGTGCCGGGGAAATCCTCGAACTGATGCGAACGGGGGCGATCGATGGCCTTTCCATCGGATTTCGAACGGTGCGCGCCAGATCCGGCAGGGCCGGCATCCGCCATATCCAGGAAGCCGACCTCTGGGAGATCTCGGTGGTGACATTCCCGATGCTGCCCTCGGCCCGCGTCGGGCAGGTGAAGAGCCTCGCCCGGCAGGCTCATACCGAAGCGGAGCGCCTCTCGGCCAAGCTTCGTGCCGCTGCCAGATACATCAGAGCCGCAACGCCATTTCAATGACCAAAGGAAAAACGATGACGCAACAGACATCAATGCCTGATCTTGAGACGAAAAACGCGAGCAGTGTGGACGATTCCTTCGATGCGTTCATGCGCTCGTTCGACGAGTATAAAAGCACCAACGAGTACCGGCTTGCGGAAATAGAGCGCCGGGGCGGCACGGACGTGCTGACGAATGAGAAGCTCGACCGCATCAATGACGCGCTTGACGAGCAAAAGCGGGTCATCGACCACATGCTGCTGAAGCGGGCACGGCCCCACCTCGATGGTGGTTTTGCCCCTCTGGTCTCGCTCGAGCACAAGACGGCTTTTGACAACTATGTCCGGCGCGGCGACGAAAGCGGTCTGCGCCCGATCGAAGCCAAGGCGCTGTCGATCGGCTCCGCCACCGATGGTGGCTACCTAGTGCCCCCGGAGATGGAACGCGAGATCGGCACACGGCTGGCCGCAATCTCGCCAATCCGCAACCTTGCCTCGGTGCGGCAGGTTTCGAGCTCGCTGCTGAAGAAGCCTTTCTCGATCAAGGGGCCGGCAGTAGGCTGGGTTGGCGAAACCGATGCGAGGCCGCAGACCGATGCCTCCAAGCTGGCAGAACTGCAGTTCCCGACCATGGAACTCTACGCCATGCCGGCGGCGACTGCATCGCTGCTTGACGATGGCGCGGTCGACGTCGAACAGTGGATCTCGGCGGAGGTGGAAACCGCCTTTGCCGAGCAGGAGGGCAAGGCATTTGTCTCCGGCGACGGCGTCAACAAGCCGCGCGGGTTTCTGAACTACGACACGGTGGCGGAAAATGCCTGGGCCTGGGGCAAGATCGGCTTCCTCGCGACTGGCGTCGCCGCGAAGTTTCCGGCAACTGCCGCCTCCGACATTCTTCTCGATACGATCTATTCGATAAAGGCCGGCTATCGCCAGAATGCGAATTGGGTGATGAACCGCAAGACGCAAGCGGAAGTGCGCAAGCTCAAGGATAATGACGGCAACTATCTCTGGGTACCGCCTGCCGCACCGGGCCAGCAGGCGTCTCTGCTCGGCTTTGGTTTGACTGAGGCCGAGGACATGCCGGATATCTCCAGCAGCGGCTTTGCCATCGCCTTTGGCGATTTCGCGCGCGGTTATCTGGTCGTGGATCGCATGGGCGTGCGTGTTCTCCGCGATCCTTACTCAGCCAAGCCCTACGTGCTTTTCTATACGACCAAGCGCGTCGGCGGCGGGGTTCAGGATTTTGCAGCGATCAAGCTGCTGAAGTTCGCGGCCTCATAAGGAACCCCGGCACGGCGGCACTCTTCCCGCGCGGAAGGGTGCCGTGTGGCACCAAAAACCCATTCCAATCAGGACACTTCCATGACTCTTGCAATTTTGACGGCGCCGGCGCTCGAGCCGGTGACGCTGGCGGAACTGCGCCAGTTTTTGCGTCTCGACAATGGCAGCGAGGACGCGCTCCTGATTGGTCTGATCAAGGCGGCGCGCGAAACGCTGGAGCAACAGACTGGTCTTGCGCTCGTCACCCAGACCTGGCGACTTTATGCCGATCGCTGGCCGAGGCATGGCTTGATCAAGATTGCCAAATATCCCCTGCGCTCCATTGTTTCGGTCACAGCATACCAGGACGACGGGACGCCGGTCGCTCTTGCACAAGACTCTATTCACTTGAACGGTTCGACCCGTCCAGCGCGGTTTTACCTTGCTGCACCGAGCCATGCGGCGCTCTCCGGCCTCGAGATCGATTTCGAGGCCGGTTTCGGGGAGGCCGGCACGGACGTCCCCGATGCCTTGCGCCACGCAATCATGACCCTTGTCGCGCACTGGTATGAGTTTCGCGGCGTCTTCGATGTCTCGCAGCAGCCAGTCTCCTATCCGCCAGCCTTCGAGCGTACGGTCGGACTTTGGCGCAGGATATCCCTTTGATGCCGACGCTGTTCATCGATCCTGGACGATTGTCGCAGGAACTGTCGCTTCAGGAGCCCGGGTACGACACGGACGATACCGGCAGCCTTCTCGTCGCCTGGACCGAAATCGGCACGCTTTGGGCGCAGGTCGAGCCCATAGACGCAGGGGTGCGCTGGCTGGGCGAACAGGCGCTTCCCGAGGCGACGCATCGCATAACCCTGCGCATGCGCCGCGATATCACGAGCGCCATGCGCCTGCGCAAAGGCAACCGCATTTTCCAGATTTTGACACTGCACGATCCGGATGAGAGCGGCCGCTATCTTGTCTGCCGCGTGCGCGAGGAGGTTCAATGAAAATCACCATGGAGCTGACGGTCGCCGATCTCATAAGGACCCTGCGCTGGCAAGCTATCGCTTTATCCGAGAAGGAAATCGCAGCACCGAAGCCTGAGACACCGGTGCGCGTCTCAAGCCAGCCCAAGCCGGAGCCGAAGCGATGACGAGCGCCGGACTGGAACTCCAGAAGGCGGTTCTAATACTCTTGAAAGCAGATCCGTCACTAAAGAACTTGATAGATTCCCGTGTCTACGACCGCGTGCCGGCGCAGACGGAATTTCCCTATGTGACGCTTGGCGCCTCGACGACTTACGACTGGAGCACGGCGAGCGAGCGTGGCAGCGAACATATCTTCACGCTGAATGTCTGGGATCGGGCGAGCGGCCGCAAATCCGTGATGCAGATCATGCATGCAATCGATCGGCTTTTGACCGGGACGCAACTGACGCTCACCGGCCACCGGCTGATCAACCTGATTCCGCAATCGTCGCTGGCGCGGCCCGAAGACAATCGAGACGGCTACCTCGGTGTGCTCCGCTACCGCGCCGTCACCGAAGAACAGCCATAAGAAAGGACACGAGATGGGTGCCCAAAGAGGCAAAGACATTCTGTTGAAGATCGCCAACGCCGCCGGCAGCTATATCACCGTTGCCGGCATGCGCTCCAAGCGCATCGCCTTCAACGCCGAAGCCGTCGACGTGACGGATGCCGACGCCATCGGCCGCTGGCGCGAACTGCTCGGCGGAAGCGGTGTGCAGCGCGCCTCGATCGGCGGCTCCGGGCTGTTCAAGGATGCACAGTCCGACGCGCTTATCCGCCAGGCCTTCTTCGACGGCACCATCGCCAATTGGCAGGTCGTCCTGCCGGATTTCGGCATCCTGCGCGGACTGTTCCAGATCATCGCGCTGGAATATGGTGGCGCGCATGACGGCGAGGTGACCTTCGAGATCGCGCTGGAATCCGCGGGTCCGGTAGAATTCACGGAGGCGGCCCATGCCTAACCGCCGCCGTGGTGAGATCAGCGCCAATCTCGACGGACGCGACTTTACGCTTTGCCTGACGCTTGGCGCCCTTGCCGAGCTCGAGGACGCCTTTGGGGCGCAGGACCTTGGCGCATTGCTGAGACGCTTTGCCGGCGGCGCGCTTTCTGCCGGCGATCTCATAAAGATCATCGCTGCTGGACTTAGAGGCGGCGGGAACGACGTAGGGCCAGAGGCAGTGGCTCTGATGCGCACGGAGGGCGCAGCCGCCGGCTTTGCAACCATCGTGAGCGAACTGCTGAGCGCGACCTTCGGTGATTCAAAATCGGAGCAAGTGCCGCCAAACCCTTGAAAGCCGCAGCAGATCAGCCGGTCGACGCCTTTCCATGGGACGCCATCATGAAGGCGGGATTGGGCCTGCTGCGGCTGACGCCATCGGCGTTCTGGGCCATGACCTTGCGCGAGCTCAACGCCGCCTTCGCGCGGCCGCGCGCGCTCCTGGCACCTACACGATCCGAAATTGAACAACTTATGCGCATGTTTCCCGATGATGTGGAGCAATGAATGGCCACCGAAGAATTTGCCGTGCCGTTGAAAATTACGGCCGATGCGAAGTCCGTTGAAAACGTTCTCTCCAACCTTGAAGCGAGGTCAAAGCAATTCGGCCGCTCCATAAGCGACGCGCTGAAGGGTGCGGCCGTCAGCGGCAGGAGTTTTGAGGATGTCTTGCGCAACCTCGGAATGAGCCTTGCCAACATGGCCCTCGGCGCCGGTCTTGCACCCTTGCAGAAAATGGCGTCCGGCTGGTTTGAAGGGCTGTTCAACGGTCTCCAGGGGGCAAAGCCGCATGCGAAGGGCGGTGTCGTCAACAGTCCTACTTACTTCAACGATGGCGGTGCATTGGGATTGATGGGCGAAGCCGGCGCCGAGGCGATCATGCCGCTGGCGCGCGGTGCCGACGGCAAGCTTGGTGTCGTATCCCAGGGTGGCGGCGCACCCCTCCATGTCACCTTCAATGTGACGACGCCGGATGCCGCCTCCTTCCGCAAATCGGAAGCGCAGATGACCGGCATGCTGGCGCGTGCGGTTCAACGCGGGGCGCGAACCCTTTAAAGGCGGTCAACCATGACTGGTTTCCATGACGTGCGTTTTCCAACCGGCGTGTCGTTCGGCGCGACGGGCGGCCCCGAATGGCGCAATGAGATCGTTCCGCTGACCTCCGGTTTCGAACAGCGCAATGCGCGCTGGGCCCAATCGCGGCGTCACTATGATGCGGGCACCGGCGTTCGGTCGCTCGCCGATCTCGGAAGCGTAATGACATTTTTCGAGGCGCGCCGCGGCTCGCTTTACGCTTTCCGGTTTCGCGATCCTTTCGATCATTTGTCATGCAAGTCTGGACAGTCGGTTTCGCCTGCCGATCAGTGGCTTGGGCATGGCGATGGCGTTAACCCCATATTCCAGTTGACCAAGCGATACGGTGAATATGCGAGGCCCATTACCAAGCCAGAGCCCGGCAGCGTGCGCGTCGCGGTCAATGGGGTAGAGCGAAGTAGCGGCGATTTCGCCGTCGATACCATGAGCGGACGCGTCAGTTTCCAGCAGGGAAAGGTCCCGCCTGCGGGAGCAAGCATCACCGCCGGTTTCAGCTTCGACGTGCCGGCCCGCTTCGATACGGATCGTCTGGCGATCAGCCTGAGATCATTCAAGGCGGGCGAAATTCCTTCCATACCGATCATTGAGGTGAAGGCATGACGCAAATTTCGCCATTGCTGGAATCACATCTTGCAGGTGAGATTACAACGCATTGTTTCTGCTGGATTATCCGCCGGCGCGATGCAGTGGTCTTCGGCTTCACAGATCACGACCAGACACTCTCCGTCGCCGGCGTTGCCTGCGAGCCCCAGACGGGCCTCAGCGGCAGCGAGGCAACGACCTCATTGGGGCTCAGCGTCGACAGCGCGGAAGTGGAGGGCGCGCTTTCGTCCTTGAGCATTGCGGATGCGGACATCGAACGCGGGGCGTTCGATCTTGCGGTGGTAGAAACCTGGCTCGTCAACTGGAGCGCTCCCGACCAGTGCACCCTTCTGCGAAGTTCTCGAATTGGCGCGATTACCCGCTCCGGCGGGCGTTTTGTGGCGGAACTGAAAAGCAGCGCCGCCGACCTCGATAAGATCAGCGGCAGGCGCGTCACGCGTCGATGCGACGCCCAACTCGGAGACCGTCGTTGCGGCCACGGTGCGGATAAACAGGCCGGCGTAGTCATCCAGATTTTATCTGATCGCGAAATCGTGGTCTCGGGTTTGCAGCCGCCGACTGGCCAGTGGTTTGACAATGGAGCGCTCACTTGGATGAACGGCACGTCAAATATTGTTCTAAGCAGCGGGCAATATGGCGGCGGAATACGGCTCGGCCTGCGCGACGCCCAGTTTCCGGATCCGAAGGTCGGCGACCGGTTCGAACTTTTGCCGGGATGCGACAAGAGTTTTGCCCAATGTAAGGCGAAGTTTGGCAACAGCGTCAACTTTCGCGGCTTCCCGCATCTGCCGGGCAACGATGCCGCCTACAATTACGCCGACGGCAAGGGCAATTTTGATGGCGGGCCGTTGGTACCATGACGGCTGCTGACCTTGCTGTTGCCGAAGCGCGCCGCTGGATCGGCACACCCTACCGCCATGCGGGATCACGTTGCCAGGTCGGATGCGACTGCCTGGGCCTCGTACGCGGCATCTGGCGTGCGCTATATGGCAGCGAGCCGCAACAGGTCTCACCCTATTCGGCGGATTGGGCAGACGCGGGCGGTGGCGATCCGCTGCTTGAAGCCGCGCAGCGGCACATGATCGAAAAGCCGCCTTGCGAAGCAGGCACCGGCGATCTGCTCGTCTTTCGCTGGCGAGACAATGTCGCTGCGAAGCATCTCGGTATCCTGGCCGGTCCTGAGCGCTTCATCCACGCCTATGAAGGACATGCGGTACTGGAATCGACGCTCGTGCCGCAATGGCGCCGCCGGATTGCCGGCGCCTTCGCATTTCCTGAACCGGCAGAAGATTGCTGAAAGATCCAATTAGATGGCAACAATTGTTCTGACAACTGCGGCGGGATGGCTGCTGGGCCAGGGTACGGTGGCAGCCGCAATCGGGACCGCGGCCGCCTCGCTCGGTGGCTACCTCATCGATCAGGCCCTGTTTGGTGAGCGCATCGAGACAGGGCGGATGTCGTCGATGCGGCCGACCGTTGCAGAAGAAGGTGCCGGGCTGCCGCGTCTCTACGGAACGGCGCGTCTGCCTGGCACGCTGATCTGGGCGACACGTTTCGAAGAGGTCAAGAGCGATCGGCGCGGCTCCAAGGGCGGCCCGAAAGTCACGGAATATTCCTATTTCGCCAATTTTGCCATTGCTGTGGCCAGTGGCGAGATCAGCCTGATCCGCCGCATGTGGGCCGACGGCAAGGAATTCGACCAGACGAAATGCACGATGCGCGTCTATAAGGGCAGCGAGATACAGCCGCCCGATCCCTTGATCGAAGCCAAGCAGGGAGCCGGCAATGCCCCCGCCTATCGCGGCACGGCCTATGTGGTCTTCGAGCGCATGCCTGTCGATGAGTTTGGCGGGCGTATTCCGCAGTTCCAGTTTGAGGTGGTGCGCGCCGTCGGTGCTGCCGCTCGTGATCTACCGGCAGTCGCCTTGATACCTGGCGCGACCGAGTTTGGATTATCGCCGCAACCTGTGACAGACGAGCCGAGCAAGGGCGAGACGCGATCGCTCAATCGCAATTGCCTGCGCGCACATAGCGACTGGCAGGCCTCGATGGACGAGCTACAGGCGCTTTGCCCCTCGCTGAAGCATGTCGCGATCGTGGTCCCGTGGTTCGGGACGGACCTGCGCGCCGGTGAGTGCCGGATCAAGCCGGGCGTGATGGAGCGCAAGGCGCGTGGCGAAAGCAAACCTTGGCACGCCGGCGGCATCGCTCGATCCGATGCTCATCTGATCTCGCGGACTGCTGAGGGCGCGGCCTACGGCGGCACGCCGTCCGATGCGAGCGTGATCGCCGCGATTATGGGTGCGAAGGCGAGGGGGCTCGGGGTGACGCTTTACCCCTTCATCATGCTTGATATTTTGGACAGTAACCAACTGCCCGATCCCTACGGGGGCAGCCGTCAAGCGACCTTTCCGTGGCGGGGCCGCATAACCTGCCACCCGGCGCCGTTGCGGCCCGCCACCGCCAATCGGACGGCCAACGCGGCGGCCCAGATCGCGGCATTTCTCGGCAAGGCAAAAGACTTCAGCGTAAAGAAGGGGCAGGTTGAGTTCAAGGGAGATGCAGACGACTGGGGTTATCGCCGCATGATATTACACATGGCGCATCTCGCTGAACTGGCGGGCGGTGTCGACGCCTTCCTCATCGGCTCGGAATTGTGCGGACTGACCATCGTCAGGGACCAGTCGAACGGCTTTCCCTTTGTCGACGGGCTGCGCCAACTCGCTTCCGATGTCCGTCAGGTGGTCGGCGCCGGCTGCAAACTGACCTATGCCGCCGACTGGACCGAGTATTTCGGCCACCATCCGCAGGACGGGTCCGGCGATGTCTATTTCCATCTGGACCCTCTTTGGGCGCATCCCGACATCAATGCCGTTGGCATAGATAATTATATGCCGCTCAGCGATTGGCGCGACGAGGACTATAGCGTGCCAGGGCCGGACGGTTTCGCGGCACCTTACGACGTCGCCGCCTTGCGATCGCAGATTGCTTCCGGTGAAGGGTTTGATTGGTACTATGCATCCAGCGCCGACCGGACGACGCGAAAGCGGACGCCGATCACCGATGGGCGAGGCAAGCCATGGATCTACCGCTACAAGGACATTCCGAACTGGTGGCAGAACCTGCATTTCAACCGCATTGGCGGGGTTGAAAGCGCCACACCGACCGCCTGGCGGCCGATGATGAAGCCGGTCTGGCTTACGGAGCTCGGATGTCCGGCTGTCGACAAGGGGCCGAACCAGCCGAATGTCTTTCCGGACATGAAATCTTCTGAAGGCGCATTTCCCTATTTCTCGGAACACGGGCGCAATGATCTTGCCCAGAACCGCTATTTGCGCGCACACTTCAGTCATTGGATTGCCGGCGGCGGTGGCCAGATGCTGGACAAGGAGCGCCTCTATGTCTGGGCCTGGGACACGCGGCCGTTTCCGGAGTTCCCGCTCAATCGCAAGCTGTGGGCAGACGGAGGCAACTGGACCACCGGTCACTGGTTGAACGGACGGCTCTCGGGCGTGGCGCTCGACGAGCTCCTCTCGGCGATCCTCAGCGATTTTGGGGCGACAAATTTTGACACAAGCGCCGTCGATGGCTTCGTCGGTGGCTACGTCATTGATGAGCCCACAAGCGTGCGGGCGGCGATCGAACCGTTGTTGACGCTTTTCGGGATCGACGCTTTCGAGGATGGCGGGCGGCTCATCTTCAGAAGCAGTTCGCGGCTCAGCGGCGAAGCGGGTCTCATCGACGAGTTAGTGGAACAGGAGGATTCCGGCCCGGTCAAATGGCGGTTGGACGAGTTGATGGACCAGCCGTCACGCGTCGAAATTGCCTATCGCGATCCCTTGCTCGACTTTCAGGGGGCAGTGGCCTTCGCCGAACGACCCGACGGCAAAGGCACGGAAAACCTCACCTTTGCAGGAATGATCGATGAGGGACAGGCCGTTTCGCTGGCCGAGGAACGGCTGCAAGCGCGCCGCGCCGCACGCCGTTCGCTCGTATGCGAACTCCCTTGGAAGCACGCGGCGCTGAAACCCGGCGACAAGATCAGGCTCGCCGGCGAGAATGCCGGATCGGTTTTCGTGGTCACCTCCATCGAGGATGGCGGAACACGCCGCGTTGCCGCGAGAGCCATGTCGCGCCACGTCCGCTACCCCGTCAAGGCAGACCTTCCTGCGGCCCCAGTTGCCGGTAGCGTCATGATTGTCGGGAAGCCGCATTTCGAACTCATCGATCTGCCGATGTGGCCTGGGATTGAAAAGCCTGCGGATCAATTCCGGATTGCGGCTCTCGCCAAGCCCTGGCGTGGGGTCAGCGCCTTCGCGTCACCGGAAATGTCGGGCTTCGAAGCCCGGGCCAAACTGGCAGACCAGGCCATAATGGGCGAACTGACTGTTCCTCTCCCCGGCAGTGGCGCAAGCGGGCGGCTCATTTTCGGCCAATTCCTCGAAGTTCATCTCCACTCCAGCGAACTGCGGTCAATTTCCCTTTCCCAAATGCTCAACGGCGGCAACACTGCTTTGCTGGCGACCGCCGACGGCCATTGGGAAATGCTGCAGTTTCAGAACGCCGAAGAGGTTGAGAGCGATCGCTGGCGGCTGTCCGGGCTGTTGCGTGGGCAGTGCGGAACTGAGCGGGAAGCGCGCGAAGCAAGGCCGGCAGGAACGACATTGATCCTGCTCGACCGTGCCGTCGCGCCGATCGGACTGAAACCGCAGGAGGCGGGGCTTACCCTGAATTGGCGCATCGGAGCGTCCGGCGAGGAATTTACCGACCAATTCTATACGACCGTCGCGGCGACGGCTGGTCTGCGCGCTCTGCAACCGCTTGAACCCGTGCACTTGCAAGCAAGCCTTGAGGCCAATGGCGAATTGCGGTTCCGCTGGATCAGGCGCGGCCGAATCGATGCAGACAGTTGGCTGGCCGCCGACATACCACTCGGCGAGGAACGAGAGGCCTACCGCATCGAGATTCGCCTTGGCGAGCGCGTGGTGCGTTCCGTGGAGGTTGCTGGTCCGAGCTGGCTTTATGGCTTGCCGCAGCGCCGGGACGACTTGGGCAATCCTGATGCAGACTTTGACTTCTACGTCGCGATGATTTCGGCCGTCACGGGACCCAGCCGGCAGGCTCATCTGGCAATTCGCCATAAACTATTGAAATATAGCCATTTTTAAAAGGGATTTGATTATGACCAATGAAAAACCCTGGTACCTTTCGAAGACGATATGGGCATCGATCGTTACGGTTTTGCTGTCCTGCTCGGGCTTCTTCAACATTTCCGTTGAGCATGTCCAACCGGCCGAGCTCACCGAAACCATCGTACAGTTCATGACCGCGCTCAGCGGAATCGCAGCGCTATTTGGCCGCATAAGTGCGACGTCGCTCATTTCACGTAAAGAAATATAGTGTTAAAAGGCGTGACGTAGTGGCAATCCTGCCCTTTGCATCCCAACTGTTCATGCATCGTTCAGACACCAAGCGATACTAATAACGCCATGATGAAACACCTGATTTTCTCCCTGCCCCTTGCGGGCCTTATATCGGTCGCTGGCGTCCTTGGGGCCGGCAGCGCCCAAGCCGCGGATTGTTCGTCTGTCGGCCAACAGGTCGCGGACTCGCAAGGCGGCACCCTTGCGCGCGCCACGTCCGTTGTGCAGAACGGCAAGGAAGTATGCGTTGTCGTGGTGCTCATTCCAGGCCGGGATGGCGAACGGCCACGCCGCGTCGAAGTGGCCGTACCGGCAAACTGAGTTTGCGCTTGGGAAACAATGGATGAGAATACTCGTCGTCGAAGATGATCGTGACCTCAATCGCCAATTGGTCGAAGCGCTGACCGAGGCCGGTTATGTGGTCGACAAGGCTTTTGACGGCGAGGAGGGGCACTTCCTGGGGGATACGGAGCCCTATGACGCGGCAGTGCTGGATATCGGTCTGCCGCAGATGGACGGCCTGACGGTTCTTGAAAAGTGGCGGCGGGACAACCGCAGCATGCCGGTGCTGTTGCTCACTGCGCGCGATCGCTGGAGCGACAAGGTTGCCGGCATCGATGCCGGCGCGGACGATTATGTGGCCAAGCCCTTTCACATCGAGGAAGTTCTAGCGCGCCTGCGTGCCCTTATCCGCCGCGCCGCAGGACATGCTTCGTCAGAGATTACATGCGGACCGTTGCGGCTGGACACGAAGACATCGAAAGCCACGGTCAACGGTACGCCACTGAAATTGACCTCGCACGAGTTTCGCCTTCTATCCTACCTGATGCATCATATGGACGAAGTGGTCTCGCGCACCGAACTCGTCGAGCATCTTTACGACCAGGATTTTGACCGCGATTCCAACACGATCGAAGTCTTTGTTGGACGTCTGCGCAAGAAGATGGGCATGGATCTGATCGAAACGATCCGCGGCATGGGTTACCGGATCAAATCGCAGGACAGCAAGTCCTGATCGTGTCCCGCCGGCCGGCTGCCGACCACTTTTCGATCACCACTAGGACAAAGGGCGACGCGTGAACATCCGCCTGAGCAGCTTTCTTCCCAGCCTGCGTTCGCTTTCCCTGCGCGTCATCACCCTGTCGACGCTCTGGACCATCATTTCGTTTTTCGCGATCGCCACGATCATCTCGGCGCTCTATGGCGAGGCGCGCCTGCAAAGCTTCAAGCAATTGCTTTCGGCCCATCTCTTCAGCGTCATCGCGTCGGTCAGCGTCAACGACGGCACCCTTGCAGGTCGTCCCGATCCTGGAGAAGTGCGCTATTCGAGCCCCATGTCGGGCTGGTACTGGTCGGTCGAGCCAGTGGGTGACAACCTCAAGGGCTCGCTCCGCTCAATTTCGCTTGGCGACAAGAGCATCGACTCGCCGTCCACGCTCCTCGTTCCCTTCGACACCTCGTTTCAGCGCTCATACACGGAAGAGGGGCCAAATGGGCAACAGCTCTCTGTTGTCGAAACCGAGGTCGTCCTCGACGCGGAGAACCGTGTCGCCCGGTTCCGCGTCATGGGCAATCTCAGCGAAGTCGAAGGCGAAATCGCCAATTTTCGCCATACGCTGTATTTTTACCTCGGTATCTTCGGCTTGGGCGGCACGCTGATCAACGCTGCCGTCATCCTATTCGGCCTGAGACCCCTCGACCGTGTACGAAGGAGCCTTACCGACATTCGCGAGGGCAAGGTAACACGCCTCAATGAGAACCTGCCCGATGAAATTGCGCCGCTTGCCCGCGAGATGAATGCGCTGATCGACAACAATCGCCGCATCATGGAACGGTCGCGAACCCAGGTCGGAAACCTCGCCCATTCGCTGAAGACGCCGCTTTCCGTCCTCGTCAATGAAAGCCGCACGATCGGCGGCACCGAGGGGCGCCTCATCGCCGAGCAGAGCGCGGCTATGCAGGTACAGGTCCAGCACTATCTGCAACGCGCCCGCGTCGCGGCGCAGCGCGACAGCGTGGTGTTTCGAGCGCCGGTGACGCCGATTCTCGAACGGTTGGTGCGCGTAACTGCGAAGCTCAATCCCGACAAGGAGGTACGCTTCGACAACTACATGGACGATGTCATCTTTGCAGGCGAACAGGAAGACCTTGAAGAAATGGTCGGCAATCTGCTTGAGAACGCCGGCAAATGGGGAAATAGCGTCATCAGGCTTAGGCTCAGCCAGGTAGATGCCGGATTCGAGATCAGCGTCGATGACGATGGATCGGGGCTCGCCCCCGAACAGATCAAGGATGCCCTGACGCGAGGCAAGCGTCTTGACGAGAGCAAGCCGGGCACCGGTCTTGGGCTTTCCATCGTTCACGACACCGTGCGTGAATACGGCGGCACGCTTCGGCTGGAACGCAGTGCCGATCTTGGCGGCTTGAGCGCCCGTTTGACACTGCCCGTCGCCGGAACCTGAATGAGGCTTGCAAGACGGCGCTCAATCAGGCCATAAACGATTGCTGCCCATGTATTTGATGTATTTGTAGACGGACAGATGATGAAACTCGAGATTGCCATTTCCCTCCTAGTGGTCGCACTCCTCGCCGGCTGCTCGACGACCTCAGCATCGAAAAGCGGCGGCGGAACGATCAGCGGCCTCACAGGAGGCGCAAAGGCGCCGGCCTCCGGCGTGATTGCCGCTCTCGGCAACGGGCTGGTCGGTAATGCGTCGCTCGATGCCTCCGATCGCAAGCGCGCCCTGCAAGCCGAGTACCAGGCATTGGAGTATTCTCCCGCCGGCAAGACCGTCGAGTGGAAGAACAGCACTGGCACTCGCTCCGGGGAGGTCGTTGCCGCGCAGCCCTATCAGGTGGGATCGCAAAATTGCCGCCAGTACACGCATACCGTGAGGATAGATGGCACGCCGCAATCAGCGCGCGGGACGGCTTGCCGAAATGAAGACGGCAGCTGGACACCGCTTACATAGCAGTAATCTGATCACATTTTAGTTTTGCGGCGAAATGCCCTATCTGCGAAATCCCTTGGATTTTAGGCGGATGGGAGTCTATGTCTCAACCCATGGTTTTCTGGATATCCGCTGCAATTTTAACCGTGGGCGCGACGTTGCTCGTGCTTCTGCCCTTGACGCGCCGCGTCAAGCCATCGGCATCGGACAGTCAATATGATGTCGAAGTCTACCGCGATCAGCTGCTTGAACTTGACGCGGACGAGCGGCGAGGGCTCATCGACCATGTGAGCAGCGAACAGGCGCGGGCCGAGATCGGCCGTCGCCTGCTGAAATCTGCAAAGGCCGTCGAAGTCGACAGGACAAGCATTCGTCCGCAGAAAAGCGCGTTGCGCGAATGGCTCACGCTCGCAACCGTAATTGCCATTCCATTGATTTCCTGGGGCATTTATACGAAGACGGGCTCGCCTGATCTTCCGGCACAGCCGCTGGCCGAGCGTCTGTCGCGCCCGCCGGATCAAAGCACGCCCGCCGAGCTAATAGCGCGCGCCGAGGCTCACCTCACGCTCAATCCGGACGATGGGCAGGGCTGGGAGGTGCTGGCGCCAATCTATCTTCGCATTGGCCGGCCTGCCGATGCGATAACCGCGTTCCAGAACGCAATCCGCCTCAATGGCGACACCGCGACGCGGCAACTGGGCCTCGGGCAGGCGATGACGGCTGCCGCCGACGGCAAGGTCACGCCTGAGGCGGAGGCCGTCTTCAAGCACGCGCTTGAACTCGATCCAAAGGACATGCGTCCGCAATTCTTCATCATTGACGGGTGGATGCAGCAGGGTCGCCTCACGGAAGCCCGCGATCTGATCAGGAAGCTTTTGGTCGAAGCACCCGCGGACGTTCCATGGCGCGATCAGGCGCAGGCCGCGTTGACCAGGTTGGACCAGGAAATCTCCGGTGATGCGCCCGACGTCAGCAATGTGGAAAAGACGGGCCCCGATGCCTCGCAGGTCGAAGCGGCAGCCGGCATGAGCAGCCAGGATCGTGCCGAGATGATCGAAACGATGGTCGCCGGGCTTGCCGAAAAATTGAAACAATCGCCTGATGATGTGGAGGGCTGGGAACGGCTGGTTCGCTCCTACGTGGTTCTCAACCGCCCAAACGATGCGATTGAAGCGCTTGGGCGTGCAAAGTTGGTACTGAGTGCCGACAAGGTCGCTCAGCTCGATGCGGTTGCCAAGGACCTCGGGCTTGAAGACGAGCCCGGGACGCCGGAGAAAAATTGATGACGCGCAAACAGAAACGGCTTTCGGTGATCGGCGGCGGGCTGCTCGTTCTCGGCGTCGCGGCAGCGCTCGTGCTGTTTGCGCTTCAGCAGAAGATCGCCTTCTTTCGCATGCCGTCGGATATTCAGGCAACCGATATGCAGTCGGAGTCGCGCTTCCGGCTGGGCGGGCTCGTCGAAAAGGGCACCGTCGTGCGCGGTGAGGGCGCGAAAGTAAGTTTCGCCGTTACCGATCACATCAAAAGCGTGCCTGTGACGTTTGAGGGCATTTTGCCGGACCTCTTCCGAGAGGACCAGGGGGTGGTGATCGAGGGCAGGTTCACGCCGGGCGGTGCATTCGTTGCCGATAGCGTCCTCGCCAAGCATGATGAGAACTACATGCCCAAGGAGGTTGCAGACAGTCTGAAAGCCAAGGGTGTCTGGCAAGGGGAGGCAAAGCAGCAATGACAGTGGAACTTGGACATTTCGCGCTGGTACTCGCCCTTGCCTTGTCGATAGTGCAGGCGGTCCTGCCTGTTCTGGGCGCGCGCCGCAACGACGAGCGGATGATGGCGGTCGCAGTTCCCGCGGCCTTCACGGTCTTCGCCCTGATCGCGCTCTCCTTCGTTGCGTTGACGACAGCCTATGTCCTTTCCGATTTCTCGGTGCAGAACGTCTTTGAGAATTCCCATTCGCAAAAGCCGCTGCTCTACAAATTCACCGGCGTATGGGGCAACCACGAAGGCTCCATGCTGCTTTGGGTTCTGATCCTCAGCTTCTTCAGCGCGCTCGTCGCTTTCTTCGGCAATAATTTGCCGCCGGCGCTCAAAGCCAACGTTCTGGGTGTGCAAGCCTGGATCGGCAGTGCCTTCCTGCTGTTTATCGTGGCAACTTCCAACCCCTTCACCCGCATCAATCCTGCGCCGATCGAAGGCCAGGATCTCAATCCGATCCTGCAGGATATCGGCCTCGCCATTCATCCGCCCATGCTTTATCTCGGCTATGTCGGGTTCTCGGTCTGCTTTTCCTTCGCCGTTGCGGCCCTGATCGACGGCCGGATCGACGCCGCCTGGGCGCGCTGGGTGCGCCCATGGGCCTTGACCGCCTGGTTATTCCTGACCGGCGGCATCGCCATGGGCTCCTACTGGGCCTATTACGAACTTGGCTGGGGCGGCTGGTGGTTCTGGGATCCGGTCGAGAACGCTTCGTTCATGCCGTGGCTCGCGGGAACGGCACTGCTGCACTCGGCGCTCGTCATGGAGAAGCGCTCGGCGCTGAAAATCTGGACGATACTGCTCGCGATCCTCACGTTCTCGCTGTCATTGCTGGGCACATTCCTTGTTCGCTCCGGCGTGCTGACGTCGGTTCACACTTTTGCGACCGATCCGGGACGCGGCCTGTTCATCCTGGCGATCCTTGTGCTCTTCATCGGCGGATCGCTGGCGCTTTTCGCCTGGAGGGCGCAGACGCTGGAACCCGGCGGCCTGTTCCAGCCGATTTCGCGCGAAGGGGCGCTCGTCTTCAACAACCTCTTCCTGACAACGGCAGCGGCAACTGTTCTGATCGGCACCCTTTATCCGCTACTGCTCGAATCGCTGACCGGCGAGAAGATTTCGGTGGGTGCGCCCTTCTTCAATCTCACCTTCGGCCCGCTGATGCTACCGTTGCTGGCCGCGGTGCCGTTCGGACCGCTCCTTGCCTGGAAGCGCGGAGATATTCTCGCCGTAGCGCAACGATTGATGGCCGCGTTCTTTATCGCGCTCATTGCCGTTGGTCTCGTGCTCTACCAGACGTCGGCGTCCGGCGTTCTCGCGGCGTTTGGTATCGGTCTTGCAGTGTGGCTGATGCTTGGCGCGATCACCGATCTCGTTCTCAAGACCGGTTTCGGCAAGACCTCTGCAAGCACTGCCTTCCAGCGCCTCGTCGGTCTGCCGCGTTCGGTTTTCGGCACGACGCTCGCGCATTTCGGACTCGGCGTCACTCTGCTCGGCATTGTGGCGGTGTCGACTTTTGCAACGGAAAGCGTTCTCGTGATGAAGCCCGGCGATACCATCGCCGCGGGCGGTTATACGTTGCGTTTTGACCGGACCGAGTCCGTGAAATCGTCCAACTACACCGAAGATCAGGATCACTTTACGGTCCTTAACAGTTCGGGTGCGCAAGTGACGGATCTCCTTTCGTCAAAGCGTTTCTTCCCCGTCCGCAAGATGCAGACGACGGAGGCGGGCATCAAGACGTTCTGGTTCAGCCAGCTCTATGTTTCGCTCGGCGATGCGGCCAAGGATGGCGGCGTCGTTGTGAGGGTGTGGTGGAAACCGTTGGTCACTCTGATCTGGCTCGGCGGCGTTGCGATGATGGCTGGCGGCTGTCTCTCGCTGTTCGACCGGCGTCTTCGCATTGGTGCTCCCGCGAAAGCGAAGATATCGAAGGCGCGGGCTACGGCATGAAGCGCCTGCTTGCCTTAATTATCCTCGGCCTCTCACTGTGCCTGGCTGGCGCAGCGCAGGCGGTGTCGCCTGACGAAATGTTGAGCAATCCGGCCCTGGAGAAACGTGCGCGTACCATCTCGGCAGAATTGCGCTGCATGGTTTGCCAGAACGAGTCGATCGACGATTCGAACGCCGATCTTGCCAAGGACTTGCGGCTGCTGGTGCGCGAGCGGCTGGTCGCCGGCGATACTGACCAGCAGGTGCTCGACTTTCTTGTCGCGCGCTATGGGGAGTTCGTGCTCCTGAAGCCGCGGCTGCAGTTCTCAACGCTCCTGCTTTGGGGCTTTCCCATCGCTGCGCTTATTGCCGGAGGATTTGCCATTCTCATTTCGATACGGCGGCGCCGGGCTAATCCCGCGCAGATCGCACCGCTTACGGATGGCGAAAAACGCGAGTTGAAAAAGATCTTCGCCGCTCCGAAGGAATAAGGCGGACTATTCTTCCGCCTCTCCGGAGAGAACTGCCTTGATGTTCTCGCGGTGCACGACCTCGTAGGGAGCGAAATAATTGATCGCGCCCGAACGAAAATCCTCTTCTGCAAATGCCTTTAGGTCGCCGCTCGGGAGATCCCTGTTTTGGCGCACCGTGATCAGCTTCTCGACATAGTTTCTTGTTGCATCGATCAGGCCCCGCCCATAACCGCCCGCGACAATGATATCCTCTGCGCCATGATTGGGCAGGATCTTCGAGAAATCCCAGGCCGCCATGCGGGCGAGATCGGCAAGATGCTCTTTCAGCCGGGTGGGTTCAGCGACATAGGTTATCGGATCCTCGAGCGCATCGCCGGCAAACAATAGTTCCATTGCCGGCAGCAGCATCATCGTGCCATCGTGGCTGTGAATATCGACGACGCGCAAATCGATGTCGAGCGCACCGATCTTCAAGCTCAATTCACCCTCGAAAATGCGGTTGGGCATGACCAGCGGCCGGATTGGCGGTTCCCTGTTTTCCAGATTGTCGCGATGATTGCGCAACGCCTTTTCCGTCAGGCTATTGGCGATGATCTCGCAATCGGCGAAAATTTCGTTGCCGGCAACGTGATCCACATGCCAGTGGCTCAGCACGACTGTAATCCTGCGTGCTCCGGCATCTTTGAGGGTCTTGCGAATTATTCGGGCGTGGGGAAGAGAAATGCTCGTGTCATAGACAAGCGCCTCATCTCCGGACAGCAGTGCATAGGAACATACGCCAAGCGAATAAGCGCCGTCATCCAGCCAGTTGGGACGTTCGGAATAGGCGCGCACCCCGTCAATCCGTCCATCATAGAAGGCATAAACGCCTTCGTAAGGCTTATGGATACGCAGCGTTGAGCCAAGCGGCGGCATGGGTGTCTCCATGTAACAGAAGTGGAAGCGCCTGCGGTTTGTAGCCAGCTTTCCACATGTCGTCCAACGTCAATCTTACAAATTTGTCATGTTGCGGAAATAGCGGGGTAACGTTCCTATCTGTATCACTACTGCTATAAAGCGATCGTCCTCCTCACGATCGGACTTTCAAGGAGATACATTCATGCCGAATATTCGCAAGTCCTCACACTTCCGCAAGGGCATCGCTGCCGCAATGTTGTCCTCGGCGCTCGTCGGGGGCTTTCTGGCAACGGGTCCGCTCGCCGCTATCGTTCCGGCTCAGGCTGAAGCCGTGCGTGTCGATGCTCCCCAGCAGCCCGGCTTTGCCGACGTTGTCGAGAAGGTCAGCCCCGCGGTTGTGAGCGTCCGCGTCAAGAGCGCCGTTCACCAGACCGCCGACGATGGTTCGGGGGGCATGCCGGGCCTTGATCAGCTGCCGGACGACCATCCGTTGAAGCGCTTCTTCTATGATTTCGGTGGCCAGGGCGGCCAGCGCATGGAGCCGCGCAAGGGTGGCCCACGTGATCACAGCCGTCCGGACCGCATCCGTCCGACTGCCCAGGGTTCCGGTTTCTTCATCTCTGAAGACGGCTATCTCGTCACGAACAACCACGTTGTTGAAGACGGCAGCGCCTATTCGGTCGTGCTCAATGACGGCACCGAACTCGACGCCAAGCTGATCGGCAAGGACAAGCGTACCGATCTCGCCGTCCTCAAGGTCGATGACAAGCGCAAGTTCACCTATGTCTCGTTCGGCGACGACAACAAGATCCGCGTCGGCCAGTGGGTCGTTGCTGTGGGCAATCCGTTCGGCCTCGGCGGTACCGTTACGGCGGGCATCGTCTCTGCTCGCGGCCGTGATATCGGCGCAGGCCCTTATGACGACTTCCTGCAGATCGATGCTGCCGTCAACCGCGGCAACTCCGGTGGCCCGGCCTTCAATCTCAACGGTGAAGTCGTCGGCATCAACACCGCTATCTTCTCCCCGTCGGGCGGCAGCGTCGGCATTGCCTTCGCCATCCCCTCGACGACAGCAAAGAACGTTGTCGATCAGCTCATCAAGACCGGATCGGTTTCGCGTGGCTGGATTGGCGTACAGATTCAGCCGGTCAACAAGGAGATCGCTGAGTCCCTTGGCCTAGCCGAAGAGAAGGGCGCTCTCGTTGCCGAACCGCAGGCTGATGGCCCCGCCGCAAAGGCTGGCGTATCGGCAGGCGACGTGATCACGGCCGTGAACGGCGAGACCGTCTCCGACCCACGTGATCTTGCCAAGAAGATCGCTGCGATCAATCCGGGCAAGGATGTCGAGCTGACTGTATGGCGCAAGGGTGAAGCAAAGTCCCTGAACGTTGCGATCAAGGCGATGCCGGGCGACGATCAGCTGGCCTCGAAGAACACGCAGCCGGACCAGGAGACTGCAAAGCCTTCGGCTCTTGATGACTACGGCCTGACCGTCATGCCTTCCGACGACGGCAAGGGTGTCGTGGTTACCGACGTAGACCGCCAGGGCGACGCAGCCGACAAGGGCATCACCACGGGTGACATCATCGTTTCGGTCAACAACCTACCGGTAAAGAGCGGCGCGGACATTGAGACGGCGATCACCTCTGCAACGAAGGCCGGCCGCAAGGCGGTCCTCCTGCAGGTCCAGACCAACGATCAGTCGCGCTTCGTGGCGCTGCCGATCAATCAGGGTTGATCCTGATCTAAAGGTTGCGGCGGCGCTTCACACCCCCCACCCCGCAAGCGCCAACGCAAACAAGGGCGGCAGATCTCCTTCGATTAATCTGCCGCCCACTTCTTTTGGGGCACCACTTAACGCATTCACCAAAACCGGCTTAGAATTGCGCCATGAAGATTCTCGTCATTGAAGATGACCGCGAAGCGGCCCGATATCTGGAAAAGGCCTTTGCTGAGGCTGGCCACACGGCCGATGTCGCCGGCGATGGCGAAACCGGTTACGCGCTGGCGGAGCAGGGCAGCTATGATGCGCTCGTCGTCGACCGGATGCTGCCGCGTCGCGATGGGCTTTCCGTTGTGGCGGCGCTTCGGGCGCGCGGCAATGACACGCCGGCCCTGATCCTCTCTGCCCTCGGCCAGGTCGATGATCGCGTTACCGGTCTTCGCGCCGGCGGCGACGATTATCTCACCAAGCCCTATGCTTTCTCCGAACTTCTCGCACGGATCGAGGTGCTTCAGCGCCGCTCGAGCCCAAAAGAGGCAGAGACCGTTTACCGGGTTGGCGATCTCGAACTCGACCGTCTTTCCCATACGGCCAAGCGCGCCGGCCAGGTCATCATCCTGCAGCCGCGAGAATTTCGCCTGCTCGAATATCTGATGCGCCATGCCGGGCAGGTCGTCACCCGTACCATGCTGCTTGAACATGTATGGGACTACCATTTCGATCCGCAGACCAATGTAATCGATGTCCATGTCTCGCGCCTGCGCGGCAAGATCGAGAAGGATTTCGGTACGCCGCTCCTGCATACGGTGCGCGGTGCCGGCTACATGCTCAAGGCAGCCGAGACCGGTGCATGAGCCGTTTCTCCGCCATGATGAAGATGACGGCCGTCCGGCTGTCGGCACTTTACCTCCTGCTCTTTACCGTTTGCGCGCTGGGCCTCGTATTCTACATGACCAGCCTTTCCGTGCGTCTTCTGACCACGCAAACTGAGACCGCCGTCAACGAAGAGATCGAAAGCATCGGCCAGTCCTATGAGCGCGGCGGCATTGCCGGGCTTGTCCGCTCGATCGACCGTCGTGGCCGCCAGCCGGGCGCCTATCTCTATCTGGTGACCGACCCCGCCGGGCGGATTGTCGCCGGAAACGTCCAGAGCATTGAAATCGGCGTCCTCCAGACGGAAGGCTGGATCGAACGTCCCATCACCTATGAGCGTTACGGCGAGGGCAACGAGGCAAAGACCCACACCGCCATTGCCCGCGTCATCGTTATGCCGAACGGGATTCGCGTCATGGTCGGGCGTGACCTCGGGGAGCCCGAGCAGGTTCGCCTTGTTGTACGCCGCGCGCTCATGGCCGCTCTCGGTACCATGGGCATTGGCGCGTTCCTGATCTGGTTCTTCGTCGGCCGCCGCGCGTTGCAGCGCATCGACAAGGTTTCCGTCGCATCGCAGCGGATCATGGGCGGCGATCTCGCCGGCCGCCTGCCGGTCAGCGGGTCCGGTGACGAGTTCGACCGCTTGTCCGAGAATCTCAACGGCATGCTCGCGCGCATTCAGGAACTCAATGAAGGCGTTCGGCATGTCTCCGACAACATCGCCCACGATCTGAAGACGCCGCTGACGCGCATGCACAATCGCGCCGAATCTGCCCTCGCCAGCGCGAGGACGACGAAACAATGGCGTGCAGCCATGGAAGGCATGATCAGCGACTCCGATCAGCTTATCCGCACCTTCAATGCGATCCTGATGATCTCGCGCCTGGAATCCGGATATTCCACGGAAGCGCTCGAACAAATCCCGCTCTCGGTGATCGCCGAGGACGTGTTCGAGCTATATGAGCCTTCCGCCGAGGAAGCCGGTGTCCAGCTCTTGCTCGGACCCGTTGATGCAACGCCTGTCAGGGCCAACCGCGAACTTGTCGCGCAGACCGTGTCCAATCTTGTCGACAACGCGATCAAATATGCCAGCGGCATCGACCGTCCCGTCGAGGTTTCGCTTTCCGTCGTGAGAGCGGATGACAAGGTGAAAGTCATCGTTGCGGACAATGGAACAGGCATTCCCACCGATCAGATGGAGCGCGCGACAGAACGCTTTGTGCGACTCGAGGAAAGCCGTTCGCAGCCCGGTTCCGGTCTTGGTCTCAGCCTTGCCAAGGCGGTCATGAAATTGCACGGTGGTTCCCTGGAACTAGCAGACAACGCGCCGGGGTTACGGGCGGTCCTGACATTTCCGGCGGGAGAGGAAAGCGGATGAGCGGAATATCCAAGGCGGCGAATGCTGATGCGCCATTCTTTTCGCAGGTACTGCGGGAACTGGCGCCCTTGGATAAGAAGAATGCTGCGGCTCTCTTGCGCGAGTTTCTTGCCCATGCCGCGGAAAAAGGCTGCGGCTTCAGCAGCGCGCTGAACGACAACAAGCCCGCTGCCGGTTTTCTGTCTGCCGTTCTTGATCTTTCGCCCTATCTGCGCGGTACGCTCCTGCAGCGTCCGCAATTGCTCGATCCACTGTTCGAGCGTTCGCTCCCCCAGCGGCTTGAAGCGCTGTTGCATGAGATCGCGGCGGGCAGCGATGCGGAAGACCTCACCGAAGCCGATCTGATGACGGCACTGCGGCAGCACAAGCTCGAAGGGCATCTGCTTATCGCACTCGGCGATCTGTCAGGCGTGTTTTCGGCCAATGATGCCACGTTCTGGCTTTCGCGCCTGGCCGAAGAGAGTGTTGGAGCGGCCGCGCGCTTCCTCCTTCGCGACGCCCATGCCGCCGGCAAATTGAAGCTCTCCGATCTGAAGCATCCGGAGGTTGATTCGGGTTGGATCATCCTCGCCATGGGGAAATTCGGCGCGTTCGAACTGAACTATTCCTCCGATATCGATCTCATCGTCTTCATCGACGAGCACAGCCCGGCCATTCCCGACCCCTATGACTGCGTTGAAACGTTCTCGCGACTGACGCGCCGCCTGGTGCGCATCCTTCAGGACCGTACGGCGGACGGTTACGTTTTTCGCACCGACTTGCGGCTGCGTCCCGACCCGGGTTCGACGCCGCTGGCAATTCCCGTCGGCGCCGCCCTCAATTACTACGAGGGTCGGGGTCAGAACTGGGAACGCGCTGCAATGATCAAGGCGCGGCCCGTCGCCGGCGATATCGCCGCCGGCGAGCGGGTGATTGCGGAACTTGCACCCTATGTCTGGCGAAAATATCTCGATTATGCCGCGATTGCCGATGTGCATTCGATCAAGCGGCAGATCCACGCGCATAAGGGCCACGGTGAAATTGCCGTGCGTGGCCACAATGTGAAGCTCGGCCGCGGTGGTATTCGCGAGATCGAATTCTTCGTCCAGACGCAGCAACTCATCGCTGGCGGCCGTTTTCCCAAGCTCAGAGGCTCGCGCACCGTCGATATGCTTGCGGCGCTGGAGGATCTCGGCTGGATCGGCGAGGAAGCGCGCGACACGCTTACGCGAGAGTACTGGTTCCTGCGCGATGTCGAGCATCGCATCCAGATGATTGCCGACGAGCAGACGCATATGCTGCCGGAAGACGACGAGGAGTTCCTGCGCGTTGCGCATCTGATGGGCTATCGCGATGGCGAAAGCTTTGCGGCGGATTTCCGCGCGGCGCTCACGACCGTCGAGACCCACTATGCCGCGCTGTTCGAACAGGCGCAGGAACTTACCGGCGAGGCCGGAAACCTCGTGTTCACCGGCGATGTAGATGATCCGGACACATTGAAGACGCTCGCCAATTTTGGTTTCGAGCGCCCGAGCGATATTTGCCGCGTCATCCGCACCTGGCATTTCGGCCGCTACCGTGCCACGCAGTCGGCGGAATCGCGCGAGCGCCTCACCGAATTGACGCCGGTCCTGCTGAAGGCCTTCGGCGCGACGAGCCGTGCCGACGAGGCGCTGATGCGCTTTGACGAAATGATCAAGGGCTTGCCGGCGGGAATACAGCTCTTCAGCCTGCTGCAGTCAAATCCGCGCCTCCTCGACCTTCTGGTGTTGATCATGGGCGCGGCGCCAAGACTTGCCGGGATCATCACCCGCAAGCCGCATATTTTCGACGGCATGCTCGACCCGGCGATCTTCGCCGATGTTCCAACGCGCAGCTATCTTGCGGAGCGGCTGGAGAACTTTCTCGGGCCCTCCAAGGTTTACGAGGATATTCTCGACCGGCTGCGCATCTTCGCCGCCGAGCACCGTTTTCTCATCGGCATCCGCCTGCTCACCGGCGCGATCGACGGCGCGCGCGCTGGCAAGGCATTTTCGGACCTCGCCGATCTCGTTATCGACCGCGCCCTGCAGGCGGTGATGGACGAATTCGCCGTAAGACATGGTTCGATCAAAGGTGGACGCATCGCCATTCTTGGCATGGGCAAGCTCGGCAGCCGCGAATTGACCGCCGGCTCCGATGTCGATCTCATCCTGCTCTACGACCATGACGAGGACGCGGACGAGTCAGATGGCGAAAAAGGCCTGGCGCCATCGCAATACTACATGCGCCTGACGCAACGCCTCATAGCGGCTCTTTCGGCGCCGACGGCGGAAGGCGTTCTCTATGAAGTCGATTTCCGTCTGCGGCCGTCCGGAAACAAGGGCCCGGTCGCCACGCACATCGACGCCTTCCGCAAATACCAGCGCAATGATGCCTGGACGTGGGAGCATATGGCCCTGACCCGGGCGCGCCCGGTCGCCGGCGATGCCTCTTTCTTCCCCGAGATTCAGGAAGACGTGGCCGGCATCCTTGCGATGTCACGCGACGCGGCGAAAATCGCCAAGGATGCCGCCGAAATGCGGGCTCTGATTGAAGCTGAGAAACCCCCGAGCGACGCCTGGGACCTGAAACTTGTCGCCGGCGGCATCATCGATCTCGAATTCATCGCCCAGTTTGCGGTGCTCACCGGCAATGTCGAAGGGCCCGTCGTGGCCCTTTCCACGGCAGAAGTGCTGCGCAAGCTGAAGCCCGAGTTCGTCGATCCCGCAACAGCGGACCGTCTTGTCGAGGCCGCGAACCTCTATACCGGCGTTACCCAGATCATCCGCCTGTGCCTCGACGGTGATGTCAAGCGCGAGGATTTCCCGCCGGGGCTTGGCGATCTTCTCTGCAAGGCCTCCGACCTTCCCGATCTTGATCGCGTGGAGGCGCAACTTCAGGAGACAGCGCAAACCGTCAGGCATACTTTCGAGGGTCTGCTGGGGAGTGCTCGGGTGAAAAAGATCTAGCGTACTATGTCTTCGCTACGGGTTTCTATTGGACTCTGTCTCGCCAGAGCTTCGGCTGTAAGGCGAGCGCGAATATCCCCTTTTTGCTTGGAAATCATGCCTGGTATCAGGAAAATGTCGATCAACCACCAGATGCCGACAAAAATAAGCAGAAAAATGCCAATAACCACCAAGTAAGTTACGATCCCGGCAATGCACATGAAGCACATGAGGGCACCGCTGCCGCCTCTTCCAAGGTAGAAGCGGTGAATTCCAAAACCGCCCAAAAAAAACCAAAGCAAATAGGCGGCAAACATCGACTTGGCGTCATTGGAAATGCGCTGTTCAATCAAAATCTGTTCGTTCGTTGAAAGTGTCATAAACATCACCATGTTGAAATATGCAAAAACAATATGATCGTTTGAAACATGCAAGTATCGACTTAGCAAGCGGATTTGGAGAGAATTTTTTATATTAGGATGGTGAATTAGGTTTCCAGTGCCCGCGTCGGGATGCGCACCGAGACAATGGTGCCGACGCCCTCGGTCGAACGGATCTTCAGCGCGCCGCCGTGAAGCTCCGTGAGCGAACGCGAGATGGCGAGGCCAAGTCCGGAGCCCGCATGCGACTTGGTGAACTGGTTTTCCACCTGCTCGAAGGGCTGGCCGATTTTCTTCAGCGCCGATTTCGGGATGCCGCAGCCCGTATCCTCCACTGTGAAGACTAACGCGCCAGAAACTTTGCGCGCACGCACCGCTATGCGCCCGCCCGTATCGGTGAATTTCACGGCGTTGGAGAGAAGATTGAGCAGCACCTGCTTGATCGCGCGGCGGTCGGCGTCGATCGTGACACTGTCGGCGATGCGCGTATCGACCTTGATGTCCTTCTCCTGCGCCTGCAGCGAGATGACCCGGACGGTCTCGTGGATGAGCGGGCAGAGATCGATTTCCTCGCGGTCGAGCGAGAAATGTCCCGCTTCGATCTTCGACATGTCGAGGATGTCGTTGATGACATTGAGCAGATAATTGCCGCTGGTGTGGATGTCGTGCACGTATTCGACATAGCGATCGGAGCCGAGTTCGCCGAAGGTACCCGAATGCATGATCTCGGAAAAGCCGATAATGGCGTTGAGCGGCGTGCGCAGTTCGTGTGACATGTTGGCGAGGAACTCGGATTTGGCGCGGTTGGCCGCCTCGGCACGTTCCTTTTCGACCACGTATTTGCTGTTGAGCTCCGTAAGCTCGAGCGTACGCTCGACTTCGGATTTGCGGGCGAGGCTGAGGTCGTGAATGGTCGCCATGAGGCGGCGCTCGCTGTCGACCAGCCGTTCCTCGTGCACCTTCAATTGAGTGATGTCTGTGCCGACTGAGACAAGCCCGCCATCCTGTGTCCGGCGCTCGTTAACTTGCAGCCAGCGTCCGTCGGCAAGCTGCCTTTCGAAGGTCAGCGCGCCGTTGCGACCATTCTCATTGGCCATGCGTTTTTCGAAGGCGACGGCGCGGATGCGCGGCTCCAGCTCGTCACGGCCGATACCGGGCAAAAGACACTCATTCGCAAGTCCCGAATACTCGTTGAACTTGCCGTTCGACATGACGAGCCGGTTGTCGGCGTCCCAGAGAACGAAGGTCTCGGAGATGCTTTCGATCGCTTCACGGATGCGCTGGTCGGCCTGCGCCGTCGCCTGGGCAAAGCGATGCTGCTCGCTCACATCCACGGCGACGCCAACGAGATGCAGGTCGCCTTCGCCCGCCACCTGGGCGCGCACCCGCATCCATACCCAATGGCCCTCGGCATGGCGCATGCGGAAGACGCGATCCATCTGGTTGATTTCGCCGGCCGCGACCTGCGAGGCGACATGATAGAGCTTGTCGTCGTCCGGATGGATGATCGACGAAATGTCGCCGAGCGAGAGGATCGCATCATGCGCCTCATAACCCAGCATTTCATACATGGAACGTGACCAGTAGACCCGCCCGCGTGCCATGTCCCAGTCCCACAAACCGCAACGCCCGCGGGCGAGGGCTGTATCGACCCGTGCCTGCGTGTGCTGGTAGAGCTCGTCTGCATCCTGGGCCCGCGCCGACTGGCTGAAATAGGCGTAGAGCACGATCAGCATGATCGTCGCTGTTCCTGCGAACATCGTCACATTGACTGAGACGGTGCGCCGCCACTCGGCAAAGACGTCCCCGACCGGCTGCATGGCGAAGACAGAATGCGCCGCATTGGCTGTTCGGCTATAGGCGGCAAAGGCAGGCGTTCCCTCGACCTTGACGGGCATGGTGCCGGCACGCTCGCCAAACAAGAACAGCGGCTGCCCCTCGGTGACGAAGGTTTCGAGATTGCGTTCGCGCCAGCGCTCGCCGCCTTCGGACGAGGCGATAATGCGCGCATCCGCATCGGCAATTGCAAACCACATGCCCTGAGGGATGAGGTCGCTGGCGCGGGTCTCGGCGATGATGTTCTGAAGATCGCCGCGGCCGAGTTTCTGGCCGCCGTTCATCCGATTGTCGATGATGCTCGCCATATGGATGGCAGCCATCGAAAGGGTAGCGCGGGCCGTCCGTTCGGCATCGTCGCGCCAGGCGAGCAGTGACATCGAGCGGATGACGGCGAGCACGATGAGAAAGACGACGATGAGCGGCGGAATGGCGCGGCGCAGGTAGGGTTCGGTGGCGAGAAGCTTGCCATAGGCGGGGTCAGCAAGAAGCTTTACGTGGCCCGAGAGCCGGTTGCGTCCCCGCGCAGTCGTCCGCTCCTTGGCGTAAACCTTCCCCGTCGGCGCGCGATACGCGTCCGCATTTGCCATTGAATGGCCCCCTCGAATTGTCGTTGTGTCCCGTGATTTGCTCCGGCACGCCGCACATCCGAAGCAGCTACAGTGAATCAAAACTGATTCTTTGTGTCTAGTCCCTTTATTAAATATTTATCAATAGTTTAGGCAATTCGAGGCCTCCGATGAACGACGGATCGTAACACCTTGAAATGACTCGAATTCCCTGATCGCAGGTTGCCGAGAGACCCGGCCTAAGCCAGCGTTCGCTCCACAATATCGCGAACATCCGCCGAAAGACCGCCGACTTTGGCGATATTTGCCAGCGCTTCGCGCGCATGTTCGCGTCGTACCGGCTCGAAGGAGCGCCAAGAGCGCATTGCCGTCAGCAGGCGCGCGGCAAGCTGCGGGTTCTTCTTTTCGATCGTCAGAATCGTTTCGGCAAAGAAGACATAGCCATTGCCATCAGCTCGGTTGAAACCGGTCTGGTTGCCGCTCGAAAATGCGCCGATGAGCGCACGCGCGCGGTTGGGGTTGTCGAGAGAGAACAGCTTGTGCTTCATCAGGCGCTGCACCCGCTGAAGCGCTCCGACGCCGGGTTGCATCGCCTGGACGATGAACCATTTGTCCATGACCAGCGCGTCATTGCCGAAGCGTTCCTCGAACGCCTTGAGCGCCTGGCTTGTCGCATCGCTGCCGCTGAAGCGCTGGACAAGCACATGCAACGCCGCTGCACGGTCCGACATGTTGTCGGCGCCGTTGAATTGAGCAGCCGCCCGCTTCGGATCCGCTTCCGCGACACTCAGATAATCGAGGAGGACGTTGCGCAGCGCACGCCGCCCCGCACTTGCGGCATCGGGCTGGAACGGCCCGTCATCGGCAAGTTGCTCGTAAATCTGGGTGAACTTTTCCTCATTGGCTTCGGCAACAGTCTTGATCAGCGCGTCGCGGCTCGCGAGGATCGCGTCGGGGTCGATATTGGCGCCGAGCTCGCGCGCAATATCGCTCTCGGATGGAACGCTCAGGCAAAGCGCGCGGAAAGCCTCGTCCAGTGCAACATTGGCCGCGATCTCCCCGAGAAGTTTGATCGATGAGCTTTCGATGGTCGCCGGCTTGCCGCCGCGAATACGTTTGGCGTTGCTGGTGAGCTTGCTGTTGAGAAGCTCGGTCAATGCCTGCCAGCGATTGACCTCGTCGCCATCGTTGCGTGCAAGAAAGATGAGGTCAGTCCGGGTCAGCTCACTCGTCATCGTCACCGGCGCGGAGAAGCCGCGCAGCAGCGATGGCACCGGGCGCTCGGCGATGCCCGAAAGGGTGAAACGTTCCTTGCGCTTGCGCAGATGGATCACGTCGCCATCAACGAGCCCGCCCTTCGCCGATCGCGGCTTGAGTTCGCGGCCCTTGGCACCGAGCAGGCCGAACTTGATGGGAATGTGCATCGGCTTCTTCGACGCCTGTCCGGGCGTCGGCTTCAGCGACTGTTCGATTTCGATCTCGAATGTCTTGGTTGCCTGGTCATAGTCGTAAGTGACGGCGAGATTGGGTGTTCCTGCCTGATCGTACCAGAGGCCGAACTGGCTGAGATCCTCGCCGGAGGCATCTTCGAAGACCTTGATGAAATCTTCAATGGTCGCTGCATCGCCGTCATGGCGTTCGAAATAAAGATCCATGCCCTTGCGAAAAAGGTCGGGTCCAAGGATCGTGCGGATCATGCGCACGACTTCCGAACCTTTTTCATAAACCGTCGAGGTGTAGAAATTGTTGATCTCGCGAAACTGGCGCGGGCGCACCGGATGGGCGAGGGGACCTGCGTCTTCCGGGAACTGATGCGCCTTGAGCGCCTTGACCTCGGCAATACGCTTGACCGGCCGCGAACGCATGTCGGCCGAAAACTCGTGATCGCGGTAGACGGTCAGACCTTCCTTGAGGCAAAGCTGGAACCAATCCCGGCAAGTGATTCTATTGCCTGTCCAATTGTGGAAATATTCGTGGGCGATGACGGCCTCGATGCCGGCATAGTCGGCGTCGGTGGCAGTCTCGGGATCGGCAAGGACATATTTGTCGTTGAAGACGTTGAGACCTTTGTTCTCCATCGCGCCCATGTTGAAATCGGAAACGGCGACGACGTTGAAGATGTCGAGATCGTATTCGCGGCCGAATGCCTCCTCGTCCCACTTCATCGAACGTTTCAGTGCGTCCATCGCATAAAGCGCGCGCGCTTCCTTGCCATGTTCGACATAGATGCCGAGATCGACATGGCGGCCGGAAGCCGTCGTGAAGCTGTCGGTGATGACGCCGAGATCGCCGGCGACGAGCGCAAAGAGATAGGCGGGCTTGGGATGCGGATCGTGCCAGACTGCAAAGTGGCGCCCGTCCGTAAGCGCTCCCTTATCCTTGGGGTTGCCGTTTGAAAGCAGGAGAGGCGCCTCGCTGGGCGCCGCTTCGATGCGGACCGTATAGACGGAAAGAAGGTCCGGCCGGTCGAGGAAATAGGTGATCCGGCGAAAGCCTTCAGCCTCGCACTGGGTGCAGTACACGCCGCTCGAGCGGTAGAGGCCGGTCAATTGCCGGTTGAGAGTAGGATTGATCTCCGTGGTAATTTCAAGCGTGAACCTGCCGCTTTCCGGCAGGCCGCGGATCTCGAGTCGCTCCGGCGAGGCCATGTAGGCATTGTCGCCGAGCGGGGCGCCGTCGATGCGGATATCGACGAGCTTGAGTTCGTCACCATCGAGAATGAGCGGTGCATCGGCGCCAACGCCGGCGCGGCGTTCGACGATGAGCTTCGATCTGACAATCGTGCGCTCCGGATCGAGCGTGAAATCCAGATGTGTTTCGGGAATGAGGAAATCGGTCGGCTTGTAGTCTTCCAGATGAAAAACCTTGCCGGTATCGGTACGCATAGTCGAAAAATCCTTTGTGTGGTGCCGGAACCTAGAGCAAGTTGCGTCGGTAGGAAACCCTGGGGGCAGCGATCACCCGATTGTTTGAGCGCCAAACGCAACGTGATCGGAATTCCATCTGGTGTGCCTGTGAAAACAAGCATATAGATATATCAGTTTCCAGTCCTCATCATATCGCTCGCCGCCTACCGCCAAGGAATTCCCGTTGTGACCACTATCGTTCACCCGCAAGAAGGTGAACCGCCCGTTGCAGACAAATTGCGTACGACCAATGCGATGCTCGGGATTGGTCTGAAAGTCGCCTCCGTCTGTGTCTTCGTCTGCATGTCGAGCCTGCTCAAGGCATCGGATGGCATTCCCGCCGGCCAGCTCGTCTTTTTCCGCTCCTTCTTCGCAATCTTTCCGGTCATTGCCTTTATCGCCTGGCAGGGACAGATGTCCGTCGCTTTCAAGACGAGCGAACCCTTCAGCCATTTCTGGCGCGGCTTCGTCGGCGTCAGCGCCATGAGCCTCAGTTTCTACGGCCTTACCAAACTGCCGCTGCCGGAATCGATTGCGATCTCTTACGCGACGCCGCTCCTGACCGTTGTCTGCAGCGCGATATTTCTGCGCGAGACGGTCCGCCTTTACCGCTGGTCGGCGGTATGCTTCGGGCTCGTTGGTGTCCTGATCATCCTTTGGCCGCGCATGTCCTTCTTTACCGGGGCGACGGAATTTGGCGGCGGCGAGGCGATCGGCGCGCTTGCCACGCTCGGCGGCGCCGGGCTTGCTGCCGTTGCCATGCTGCTCGTGCGCAAGCTCGTGCAGACGGAGCGTACACCCACAATCGTCGTCTATTTCTCGATCGCGTCGAGCCTTATCGCGCTCGTAAGTTTTCCATTCGGCTGGGTGTGGCCGACGGGCTTGCAGGCGACCTATCTGATCATGGCCGGGATCGCCGGCGGCGTCGCGCAGATCCTGCTGACTGAAAGCTACCGTCACGCCGACATGTCGACGATTGCGCCGTTCGAATACACATCCATGTTGCTCGGGATTACTATCGGCTATCTCCTCTTCGGTGATATCCCGACCGCCGAAATGATCACCGGCGCGGTCATCGTCATCAGTGCCGGCATCTTTATCATCTACCGCGAGCACCGGCTCGGCCTTGCCCGCGCAAGGGCTCGCAAGGCATCGACGCCGCAGGGTTGATTGCCCTACTGCTGCTCGCCCTGAGCCGCTTCGCTCAACGGGTGCAATTGCAAGGTTTCGGGCGTTTGCGGGCGGTCATGTGGGCGAATGGCGAAATCCGGACGCGTCGAGGGGGCCTGCGCGGCACGGCGCAGGCTGCGCCAAAACGCGTAGGATCCGTAGGCGGCGTAGGTAATCGCCATCGTCACGAAGAATCCGGACGGGCCATTCAAGTCCATGAGCCGGCCCGCGATCTGCGGCCCGATCATGCTGCCAACACCGTAGACAATGAGCAGTCCGCTTGACACCTTGACGAATTCGCTCGGCTCGGCGAAGTCGTTGGCATGGGCCACGTTCAGCGAATAGATGGGGAAGAGCACGGTGCCGAAAGCGAACATCAGCGTATAGATGACCCATGGGGTCGTTGGCTGCAGCAGGATCATCGTCAAGGATATGGCGACACCGCCAATCCCGGCGACGACCATGACGTAGCGACGGTCGATGAAATCCGACATGCGGCCGATGGGGTACTGGAAAATCGCCCCGCCGATCATCGATGTGGCAATCATCGTGGCGATGCCGAAGGTGGAAAGCCCGATATCGCGGCCGTAGACCGCCGACAAGAAATTCCATGCACCCGCGATGATACCGGCAAGCAGCGAGCCGACCAGCGCCGCAGGCGACTTGCGAAAGAGGCCGGGCAAATCCAGCGAGACCTGAGTGAGCGGACGCGGCGACTGCGCATTGGAAAGGCCCGTCGGTATGAGGGCAGCGGCGTAGATAAGGGCCCCGATCATGAACAGCGCCTGTGTCATGGGATTGCCGAATGGCAGGATATATTGGCCGGCAAGGAGGCCGATCATCGACACGATCATATAGATCGAGAACACCATGCCGCGCGTCGAATTGGTGACGCGCTCGTTGAGCCAGCTCTCGATGACCATGTAGCTCCCCGCGAGCGAAAAACCGGCCAGGGCGCGAAAAACGGTCCAGGCCCAGGGATCGACGATCAAACCATGCAGGAGCATCGACATGCTGAGCAGCGTCAGGAGAACTGCGAAGACCCGGACATGGCCGACACGCCGCACAAGTCGTGGCACGACGATGCAGCCTCCGGTGAAGGCAAGCGCGTAACCGGTTCCGAGCCAGCCGATCGTCGTAGGCGACCAGCCCTCCATGCCGGCGCGCAGCGGCAACAGAATTCCCGCGAGGCCCCCCGCCGTCAGCATCAGAAACGTGCTGGTCAATAGCGCCGTAATCGGCAAGAGCTGGAGAAACATCGAAGGATCCTGCGTGTCAGCCTGGAAAGCTACAAGTTTCGTTCGGTCCGCAAGCCGATAATTACGACACTGCCTTTCCAGTTTTGCGCCAAGCCATTGGATTATTCGGCCAGGCTGCGCAACCGCATTTTGACATTGAGGAAATCGCGCCAGGCAAAGCGCTTCTGCGCCGGGTTGCGCAGGAGATAGGCCGGGTGAAGCGTTGGCATCACCGGTATCTCGATGCCGGACGGCGTGAGATGGGTCTTCCAATTGCCGCGCAGCCGCAAAATGCCCTCGCTGGCATTGGTCAATGCCTTGGCAGCAGGGCCGCCGAGTGCCACCAAAATCTTTGGGTTGGCGAGTTCCACCTGGCGCTCGAAGAACGGACGGCAGATTTCCGTTTCGAGCGGCGTCGGCGTCCGGTTGCCCGGTGGCCGCCAAGGGATTGTATTGGCGATATAGACACTGCTGCGATCAAGGCCGATGGCGGCAAACATGCGGTCAAGCAATTGCCCGGAGCGGCCGATGAAGGGCACGCCCTCCAGATCCTCTTCGCGCCCGGGCGCCTCGCCTACGAACATGACGGGTGCGGCTGGATTGCCGTCGGAAAAGACGAGGTTCTTGGCTGTGAACTTCAGGTTGCACCCGTCGAAGGCGCCGAGCTGCTCGCGCAGTTCTTCGAGCGAGCCTGCCCCTAATGCAAGCTGGCGCGCCATTGCGATCTTCGCGTCGTCAGGCACGGACGCCTTGGCGAGCGCCGGCGCGGCTACATTGGCTTGAGGGCGTTCAGGGGCCGGCGCGGATGCGGACTTCGCAGGAGGGGAATTGGGCGCGACTGACGAGGCACGCTTCGCCTCGATCTGCGAAAACCTGTCGACGGGCACATCCTCGAGCGGCGTGTCGACACCGGCCTCGGCATAAAAGTGCAAGAGCTCGCGCAGGTTGGGCAATGGGCAATCCTTTTACTCTGAAGTCGCAAATTGTGCGGGCGATTGCAAGTTCAAGAGGATGGAATGCGCGGGTCCTGCACCAGATAGAACACACGCTTCGGCGTAAAATCAGCGATTGGAAACTGGAACGTAGCATTCTGGCCGGGATCGAGTTTGCCGCCACTGAACACGAGGCGGTCGTATGGCTCAAAATCGTCGCTGTAATGCGCAAAGCCCCGCGACTTTACGAGGTCGGTCTTGTCGCCCGGTTGATAGAACGACAGGCCGTCGCCATAGTCGCTCGGCACGTTCAGCTGCTCCTGCAGTTCGAATTCGAACTCGATCCACGGATGGCCGCTGCCGTTGATCGCCCGAACCTGCAAGTAGAAGAGAATGCCGGCATCCTCGCTGGGATTTGCAAGAGCGACCCTGTCGGTTCGGATGACAAGGGTTGTCGGCGTTGCGGAAGGAAACTCCTCGGTGAGGATGATGGGGTCTTTCAGCGTACCCGTTCCGCTGATCGACCGGATCGTAAAGCCGCCGAGTTCGTCGGAAAATGAATAAGGCCCCGCCACCCAAAGTTCGGGTTCCTCGGCTGCGATTGCAGTGGAAACGGCGGCGGCGAACAGCAAAGCGGCGGCGAGGAGGCCTTTGAGCATCCATATTGCCCGGGGTCGTGTCATCCGGTCTCCAATCATCAAACGATGGGCACCAGCTTCGGCTATGTTCGTGGCTAAGTATGAACGAATTGCCGCATCGCGCAACTGTCACAGGGCGGCAGTTGATTGACGTTTACGTCAAGGTAAATTATGAATCGCCGCGCTCGTCGTAACATGAGGGCAATTGGCCGCATCTGGAATGCTTTCTAGGCACTGTCTTGCGGCTATTGTTGCGTTACAAATCGGAAAAACACGGGCAGGAATCGTGTTACGGGGCACATACCAGGTATTCAGGAGGAAAGCATGAGCGAGACACCAGAACTTCCAGAGCGCGAGAGCATGGAGTTTGATGTCGTGATCGTCGGGGGCGGACCGTCGGGCCTCTCGGCTGCCATCAGGCTCAAGCAGATCAATCCTGAACTTTCCGTCGTCGTTCTCGAAAAGGGCGGCGAGATCGGAGCCCATATCCTTTCCGGCGCCGTCGTCGATCCCATCGGCATAGACAAACTGCTGCCCGGCTGGCGCGACGAGGAGGGCCACCCCTTCAAGACGCCAGTAACGGCCGATCATTTCCTGGTGCTGGGACATTCGGGCTCTATCCGCCTGCCCAATTTCGCCATGCCGCCGCTGATGAACAATCATGGCAATTTCATCGTTTCGCTCGGCAATGTCTGCCGCTGGCTCGGCACCAAGGCGGAAGAACTCGGCGTTGAAATCTATCCCGGGTTCGCCGGCACTGAGGTTCTTTACGATGATAACGGCGCAGTCATCGGCGTAGCCACCGGCGACATGGGCATTGAAAAAGATGGCACGCATGGTCCCGCCTATACGCGCGGCATGGCTCTTCTTGGCAAGTATGTCCTCATCGCCGAAGGGGCGCGCGGGTCGCTCGCCAAAGTGTTGATCAACAATTTCAAGCTCAGCGAGGGCAAGGAGCCGGCGAAGTACGGCATCGGTCTGAAGGAACTCTGGCAAGTCGATCCCTCCAAGCACAAGCTCGGGCTCGTGCAGCACTCCTTCGGCTGGCCGCTCGACATGAAGACGGGGGGCGGCTCGTTCCTCTATCACCTTGAGGACAATACCGTCGCCGTCGGCTTCGTCATGCACCTCAACTACAAGAATCCCTACCTGTCGCCCTTCGAGGAATTCCAGCGTTTCAAGACGCATCCGGCCATTCGCGGTACGTTTGAAGGCGGCAAACGCCTTTCCTATGGTGCGCGCGCCATCACCGAGGGCGGCTGGCAATCGGTGCCGAAACTGTCGTTCCCGGGCGGCGCGCTGATTGGTTGCTCGGCAGGCTTTGTCAATGTTCCGCGTATCAAGGGCTCCCATAACGCCATGCTGTCCGGCATGCTGGCAGCCGAGCATGTCGCCGAGGCGCTTGCGGCAGGCCGCGCCAATGATGAACTTATCGCTTACGAGAATGCCTGGCGCTCCAGTGAAATCGGCAAGGACCTGAAGCGCGTGCGCAACGTCAAGCCGATGTGGTCCAAGCTCGGCACCATTGGCGGCGTCATGCTCGGCGGTCTCGACATGTGGCTCAACACGATCTTTGGCGGCTGGTCGCCGTTCGGAACCTGGAAGCACGGCAAGACCGACGCTGCCTCGCTCGAGCCCGCGAGCAAATACACCCCGGTCGCCTACCCGAAGCCGGATGGCATTCTCACATTTGACCGCCTTTCGTCAGTGTTCCTGTCGAACACCAACCACGAGGAGAACGAGCCGGTTCACCTCATCGTCAAGGACCCCGCGCTGCAGAAGTCTTCGGAACATGATGTCTTTGCCGGGCCATCGACCCGATATTGCCCGGCGGGTGTATATGAGTGGGTCGAGGAGGCGTCGGGTCCGAAATTCGTCATAAACGCCCAGAACTGCGTTCACTGCAAAACCTGCGATATCAAAGACCCCAATCAGAATATCAATTGGGTGCCGCCGCAGGGCGGCGAGGGGCCCGTCTATACGAACATGTAGTTCTCAAAGCCCGGCCATCGTGCCGGGCTCCTGATTGCGGAGCATGACGGTCTGCTCGTCCGGTCCATTGTCATCCACGCCGTCTATTGAAAATCGCAGCAGCAGCGGCAGATGGTCGGAGCCGACCGGCTGAAGCGAATCCACCGATTTTGCCGCGATGCGCTCTGATACCAGCACATGGTCGATCGGCAAGCCGATCCAGTGCGCGGCATGGGCAAAAGTGCCGTTGATCAGCCAACTTGGACGCAAGCCGTCGACTGGATGCGTGTTGCTGGCGTCGAGGAGGTTCCTGATGGTCTGGCTCCACGGTGCAGCGTTGAAATCACCGGCAAGGATCATCGGACCGCCAAGGCGCACGAGATAGGGCTGCATCTCCTCGACATTTTCCGCCTGCTCGAAAGGCCAGGGCCAGCCAAGGTGCACGGAGGCTATGAGTGCGCTGCGCCCGCCGAAATCGATGCGCGCCAGCGCCATCAAACTGTTTCCAACGCATTGCGGTGTCGTACCGAGCGCGAAAGGCCGCCGCGAAAGGATGGCAACGCCGCCGACGCGCTTCGTGCTTGGGCAGACGATCTTGTGAGGATATCGTCCTTCAACAGCTTTGAGTCGGGATCGCCAGTCGTCGGATACCTCTTGCAAGGTGATGACATCGGGCGTTTCGCGCGCGATCGTTCGAATGACTTCCGACTGATTGCGATTGTCGTAGCGAAGGTTGAGCTGCATCAGCTTGAATTCGGGCAGCCCGACATTCGATGCGGGCTCTTTTCCGCCTTCCGCCGAAGGAGCAGGTGTGGGGATCAACACCGTCCCCAGCGCCGTCAGCGCGAAGACGATCGACATCAGCCCCTCGCGCCATAGCCCAAGGATGAGTGCAGGAATTGCCGAGATGGCCATCAGTACGGCGAGATGCATGCGAAAATGCGCAAAGGCATCGAAGAGCGGATGCGCCGATCCAAAAAAGCCAAGAACCAGCGGCACCGAGATCAGGCTCGGTATGAGGACTGCAGCGAGCCTGAGCCGCGAATGCGATGATGGAGTCGTCATTGGACGCATTAAACCGGCAATTGCGACGCAATCAAGATGATGACTCCAAGAGGGTGTTACGTCCGTGCCTGCAATCGGTGTCAACTTTTTCGCGCAGCATTTGCAACCCTGAATTCGTTGCCGCGCGGCCCCTTTCCCGCGATGTTTTGCACTGTTCGCAGGCAAAGCAGCAGGCACCACGCCAGCCGGTGCATCGGGAAGATTGGCTCCCCGACTGAGGCAACAGCCTTGCTGTCAAACTTGGAGGTGAAGTTATGTGGTTCAGACCACTTAGCATCACTCTGGAAGTGAAAAGAACCCGGACAGGCTGGCAAGTCTGTGTCCGGGTTCATTTTACATAACCAGAGAAAGGGGACGGGCGAAAGTCCGTTCCCACTCCAAAAACAGTATAGCATCCTCTGCTCGGTTTCCAAGATGCAGCGCGTTGGACTTTCGGCGCACGGGAATCGCATTGGGTCTTTCACTGCATCATTCGCGAAGCTAGATATCCATGAGCCAACTGGTATAGTCGAACCGGAGCACTTAATGACCGTCAAGCGCATCGTCGCCAATCTCGCTGTTTCCGATCCTGCCGCCGTTCGGGCATTTTATGAAGATTTGCTCGGTCTAAATGTGGTCATGGATCATGGCTGGATCCTGACCTTCGCGTCCGACGCTACGACCAGACCTGAGCTCAGTATTGCCAGCGTAGGCGGTTCAGGAACGCCCGTGCCCGACCTTTCCATCGAGGTCGATGATGTCGATGCTCTCTATGCGCGGGCGGTGGCGGCAGGCTACGAGATCACCTATGGCATCGCAGACGAGCCGTGGGGCGTGCGTCGCTTCTACGTACGCGATCCGTCGGGCAGGATCGTCAACATTCTCGCGCATGCTTGAAGATCAAAGCAACTTTGCCAGATTGCTGAGAAGGCGATCATGTTCGTCATTGCCGAGAAGCGCCTGAATGTCCTTATGCGTGCTGGTCCATACCGGCAAAACGTGGGACAGGAGCTTGCTCCCGGCCGGCGTGAGCGCCAATAATCGGCTGCGCTTGTCCGCAGGGTCGATCTCCACTTTCACGAGGCCGCGACGCTCCAAAGGTTTCAGCGCTGCGGTCAGTGTGGTGCGGTCCATGGCAAGGAGCGATGCCACCGAACGCAGGTTCGGCGGCTGCGGACGATTCAGCGACATGAGCAAGGAGAACTGCCCGTTGGTGACATCGTAGGGGCGCATCGCCTCGTCGAAGCGACGGGCAAGGGCGCGCGCCGTCCGCTGCACGGCAAGACACATGCAGGTATCACGGACATAGAGGGTGGTTTCGAAAGGAACGGAAATCGGCTTTGACATGGCCTATATATGTTGATATCAACCTAAATGTCAATATTTAATCACGAGATCCCGATATAGTCCGGCCCATCATGGAGGAGGTACTAACATGACCACACCCGGCAATTTCATTTGGTATGAATTAATGACCACCGACGCCGAGGCGGCAGAGGCTTTCTATAGCGATGTCGTCGGCTGGGACCCAAAGGATTCCGGACATCCCGACATGCGCTATACGTTGCTTAACCTGGGCGCCGCGCCAGTGGCAGGCCTGATGACGATACCGGACGACTGCGGCCCGGACATGAAGCCAGCGTGGACTGGCTATATCTGGGCGCAGGACGTCGATGCGAAGGCGAAGGAAGTCGAGCAACTCGGCGGCAAGGTCTATCGCGCGCCGGCGGATATCCCCAATGTTGGCCGCTTTGCAGTTGTCGCCGACCCGCAGGGCGCAACGTTTCAGCTATTTGCGCCAAGCATGACGGATCAGGGCGATATGCCGAAACCGCCAACGCAGGGCACGATCGGCTGGCATGAGCTTAACACCGAGAACTGGCAGGGCGCGTTCGACTTCTATTCGAAACTCTTCGGCTGGACCAAGGACCAGGCGATTGATATGGGCGATATGGGCACTTACCAGCTCTTCGCCGCCGGTGCCGAAGCTGTCGGCGGGATGATGAACCGGATGGACAAGTCGGTCCCGCCAATGTGGAATTTCTATTTCTGCGTCGACAACATCGATGCGGCGCAGGAACGGGTGACGAGCAAGGGCGGCAAGGTCCTGTTCGGGCCGCAGGAGGTACCGGGCGGCGCCTTTATCCTCCAATGCCTTGATCCGCAGGGCGCGATGTTCTGCCTGGTAGGCATGCGCAGCTGAGCCAGATCGCTTGAGGTGCTACTGAAATGCCATCTCGTAGAAACTGCGCAGCTTGCGCGAGTGCAGTTTCTCGGGTGGCATTTCAGCCAGCTTCTCCAGCGCGCGAATGCCGATCTGCAAATGTTGGGCCACCTGGCGCTTGTAGAACTCCGTCGCCATGCCCGGCAGCTTGAGTTCGCCATGCAGCGGCTTGTCGGAAACACAGAGCAGCGTGCCGTAAGGAACGCGGAAGCGGAAGCCATTCGCAGCGATCGTCGCCGATTCCATATCGAGCGCAATGGCCCGCGACTGTGACAGGCGTTTCACCGGACCGCGCTGGTCGCGCAATTCCCAATTGCGGTTGTCGATCGTCGCCACCGTGCCGGTGCGCATGATGCGCTTCAGATCATAGCCCTCCAGCCCGGTAATTTCGGCGACAGCCTGTTCCAGCGCCACCTGAACTTCGGCAAGGGCAGGGATCGGCACCCATACGGGCAGATCATCGTCAAGCACATGGTCTTCGCGCACATAGGCATGGGCCAGCACATAGTCTCCGAGCGCCTGCGTATTGCGCAGGCCCGCACAATGCCCGAGCATCAGCCATGCATGCGGACGCAAGACCGCGATGTGGTCTGTGATCGTCTTCGCATTGGAGGGGCCGACGCCGATATTGACCATGGTGATTCCCGAACCATTGCGGCGTTCGAGGTGATATGCCGGCATTTGCGGCATGCGGCCTGCCGGAACGCCCGACGTCGGCGCGCTGCTGCCTGCCTCGGTGATCAGGTTGCCAGGCTCGATGAAACGCTCATAGCCGCCACCGCCGGCTGCCATGAGCTTGCGCGCCCACACGCAGAACTCATCGATATAGAACTGATAGTTGGTAAACAGCACATAGTTCTGGAAATGCACCGGATGCGTGGCCGTATAGTGCGACAGCCGGTGCAGGGAATAATCGACGCGCTGTGCCGTGAAAGGCGAGAGCGGCATGATGCCGTCGAGGTCGTCCGCCTCGTATTCGCCATTGACGATGCGGTCGTCGGTTGCATTGAGGTCCGGCACATCGAATAGATCGCGCAGCGGCCGGGTGAACGCATCGGCGATCGAGGATTCGACATGCGTTCCTTCGAGGAAGGCGAAGTGGATCGGGATGGGCGTCGTCGATTCCTGCACTGTCACCGGTCCGCCGTGGTTGCGGATCAAGAGCTTTATCTGTTCCTCGAGGTAACTTGCAAAGAGGTCCGGGCGGGTAATGGTCGCCGCATACTGGCCGGGCGAAGACACATGGCCGAAGGCAAGGCGCGAGTCGATCTGCGCATAGCTTGACGTGGAAAGCTGCACCTCGGGGTAAAAGGCGCGGAAATGCAGCGTGTCCTTGGCTTCGCCTTTCGCGACCTTGTCAAAGGCATCGCGCAGGAATTGCGTATTGCGCTCATAGATCCGGCGAAGCGCCTCGACAGCCGCATGCTCATCCATGAACTCTTCGGGGTCAACATGCGGCGGCATGCTGATCGTGACAGGCTTTCTTGTTCCGATTCGTTTATCCATCCCCGCAATATAGTCGCTCCGGGTGACAGTTGAAATGCACCTGTCTCAAACGCGCTGCAAGGCAACGAGGAGTACGAGCCCAACGCCGCCATTGGATGGCGAACGGCTTTCATAGCTTGCCGCAAAGGCGATGACCGGCCCGACGAGGATCGCCGAAAAGACAAGCGCCCGCAGGAAAATCAGCGAAAAGTTTGCTGTCGACCGCATCATGTCCCGGAATCTCCTCGGCCCGCTTCGGCACCCATCGTATCGAGCGCAAATTAGGCGAGGCGTGCTGAACCAAAGCTGAGACCGCTGTTCATCTGGCGTTCAACGGAATTGCATGGGCCATCTTGCGCGCGGCCATGGAAGTTCTATTTCTCTTGAACATTCCCCCACGCATGGAGACTGCGATGACCTCCCAAACCAAACCGATCGAACTCTATTACTGGCCGACGCCCAACGGCTGGAAAATATCCATCATGCTCGAGGAGCTCGGCGTTCCCTACGATCTGAAACTTGTCAACATCGGCAAGGGTGAACAGTTCGAGCCTTCTTTCCTGAAGATCGCCCCCAACAACCGTATGCCGGCCATCATCGACCCAGAGGGACCGGGCGGAAAGCCAATCTCGGTATTCGAATCCGGCGCGATCCTGCAATATCTCGGCCGGAAATTCGGAAATTTCTATCCGCAGGAGGAACGCAGCCGCGTCGCGGTTGAAGAATGGCTGTTCTGGCAGGTTGGCGGTCTCGGCCCGATGGCCGGCCAGGCGCATCATTTCCGTCAATATGCCCCCGAGAAGATCGAATATGCGGTCAATCGCTATACCAACGAAGTAAACCGCCTCTATGGCGTGATGAACCGACGGCTTGCCGAGCATGACTATCTTGCCGGTGATTATTCCATCGCCGACATGGCTGCCTATGGCTGGGTCGTGCCGCATGCCAATCAGGGTCAGGATTTGAACGAGTTTCCAAATCTGAAGCGCTGGTTCGAAGCGATCGGTGCGCGGCCGGCCGTGCAGCGGGGGCTCGAACTCGGCAAAGAAGAGCGGCGCAATCTCGCCGACGACGAGGAAGCCAAGAAGGTGCTCTTCGGCCAGCGGGCCCGCTGAACCCTGCACAAATTGAAGCCCTGACGGGGCAGGGCTTCAATTCAGCCCGTGGAAGAGATACCACGCCATGCCGGCCAATGACGTGGCAAGAAGTGTCGGCAACATTCCCCATCTCAGCCAGAAAATGGCGGCGATCGCGCTGGCGGTCAGCGCGACGGAAGCGAGGTTGACAGAAGAGAGCACCGGCACGTCGATCGTGATGCCCAATGCCTCCCAGCGAACGATGCTGGTGAACATCACGTGAAGCGCGAACCACACGGCAAGATTGGTGATCACGCCGACGATGGCGGCGGTAATCGCGGTCATCGCTCCTGTCAGCGCCCGGTTGTTGCGAAGGCGCTCTATGAAGGGAGCCCCAAGGAAAATCCACAGAAAACACGGCACGAACGTCACCCATGTCGTCAGGATCGAAGCGAGCACGGCTGCCGTGAGCGGCGGCAACGAGCCGGGCGCTCGATAGGCGCCGAGGAAACCGACGAACTGTACCACCATGATCAGCGGTCCCGGCGTCGTCTCCGCCATGCCAAGCCCGTCCAGCATTTCCCCGGGCTGCAGCCATCCATAATGCTGGACCGCCTGCTGGGCGACGTATGAGAGAACCGCGTAGGCGCCGCCGAACGTTACCATCGCCATTTTACTGAAGAAAATGCCGATTTGGCTGAACACATTGTCCGGTCCGAGAGCGAGGACTATGGCACCGACCGGCGCAAGCCAAAGAACGAGAAGGACGGCGCCTATCTTCAGCGACCAGGCGAGATTTGGCCTGGCGTGTTCGGGCGTGTCTTCGCCGAGCGCCGAGTCCCTGTCCGCAAGACCGGAGGCCGCATCGCCATGACCTCCGCCTAATTGAAACAGCGTCGATCCGGTTTTTCCTCCGATGAAGCCGATCAATGCCGCGATGAGAACGATGAGTGGAAAAGGCACGTGCAGGACGAAAATTGCCACGAAAGCGGCAATGGCGATTGACAACATGACCCAATTCTTGAGCGCGCGCCCGCCAATCCGCACCACCGCCTGCAGCACGATGGCAAGCACGGCTGCTTTGAGGCCGAAGAACAGCCCCGCCACCATCCCGACATTGCCAAACAGGACGTAGATAATGCTGAGGCCGAGGATCGACAGAAAGCCGGGAAGGACAAACAGCGTGCCGGCAACAAGTCCGCCTTTGGTCCGGTGCAGCAGCCAGCCAATATAGATCGCCAGCTGTTGCGCCTCGGGTCCGGGCAAGAGCATGCAATAATTGAGGGCATGCAGAAACCTGTTCTCGCCGATCCAGCGCTTCTCATCGACCAGAATGCGATGCATCACCGCGATTTGCCCGGCGGGCCCGCCGAAGCTCAATGATGCGACACGCATCCAGACGCGCAGGGCTTCGCTGAACGAGATGTCATTGCCCGTTCGCCCTTGGGATACGGCGTTCACGCCATCGGGTGCTGAAACGGTCAATTCATGCACCAAGCTTGCGATTAGGCCAGTTATGCGTTTCGCCCGTCGCATCACGGCACCAGCGATAGAATGCGTCGTAGAGCGTCATGCCAGCTTCCAACTGTGCCAGATCGTCAGAATACATCCGCGACAGGCCGAGCGATGCGGCAAGCAATCCCGGTGCCTCGGGTGCAAGGTCCGGCCGGGCGGTATCCGCACCGCGCACAATCGTTGCAAGGCGCGTCAACGGTGCTGACGTCAAGCCGAATTCCTCAATCATCACGTCGAACGTGCAAAGTTCGCCGCGATGGCTCCAGAACACGTCTTCGATATCAAAGGGCGTCGCGCCGAAACGCTCGGCGACCGCCTCGACCTCCGCAGGCGTGACGAACAGGAACACGGCATCAGGGTCGACAAACCGCCGGATCAGCCAGGGACAGGCAATCCTGTCGATCTTCGGCCGAGCCCGCGTGACCCAGATTGTTCGTCCATTCGGGTCTGCCGTCGGCAGTCGCAACACGCGAACCAGCGGCAGAGATGCCGTCACCCACGCCTCGTAACCGCCGTCGAGCGATTCGGCCGGCACGCCGTGATAGCGCAGCAGCGCCGCGGTCCCCTCGCTGAGCTTCCTGCCTTGCTGGCAGATGACGATCGCCCGTTTGCCGACGAGTTCATCGCGCCAGGTTTCGATTGCCGCATATGAACGGCGGCGTGAGCCGGGAATCAATCGCTCATCGAGGGCAAAGTCCTCGTCCGTACGGACGTCGATAAGGACAGGGCATGCCGGCGTTCCGATAAGCCGTGCCAGTTTTTCGTGTGAAATTCGTGTCGTCGAAGACATTTCGCGTCCCTCCGCTAAAGTGGGGTTGTTGGACGCGATACTTGGGCATGACGCCTCGTGGGGAGATCGCAATCCCCATAAGGTTATGATTGTCACGAAACAGGATTATGTCAACAAGAGCGAAGGCGGGGAGCTGTCCCGGCGGGCACTCAGCTAAGAGGCTCTGCAAACTCGTCTCAACCAACTCGTGTAGCAAATTCACTTCCGACACCAAGGCTTAAAGTCCTTAGCCAACACGGCGCTGCAAGCTCGCTGCCGTTGACAAGGCTCGGCAAACTCGTCTCAATCAACGTGCATAGCCAATTCACTTCAGCCATCAAGGCTCAAAGTCCTGAGCCAACACGGCGCTGCAAGCTCGCTGCCGCTGCGAAGGCTCGGTAAACTCGTCGCAACCAACTCGCGCAGCAAATTTACTCCCCCTACCAAGGCACGGCGAAGTCTGCAAACGACAGGGTTTGGCGAATGCCGTGCCGTCACCAAAGCTAGGCAAACTCGTCTCAGCCAACTCGCGTAGCAAATTCACTTCCGCCGCCTGGGCTCGGCCAAGTTTCCCAACCAACAGGGCCGGGCGACTCGCTGCCGCCTACAGGGCTCGGCCAGTGCTCGGCAGATCGCTGTCGCAACCAACATTGGACAAAGTCCGCAACCAGCAGTGCTCAGCAACTTGCTGCCGCCTACAGGGCTCGGCCAAGGCGTCGGCCAGCGCTCGGCAACTTGCGGCCGCTAAAATCGCTGCGACCAGGCACGGGAAACTCATCCACCACAAGAAAAAGGCAGCCATGGGGGGACTTCCATGGCTGCCTGTCTTATTGCCCGTAACCAGCGAAGGAGCTGCTCGAGCGCATTGGTCCTGCGGTTGCCTGCCCGACAAAAGTTCGGGCACATGCCTCAAGAAAGGAATGGCCTACGCACCATTCTATCCCTGATCCTCCCGAAATTTCGGCTTTATGTGCAGGGAGGGTTTGCACATAAACGACTGGATACTTAAGACACCAGCAACCGCAGGATAAAGGTCGTCAACAACAGTGCATTTCGAAAACAACTACACGCTAAAATCGATTTCTTTATAGCCGGGGGAATTGTTCGAAACAATTAGACATTAGTCTAATATGCTGTAAATAAAGGGCTTTTCACGGCGTAGAGTGTTGTTTTTGCTCGTTCATTTTTTAGAACTCAAAATTCCATCTAAAGATGGCGCACTTCCTGCGGCCGCCGTTCCCAGTGGTCGTGGAGCCCATCCTGATACTCCAAGGGCGCCGCTACCAGGTCTTTGACAGGCATATCATCGAGGCAGGCGACATTGACGCCATAGAACTTTCCCATGCTTTCCATCTCGCCCTGACCGAACGGTTTCATGCCGCATGTGTCGCAAAAGAAATGGGTAATTGCGCCGCCGCCAAAACGATACGCGATCAATTTTTCTGACCCCGTAACGACACGGAGCTCATCGCCGCCGACGATCACCTTCCAGAAACGGCCTTTGGCACAGATCGAACAATTGCACTTGCTGGTGCCCTGGGTGAGGTCGATGTCGGCCTCGAAACGAACCGCTCCGCAATGACAGCTCCCATGATAGGTCTTTCGCATCGTTCACTCCCGCGTTCTAAATTACCAAGGAGTTAAATAACCTAAAGGTTCACTATTGGTCAAGTTCAGACGCTCTTTTTCGTCACAGTTTCTCCACGGAATTTGCCAGTTCGGATCGCAGCTTCGCCACGCGTGAATCGCGCAGTCAGTTCGTAAGACATGGAGATATGAAATGAGTGGTTCAATTACCCGCCGCGGAGCATTGCTCGGATCGATGCTGGCGATACCGGCATTGGCGTTGCCGAGGGCTTTGGCCTATGCCGCGCCGGCCGAAAGGGTTGATCTCGATGCGGCGTTCAAGGGGCTCGAGGAAAAGACCGGAGCACGCCTTGGGGTTGCAGCACTCGACACGGCGAGCGACAGCAAGATCGAATACCGCGCGCATGAGCGCTTTGCGATGTGCAGCACGTTCAAGTTCCTGGCCGCGGCAGCGGTACTGGCGAAAGTCGATCGCAAGGAAGAAAAACTTGATCGGGTCATTAAATATGGCAAGGGCGACCTTGTTGCCGGCTCGCCCGCCACGGGAAAGCATGTCGACGAGGGCATGACCCTTGCTGCACTCTGCGAAGCTGCGATCACGTTGAGTGACAATACCGCCGGCAATCTCCTGCTGGATAATCTCGGCGGACCGAAGGGCCTGACACAATATGCGCGCAGCCTCGGCGATGCGACGTTTCGACTGGACCGGCGCGAGACAGAACTGAACGAGGCGACGCCTGGCGATCCGCGTGACACGATCACGCCAGCACACATTTTGAAAGACCTGCAGAAGACGGTTCTCGGCAACGCGCTCTCGAAATCCTCACGCGATCAGCTCATCGAGTGGCTGCTTGCGAACAAGACCGGCGACAAACGTCTGCGCGGCGGCTTGCCCAAGGGCTGGAGCGTCGGCGACAAAACCGGTACCAGCGACAGCGGCATGGCCAATGATATCGCCGTGATCTGGCCTCCAAGCCGCAAGCCGATCCTGCTGGCCGTCTATCTCTACGATCCGAAGGGAACCGCGGATAGCCGGAATGAAATTCACCGGAAGGTGGCAAGCCTGGTCGCTGAGAACATTTGAGATTTGCCGCGCGGCGATCCGGTCGCCGTCCAAACAGAACGCGGGCAGAGTGGTCCCCTGTTGTTATCAGTTCCAAGTGTGCCGCACAGTTCCCACGGCGGTTGCCCTGGGCGGTCCCCTCTTGCGTCATCTAAAGGTCGTCTGCACTGCGTCGCCTCGGGCCGTCGTTTCCGCCATCCACGGGCTCTCTCACTTCCGTCATCCGCGGGATCCTCCCTCCGTCTTTCTTGGGCCTTGTTTGCCCCGCGAGGAAGAATGGCCCTCCGGCATAAGTTTGCGCCGCGAAGGGAAGAGTGGGTCCTCGGGTCTAACGCCCGAGGATGACGGCGGAGAGGATGGATGATGGGAATTTATGCGAGGACTGCCGCCACTCAGCCACCGAAGTCCGCTCGTTCGACTCCGTCCTACGGATAAACATCGGACGGGGGAGTGCAGACGGCGGACTGACCCACTACCGTCCCCAGTGGCCGTGCTCACTTCCTCCATCCTTCGGCAGTCTGCACTGCCGTCACCGCGGGCGCTGTTCGGCCACGGAGGGAGGACGTCCCTCTGACTCCCCTCACTTCCGTCATCCTCGGGCCCTTGTCCCGAGGATCCATCGTCGACGCTGTTTGCGCCGCGAAGGGAAGAGTGGGTCCTCGGGGCTAACGCCCGAGGATGACGGCGGAGAGGGTGGATAATGGGAACTTATGCGAGAAGCTCCGCCATTCAGCCATCGAAGTCCGCTCGTTCGACTTCGTCCGATGGATAAACGTAGGACGGGAGGTGCAGACGGCAGACCGCCCCACTGCCGTCACCTTGGGCCTGTTCCGCTTCCTCCATCCTCCAGCAGTCTGCACTGCCGTCACCGCGGACGCTGTTTGGCCACGGAGGGAGAACGTCCTCTGGCTCCCCTCGCTTCCGTCATCCTCGGGCCCTTGTCCCGAGGATCCATCGTCGACGCTGTTTGCCCCGCGAAGGAAGAATGGGTCCTCGGGTCAAGAGCTCGGAGAGGGTGGATAATGTAAACGCACGCGAGGAGCGCCGCCACCCGGCCTCCGAAGGGTCTGCCTACCCCACCCGACCTGCTACTGGCGCGTCAGGCTCTCGCTCTTGCAAATGAGGCCGCCCATGACACAGCCTGAAAGCGAAAGGGTCGCCCCCGTCGCCGTCGCCTTGCCATTATAGGTCTTGCCCTCATCGAGCTTGTTGACCGTTCCCTTGTAGGAACCGCTCTTGCCGGACATCGAGCCGATCGACTTTCCCTTGTATTCGCCGGTCATCACCGTGCCGCAATAGGTATCTGTCCCACAGGACGAATACTGAATGATGGTGCCGTTTGGCCGCTTCCACGATCCGACGATCGCCTCTTCTGCAAGGGCAGGGCCAGCCATAAGGACAAGGCCGGTGCAGGCCAAAACTATATTGCGCTTCATGAATTTCCTCCCGATACGCGGCGATCTCTCCAGCATCGCCTTTCTTACGCAAACGTAAACGTAATTCAAAAAATCAGGGAAAGAAAGCAGTCCCAGCCAGAAATCCGCCTGTTTTCAAGCCGCGTGGCGCGCGGGTGAATTGCCAAGTTCAAATTCGCAAACCGCGCGTTTGGTTATCAAACCCTTCAGCCCGGCAGATCCGATTTTAGGCAAATTTGCGGCAAATGCCTGCAATTGCTGGCGTGCTATATTTAATGAATTGCGAAGTTTACGAGTTGTTTTTGTTTTGTTTGTGCGCGGTTAATCATGGCTTTTAACAGCAATTTCAAGCCTATCGTTCATTCTCGAAAGCATCGAAAGAGCACGCCGAAACAAACGAATGGCGGTTCTCAGAAGTCTAACAGGGCTTTTCGTTCGACGCGAATTTGGTTCAACAAGGGGTTTGACTGAAATGGCACGCTTTGATCTTCAGACTGTCGAAACCGGCGACGCCGGTGGCTCCGCCCAGACCGACATCCTCTTCGAAATGGGCATTATGTATGCGACCGGTCGAGATTGCGCCATCGACCTGGTGGCTGCGCACAAATGGTTCAACATTGCCGCCATCAAGGGCTGCGATCGCGCCGCGGAACTGCGGGCCGAACTTGGCAAGACAATGTCCAAGATTGATCTCGCAACCGCCCTGCGCGAAGCCCGCGAATGGATGACGGCACACTGATCTGTCGGAATGGACACAACCTTAGCGTGTAGAAAATTCTCTCGTCTGCACTCTATGGATAGATTGCCAGCCGTGGATGGACGCAAGATTGTGATTACAGTATAAGTTACCCATACTGCTACGCTACAACTATAGGTATTGTATTTATTGCAACCACGGCGGACGGACATTCATGGATGAACTCGAAGAATTGCTCGCTAGGCTCACGGCTGCCCAAAGGCAGCTGATAACGAGCTCAGCCAAGACCAAGACATTTCCTGACAACAATACTTTGCAGAAGATCGCAACGCTGGCCCTCAACATTTCATCGGTCGAGACCATGATTGTTGAGACGCAAGGCCGCGCGCAGCTGGCAAGGCTGGCCAAGGCAAACGATTAGAGCACGTCTTGTTTAGATAGTATCGGTCTGCCGGGGGAGATCATAGAAACAAACCGGCCGCCGGGACGGCCGGGTTATCCACAACGGATCGATCAGACGCCAGCCGGGCCGACGCGCGATGCTTCAAACAGGAACCAATGGCGCCGCTCGGACTCGTCGATATAGTTCTCTATGATGCTGGTCGTGGCGCTGTCATTGTATTCGCTGCAAAGCTCATGCACCTGGCGCAGATAGCCGATGAAGCTCTTTGTATCGTCGCGCAGCTCGGCGATCATGTCTTCAGGCGTCACGAAATTCGCGTCATTGTCGAGAAGGCGCTGTTTCGACGAAATCTGCCCGATGGACTTGAGCGTGGTGCCGCCGATCTTGCGGACGCGTTCAGCAAGAACGTCGGTCATGGCGAAGATCTGTTCGCCCTGTTCGTCGAGCATCAGATGATAGTCGCGAAAATGCGGGCCGCTCATGTGCCAGTGAAAATTCTTGGTTTTCATGTAAAGCGCGAATGTATCGGCAAGCAGCGCATTGACGGCGGCGGAAATATCGCGCGTCGCCTTTTCCCCAAGGTCGGTAGGGGTGGCGAGGGGCGCGCGCTTTATCGTCTGGAGGGATTTTGTGGCCATAGGTAATCTCCTGAATTAAAGGCGGGAACATAGCCCGGCGCCCGCTGCTGCGGGCCCCGCGCCACTTTCCTAGCATGCCGAAGGCGTGCTTGCTGCCTCAAATCTTTGAAGAATCATTGCCCGCGTCTTCAAACCGCACGAGCGACGACTTCTCTTTGACCTGCGTGCCTTCGCTGGCAATTTCGGCAATCCGGCCATCATGCGGTGCGGTAATCGAGTGCTCCATTTTCATGGCTTCGAGGACGAGCAAAACCTGCCCCTTCTTGACCTGATCGCCCGCGGCAAAGCGCACAGATTTCACGAGACCCGGCATTGGCGCGGCAAGGCGATCGCCGCCACCGCCCGCCGCTTCGGCAAGGAGGAACGGGTCGGCAACGCTGAACGCCGCCGCCGCGCCCTTGGCAAGCACCGCGACCCCATGCGGTATCGTCATGGCCTTGGCGTGAAGATTTATGCCCTTGCCGGTGACATGCCACGTGGCCGGTCCATGGCGAACGCGCAGTTCCTCCGTACCGGCGGGACTGGAAATCCCGTATCGCTCATCGCCGAGAACCGACACCTCGTAACGAGTGATCGCTCCGTTTTCCTCAAGCATCACAGGATAGGCGAGGGCCGCATGATGGCTGTAGCCGCGCAGGGCGGTCCAGGGATCGGTGGAAACCGGGCGCTTGAACAGGCCGCTTGCAAAGAGGATGGCGAGTTCCTTCGCCCCTGCTTCAATCGCGACTGGCGCGATAAGCCCGGCAAGATCGCGGTCGATCAGCCCCGTATCGACATCGCCTGCGGCAAATCCGGGATGTCGCACCAGCGCCGCGAGAAAGGCCGTGTTCGTGACCGTCCCGGCGACTTCCGTCTCGCTCAGCGCGTTTTGCATCGCACGGAGCGCGGCAGCCCGATCCGCGCCGTGAACCACAAGCTTGGCGATCATCGGATCATAGAACGGCGAAATCTCGTCGCCGCTGCGAACCCCGGTCTCGACCCGTACCGCGCCGTCCTTGACGGCATTGGGGAAAGCGAGATGATAAAGCGTCCCGGTGGCAGGCAGGAAGCTCTTTGCCGGATCCTCGGCATAGAGGCGAACCTCGATGGAATGGCCGTTAAGAGGGATATTCTCTTGAGCCAATGGCAGCTTCTCGCCGGCAGCCACACGCAATTGCCATTCCACAAGGTCGAGACCGGTGATCATTTCCGTCACGGGATGTTCGACCTGAAGGCGCGTGTTCATCTCCATGAACCAGAAGCGGTCGGGCCGCAGGCCTTCCGTTGCGTCGACGATGAACTCAATCGTGCCTGCACCGGAATATTTGATCGCCTGCGCCGCCTTGACCGCGGCGCCGGTCATCGCCTCGCGCATTTCCGCGGTTATTCCGGGGGCAGGAGCCTCCTCGATCACTTTCTGATGTCGGCGTTGCAGCGAGCAATCGCGCTCGTAAAGGTGAACGGCATTGCCATGATTGTCGCCGAAGACCTGCACTTCGATATGCCGGGGCTTCGCGATGTATTTTTCGACGAGAACCCGGTCGTCGCCGAAGGCACTCTTGGCCTCGCGGCGGGCGCTACCGAGGGCTTCGGCGAAGTCGTCGGGACTGTCGACCTTGCGCATGCCCTTGCCGCCGCCGCCAGCGCGGGCCTTGATCAGCACCGGATAACCGATTTCACGCGCTTTGGATGCGAGCACGACGAGTTCCTGCGCCTCGCCGTGATAGCCCGGGACGACGGGGACGCCGGCCTTTTCCATCAGACGCTTCGCCGCGTCCTTCAGACCCATCGCGCGGATCGAATCCGCCGAGGGCCCGATGAAGACGAAGCCGGCCTTGACCACGGCATCAACGAAACCGGGATTTTCCGAAAGGAAACCGTAGCCGGGGTGGATTGCTTCGGCTCCCGTATCGAGCGCCGCCTTGATGATGTGGTCGGCGCGAAGATAACTGTCGGTGACCGGCGCCGGACCGATATTCACGGCCTCATCGGCCATGCTGACATGCAGCGCATGGGCGTCCGCATCGGAATAGACCGCCACCGTACTTATGCCGAGCTTCTGCGCCGTGCGAATGACACGGCAGGCGATCTCACCGCGATTGGCGATCAGGATTTTGGAGAACATTTTCGTCATGGTCTTTTTCCCCTACATCCTGAACACGCCGAAGCGGGTTTCTTCCACCGGCGCGTTCAGCGCGGCAGAGAGCGACAGCGCCAACACATCGCGGCTCTTGGCGGGGTCGATGATCCCGTCATCCCAAAGCCGTGCCGACGAATAGAGCGGATGACCCTCGCGCTCGTATTTTTCGAGAATCGGCGCGCGGAACGCAGCCTCTTCAGGCGTGGTCCATTCACCGCCCTTGCGTTCGATGCCTTCGCGCTTGACCAGGGCAAGCACCGTAGCGGCCTGTTCGCCCCCCATCACTGAAATGCGGGCGTTCGGCCACATCCACAGGAAGCGCGGCGAAAAGGCCCGTCCGCACATGCCGTAATTGCCGGCGCCGAACGAGCCGCCGACAATCATCGTGACCTTGGGTACCCGCGCCGTTGCAACGGCCGTGACGAGCTTGGCTCCGTCCTTGGCAATGCCGCGCGCCTCGTAGGAGCGGCCGACCATGAAGCCTGTGATATTTTGCAGGAAGACGAGGGGAATGCCGCGCTGGGTGCATAGCTCGATAAAATGCGTACCCTTGAGTGCGCTTTCCGAAAAGAGCACGCCATTATTGGCGATGATGCCGACAGGCATGCCGTAAAGATGGGCAAAGCCCGTGACCAGCGTCGTGCCGTAGTTCTGCTTGAACTCGTCGAACTCCGAGCCGTCAACGATGCGGGCGATCAGTTCGCGCACATCGTATGGCTGGCGCAAATCGGTCGGAACGATGCCGTAGAGTTCGGCCGGGTCATACAGCGGCGGACTCACTTTGCGAAGATCGAGCCCTATCGTCTTCTTTCGATTGAGATTTGCGACAATGCGGCGGGCAATGGCGAGCGCATGTGCGTCATCCATCGCGTAGTGATCGGCCACACCGGATTCGCGTGTGTGAAGATCGGCGCCGCCAAGGTCCTCAGCCGACACGTCCTCGCCCGTCGCCGCCTTGACCAGCGGCGGACCACCGAGGAAAATCGTTGCCTGCCCCTTCACCATGATCGTTTCTTCCGACATCGCCGGAACGTAGGCGCCGCCCGCGGTGCACGAACCCATGACGACGGCAATTTGCGGAATGCCCGCCGCCGACAAATTGGCCTGATTGTAAAAGATACGGCCGAAATGCTCGCGGTCTGGAAACACTTCATCCTGGTTCGGCAGGTTTGCGCCGCCGGAATCGACGAGGTAAATGCAAGGCAGGTTGTTCTGGAGCGCGATTTCCTGGGCGCGCAGATGCTTCTTCACAGTGAGCGGGTAGTAGGTGCCGCCTTTGACCGTGGCATCGTTGACAACGATCACGACTTCCTTGCCCGATACCCGCCCAATACCTGCGATAAGCCCGGCAGACGAAATGTCGTCGTCATACATGCCCCAAGCGGCAAACTGACCGATTTCGAGAAAGGGCGAGCCTGCATCCAGGAGTTGGGCCAGGCGGTCGCGCGGCAGAAGCTTGCCGCGCGACGTATGGCGCTTGCGCGCCTCTTCGGTGCCGCCAAGATTGACCTTTGCTGCCTTAGTCTCGATTTCGCTGACCAGCGCCTGCATCCGCGCCCGATTCGCGATAAAGACGTCGGACGTGGTGCTGACCTCGGATGAAAGAATCGTCATGCGGTCTCCTGTGGGATCAATTGATTGGCAGCGGGGACTCGAAACGCGACAGGCAGCTATTGTGACTCTGCAAACATCTCCCTGCCGATCAGCATGCGGCGAATTTCGCTGGTGCCGGCTCCGATTTCGTAAAGCTTTGCATCGCGCAGAAGTCTGCCGGTCGGATAGTCGTTGATGTAGCCGTTGCCGCCGAGCGCCTGGATGGCCTCGAGCGCACACCACGTTGCCTTTTCGGCGGCGTAGAGAATACAGCCGGCGGCGTCCTTGCGCGTGGTTTCGGCGCGATCGCAGGCCGCCGCCACCGCGTAGACATAGGCGCGGCAGGCGTTCATCGTCGTATACATATCGGCGAGCTTGCCCTGCATGAGCTGGAACTCGCCGATCGGCTGGCCGAACTGCTTGCGCTCATGCACATATGGAACGACCACATCGAGGCAGGCCGCCATGATGCCGAGCGGACCGCCGGCAAGAACGACGCGCTCATAGTCGAGGCCGGACATCAGGATTTTGACGCCCTTGCCTTCCTCGCCAAGGACGTTCTCGAAGGGGACCTCACAATCCTCGAACACGAGTTCGCAGGTGTTCGAACCGCGCATGCCGAGCTTGTCGAGCTTCTGCGCCGTGCTGAACCCCCTGAATTCCTTCTCGATCAGGAAAGCCGTGACGCCGCGCGAACCGGCAGCAGCATCCGTCTTGGCATACACGACGAGTGTATTGGCGTCCGGACCATTGGTGATCCACATCTTGTTGCCATTAAGCACGTAGCGGTCGTTCTTCTTGTCGGCCCGGAGCTTCATCGAAACGACGTCTGACCCGGAACCAGGCTCCGACATCGCAAGTGCGCCTACATTCTCGCCGGTACAGAGTTTCGGCAGGAATTTTGCCTTTTGCTTGTCGGTGCCCCAGCGATTGATCTGGTTGACGCAGAGGTTTGAATGCGCGCCATAGGAAAGGGCGACCGAAGCCGATGCGCGCGACAGTTCTTCCATCGCCACCACATGGGCGAGGTAACCGAGCCCGGAACCACCAAATTCAGGATTGGCAGTCATGCCAAGAAGGCCAAGCGCACCCATCTCCTGCCACAGCTGCATGGGAAACTGGTTGGTGCGGTCGATCTCCGACGCGAGCGGCGCAATCTTCTCCTGGGCGAAACGATGTACGGTGTCGCGCAGCGCCTCGATCTCTTCAGATACTCCGAACCTTAGTCCTGACTGATACATTGCGTCCTCCCGTGGTAGCTGTCTCGATCTTCTTGGCGCCAACAAGGCGCAATCCCATCTGAACGTATTTTTCCGCAACCTCGGTGACAGTAAGCCTGTCATCGCTACGGAACCAGAGATTGATACCGGTCGTCATTCCAATGATCGCGCGTGTCATCAGCGCAATGTCATCGATGACGAACTGCCGGGCATCGAGCCCGTCGTCGAGAATTTCGCGCAAGCTGTTCTCGTATCGCCCGCGCAAGGCGACGATCACGGCGCGATTGTCGGCGCTGAGGCTGCGCAATTCCATATTGCCGATATGCACGTCATCGCGTCGATCGGCATGATAAGTGATGTGGAATCGTATGAAAGCGGCGAATCGCTCGACGGGCTCTTCCACGCCAGAGCTGGTCTCCTCCCATGCGTCGATCAGCCGGACCATGTGCGCCCGCATGAGCGAGAACAGCAATTGCTGCTTGTTGGGATAATAGTGATAGAAGGCCGCCGACTGGACGCCAACCTCATCAGCAAGCTGGCGCATCGACATCGCCTCATAGCCGACGCGCGCAATAAGACGCTTCGCAGCCGCGTCAATCGCGCTGCGTGTCTTAACGCCTTCAGATCCTGTGGTTCGTGCCATGGCGGGTTAATAAAACGATCGTTCGATTAATTCAACCCTACTTTTCCTATACGAAAGTCTGCATGGCAAGGAGCGAAAGGTGCATGTAGGATCACACTGTTAGAGCTTTTTGATGATTCATTTTCAGAGCAGGTTTTCATGATCGATTACCGAATCGCCCGCAAAACTATTGCCCTCGTCGCCGTCCTCGTTCCTTTGAACTACGCCTTGCCCGCCAGCGCTCTCAGCATGAAAGAATGCAGCGTCAAATACAAAGCTGCGCAGGCGGCAGGTCAAGCAGCTGGTGTGTCGTGGAATGATTTTCGCAAGGCCAATTGTGCAACCGATGCCGCAAAGACGCCGGCAGCGGCAGCTGAAAGCGATGCCCAGCCATCCGATGCCACCGCAGCGGAGGAACCTGTCGCAAAGCCGAAAAAGTCGCCAAAGAAGACCGACACCACGGCGACATTGAACTCCGGCAAGGCGACGTACCCCTCATCGGTGGCGGCGAAATTTGCTTCAGAAACGCCGGCCAAGGCGAGGATGCACACCTGTCTCGAGCAATATCACGCCAACAAGGAGAAGGGCACTTTGGGCGGCATGCGCTGGATCCAGCAGGGCGGCGGTTATTACTCGACGTGCAATGCGAGGCTCAAGGGCAACTGATGCCGCAGAACTGCTGCCGATGCATTCCTTGAAATTCGGCGGCGGGACAGTCGATCTCCCTGAACAGAGGATCGTGTTTGAAGCCGTTTACCTTTGGCTTTTGAAATCCAGCCCGCGAAAAGCCGTCGCCGCAACGATCAGCCATCCAAGAATAAGCAGTGAGCCGCCAAGCGGCGCTGCAAAGGCGAAGAGCCGGTCGCCGGTATAATCGCGTGCAGCAAGATCGCCGATAAAGAACAGGAGCCCGAGCACCAGCACCAGACCGCCGAAATAGGCGGCCTTGCTCGTCCTCGCGAGAATAGCGAGGGCAAGAAACGCCGGCGCATGGATGGAAAGGATCGGCGCAATCGTCGCCATATGTCCGCTTGCGCTATGAGCGGCGGCCGCATAGGCGGCGATACCGGCCGCTCCGAAAAGACCGCCAAGGCCAACAAAGGCGCGATTGATATCCACCGGGGTTTCTCCGTGATTTTGAGGCTCAGGCAAGTGAGGCAAGGGCGAGCGGAAGCTGCTCGGCGAAATAATCGAGTTCGTGTTCCAGCCCCACACTCACCCGAATGCAGCGGTCGAGCCCGGGCGCCATGGGCTTGCGCACAAAGACGTCGCGCTCGATCAGCGCGTTGAGGACGGAGAGCGCGAAGGGCCCATCACGGCCGCAATCGATAGTGACGAAATTCGTGGCGGACGGGATGGCACTCAAGCCATTTCCGGCGGCGATCTGCGCGATACGGTCGCGACCGGCTATGATCCGCGCGATGACCGATGTCAGGTAATCCTGATCCTTCAACGCGGCGAGCGCTGCCGCCTGGGTCAGCCGGTTCATGCCAAAATGGTTGCGTATCTTGTCGAAGGCAAGGATTTGCCGCTCAGCGCCGATGGCATAGCCACAGCGCATGCCGGCAAGGCCATATGCCTTGGAGAATGTGCGCATGCGCAACACGTTGGGGCGCGAAACGTCGATCGGCGGCATGGCAGAGGCAGGCGCGGTTTCGCCATAGGCCTCGTCGAGGATCAGCATCGTCGTGGTAGGCAGCCTTGCGATGAAACGCTCAATATCCGCCGCTGCCCACCACGTTCCCATCGGGTTGTCTGGATTGGAGAAATAGATCAGCGGTGCGTTGTCGCGCTCGACGGCGTCAAGCAGAGCGTCAAGGTCTTCCCTGTCATCGCGATAAGGCACCGTGACCAGTCGTCCGCCAAATCCCGCGACATGGAAATTGAATGTCGGATAGGCGCCGAGGGAGGTGACGACGGGCGTACCCTGCTGAACATATTGGCGCACCGCAAGCCCGAGCAGCGTATCGACGCCTTCGCCGACGACGACGTTGCCCGGCGCGACACCGAGATGGGCAGCCAGCGCCTGCTTCAGATCGAAGTTCTCCGGATCGGCATATTTCCAGGCATCCGCTGCATTTTCCTGCATGGCGGCAATGACTGACGGCGCCGGACCGAAACTGTTTTCATTGGCACCAAGGCGCGCCCGGAAAACGCGGTTGCGTTTGCGCTCGAGCGCCTCAGGGCCGACGAATGGCACTGTCGAGGGCAGGGAATCGATGAGGGGGGTAAATTGCGGTTCCATGGCAAAAGCGATAGCAGTTTTTGCGTGCGTGAAAAGCAAAACTTCTGCGTTTACTTGGCCGACAGCGGATTGATCTTGCGGCCGTCATTGCCAATCATCGGTTTTATCGCCGCCCAGAACGCGGGTATCAGACAGGCCATCAGGACCCACCATGATGGCCGGATCGAGTGGCTGAAACTGAGATTGGCGAGGAGGACGCGGGACGGGGGGATCCGCGTCGCAATGGCGAACCAGGCATATTCGATAAGGACTGTTCCAAACGCCGCGATGACGGCAACGGCGATGAGCGTCGGTACTGCCGCTATATCAAAATCCCACACCTTGGCCACGCGATAGGCGATAAGCGCGAGCAAAAGCCCCGCCATTAAGGTGGGCTCCGTCACATCGGCCTTCGACTGCATGAAGAAATGCAGGATACCGAGGGCGGCCAGCGGATAAGCCAGACGGTGCAGCCTGTTCCAGTTTTTCCCCATGCGCCGGATCGTGGCATCCGTCGAAGTGACGCCGAGCGCTACCAATCCGAGGAGGGTGACAAATCCGATGAGGAGGTAGATGCGCAGCCAGATTTCGGTGGCGACCCTTGAAAGGTTGAAGTTCTGATCGACGATGTAGAGCGAGAAATGCAGGAGCGCGTAGGCAAGGGCCGTCAGCCCCAATATGCGCCGGACAAGAATGAGCTTCGACCAACGCGTAATGGCGCGAAGCGGTGAAATCGTCAGCGAGACCAGAAAGAAACGGATGGCCCAATCGCCCGTCTCGTGGATCGCCTGGGTAATTGGCCGTGGCCCCAGAATGTTGGTCTTGTAGCTTGCAGCAATCCACAACAGAGGCAGAAAAGCGACCGCCAGCGCTGCGATCTTGATGACCGATGGCTTACCGGCTCGATCATTCCACGGATACTTCATGGCGATCCTGTTTTGGCGTTTCGTCTGCGTCATTTACGGCCATAACCGACCCGAAGGTTCAACACAACAAGCCGTGAAAGCGCCAATGCGCCTGCCATTTTCTCGGAACCATATCGGCCCCCGCCGGGTTTTCCCTCCGAATGAAACAGGAGAGGTCACAATGAACAAGGTTCTCACACTGACGGCAGCCGCGTTGTTTGCAACGACCGGTTTCGCCCTTGCGCAGGACGTGCTCGTGGAAGTGCCGCAGGGCGCCCGTGACTACGTGATCGCGAATCCGTCCGATCCGGTGGTGCTCGACGACAGTGTTTCGCAGGGCTATGTCGTGCCGGAGAGGATCGTCATCCATGAAATTCCGGATAATCCCGATTTTGGCTATGTCTACGTCAACGGCCGCCCGGTGATCGTATCGATGCGCAACCGCCAGGTGGTCTACCTGTCCGAAAGTTCAAAAGCCGTGCCGGACGATGCGATAACCTATATTGAGCGACATCCGGTCGACACAGTGATGATCGATGGTCCCGTTTCGAGCGGCACGGTCATTCCGGGAGATGTGATGCTCACCGATATCCCGGACCAGCCGCGCTATTCCTACGTCTATGTCGACCAGAGGCCCGCGCTCATCGACCGGAGCACGAGACGCGTCGTTTGGGTGCGTTAAACCGATAGCTCTCGATCACGGCCCGAAGCCGGTTGCGCCTGCAGCCGGCTTCGTCGTGTTTGGCAGTTGCTCACGGTGCACATTTGCGTCATCCGGTTCAATCTGGGGGCGACATCTGCGCGCCCGCCAATTATAGATAGGCCCTTCGTCACGTTCCGGCGCAGCCCATCTGCATCATCAGGGAGTCCGACATGGAGTATCGTCAGCTTGGCCGCTCCGGCCTCATCGTGTCTTGCTTGAGCCTCGGTACGATGACCATGGGCGGCAAGGGCAATTTCGCCAAGACCGGCGACACGGACCTTGAAGGCGCGAAGCGTCAGATCGGCATGGCCCTCGACGCCGGCGTCAACCTTTTCGATACGGCGGATATCTATTCGGCCGGCGCCTCGGAGGAGATCGTGGGCCAGGCCCTGAAAGGCAAGCGCGACAGCGTCCTGATCGCCACCAAAGCGCGGTTCCGGATGGGCTCCGAAATCAACGATGCCGGCCTGTCGCGCTACCACATTATCCGCGCGGCCGAGGCCAGCCTGAAGCGGCTTGGCACCGACCATATCGACCTTTACCAATTGCACCAGTGGGACGGGCTGACGCCGATCGATGAAACGCTTGAGGCGCTCGACACGCTTATCCGATCCGGAAAAGTGCGCTATGCCGGCGTTTCGAATTTCTCGGCATGGCACCTCATGAAGGCAATCGGCACCGCGGCGCTCAAGAACTACATAGCGCCGATCAGCCAGCAGATTCACTACAGTCTCGAAGCCCGCGAAGCCGAGTATGAGCTCATTCCGGCAACGCTCGACCAGCAGCTCGGCGTGCTTGTCTGGAGCCCGCTCGCCGGTGGCCTGCTTTCCGGCAAATATCGCCGCGACAAGGACGCGCCCGAAGGCACGCGGCAACTCGCCAATTGGGGCGAACCGCCTATCCGCGACCAGGAGCGGCTCTACGATATTGTCGACGTGCTGGTTGAAATCGCAGAAAGCCGCGATGTGTCTGCGGCGCAGATCGCGCTAGCCTGGCTGCTCGGGCGCTCGGGCATCACGTCCGTGATAGTCGGCGCGCGCACGGACGAGCAACTTGCGGACAATCTCAGGGCCGCTGAAATCAGCCTGACTTCCGAGGAGCGGGAAAGGCTCGACAAGGTGAGCCTTCTGCCGTTGATCTATCCCTATTGGCATCAGGCGCGCACCGCGTCCGATCGCCTGTCGCAGGCCGATCTTTCCCTGATCGAGCCACATCTATAAGCCACACACAACCGGCGAAGGTGGAGCGCCGGTCTCGAAAGATCGATTTTGATGCCCCATTCCCGCGACGCCGCCCAAATTGAAACTGCCATCACGGACACGCCCGAATTGCCGGGACTTTCGCCGGCTCTTACGTTTCTGTTCGCTTTCGCCTGCGGGGCGATGGTAGGCAATATCTACTATGCGCAGGCCTTGATCGGCCTGATCAGCACCGACCTCGACATGCATGGCGGCATGGCTGGCTTCATCGTCACGGTGACTCAGCTCGGTTATGGTGCCGGACTGCTCTTCCTCGTCTCCCTTGCCGATCTTGTTGAAAATCGCCTCCTCGTCCTTCTAACTCTGGCTGGCACGGCGATCGGGCTTGCCGGCGCTGCCATGTCCGGATCGGCAACGACATTTCTGTTCTTTTCCTTTGCCATCGGCTTTTTTGCCTGCGGCGCGCAGGTGCTCGTACCCTTCGCGTCGCATCTGGTGCCGGCGGCATCGCGCGGGCGCACCATCGGCAACGTCATGGCCGGTCTGCTGACCGGCATCATGCTGGCGCGACCGCTTGCCAACCTTGTTGCCTCGGAGTTCGGCTGGCGGGCTATATTCTGGATTTCCGCGGGGGCCATGCTCGTCGTCCTCGCCCTACTGCGCATTGCGCTCCCGCTCCGCCGTCCCCACGGTTCAATTGGCTACGGCGCAATCCTGAAATCCATGGCGCATCTGCTGGTGACCACACCCGCCCTGCAGCGCCGGGCAATCTACCAGGGCATTATCTTTGCGAGCTTCAACCTGTTCTGGACGGCGATCCCGCTGCTGCTGACTGAAAGATTTGGTTACAGCCAGCGTCAGATCGCTCTCTTCGCCCTCGCCGGAGCAGCGGGCGCGGCAGCGGCCCCGATCGCCGGGCGGCTTGCCGATCGCGGCCACACGCAACGCGGGACTGCGATCGCCATGGTCACGCTGACGATCTGGTTTCTTGTGGCAGGTTGGGCGGGCACCGCTATTTCCATCGCTGCGCTGGTGCTTTCGGCGATCTTCATCGACAGCGCCGTGCAGACCAACCAGATCCTCAGCCAGCGCATCATCTTCTCGCTGAACGACCATGCGCGCGGACGCTTGAATGCCGTCTATATGACGATCGTTTTTCTGCTTGGCTCGGCGGGATCCGCGCTTGCGGCGGCAACCTATTTCTATGGCGGCTGGTGGGCGACGGCAGCGTCAGGTGCGGCCCTTGGCCTTTTGGTTCTGCTGATCTTTGCGACCGAGCGAAAAGCGGTCTAGACGGCCCACTGCCTGACGTCGTCGCGCTCTCCAATGAGTGCGAGCCCATGGGCGATAGACAGGAGTTCACCGCCGGTCTCAATGAGGCTGTGATCGAAGCGCTCGGTAAAGATGCGCCGCACGGCGGGCACGAACGAGGTCCCGCCGGTCAGGAATACCTTGTCGATTGCCCCGGCAGGCGTCGCCGTCTTTTCGAGAACGTCGTCGAGCGCGCCTTCAATGCGGGCAAGGTCGCCCGCGATCCACGACTCGAAGTCGGCGCGCCGGATCGTCTTGTGGCCGCCGCGACCAAGCGGTGCGAAATCGAACGCCGCTTCATCGCCGGACGAAAGCGCGATCTTGGTGGCGGAGACTGCCTGGTAGAGCGGGTAGCCCTCGTCATGTTCGACGAGATCGACGAAAAGTTCGAGCCGTTCCGGATCGAGGCTATCCCGGACAAGTTTCTTCAGCGCCGAAAATTCCTTCGAGGTCTTGAAGATCGAAAGCTGGTTCCAGCGGCCGAAATTGGCATACCAGGAGGCGGGTACTTCCAGTGTCTTGTCGAAGCTCTTGAAGAAGCTGCCTTTTCCGATCTGCGGCGCGACGATCTGGTCGATCATTCGATAGTCGAAATGGTCGCCGGCAATGCCGACGCCTGAATGTCCGACTGGAGTGGCGCTGAGCTTGCCGCCGGTCGTTTCGAAGCGGATGATCGAATAGTCGGTCGTGCCGCCGCCGAAATCGGCAACGAGCACTGTCGCGTCGGATTTCAGGTTCTGGGCGAAGTAGAAGGCCGCGGCTACAGGCTCGTAGACGAAATGAATTTCTGGAAAGCCGAAGCGGGTCAGCGCCGTGTTGTAACGCTCGACTGCCAATTGCGGATCGGGATTGGCGCCGGCGAAATGCACGGGCCGTCCGGTGACGATCCGCGATATATCGGCCGGCCAGTGATCGCCGGCATAAGTCCTGAGCCGACGCAGGAAAATCTCCATCAGGTCTTCGAAGGTCTGGCGCTTGGCGAAGATCAGCGTGCCCTGAAACAGTGGGCTTGCGGCAAATGTCTTGATCGACTGCAGGAAACGGCATTCGCCGGGATGATCGATGAACTGGCGGATGGCGGCGTGGCCGGCCTCGACTTTCAGGGCCGCGGCGCCGGCGCGCGGGTCCTTCATGAAGGAGAGGGCGGTGCGCATGCTGTCGGCGGTGCCGGCCGTGCTGGTGAAGGCAAGGGACCGCGTCGTACGGCCCTCCGCGAGCGCCATGACCGTATTGGTCGTGCCGAAATCAAAGCCCAGCGCGTGTGCCATGGCAGCGCTCCTTCTATCGCGTGATGTCATTAAGGTCGGAATTTAGCGGATGCGAAATGCGCACCCGGCAAGGGAGGCGCGTCATGGCATAGTCGCCGCTGCGATGCAAGGCAAGCCGCCTTATTTTGACGGCGATTTAGCGGATGCCTTTATGAAGTCGACGAATGCGCGCAACGGTGCCGGCATGTGTTTGCGGCTTGGATAGTAAAGGCGCGGGCCGGTAAAGCTCTGCCAATATGCGCTGAGGACCGCGACCAGCGCGCCGCTGGCGAGCGCTTCGGCAAGAAATTCCTCAAATGTATAGACCAGCCCCAGACCATCGATCGCTGCTTTGACCTCCATTTCGGCTGTCGACGCGATGAGCGGGCCCTTGGGCGTCACCTTGATGACTTGACCATTCCGTTCGAATTCCCAATGCGGAATGTAGCCACTGCTAAAGCGGTGACGGATGCAGGCATGGTTCACCAGGTCGCGCGGATGGGCGGGGAGGCCGTGAGCCGAAAGGTAGGAGGGCGCCGCCGCCGCGACGAAACGCTGGGTCGGGGCCCCGATTGGGATTGCGATCATGTCGCGCTCGATACGTTCATCATAACGGATGCCGGCGTCGAACCCAGCGGCGAGCACGTCGATGAATGTGTCGGAGGCGGTGATCTCGAGCGTGATACCTGGATGGGCCGCAAGAAAAGCGTTGATGATTGGCGGCAAGATCCGTTCCGCTACGATGACCGGAACATTGAGCTTGAGCGTCCCCGTCGGACTGTCGCGGAAACTGTTCATGCTGTCGAGCGCGCCGGCGATCTCGCCAAGGGCCGGCGTTAATCGTTCGATGAGGAGTTTGCCGGCCTCGGTCGGGGTAACGCTCCGCGTGGTGCGGTTGAGAAGCCGCACGCCGATACGGGCCTCAAGGCGACGTATGGCTTCGCTCAGCGCGGAGGCGGACACGCCGCGCATCGTCGCTGCGGCGCGGAAATTCCGCGTCTGCGCCACCGCAACCAGCGCGCTGAGATCAGAAAGATCAGGATCCGACATTGTGCAATTTTCCGAACAACCCATGCACAATATAGCGGATTATCGCACAAATGCAGAGAGCCTATATTGCTTTCAACCGAGGCAAAGGAATTGAACGAAATGCAACATCATCAACTTGGAAAGACCGGGCCGCGCGTATCGCAGATCGGGCTCGGCTGCATGGGCATGTCGGGCATGTATGGGCCGTCCGATCGCGCTGAAAGCATTGCCACCATCCACGCCGCGCTCGATGCGGGTATCAACCTCATCGACACCGGCGATTTCTACGGAATGGGTCACAACGAATTGCTGATTGCCGAGGCGCTTAAGGGTGTCAGGCGTCAGGATGCGGTGCTCAGCGTCAAGTTCGGCGGGCTGCGCGACCCAGCAGGCGGCTGGACCGGTTTTGACGGGCGGCCGCAGGCGGTCAAGAACTTCGCAGCCTATTCGCTGCAGCGCCTCGGTGTCGACTATATCGACATTTACCGCCCCGCACGGCTCGACCCGGCCGTACCGATTGAAGAAACGATAGGCGCAATTGCCGATCTCGTGAAAGCTGGTTACGTCAGGCATATCGGGCTTTCCGAGGTGGGCTCGGAGACGATCCGCCGTGCTGCCGCGGTCCATCCGGTCGTCGATTTGCAGATCGAGTATTCACTGATTTCGCGTGGTATCGAGGACAATATCCTTGAGACCTGCCGCTCACTTGGCATCGCCATCACAGCCTATGGCGTGCTGTCGCGCGGATTGATCAGTGGCCACTGGACGAAGGAGAGCGCGCAGACCGGTGACTGGCGCGCCCATAATCCCCGTTTCCAGGCGGAAAATGTTGACGCCAACCTGGCGCTCGTCGAAGCGCTGAAGAAGATCGCGGAGGCAAAGGGCGTGTCAGTCGCGCAGATCGCCATTGCCTGGGTCGTAGCGCAGGGGAGCGATATTTTCCCCGTCATTGGCGCGCGCCGCCGCGAGCGTCTGGCTGAAACGCTTGGTGCTCTCGATGCAAGCCTCAGCCGCGATGACCTTGCGGCTATCGAAAAGGCCGTGCCGAAGGGTGCCGCAGCCGGCGACCGCTATGCTGCGGTCCAGATGGCTCATCTCGACAGCGAGGCGTCGGCACATCGATAAGGTCTACGAGATCCTGAGGCCCGCCTTGCAAGGCGGGCCCGCACCTAGCTCCCCGACGCCGCAGCCAACCCGACTTTGTCGCAGCGTCGGGGGAGAACCGTTAAACTGAATGCGCCCATAATCCAGGCGGCAGCTGCGCCATAGAGCATCACCCAGCCAAAACCATCGTTCAACGCGCTTATCGCTTTTACGTGTGAAACGCCTGCGGCGCCTGCCTCGGAGAAATTGCCGGCGGCTATGGCATCGATCAGGGCCGCAGATGCGGGAAAATTCGGGGCGAGGGCGCCGGAAATGCCCAGAACGAGTATGAAGCCCATCAAAGCGATGTTGACCGCCAGCGAGATCATGCGGGCGCTCATGTCCATTCCCGATGCCATGCCCGCGCGTTCGACGGGCAGTGCGCCGGTGGCGGTGTTGGTGACGGGCGTATTCGTCAATCCCAATCCGATCCCGGCAACAATGCAGCTGGGCACAATCGCAATGCCAGCTTGATCACCGAACGTCGCAAAGCGCATCAGCAGAAAGCCCGTACCGATCGTAAAGAGGCCGAGAGGAATGACGAAGCGCGGTCCCCGCTGCAGGAGCAGGCGCTCGGCAAGCGGGGGAACGACAAGGCTGGGAACCGTGTAGGCAAGCAGAATGAACCCTGCTTCGATACTGTCGTAGCCTAGGACCGCCTGCAGGAAGATCGGCAAGTAGATGACGAATGGCCAGAAGCTGAAGTTCATGCCGCTCGATCCCAAGAGTGCACCGGAGAAGAGGCGCACTTTAAAAACGCGGAAGTCGAACATCGGCCGGGCAATCGAGTTCTCGATGACGATGAATGCCAGCAGGCTGATGCCGCTCGCTGCCAGAATTGCCAACCCGTGCAGACTGGTCAATCCAATGGCTTGACCCTGAGTGATGAAGTAGACAAGGCAGAACACGGACAGCGAGAGGGTCGCCATGCCGGCAAAGTCGATCCGCGTCGCGTGCGGATCGCGGGACTCGACCACGCCTGCGAGCGTGAGAAATGCGGTGCCGACCGCAAGCACCGCATGGATCAGGAATACCCACTGCCAGCCTGCAAAGCTCGCGATCAGGCTTCCGATAATGGGACCAAAGCCGAGCCCGACACCGAAAATGATTCCCCACCAGCCAAATGCGCGTGCCCTTTCCTTGCCGCTGCGAAACTGGTCCGAAAGAACCGCGACCTGACACGCCAGCATTGCGGCGCCGCTTGCACCTTGCAGAAAGCGTGCACCGATGAGCAGCGACGGGGTGTTAGCCAGACCGCAAACGAAAGATGCCGCGCCAAAGACAAATATGCCGATCAGGAAAATACGCTTGCGGCCAAAACGATCCGCCAGCGCGCCCATCGCCATCAACACCGTGCACATGGCGATCGTATAGGCATTCATTATCCATTGAAGCTCCTTGAAGCTTGCCGGCAGAACGCTCTGGAGCGTCGGCAGGATGGAGGGAATGCTGGAGATTTCGAGCCCGAGCATAAGCGCGGACAAGCAGACGGCGGCCAGCGCCATCGTATTTCTTGAAACGTCGGTTGTCATGATTGCCTTCATCGAATGTGCGGGAAAATCGACCAGCAAAATGTCGCGAAGTTGATGACAACACAATCGTATGATAACTCATATCAGTGATAACAAATCTGGATGATTGAAGTGATTTCACTTGAAGTGGATGCCGTACGAGCCTTCGTAACCATCGCCGATTTTCAAAGCTTCACGCGTGCTGCGGAGGTGCTGGGAACGACTCAGGGCGCAATCAGCGTGAAGCTGAAACGGCTGGAGGACCGGCTGGGGCAAAAATTGCTGGAGCGAACGCCGCGCCAGGTCAGGCTCTCGGCCCAGGGCGAGATGTTCATTCAATCGGCGCGGGCCTTTCTTACTGCGCATGAAAGGGCGGTGGCCGATCTGACCGCCTCCCGCCGGCGTTTCGCGCTTGGCATAGCGAGCCATGTAATGGGACCGGAGGTATCATCGTTATTGGCAAAGCTGAAGTCGCTGGATCCGACGCTGATAATCGAGGTTCGTGTCGACAGTTCGCGGTCGCTTTTGGATTTGTACGATGCCGGTTCACTCGATGCGGTCATAATCCGCAGCGATGATGACAGGCGCGATGGCGAAACCCTGGGGCCCGAGCATTTCGGGTGGTTCGCCGCGCCGGGTTTCGTTCACTGCAAGGGTGAACCCTTGCGCATTGCCGGGATCTCTCCTAGCTGCGTCGTTCGCGACGTTTCGACCAGCCTGCTGGATCGGGCGGCGATTTCGTGGACGGAGGTTTTCATTGGAAGCACGTCCGCAATTGTCGCCGCCCTCTCGGCAGGGCTTGCCGTCGCCGCATTTCCACACAGGCTGGCGCCGGCCGATGTCGTGGACGTCAGCGAAAGATTTGCGCTGCCGCCGCTGCCTTCCCTGTCGATTGTCTTGCACTCTTCCCTGACGGATCCGAAGAGCCGGGAAGCGCTTCGGGCCATCACCGCGGCTTTTCGCGAGCATCCGCGGTCAGCCCCGCAACGGACAGTCACAAGTCTGTCCGGCCGCGGATAATGGGCCACGCACGCGCGCGATCCCATTCATTACATCGGCGGAACGATACCGTTGGTCCCGACGACGATGCGCTTTGTCGAAAGGCTGTCGCCATTGCCGCGCTCGGCTGAGATGAACACCGTGGCGCCGGGCTTCAGGTCATCCTTGCTGGCTTTGGCCAGGGTAACGATGGGCGTTCCATCAGGAATGGCGATCTTCTTTTCCGTACCGTGATAGACAACCGTCAGCGTCCGTCCGTCGATGTCCTTGACCGCATCGGCGACCGTCGCGTTGGTCATGCTGCTGTTCGGCTTCAGATCCCAGGGCCGGTCGCCTTCGCCCGTGCCTTTGAGAGCGGCCGGGAAGATCACGACCTCGACGGCGCTCGCAACACCTTCGCTTTTCGGCACATTGGTTATGCCGACGAAATCGCCCTTCTTGATATCGTCGATCGAAGCCTTGGCGACGCCGCCGACCTGCCAGCCGTCACTCAAGGCAACGGTCGCATCGGGTCCTTCGCGAGTTTTCACCACGATCGCAGTGTCGCTCAAGCTTTCGATCGCGCCGCGAACGTTGACGCGTTTGGTGGCTGGCGTTGCTGCCGTCTGCTTGGACATTGTGTTCTCTGCATGAACCGCGAGCGGGAAGGCGAGCGAAAGCAATCCTCCCAACAGCGCTGCCGGGAAGCCAAATCTCGATGATATCCTAGCCATGTTTCTGCTCCTGTCAGACAGGCAGCCGGCGCAACCCTATTGCCCGCCGGGCTTGGCCTGCTTTTCCACGTGTCCGCCAAATTCTCGGCGCATGGCGGACAGAACCTTGTTGGCGAAATCGGCATTGCCACGTGAACTGAAGCGCTCGATCAGCGCGGCGCCGAGCACAGGGGCGGGCACCGCCTCGTCGATGGCGGCAATCAGCGTCCAGCGGCCTTCGCCGGAATCCGACACATGCCCCGCATATCCGGCGAGGCCCGGATCTTCGTAAAGCGCGTCGGCCGTGAGGTCGAGCAGCCATGAACTTATCACGCTGCCCCGCCGCCAGACTTCAGCAATGTCGGGAAGATTGAATTGATACTGATAATGTTCAGGGTTCTTGAGCGGTGTCGTCTCGGCATCCGCCTCGTGCGAGCGCAGGCCAATATCGGCATTGCGCAGGATGTTCAGCCCCTCCGAATAGGCGGCCATCAGGCCGTATTCGATGCCATTATGCACCATCTTGACGAAGTGACCGGCGCCGTGCGGGCCGCAATGGAGAAAACCCTGATCCGCCGTGCTTTCGCCCGCCGGCATGGCACGGCGGCTCTCGGTCTCGGGCAGATCACCCTTGCCCGGCGCGAGCGCTGCGAAAATCGGCGAAAGGTGCTGCACGATGTCCGGTTCCCCGCCAATCATCAGGCAGTAGCCCCGTTCAAGGCCGAACACGCCGCCACTCGTCCCGACATCCACATAATGGATGGCGGATGATTTAAGCGCCGCGCCGCGCCGTATGTCGTCGTGGTAATAGGAATTGCCGCCGTCGATGACGATATCATCCTTCTCGAGCAGCGGTACCAGCTTGGCGAGCACCGTATCCACCACAGCTGCGGGCAGCATCAGCCATACCGCACGCGGACGCGACAGCTTTGCCACGAATTCCTCGAGCACGGTCGAGCCATCCGCTCCGAGCCGCTGCAGTTCGGCTACGCTCTCGGCTCTTGTATCGTAGACCACCAGCTCGTGGCCGTGTTTCAACAGGCGCTGCGTCATGTTGCTGCCCATGCGCCCCAGCCCAATCATGCCAAGCTGCATTTTAAATCTCCCAGGTCAGAGTAATTTGCATGCAGGCTGCACGTTATCGGCGGCGTGTTCAACAGCCAAGTTATGCCCCGGGCTTTGGCGGTACAAGCACACGCGCGAGTCATAAGATCGTGATGGCCGGAATTGCTGGTGCCTCAGTCCGATGACAGACTCAGGAGAGGTTTTGATTGGCTTTCGCCATCGCTCCTACCACCAGCCCGGGCCTTAATAGGGCGGCCCGTAAATGAACACGGGCTGGTTGAACTGCATCTGCGCACGACGATCGGCACGCCGGTCGAGATCGAGGCGGAGCAGGCAGTTTGAGAAGGCGGTCGTACCGCGCTTGAAGCCGAAGGAGGCACACTTCTGGTTGTCCATGGCCCGCTGCTGTTCGGGGGTGATGGTCTGACATGCGGCAACGAACAGCGGCAGCAAGAGCGCGAACAACACCGTAAATCTCATCTGTCCCTCCTAGGCCACCAGAATACGAACTTGTCGGCCCGCCGCCATTATGTCGCTTGGCTGGCAGGTTGAACAGTCAGACTTTGGGCATATGAAATAAGATGGGGGAGGGCGTCTTCAGATAAATAACAAGCCGCCAATCATCAAAAGCACGATGGCGCCCGCCAGGATCGGCAGTATGGAAAAACCTTGGGACGTGTTTTGCGGCCTCAATACCAATTGGGCACGGTCAGCAGGAAAGTTGCTGCGACTTCGGTCAGAAACACAAAGACAACGAAAGGAATAAATCCGTCGCTGACCTTCCGATTATCATTGGCTGCGGCAAAGCTGCTCAAGGCGTTCTCCTGATTTTAACGACCCCCGCAACAGGCGGTAGGATCATGATCGTCAGTGCCGAATTCGGCGGTCACATAACTGTAACAGTTTGAAACCTTTTGTCACCCAAAAAGTTCCATAACCAAGTTGAAATAAGCGCTGGTCGCCTTCTGGCGGAAAAATCGATGCTGGATCAATGCTTTGATTCGAGCGGCGCGGGTGGCGAAAAAGCCCGCGCCGCCGCGTTTTTTTACTCTGCCGGCGACGGGGCCGGACGAATCACGTCCGAATTATGGCCTGATGTTGCTTCGAAATGGCTGCCATGCGTCGCATGACGCAAAGGCCGATTCCCGCTGAGCGCCCGGACCAGAACGTAGAAGACCGGGGTCATGAACAGTCCGAACAGGGTCACGCCAATCATGCCGGCAAAGACGGCGACGCCCATGGCGCTGCGCATTTCAGCGCCCGCCCCGGTCGAGGTAACCAGCGGTACGACGCCCATGATGAAGGCGAGGGACGTCATCAGGATCGGGCGCAGGCGCAACCTGCTCGCTTCGACGACGGCCTTGAAGGGTGTCGCCCCCGCAAACTCGAGCTCGCGCGCGAATTCGACAATCAGGATCGCGTTCTTGGCCGACAGACCGACCAGAACGATCAACCCGATCTGCGTGAACACGTTGTTGTCGCCAGCCGTCAGCCAGACGCCGGTCAAGGCAGCGAGGAGCCCGAGCGGCACGATCATGATGATCGACAGCGGCAAGGCCATGCTCTCATACTGGGCCGCAAGCACAAGGAATACGAGAAGGATAGACAGCGGAAAGATCAGATAGGCGGAGTTGCCGGCAATGATCTCCTGGTATGTCAGTTCGGTCCATTCGAAACCGATGCCTGCCGGAAGCGTCTCGGCGGCGATCTTCTCGACGGCCGCGCGTGCCTGGCCGGACGAATATCCTGGCGCGGCATTGCCGTTCACATCGGCGGAGAGGAAGCCGTTATACCGCATCACCCGGTCGGGACCCGCACTGGAATCGACCTTGATCAGGGCGGAAAGTGGGATCATCTCGCCAGTTCCCGACCGTACCTTCAGGTCGCCGATATCCTCGGCCTTCGCCCGGAAATTCGACTCCGCCTGCATCCGCACGGAATAGGTACGGCCGAACTTGTTGAAGTCGTTGACGTAGACGGAACCGAGATAGATCTGCAGCGTGTTGAAGATCTCCGGCAGCGATACGTTGAGTTGGCGCGCCTTGGCGCGATCGACATCTGCGTAAAGCTGCGGAACGTTGATCTGGTAGCTGGAGAAGAGGCCTGTCAGCTCCGGAGCCGCTGCCGCCTTGCCGAGGAATGCCTTGGTTGCGTCGTCGAGCGCCTGGTAGCCGAGGCCGTTACGGTCTTCGATCTGCAACTTGAAGCCGCCGATCGCACCGAGACCCTGCACCGGCGGAGGCGGGAACACGGCGCTGAACGACTCCTGGATGCCGAACAGTTGCTGGTTGAGCTGCATCGCAATCGCTCCGGCGCTGAGTTCCGGCGTCTTGCGCTCTTCGAAGGGCTTGAGCGAGACGAAGACGATGCCGGCATTGGCGCTGTTAGTGAAGCCGTTGATCGAGAGGCCCGGGAAAGCAATAGTGCTCTGGACGCCTGGGATCTTCAGCGCGATGTCGCCGATGCGGCGGACGACCGCCTCGGTCCGGTCAAGGGTGGCGCCATCCGGCAGCTGGGTGAAGCCGACCAGATATTGCTTGTCCTGCGGCGGAACGAAGCCACCGGGAACGCTTTTGAACATGAACGCCGTCGCGCCGATGAGGACGAGATAGATCGCCATCATCAACGTCTTGCGCGAAATGACACCGCGCACGCCCCGGCTATAGCCGTTGGCGCCGCGTGTGAAGACGGCATTGAAGCCACGGAACAGCCAGCCGAGCGACGCGTCCATAAACCGTGTCAGCCGGTCCTTCGGCGCGTCATGTCCCTTGAGAAGCAGGGCGGCGAGGGCAGGCGACAGGGTCAGCGAGTTGAACGCCGAGATCACGGTCGAAATGGCGATCGTCAGCGCGAACTGCCGGTAGAACTGGCCGGTCAGTCCGGTGATGAACGCGAGCGGCACGAACACGGCGACCAGCACAAGCGCAATGGCGATGATCGGTCCCGAAACTTCGCGCATGGCCTGGATGGTCGCCTGCCGGGGCGCAAGCCCGTTTTCGATATTGCGCTCGACATTTTCCACGACGACGATCGCATCGTCGACGACAATGCCAATGGCAAGGACGAGACCGAAGAGACTGAGCGCGTTCACCGAAAAGCCGAAAAGATGCATCACCGCAAATGTGCCGATGATCGAGATCGGCACGGCGATCAGGGGAATGATCGAGGCGCGCCACGTCTGCAGGAAGAGAATGACCACGAGGACGACGAGAACGACAGCTTCAAGCAGCGTATGAACCACGGCCTCGATCGAGGCGCGCACGAACTGCGTCGTATCGTAGACGATTTCGTAATCGACGCCCTCCGGCATGGTCAGCTTCATCTCGTCCATGACGCTGCGGACTTGGTCCGCGATCTGGATCGCATTGGAACCGGGCGCCTGGAAAACCGGGATTGCCACCGCAGGCTTGTTGTCGAGCAGCGAGCGTAACGAGTACTGCGCCGCGCCAAGCTCGACGCGGGCAATGTCCTTCAGGCGGGTGATCGCCCCGTTGGCCGCCGTCTTGACGATGATCTGTCCGAATTCCTCTTCAGACTGAAGCCGCCCTTGCGCGTTGACCGACAGCTGCAGATTGACGTCGTTGGGGCTCGGTGAAGCACCGATCACGCCCGCAGCCGCCTGCACGTTCTGGGCGCGGATTTCGCTAAGAACGTCGGTTGCCGAGAGACCAAGCTCGGCGGTCTTCTGCGGATCGAGCCAGATGCGCATCGAATAGTCGCCCGAGCCAAACAATTGCACATCGCCGACACCAGTGATGCGGGCAAGCCGGTCCTTGATGTTGATCAGGGCATAGTTGCGCAGATAGGTGATGTCATAGCGGTTGTTGGGGGAGATGAGGTTCACGACCAGCATCAGGTCCGGCGAACTTTTGACCGTGGTGATGCCGAGACTGCGCACCTCCTCGGGCAGGCGCGGTTCTGCCTGCGAGACGCGGTTCTGTACTAGCTGCTGCGCCTTGTCTGGATCGGTACCAAGCGCGAAGGTGACGGTCAGTGTCATCTGGCCGTCGGCAGTCGCCTGGCTGCCCATGTAGAGCATGCCTTCGACGCCGTTGATCGATTCCTCGATCGGCGTCGCCACCGTTTCCGCAATGACCTTGGGATTGGCGCCCGGATACTGTGCGCGCACCACGATCGAAGGCGGCACGACGTCCGGATATTCCGAGACGGGCATCGCCGTCAGGGCAATCAGGCCGCCGAGAAAGATGACGAAAGAAAGAACGCCCGCAAAAATCGGGCGATCGATGAAGAAGTTGGAAATGTTCATGTCATTCCACCTGCCCGGAGGGGCTCTGGATTATTGCTTTGCGGGTTCCGCAAGCGCTTGCTGGTTAGCCGCCGCCGTTGCTCCCATCGCCACCATTTGCGGTGCGACGAGTGAACCGGGACGGATGCGCTGCAAGCCGTTGACGACGATCTTTTCATCAGCCTGCAGGCCCGCCGTCACGATGCGAAGGCCTTCGGCCCGCGCGCCCAGCGTGATCTCGCGATATTCGACGATGTTCTGCGGATTGACGACCATGACGAACTTCTTGTTCTGGTCGGTACCGACAGCCTTTTCATCGACGAGCAGTTCCTGGCGCTCATTGGCCTGGCCCATGCGCACCTTGGCGAATTGGCCCGGCATCAGCCTGCCGTCGGCATTATCGAAGACCGCACGCACCTTGACCGTGCCGCTCGACACATCGACGCTGTTGTTGATGAGCTGGAGTTTTCCGGCAACGCCGTTCGACCCCTGCACATCCATCTGCACGGGAATGCGATCCACGAAGTCACGGCCGTTGAGACCGCTCGGCAGATCGGCGAGCGCCTTGGCGACGACGTTCTCGTCGGCCTCGAAGCTTGCATAGATCGGGCTGATCGAGACGAGCGACGTCAGAAGCGGCGAACTCGGGCCGGCAGCGATCAGGTTGCCGGGTGTGATCTCGATGCGCCCGACGCGTCCGGTGATCGGTGCGCGGATATCCGTATAGTCGAGATTGAGCATGGCCGTCTTGAGAACGGCCTCAGCTGCCTGGAGGTCAGCCTGCGCGCCGGTCTGCACGTTCATGCGCTGGTCGTAATCGCTCTGCGATACGGTGCGGGAATCGATCAGGCGCTTGCCGCGCTCAAGCTCGTTCTTGGCAAAGGCGAGCTTCGATTGTGCAGCGCTCACCTCGGCGCGCGCCCGCGCAACCTCTGCTTCGAACGGCGCCGGGTCTATCTTCACCAGAAGGTCGCCCTGCTTGACGATCGCGCCTTCCTTGAAATGGATCGACTGGACAGCGCCGGCAACGCGCGAGCGCACTTCCACCGAATCGATTGCTTCAAGACGGCCGGAAAATTCGTTCCACTGCGTCACGTTTTTCGGCTGGACGAGCGCTACCGACACCGGCATTGCCTGAGCGGGAGCCTGCTGCTTTTCAACTTCTGCATGACCTTTGGAGAATTCAAAAACTTTTGTGCCACCTACGGTTGCAAGCGTTAGAACAATGCCGCTGACGAGGAGGCTCTTCTTAAAAGTGCTGATTGACATCGTGGTCACCTGCTTTGAAAATATATGCCACTTGGGAGGATGGCAGATCGGAACTCGATCATTGACGTTCTATACCGATCGGTATAGAAGCGGTGATATAAGGCTGCGGTACAGCAGCTGTCAACCGATTTTATACCGAGCGGTATAATTCTTTTAGGGAGTCTTGTCCATGGGACGGCCGAGGGAATTTGATGCGGACGATGCCTTGCAGACTGCTTTGGAGCTGTTCTGGCGCAAGGGCTACGAAGGCACGTCCATCACTGACCTTACTGACGGCATGGGCATAACAAAACCAAGCCTCTACGGCACATTCGGCAACAAGGAAGAACTCTTCCGCATGGCCCTGCAGCGTTACGAAGAGCACTATATGGCGTTCTTCTGGAGCGCTCTCGAACAGCCGGAGGCGCGTACGGTTGCCTTGGACATTTTGCGCGGATTCGTTCGGGCGCAGACCGAAGCGTGCAATCCCGGCGGCTGCCTCGTCGTCAACGCCGCAAGTTCCTGCAGCGATGCCGCGCTCGAGATCCACAAGACCATTGTCGAGCGTATTCAGGTCGGTCAGAAGGCGCTGGCGCGTCGGTTCGAGCGCGCCAAGCGCGAGGGCGACCTGCCTGAGGACAGTAATCCCGAGGACCTTGCCCGGTACATTTTGACGGTTGCGCAAGGTACCGCCGTGCAGGCGTCGAGCGGCGCGAGCCGTGAAGACGTCTACAGGCTCGTCGATATCGCGATGAAGTCTTTTCCTGGCAAATAGCCACCGTTTCAGGTCAGCCGGTTGCGGAACAGCCATGCCGAAAAGGGCAGGGTGACCGCAGCGATCGCGACCAGCGCCAGCATTTCCGGATAGAGCTCCCTTACGCCTGCATCCTCCAGATAGACCTGATGCGTGATGCTGATCGCATAGCGCAGTGGATTGATGAGCGTCATATACTGCAGGATCTCGGGCATGTTGCCGATAGGCGCCGTCAGGCCGGAAAGCAGCATGAACGGCATAAGCAGCACGAAGGAATAGATCATGGCCTGCTGCATGTTGGCGGCAAGCGATGAGATGAACAGTCCGATGCCGACGGCCGCGGCGAGAAACAGTATCAATCCGAGATACAGCATGAAATAGGACCCGGTAAACGGGATCTGGAACCATAATTGGGCAACGAGAAGAATCGTCGTTGCCTGGCTGAGCCCGACCAGCATCGAGGGCAGGGCCTTGCCGATCATGATCTCGGAGGGCCGAAATGGCGTGACCAGCAATTGGTCGAACGTCCCCGCCTCGCGCTCCCGCGCCACGGACATTGCGGTGAGCATCAACGTCATCATCATCGTGATCGTGCCGATCAGCGAAGGGATCATATACCAGCGCGTTTCAAGGCTTGGATTGTACCAGGCCCGGGTGGTGAGCTTCATCCCGCCGGGCGGATCCTGACCATTATCTGCCCGCCAGCGCGTGGCGAAGTCCGTTGCGATCGTGCTGATATAGCTTTGCGCGGTGCCCGCCGTATTGGAGTTGCGGCCATCGGCGATCACCTGCAGCTTGGCCGGCATCCCCGCCATCAGCCGCTTTTCGAAATCCTCGTCGACGACGATGACGAGGAGCACGCGCCCCTCATCGATGAATTTCGCGATGTCCGAGGTCCGCTGCAGCGTTGCCACGCGCGTGAACGTTCCCGATCCGTCGAGCTTTGCGATGAATTCGATGGAGGCCGCGCTGTGATCGTGGTCGAGGATAGCATAGGGAACATTGTTGAGGTCATAGCTCGCAGCGTAGCCGAAGATCAGGCACTGCAGGATGGGCGGCAGCACAAGCACGATTCGGCTCTTCGGATCCTTGAAGATCGCGAGCAATTCCTTGCGGATCAGCGCGATGATGCGGAAGAACGATTCCTTCATGACCGGTTCACCCGAGTTTCTTGCGTGTTGCAAAGACCGAGGCGGTCATCAGCACCGCCGCCATCGCGGCCAGCACAGCCGCGTTTGGCAGGATGACCGGCCAGATATCGCCGGCCAGAAACAGCGTCTGCAACACGCTGACGAAATAGCGCGCCGGGAAAATATGGGTAATGACCTGGATCGCGTAGGGCATGCTCCTGATGTCGAACATGAACCCCGAGAGCATCATTGCCGGCAGGAATGTGACGATCAGCGTGATCTGGCTTGCTACAAACTGGTTCTTGGTCAGCGACGAAATCAAGAGCCCGATGCCGAGCGCAACCAGCAGATAGAGCGTCGAAACCACGACCAGGATCCATAGCGATCCGCGCAGCGGAACGCCGAACAGAACCTGGCTGCCGATGACCGAAAGCGCAAGTCCGAGCATGCCGAGCACGAAATAGGGCACCGTCTTGCCGAGGAGGATCTCGCTTGGCAGGGCGGGGGTGACGAAGAGCGCTTCAAACGTGCCGCGTTCCCATTCGCGTGCGATGACCAGCGCCGTCAGCAGGGCGCCAATGAGCGTCATGACCAACACGATGAGCCCGGGGACGAGGAAATAGGTGCTGTCATTGGCCGCGTTGAACCAGAGGCGCGGTTCAAGTTCGATCGTCGCGCCGTTGCTGACCATCTTGCCCTCGGCCATCTGCCGGGCAGCTGCAATACCGACGGCACCCTGCGCATAGCCGAGTGCAATCCGGGCGGTATTGGCGTCACTGCCATTGACCACGAACTGGATCTCCGCCGTCCCAGCCTCGACATCGCGCGCAAACTGCGGCGGTATACGAACGATACCGTTGACGGTCTTGTTCATCAGAAGACGCTGCGCCTCGGCCATGGTCATCACCCGATGCGTCTGAAAATAGGGCGAGAGTTCGAAGCCGGAGACGGCATTGCGGGCCTCGGCGGACGAATCTTCGATCACCATCGCCACGGGCAGGTTCTTCAGGTCGAAGGAAAGACCGTAGCCAAAGAGGATCAGGAGGATCATGGGCATGACGATGCCGACGGCGATGCTGCTCGGATCGCGCACGACTTGCCAGGATTCCTTGCGCACCAGCGCCAGGATGCGGCGCAGGCTGTTCCTGGCGGGATGCGAAGCGGTCGCGTTCGTGGCCGAGCCCTCGCTGGTTTGCTTGGCCATCACGCTGCCTTTTCGCGCGTTTCGCGGCGCGATTCCTCGACGATGGCGATGAAGGCGTCTTCCATGTTGGCCTCTTCGCCCTTCTTCGGCTTGGCATGGGCGCGGATTTCGGCGGGCGTTCCCTCGGCAAGATTGCGTCCGGCATCGAGAATGATGATGCGATCGCAATACTCGGCTTCTTCCATGAAATGGGTGGTGACGATCACGGTAACGCCCTGTTCGGACAGCGCAGTGATGCGGCCCCAGAATTCGCGCCGCGCCAACGGATCGGCGCCGCTGGTCGCCTCATCGAGGAAAAGGATATCCGGCTCGTGCAACAGCGCCGCCGCCATGGCGAGACGCTGCTTGAAGCCGCCGGGCAATTGTCCGCTTGGCAGTGTCGACAGGCTGCCGAGTTCGAATTGATCTTTTGACCATTCGATGCGCTGGCGCTTTTTCGCCCCGCGCAGCCCATAGGCGCTGGCAAAGAAATCAAGGTTTTCGTCCACGGAGAGATCGCCGTAGAGCGAAAACTTTTGCGCCACATAGCCGAGATTTTCGCGGGCCTCGGCGCGGGACGTCCGCAGATCCGCCCCAGCGACGCGCAAGGTGCCGCTCGTTGCCGGCATCAGGCCGCACAGCATGCGGAAGGTCGTGCTCTTGCCCGCGCCGTTCGGGCCGAGCAAACCGTAAATTTCGCCGCGCCTTACCTCGAACGTGACGTGATCGACGGCAGTGAAGTCACCGAACTTGCGCACGAGATCATGGACTTCGACGGAGATCTCGCTGCCCCCAGCCGGCTTCGGCCTGTCGAGAGTGACCGCGCTCGACTGGCTTTTCCTGGCCACGGCGCTGAAGAGGATCATGAAGCCGTCCTCGAAGCGCGGCTTCACTGGTTCGAGCTCGACAGGCTTGTCTTCGATGCGGATATCGCCGCCGAAACCCGGCTGCTTCACGACGCGTACCCTGCCGGCTTCCGGCACGGCGTCGGCGACGCCTTCCTGGCGAAACAGCCGCGCCTGCAGGGACCTGGCGGTCGTGCCGGCGTCGGGCGTTGCGATGAACACCTGGTCCTTTGCCCTGGCGGTGATTTCCTCGGGCTTGCCTTGCGCCAATACCTTGCCGAGATGCATGACCACGGCATGATCGCAAAGCTCCGCCTCGTCGAGGTAGGAAGTGCTGACGACGACTGTCAGCCCGTCTTCCCGCACAAGTCTGGTGACAATTTCCCAGAGTTCACGCCGCGACAGGGGATCGACGCCGACCGTCGGTTCATCGAGAAGAAGTAGCTCCGGCGCGCGAACGAGGGTACAGGCAAGGCCGAGCTTCTGCTTCATGCCGCCGGAAAGCTTTCCTGCCAGCCGATCCGTGAAGCGGCCGAGGTCGGTCATTTCCATCAGGCGAGGGTAGATTTCCTTGCGCGCGTCGTGGCCGATACCGTGCAGATCGGCATAGAGATCGAGATTCTGTTGAACGGTCAGGTCCTCATAGAGGCCGAATTTCTGCGGCATGTAACCGATACGGTTCTGAATGTTCTGCCGGTCCGCGGCGACATCGACGCCAAGCACGGAAAGCTCGCCCTTTTCAGCGGTCATCAACCCGGCGATCAGGCGCAGGATCGTTGTCTTGCCGGCGCCGTCCGGCCCAACGAGCGCGGTCAACGTGCCGTGCCGTGCCTCGAATGAGACGTCCTCCAGCGCCTTGACCGTCTCGCCGGTTTCGCGCTGAAACGTCTTGAAGAGGTTTCTTGCGACAACCGGTGCGGAAGGCGCGGCTTCTGTCATGACTTTGCCTTGGTGTCGGTCTCCTGGCCGCCGGCCGGCAGTGGCTTCAGCGGTTCGTTCGGCAGAAGCGTGACAGTTGCCGGCATGCCAAGCCGTAGAAGATCATCCTTGTCGTCGACAAAAACCCGGACCTCATAGACGAGGCTCGATCGCAAATCAGCAGTCTCCACGGTTTTCGGCGTAAACTCCGCCACCGGTGATATGAATCCGACCCAGCCATCCTGCGGTTTGTCCGGGAAGCTGTCAGTGGTGATCCGCGCCCGCATGCCGGGTTTCACATGTCCGAGATTGGGCTCGGAGACATAGGCCCGTACCCATTTCGTCTTGATCACTGCGAGCGCAAGCACCGGTTTCATTGGCGCAGCCATTTCGCCCGGCTCCATCAGGCGCGAGCGCACCACGGCATCGACGGGCGCAATCAATTCCGCATCGTTGAGTTGTTCCCGTATTAGCGCCAATTGCGCTTCGCTGCCGCGCAGCTGTGCTTCGGCCTGCAGCAGATCCTCGGCGCGGGGACCGGCGATGGCGAGCTCCAGCGCGCTCTGGGCCACTTCGACCTTGGCATCGGCAACGGCCGCGGCTGCCTTGGTGGTGTCGAGTTCCTGTTTGCTGATCGTGGAATTGACCGTCAGGCTCATCCGCCGTTCGAGCTGTATGTTGGCGTTGTCCGCATCGGCCTTCGCCGACGTGAGATTGGCGCGGGCCTGCGCGATCTCCTCCGGCCTGCTGCCATTGCGCAGTTTCAGGACCATGGCGCGCTGTGAGGCAACGGTCGCGTCAGCCTCCCGGACCTGCGGCGCAAGCCGGCCGGTATCAAGGCGGGCCAGCACCTGTCCCTTTTTCACGACATCGCCTTCCTCGACAAGGACCTGATCGATGCGTTCCGAGCCATTGAAGGCGAGGGAGGCCTGCCTCAGGTCGACATTGCCATAGAGTGTCAGCGCGTCGGCGGTTGCCGGACGGTGCCAGTACCACCATGCGCCAACGCCAAGCGCAGCAAGAACGACTAGGATGATCAATATGCGGATTTTTTTGCCCATGGCCGCAGATCATATTCAACTTGCACGTTTATGTCAAATTACAATTTGAATTTCAACTTTGAAAAACCGGTAAACTCCGCTACAATGATTCCATGGCGAAACAGAGCACTCGAAAACTTCCCGGCAGGCGCGAGGATGGCGCCACCACCAAAGCTCAGATTCTGGAGGCTGCAGGGGAAGTCTTTGCCGAAAAGGGCTTCGATCGCGCCACCGGCAAGGAAATTGCCGAACTGGCAGGCAGCAACTCTGCCGCCGTCAATTACTATTACGGTGGTATCGACGGTCTCTACGGGCAAGTGCTGCTCGAGGCACACCGCCGCCTCCTGACCTATGAAAGTCTTGTGACTGTAGCGGAAGGTCCGGGTGACCCCAGGGAAAAGCTGCGTAGCCTCATCGAATTGCTCGCACGAGCGGTGACGGGTTCGGCTCGATCGTCATGGGCGCTCGGCGTGCTCGGACGTGAGATTCTTTCGCCCTCACCGGCGTTTTCTGTGCTTCTCGACAAGGAAATTTTGCCGAAGAAGCTCGTGGTTACGACGATTGTCGGTGAGATCCTCGGATTGCCGCATGACGATCCCGCAGTGACGCGCTGTGCACTCAACATCATTTCGCCCTTTGCCATGCTGGTCGTCGGCAACAAGCAGATCTTCACGCGCGTCCTACCGGGGCTAAACCCTGCCGAACCCCAGACCCAGAATGAAATCGTCGAGCATTTTCAAAGATTTGCCATGGCGGGGCTCGAGGCTACAGCCTCGGCGCTGCGTTCCGCTCATTGATGCATCTGAATGGGCGGCCAGCGGTAAGTATCCGCAACGGTTTTGATCTCCGCTGGCTTTTTCTCAGCCTTTTCGGGCAACTCCTGAGACTTGGCGATCGCCTCGCGCAGCATTTGCCATTCTCTTTCGTGGCGTTGATAAACATCCTGCGGAACGGTCGGTGTCGTCATTCTGCAACCTCCAGTATTCGATTGGGTGTGATCCTTAGGCCTCGCGGATAACGATCAAATAAGGTCTCGGTTCCGCCTGTGCCATTCAAGAATTGCAACCGGCATTTACAGATCCGCGCATGTCTGCGATCTGCGGTAGCAATTGCGTGAACAGGGAACCAATCCGTTCACGACAAGTTCATGCTTCGAGGTGCATTTGAGAACTGTACCGCTTTTATCAGGAGGCATTTATATGCAAAGAACACTTTCCGCCTTGTCGGCCGCAATCGTCGGTTTGGCGATGTTGCTGGGCTCGGCCATATCATCGTTTGCCGCGCCGGTTCCTTCCCAGCCCGTGCAGGTAACGTCCAATATTGAGCAGGTACGTTCGCGCGACAGGTACCGTCCGTACTATCGTCACGGTTGGGACAATCGCCGTAACTGGAACAGATCATATCACCGCTACAACCGAAACTGGGGCAGGTCCCATTGGGGCCGGTCGGATTGGGAGCGCCGCAATGTTCGCACCTATCGCGACCGCAGGTGGCGCGAAAACCAGATGGGTGGCAGCGGCCGCAGCCATCAGTAATTGACACCGAGGGCGGCGCAAGCCGCCCTTTTCATATCCGGACTAATTCCCGGTTCGTTTGATTGCCTCGTAGCCAACGCGCACTTTTTCAGCGAGCGTCAACAATCGGTCCTTGCAGGTCTTCGCGTCGAAATCGCCTGGTTGCTTCGGCCCCGCGTTTACCTCGCGCAGCCAGCCACGCACAGTCTGATCTGCTTGATCGGCGGATTTGCCCAGCGCCTTCAACACGGTTTCGCTGCTCTCGATAGCCGAGTAATGCGGTTCGCGCCCCAAGGCGTCCTGGCATTGATATGAGGCGATAACCAGGGTCCTTGCATCTGCCACGACTTGATCCGTGCCAGCGGTCTTGCCGTTCATGGTCGTGCAAGCCGCCACGAATATAGCCAACGTGCAGCAGCCTAATGATCTGAGTTGCATGCGAATTCCCCCATTTCTCGAATGAAGGCTAGTCAACCAGCGCCGTGGTGTCGAGCATCAGGGAACGAGGAAATGCGTGGTCCAGTCTTTTTCGGGCACGAGATCGCCGATCTTATATTTGAACGCGACGATCTGCATGTTGTCGGCGCTCGTCTCGCACTTGTATTTGAGGTGGTACCACGCACCGCCGCTGCGAAAAGCTGCGCCGCGGGTCTGGATGCCGTGCGCCTGCATGCGTGGCTCGGCAAAGGCATAGGCCAGAACCTTGTCCGGGTTGAATTTGCCTTCGTCTTTGCGAATGCGCTCCATTGCTTCGACATCGCAACGTTGTTCGAGCCGGGTTTGCGGATCGAGTTTGCGCAGGCCTGTCTCTTCGCGCGCATCCATGGCGAAGACCGGCTGGGATGCCACAACGGCAAGCGCGACCGCAACAAAGACTGTTTTCATTCGAGACCCATCCAATTTTCTGCGGTGCGAGCGATGCGCGAGACTACGAGAAGGGGGAGTTGCTCGCCAAGTCCCCGAAATCACACAACCCACAGGTTTGATTCGACGCGGGCACGATCAGCAACAATGGCCCGGTGAATAGCGGCTAGGCCGGGAAATTGTCAGAACTAGGTCACCTCGCATGAATATTATCGGCGATGGATTTGCCAGGATCACGCGCCGGCTCGCCTGCGGCATTTTTTACGGAAAAGCCAACAAAGCCCTTGCAAACAAGGGGTTTCATCTTTAGTCAGCGTCCTCGGAGAGGTGGCCGAGTGGTCGAAGGCGCTCCCCTGCTAAGGGAGTAGGGCTCAAAAGGCTCTCGAGGGTTCGAATCCCTTCTTCTCCGCCACTTGGCATTGTTTTTATTGTATTTTATGTCGTTCCTATTAGCGTGCCCTACCGGGTGCCCTAGCGATGGGCTTGGATACGGATGGAGAAATATTGAAATCCATGGGGACACCGCCGATTGACGGCGATAACGACGACGCGCCCTCACCGCCGAAGAATTGGCAAGCCTGCGCCCGGCTCGCGAAGTGTTGCCGGATGCGTTTTTCGCGGCAGTGGCACGCGAAAGAAACTTGCGCGAAGGGCTCATTGCGGCATCTGAAGCATTTGTGCAAGTAGCTGGCGGCTTCCTTCAGCAACATTAAGTCGCTACGGGCTACCGTTACGTCATCGCTCATGCGAACGAACTCAAGAGCGATTGCACGTCGTCTTCGGTCATCATTTAATGCACGACGCCCCGCTTCATCATATAGGCCAGCTTTTGCTGAGCCGCATCTAGCGTCTCGCACCGGTGTGAGAACAACGCCTCACGGGCGCGGAATTCAGCGACAGCAAGAGCGTCGAAAGTCTCAGCCCCGCTGGATCGTATTCTGGGTCGTTCGGGTCCACCTCACGCACATATCTTCGAGGTGGGGGTGGATTGACCAGTGTTCAGATAGCAATAACGTGAGGGGAGAACCTGGGAGGGCGCAGCGGTTACAGCACCGGCAGCCAACAATCCATGTGACGTGGTAGCCTGTGCCATTGCTCCAGACTTGGGTAGTCGTCTTTGTCAACGACTTCGGCTTTCGTCGCTTGAATCCCGGGTCGGCATAAAGGGCTGAGTTCGCATGCGAAACATAAGGCCATCGTCTTGATCTGCGCAAGACGCCGAACCGTTTAGGGAGTAGGGTCAACAAAAAGGCGAAGAAGCTAATTTCCTGGAGCCAGCCAATGCAGAAACTCTTATCGAGTGCGTCATTGCAGGCGCCACGCTCCTCCTGCCCAAGGCCTGTGGGCGAAGCGCGCTTTGGGAATTTCTCATGATGGCTCTTCCACGCAACGCTGATCGCCGTTTTGTTGAGATGATCCGCGATCGTCGCGCATCAGACATATCCTGTGGGAATCAAGGTGTGGCGGGATGAAAATGCCTGTCTCCAGAAATGGATTATGGCTTACCACTGTCTTCCCGGCAAAGTTGATGCCTGAAACCCTCCTGTTATTCGTCAGTCGCTTCAGTCTTTGGCATCAAATTGCGCTCTCGGTAATGTCGGTATTGATTTTCCTCATGGATGCCGCGCCACTCGAAATCCAGCGCCGCATAATCAATGGGGCTGTCAAAGGGGGCGACTATCGTCCGATATTGGTGCTATCGCTCATCTATATCGGGCTCGCACTTACCCAAGGCTTTGTTAAACTCCTGATGAATATTTATCGCAGCTGGGTGGGCGAGAAGGCCGTCCGAAGTTTGCGATTGACGGTTCAAACGCTAACCGGTCGTATGCCAGTAGACCGCGCTGGGGCCGAGGACGTGGGCATTGAGAACTCGATGATGCTTGCCGAAGCCGAAGCCATTGGTGGCTTCGTTGGTATTTACACGTCGGAGCCCCTGCTGCAGGGCGGACTGCTTCTTACTGTCGCCGGATATATGGTTTACATTCAGCCTTCCATGGCTGTTGTGGCTCTCCTGATGATAACGCCGCAACTGATCTTTGTTCCGCTCATCCAGGCGGCTATAAATCGCAGAGTAACAATGCGGATCAAAACCCTGCGCGCAGTGAGTGGGGGCATTATTTGGGACGAAGTTGAGGGCCAATTGCCCGAAGGACTCCAGAGAGAAAGGATCGATGATATTTTCTCCTTAAACATGGGAATCTTCGAACTCAAATTTTCCATGAACTTCCTGAT